>CALQQB010000072.1 GCA_943332615.1 Phenylobacterium deserti
GGCCGTCGCCGATCTGTGAACGCAGCCGCGGCGTGCGGACGGTCTCGCCGCGCAGGCCGCGCTCGAAGACGCTCCGGAAACGCGCGAACATCTCCGGTCGCAGCCTGTGGATCTGCTGGCCCAGGAAATCGGCCTCCGGCATCGCGATGTCATCGGCGGACTGAGGGCTGGCGGCCAGGATGCGCAGGTCGTGATCGAGGAACATGACCCGCAGGGGGATAGACCGGACCACGAACATCAGGGCGGCGCGGCGGACCTCGGTGTGGTCGGCCACGGCGGGCGGGAAGCGCGCGACGCGTGCCAGGCGCGCCAGCCGATCGGCGGTGTCGGCCGGCGGTGGGCCCGGGAACTGCACGCCGAGCACGGCCACCACCACATCGTCGTCGAGCCGCAGGGCGACCGCGGCGCCATCCGCGCCATCGACCGCCGGTTGATCGGTGTCGATCGCGATGCGGGCCAGCCGGTCTTCGGCCTGTGGCGACATCAGCCTCGCCGTCGCGCCCGGCAGCATGTCCTCGGTCAGTTGGCGCACGTCCTCGAGGGCGGAGAACACCGAGTCCATCCACGCCGCGCTCGCTGCAGTGTTGTTCCCCACGGGTCGGCGCATGGCGCCCGGATCTCCTCGAACCTCGCCGCAGCTTGCGGGTACGGCGCTTAACGATGGATTTCGCAGGTGATTTTAGCAGGTGCGACCACTTGGCGCGCCCGCGCCACGGCATGGCCTTGGGGCGTCCGTGTCCGACCCCCTTGACCCCGCCGCGAATTACGCGACGCTTCGATGCATGGCCCTGCTGGACTGGATCGCGCCGGAGAGCGGCCTTCGTGTCGAGGGCGAGGGGGTCTGGCTGCGTCCGCCGCGGGCCGGAGACTTCGCGGAGTGGCGTGAACTGCGGGCCCGGAGCCAGGCCTTCCTGCAGCCGTGGGAGCCCACCTGGCCGGCCGAGGATCTCTCCCGTGCCGCCTTCCGCCGCCGGCTGATGGCCTATGGGCGCGACCGGGAGGCGGGGCTGGCCTACCCGCTTTTCGTGTTCCGCGCCTCGGATGACGCCCTGACGGGTGGCATCACGCTCAGCAACATCCGCCGTGGTGTCGCCCAGATGGGTTCGGTCGGCTACTGGTGCGGTCGGCCCTTCACGCGACAGGGCCTGACCCTGGGCGCCGTGCGCGGTCTTTGCGAATTCGCCTTCCGCACCCTGGCCCTTCACCGGCTGGAAGCGGCCTGCATTCCGGACAACGCGCCGTCCCGCGATCTGCTTCTGAAGGCTGGATTCGCCGAGGAGGGGTTCGCGCGGGCTTATCTGAAAATTAACGGCGCTTGGCGAGACCATGTTCTGTTCGGTCGGACGAGCCCCTATGGCGGGCACGACGGACCGGATGAGGGGGTGTCGGTCTAGGGCCGGCGCCTGTGGCGCGGACACGAACTTCAGGACGGAATGGCCAACGACCGCTCGATGTGGGACGCCACGGCGACTCTCGAGGCTCTGGGTGCGGCGGAAGTCGCGCTCTGGGTCTGGGAGCCGGAGAAGGATCGTCTGCGCCTGACCGGATCCACCCGGGCGTTGGGCCTGGGGCCGCTCGCGCCGGATTGTTCGTCCGCCGCCTTGCGCGCCCTGGCCCTGCCACAGGACCGGGCGCTGGCTGAAGAGGTCCTGCGCTTCCAGGAGCCTGGGGGCGAGGTGGCGGTGCGCCTGCGCATTCGCGGCGGTCCGCCCTGCGTCTGGCGCGGCGTCTGGCTGGAGGAGGGCGTCCGTGCGGCGGGCGTCGTCGCCGCCGAGGTGCGCTTTGCCGCCTCCGGGATCGATCCGCTGACCGGCCTTGCCGACCGCCGCAGTTTCATCACCCTGGCGCGCGAGCGCCTGCAGCAGCCGGGCGACCACGAGCTGATCGTTGCCGACCTGGACCGCCTGCGCCGCCTGAACGAGGCTCTGGGCCACGAGCGCGCCGACCTGGTGTTGGCGGCTCTGGGCTCGCGCCTCTCCGCCGCCTTCCCGCCCGGCGCCCTGCTGGGGCGCATCGGCGAGGACGAATTCGTGGCCCTGTCGCCGCTGGCGGTGTCGCCCGGAACCGAGGCTCTGCGCCGCGCCCTGGAACAGCCTCTGCGGGTGGCGGGCTTCGATATCCATCCGACGCTCTCCATCGGCGCCGTGACGGTGACGGGCGGCGAGGACGCCCCGGAGGCTGCCGAGGTGCTGCGCCGCGCCGAGCTGGCCGTGGAATCCGCCAAGAGCCACGGTCGCGGCGGCGCCGCCGCCTATGGCCGCGGCCTGGAGACCGACGGCCTGTCCCGCCTGGCGCTGGAGGGCGACCTGAAGGGCGCGCTGCGCCGTGGCGAGCTGATGCCGTTTTACCAGCCGATCGTACGGCTCTCGACCGGGGCCCTGTCCGGCTTCGAGGCGCTGGTCCGCTGGCACCATCCGCGCCGGGGCATGGTGATGCCCGACGAGTTCCTGCCGCTCTGCGAAGAGATGGGCCTGATGGCTGAACTCGGCGCCATGATGATGCGCGAGGCCGCCACCCAGCTGTCGATCTGGCGCAAGCGCCACCGCGCTGCCGGAGACCTCACCGTCGCGGTCAACCTCTCCACCGGCGAGATCGACCGGCCCGATCTGGTGGCCGACGTGCGGTCGATCCGCGCCGACACCGACCTGCCCCCCGGCGCCCTGAAGCTGGAGGTCACCGAGGGCGACGTGATGCGCGACCCGGACCGCGCGGCCATCGTGCTGGGCGACCTGCGCTCGGCTGGCGCGGCCCTGGCCCTTGACGATTTCGGCACTGGCTTCTCATCGCTGAGCTACCTGACCCGCCTGCCCTTCGACACCCTGAAGATCGACCGCTATTTCGTGCGCACCATGTCCAGCAACCCGGGCTCGGTGAAGATCGTCACCTCGGTGGTGAAGCTGGGCCAGGACCTGGACCTCGAGGTGGTCGCCGAGGGCGTCGAGAACGCCGGCATGGCCCGCCAGCTGCTGTCGCTGGGCTGCGACTACGGCCAGGGGTTCGGCTACGCCCCCGCCCTCTCGGCCCAGGAGGCGGAAGTCTACCTCAACGAAAGCTACGTCGACGGCGCGGCCCCGGTGAAGGCGCGGGGGTAGGGCCCCGACCGCTGGCCCGCCATCAGCAGTCTCCACAGTCCCCGACCTTCCCGGCGGGCATAAGCTGTGACACGAGGCCGTAACCGGACCATAGCGCTTGACACTCAGCGATAATGTTCTATCTTTGTTCCTATGGAAGAGGCCATCCCCTCCGGCGACCCGCGCCACCGCGAGATGCTCTCGGCGATGACCGAGTGCGCGTTCGAACTGGCCCAGGCGGCCGGCGAGATCGCCAGGCGGGCCCGCGACGACCGCGACATCTCCCTGTTCCTCAAGGCCACCGCCGAGTTCCAGCGCTGCTTCTTCGCCGTCCGGATGGGCATCCGCCTCAGCCATTGGGGCGTGTCGGGGATGGGCGCGGCCCGGCCCGCATCGTCCGCCGAGCCCCGTGAGCATGAACGGCCCGAGGCGGCCGAAGCCCCTGAACGCGAAGAGACGCCTGAACGCGAAGAGTCGCCCGATCGTCTCGAGGTGGAGCGTGAGCGAGACCGCGACTACGAACCCGTCAGCCTGCCCCGCTTCCTGAAGTCCCTGGGCCTCGTGGCCGCCAGCGCCGAGCGGCGGCGCGACCAGCTCCCGCCCCACATCCGCGACACCACCCTGCCCACCCTGCGGAACCTGCTTGAACGGGCAACCGGTCTGCCCGATGGCGCTGCCCCAAAGAGCTCGGCCCCAAAGAGCTCGGCCCTAGCGGTTCTCGCCAAGCCCCCGGCCGCCCCGGCCGCCCGATCCCGCCTGCTGACCTCAACGGTTACCCCCAGCGTCACGCCCCTCAGGCGGGGGTTATCCCGTCGCCGACCCTCCGGCTGAAAGACCGCGCCTACCTGACCACCTCAACCCACGGCCTCTGGCCGGGGGCCACTGGTGCTGCAGACGCGGCGGCGGCTTAGATCGATGACTCGATCGTCGCCTTAAGGCTCGTCATCCCCCGGCTCGTCCGGGGGACCCGTTCCCACCCAAGGGCGCGGAAGGGTCTGCAACGACGCAACCGCGAACTCTACAAGGTCGGGGAGAATGGGCGGCCCGGACAGGCCGGGCCATGACGGTCGTTTGAAATTGAAGGTGTTGATCGACCGCCCCTAAGCCCGCCCGCCTTCCCAGCTCAGGAACTTCGGGTCGATGCGTAGCTTGGCCAGAGCCCGCGTCCACTTCGTCGCGTGGTCGTCATCGAACACCAGCGCCTCGTCGGCGTCGCAGGTGAGCCACACGTTGTCGCGGAGCTCCCGTTCCAGCTGGCCGGCCCCCCAACCGGCGTAGCCCAGCGCCAGGATGGCGCGGCGGGGGTGGCCGCCGTGCGCCCCCATGGCCACCAGCACCTCGCGGGTGGTGGTCAGCGCCAGGCCGCCCTCGACGTTCAGGCTGTGCTCGGCGTGATAGTCGTCGGTATGCAGGACAAAGCCCCGCTCCACCTCGACCGGGCCGCCGATCAATACGGACCCCTCGACCTGCGCTGGGTCGGCGTCCCGCCGCGCGCTGGTCTCGATCTCCAGCCGCTCCAGCAACTCCAGCACCGTCAGGCCCTCGACCGGCCGGTTCACCGCGATGCCCATGGCGTGCTCGCTGTCGTGGGCGCAGATCAGGATCAGGGCGCGCTCGAAGCGCGGGTCGCCGATGCCCGGCATGGCGATCAGCATCTGGCCGGGAAGGAAGGCGGCTTCCATGTCGATAAAGATTCTTCCCGATCGTGGCGTCATCAAGGATCGCCACCCGTATCTTCTTCAGAAGAGCGGCATTTCGAGAAATCGAGATTACCGTTCCGGCGGCTTCTCGGCTATCAGCGAGGCGACAATTCTCCCGATACCCTCAAAGAGCTGACAGCCAAGGAGTGACCGCCATGACCATCAAAGTGGGCGACAAGGTGCCGGACGTGACCGTGAGCCAGGCGACTGCAGAAGGCCCCAGGCCGGTAAAGACCGGCGAGTTCTTCGCGGGCAAGACCGTGGCCCTGTTCGCCCTGCCAGGCGCCTTCACCCCGACCTGCTCGGCCAAGCACCTGCCGGGCTTCAAGCAACTGGGCCCCGACCTGAAGGCCAAGGGCATCGACGTGATCGCCTGCCTGTCGGTGAACGACGCCTTCGTGATGAAGGCCTGGGGCGAGGACCAGGCGGTGGGCGACGACATCGTCATGCTCGGCGACGGCAACGCCGACTTCACGACCGCCGTCGGCCTGGAGATGGACGGCTCGAAATTCGGCATGGGCAAGCGTTCGCAGCGCTACTCCATGGTCGTGAAGGACGGCGTCGTCACCGAGCTGAACATCGAGGCGGGTGGCGAGTTCAAGGTCTCGGCCGCCGACTACATGCTGGCGCAGCTCTGACGTGAAAGGCGCGGGGCTCCCTCTGCTGGCCGCCCCGCTCCTCACGGCTATGGTCGTGGCGCTCGCGCCCGACAGCGCCGGCGCCCGGGGGCCCCGCACCAATTCCGACGAGTACAAGAAGAGCTGGGGCCTGGAGGCGATCGGCGCGAGGGCCGCCTACGCCAACGGCCTGACCGGCAAGGGGATCACCGTCGCCATCGTCGACTGCGGGCTCAACAAGGCCCAGCGCGATCTGATGCGCAACGTTTCCCGCAAGTCGCGCGACGTGGTCGAGGATCGCGCCATGCCGGTGATGGACCGCCACGGCAGCTTCGTGGCAGGTCCCCTGGCGTCCGCCCTGAACGGCGCCGGCATGGTCGGCGTCGCCTACAAGGCCACGGTGCTGGAAGTCCGCGCCGACGTCGATGGCGGCCTGGACGGCAGCTGCGCCTTCAAGCCCAGCGACCTGGCGCGCGGCCTGGACTACGCCATCGCCCAGAAGGCCCGCATCGTGGTGCTGCCGATCCAGGGTCGCAAGCCCATGGGCGCGGTGTTCGAGGCCGCGCTCGAACGGCTGGCGCGGAGCGGGGCCGTGGCGGTGATCGCGGCGGGCAACCGCATGGGCGCCGAGCCCACCTGGCCCGCGCGGTACGCGGTCGATCCCCGGTTCGCGGGCTCGATCGTGGTGGCCGGGGCCACCGGCTACTACGGCGCCATGACCGCCTGGTCGAACAAGGCCGGGATGGTGCAGTCCTACTATATCGCGGCGCCCGGCGAGTGGATCCTCACCGACTGCATGGCCAAGTGCCAGCGGGTCTCCGGCACCTCGTTCTCCACCTCCTATGTGGCCGGCGCGCTGGCCCTGGTCATGGAGGCGCGGCCAGCCCTCACCGGCCCGCAGGCCGCCGAGCAGATCCTCAACGGGGCCCGCGACGCCGGCGAGGCCGGCACCGACGCCATCTACGGCCGCGGCATCCTCGACCTGGGGCGCGTGTTCCCGGCGGCTTGAGGAAACGGCCGGCTCAGGAACCGCGATCCGGCCTCGCCAAACCGCCACGGAACCTCCGCCGCCTTGGTGATCCCGATGCGCGGCCCTGCGACCACGTCCCGAGCCTCGTCCGGCCGCAGTTCGAATGGCGCCCCGTCCAGCGCCAGGCCGTTGTGCGCCCGCGTCACCGCCAGCGCCTGACACAGCTTGCCCGGCCCCGAGCACAGCGCGCGGACCGCCTCCGTCCCCCGCCGCTCGGCCATCGCCTCCAGCCCAGCCGTGGGCTCCAGCGCGCGGATCAGCACCGCGCTGCCGGGCGCCTCGCCGCAGACGACGTTCAGGCACCCGTGGATGCCGTAGATCCGGTAGACGTAGGCGTGCCCTGGCGGGCCGAACATCACCGCGTTGCGCGCCGTGGGGCCCGGGAAGCTGTGCGACGCCGGATCCTCATGGTCGTAGGCCTCGGTCTCGACGATCCGGCCGCCGACCCCGTCCACGAAGATGCTCCAGCCGATCAGGTCCGCAGCCACCCGCGCGGCCGGTCGCGTCCAGAATCCTTGACGTGGCGGATTAGAAAGTCCGGAATGCGCGGCAGGAAACGATGACATTCAGGGAGAGTGCGCCATGGCATATGTCGAGGGCCAGACCGTCCATGACGCCGACAGCCACATCATGGAGCTGCCGGGGGCGATCAACGGCTACGTCGACCCCAAAGTCCGCGACGCCTTCGTCGAGAAGATCGGCAAGAAGGGCGTGCTCACTGAGTGGTTCGCCAACGCCGATCGCAAGCACAGCGACCCCGAGTTCCGCGCCGGCGCCGAGGCCAATATCCTGCTGCGCAAGAACTACGAGGCCCTGGGCGCCTTCCGGGCGTCCGACCGCCCGGCCACCCTGGACCACCTGGGTTTCACCAGCCAGCTGGTGTTCACCACCGCCTGCCTCTCCAACTTCGGCCTGGAACAGATGGGCGAGGTGGAACTCGCGATCGAAGGCGCCCGCGCCCACAACCGCATGATGACCGAGTTCTGTTCGGTGGACCGCCGGCTGCTGGCCACCGGCTATGTGCCGCTGATCGATCGCGCCCGCGCGCCGCAGATCGCCCGCGAGGCCATCGCGCTCGGCGCCAAGGGCATCATCATCCCGTCCCGCCACCCGCCCGGCTTCTCGCCCAGCCACCGCGAGCTCGATCCGCTCTGGGCGCTGGTCCAGGAGGCCGGCCTGCCGATCCTCTTCCACGTCGGCGGCGAGGAGAAGATGCACAAGGACTACCTCGAGAACGGGCTGCCGTTCGTGAAGGACTTCCATGGCGGCGACGAGAACTTCACCTCGCTGAGCTTCATGTCGATCCCGCTCAGCGTCTGGCAGACCCTGTCGGCCCTGGTCATCGACGGCGTCTTCGACCGCTTCCCGAACCTGAAGTTCGGAGCCATCGAGCTGGGCGCGTCCTGGCTCCCCAGCCTGATGAAGTTCCTGGATTCCGGCTGCGCGGCGTTCGGGAAGGAAGAGCGGCTGCAGACGCTCTCCGGCACGCCATCGGAAATCCTGCGCCGCCAGCTCCGCGTCACGCCCTATCCGCACGAGGACGTGCGCTGGATCATGGAGAACTCCGGCGAGGAGATGGTGCTGTTCTCCTCCGACTTCCCGCACGTGGAGGGCGGCCGCAATCCGCTGAAGCGGTTCAACGACAGCCTGGAAGGCGTCGATGCGCGCCGCAAGCGCCGCTTCTACCGCGACAACTTCATCGACCTGATGGGCGCCGGCCTCGACCGCTCGCTGCACGACCTGCCGTCGCTTGTCGCCGCCTAGAGTTCAGGAACTCCGCTGGCATGATCCGCCGCTGGAGACCATCGAGACGCCGAAGAGCAAGCTGCGCCTGACGCTCAGCGTCGGCTCGGGGCTGAGCCGGCGGGCGGGGGACGTGCCCGGCCGGGTCTGGGGCCTGGGCGACCGCGGGCCGAACCTGAAGATCAAGACGGCCATCAAGCTCTACGGCCTGGACGCCCTGAAGCCGCTCAAGGACCTCAAGGGCGCCAAGATGCTGCCCCTGCCGGGCTTCCAGCCGATGCTTGCGGAGCTGCAGGTGGAGGCGGACCGTGTCCAGCTGATCCGCACCGTGCCGCTGCGCACCCTGGCCGGGCCGTTGGTGGGCCTGCCCCTGCCGGGCGGCGACAACGCCCAGATGGAGCCGACCTTCGACATCGTCGGCCGCAAGCTGGACCCGACCACGGCCGGCTGCGACCCGGAGGGCGTCGCCGCCCTGGCCGATGGCGGGTTCTGGGTCTCCGAGGAATACGGCCCGTCGCTGATGAAGGTCAGCGCCGATGGGCTGGTGCAGGCGCGCTGGGTTCCAGAGGGCCTGGGCCTGCCGGACGCCCAGGCGCGGCTGCCGGCCAGGGCGCTGCGCCGGCGCCTCAATCGCGGCTTCGAGGGCCTGGCGATCTCCGGCGACGAACGCTGGCTCTACGCCGTCTTCCAGAGCGCGCTGGAGGGTGACGCCCCGCTCGCGACCGGCATCTGGAAGCTGGACGCCCACGACGGGACCCTGGTGGGCGAATACGCCTACCCCTTCGACCCGCCCGGCAGCTTTCCGAATGACCTCGCCGCCGGCGAGGCGGCCCCGGACGACCTCAAGGTCTGCGAGCTGATCTGGCTCGGCCCCGACCGCCTGCTGGTGCTGGAGCGGATGACCCGCGATGCGCGCCTCTACCGGGTGGACCTTGCGGCCCCCGGCCCGCTGGCCAAGACCCTGGTGTTCACCACCGACGACCATCCCGGCATGGCCCAGGACCTGGAGGGCGCGACCCTGCTCAGCGATCGCGAGGTGCTGCTGGTCACCGACAATGACTTCGCCGTTGAAGGCGCCGAGACCCGCTTCTACCGGCTGACGTGGGATGCGCCGCTCTAGCGCCTTGCGCCCGGCCGCGCGCGGCGGGAGACCGGCGTCATGAAGACCTGCGGTTCCTGCGGCATGTGCTGCAAGCTGATGCATATCCCCACGCTGCAGAAGCCAAAACACAGCTGGTGCCCGCAGTACGTGATGCGCTCGGGATGCAGCATCTATGACGAGCGGCCGGCCGAATGCGCGGCGTTCCTCTGCCTCTATCTGACAGCGCCGGATCTCAGCGACGCGTGGCGGCCTGACAAGGCGAAGTTCATGATCTGGAGCGGCCGCGAGCAGCGTCGCCTGATCGTCGAGGTCGATCCTGCCAGCCCGCTCGCCTGGAAGCCGGCGCCTACCGCCCCTACGCCCGCTACGTCGGGGGTTAGGCGGCCCGATCGGCGCGCGCGGGTTCGGTCGTGGCGGCCCGGGTGATGGCGGCGACCAGGTCCTGCAGGTGGATCGGCTTGGAGGCGTGGTCGGCGAAGCCTTCGTCCAGGTAGCCTAGCCGGTCGCCCGACATCACATCGGCCGTCAGCGCGATCACCGGGATGGCCTGGTTCGGCCCCGGCGTGGTGCGCAGCCGCCGCAACACCTCCGAGCCGCCCATCCGCGGCATGTGGATATCGCACAGCACGACGTCGAAGGGCGCTTCGGAGAGGATCTCCAGCGCCGTGGCGCCGCTCTCGGCCTTGACGATCGCATGGCCGGCGACCGCGAGCAGCTGTTCGAGCACCAGCAGGTTCACCGCCTTGTCGTCGATGGCAAGAATGCGGAGAGCCGGAGGGCGGTCGAGCTGGCGTGCTGGGGCCGCCTCGACGGGCGCGGCGGTTGGAGTCTCGGCTTCGGTGACCTCGGCCTCGATCTCCACGAAGAACGTCGCGCCGGCGCCGGATTCGCTCTCGACCCAGGTCCGGCCGTCCATCAGCTCCGCCAACTGCCGCACGATTGCGAGGCCCAGGCCGGTGCCGCCGTGGCGACGGGTCTCCGATTCCTCGGCTTGGGAGAAGCGGTGGAAGAGGCTGTCCAGGTGCTGCGCCGCGATTCCCGGGCCGGTGTCGGACACGGTCAGGCGCAGGCGCACCTGGTCCTCATGGCGGGACACCACCTCGGCCTTCACCTCGACCCCCCCGGCCTCGGTGAATTTCTGCGCGTTGCCGATCAGGTTGAACAGGATCTGCCGCACCCGCAGGCCGTCCACCCGAACCCGGTCCGGCACATCGTGCGCCACGCTGAGCGTCAAACGCAGGCCGCGCTCTTCGGCGCGAGGCTGCCAGAAACCGACCGTCCGCCCGAGGAAGGCGTGCAGGTCCTCCGGGGCGGTCACGATCTCCAGCTTGCCGGCGTCGATCTTGGAGACGTCCAGGATGTCGTCGAGGATCGACATCAGATACTCGCCCTGCTCGATCAGCACATCCAGGCGCTCGATCTGCGAGGCCTCACGTTCGTCCCGCCGCAGCAGCTGGGCCATGCCGAGCACGCCGTTCATGGGCGTGCGGATTTCATGGCTCATGGTGGCCAGGAAGTTCGAGCGCGCCCGGCTGGCCTGGCGCGCGGCTTCACGCGCCCGATCGGAGGCCGCGCGCTCAGCGATGCTGTTGAGGAAGGCGTGATGCCAGGCGGCGATGGTGCGTCCGGCGCTGGCGGCGACGCCGATGACCACCGTGGCCCTGATCGCCAGGCTCGTCGCCACGGCCACCGCCTCGGCGGGCTTGAAGATCAGGGTGATGATCGCGATCATCTCGAGCAGCATCGGCGCCGCGAAGCCCCAGAACACCCGTTGAGACAGCGCGCCCACGCTCATCGCGATGGCAAGCAGGCTCGCCATCTGCATGCCGTAGAACATCAGCTCCGGCAGGCCGCCGCTCGCGGCCATCGCGAAGGTCGGCGCGGTATAGACGAGGGTGCGCACGCCGCAGAAAAGGCCCAGCCTGTTCAGACCCGCCGCCTCGTCTCCCCCAACCGCCGTCGCGAGCCAACGCCGGAGGCGGTCCTGCATGAAGATGTCGAAGGCCAGTGTGCCCCCGAACAGCCAGGCGGCCAGGATCGGGTGGCCCAGCAGCCCCATGCCGACGGCGGCCACCGCGCTGAAGCCACCATGAACCCACAGCGGCATGCGGAAGGCGCCCATGGACAGCTGGTAGGAAGTCAGGCTGGCGTCTACGGCCGTGATCGGCCGGGCGATCCCGATCCGTCTTGCAGTCCTTCCGGCCCCGAACTTGGACACCACGCCACCCCAATCGTAAGGGTTTAGCCGTGAACCCAAACCCTTTACGAAATATGACCGGAAGCCCGCTCAGGGTTGCATTTCGTCCTAGCCAGCCAGGGCGGAGGCCGGCGTCCCCGCCAGATCCGGTGCGCCCTCGCAGACCCCGTCCGCCAGGCCGGGCGCCAGGGTCAGCACCTGGCTGGCGTAGAGCCGCGCCAGCCCGCCCTTGGCGATCAGCCAGGGGTCGTCCGAGCCGGCCGCGGCCAGGGCGTGGCGGCCCAGCACCCAGCCGCCGATGACGTCGCCGGCCAGCTTCAGGAACGGACTGGCCGCGACCAGGGCGCCGGCGTTGTCGGCGGCCAGCACCGCGTCGGCCGCGCGTTCCAGGGCGGCGACCCCCACGGCCAGGCGCAGGCCGACGGTGGTCAGGCCGGCGTCCTGGGTCAGGGTGTCTGCGGTCGCAGCCATCTCGGCGCAGAGGGCACGGAGGGTCTCGCCGCCGTTCGACCGCAGCTTGCGGCCCACCAGGTCCATGGCCTGGATCCCGTTCGTGCCCTCATAGATCGGGGCGATGCGCGCGTCGCGATAGTGCTGGGCGGCGCCGGTCTCCTCGATGAAGCCCATGCCGCCATGCACCTGCACGCCCAGCGAGGCCACCTCGACGCCCATGTCGGTGGACCAGGCCTTGACGATCGGCGTGAGGAACTCCTGCCGGGCTTTGGCGGCTGCGCGCGCGGGCTCGCTGTCGGCCCGCCGGGCAAGGTCGAACAGCACGCCGGTCATCAGGCACATGCCGCGCGCGGCCTCGATCCGGGCCTTCATCAGCATCAGGGTGCGGCGCACGTCCGGATGGCCATAAATCGCGCCGTCTGCCTCCCAGGCGGTGCGGCCCTGCTTGCGCTCCTGGCTGAAGCTGAGCGCCTGCTGGAAGGCCCGCTCGGCGATCGCCACGCCCTGCACGCCTACCTGCAGGCGCGCGGCGTTCATCATCACGAACATGTTGGGCAGACCCTGGCCCAGCTCGCCGACCAGCTCGGCCTGCGCTCCCTCGAACAGCATCACGCAGGTGGGGGAGCCGTGGATGCCCAGCTTGTGCTCGATCGACCCGGCGCGCAGGTCATTGAGGCCGCCCAGCGAGCCGTCGTCCTTGACCGCCTTCTTGGTGGCCAGGAACAGGCTGATGCCCTTTACCCCGGGCGGGGCGTCGGGTGTGCGGGCCAGCACCAGGTGGCAGATGTTGTCGGCGGCGTCGTGGTCGCCCCAGGTGATGAAGATCTTCTGGCCGGTCAGTCGGTAGCCGCCGGTCCCGTCCGGGTCTGCGCGGGTGGTGAGGACGCCCAGGTCTGAACCGGCCTGCGACTCGGTCAGGTTCATGGCCCCGGTCCACTCGCCGCTGACCAGCTTTGGCAGCACCAGCCGCTTCTGGCGTTCGGTGCCGTGCAGCGCCAAAGCTTCTATCGCCCCCTGCGTCAGCATCGGGCAGAGACCGAAGGCCATGTTGGCGGCGTGTACCATCTCGAAGACGGCCAGCTCCATCGCCTTGGGCAGCCCCTGGCCGCCGTGCTCCGGCTCCGACGACAGCGAATTCCAACCCTGCTCGACGAAATGGCGATAGGCCTCGGCGAAGCCCGGCGCGGCGGTGACCCGGCCGTTCTCGTAGTGTGCGCCCTGCAGGTCCCCGGTCCGGTTCAGCGGCGCCAGCTCGCCATCGGCGAAGGCGGCGGCCGCTTCCAGCACCGCCTGGACGGTATCCTCGTCCAGGTCGGGGAAGGCGCTGGCCATCAGCTCGGAATGGCCGGCGCACTTCAGGGCGAAGGCCAGGTCACGGGTGGGTGCGCGGAAGGTCATGCCAGAGGCCTCTCAGTGTCGCCGCGTTCTAGAGCGCGGTCCCCAGGCGTGGGTACGGTTTTGCGCGCCGGTTGGACATTATTTTCGACGCGCCGCCCACCATCCCCGCCCGAGGGGGCATATACTCCGGCAGCGAGTGCGTATTTGATGGGGGCGGGCCAGAGGAGCACCTGTGCCGATGCTGCGCCGTCGCTTTATCGCCCCGTTCTCTATTGCCGTGGGCTTGGCGCTGATCGCCTCAGGCGCAGCGGGGGCCGACCCGACCGTCCGCGATCCCGCGAAGGTGCCCGCCGGCGCCTACGCCCTCGATCCGCGCCACGCCAGCCTCGTGATCAAGATCGGTCACATGGGCGGCTTCTCCCGCTACACCATGCGATTCAACAAGCTGGACGGCGCGTTCGCCTATGACCCTGCGGCGTGGCAGAACACCAAGGTGTCGATCAACGTCGACCCGAAGTCGATCGATACGGCCGACAACATCTTCAACAGGACGATCGCCGGGTACTTCGAGGCGGACAAATACCCCACCATCCAGTTCGTCTCGACGGCCCTCGTCTCCGACGCCGATGGGCGCGGCCAGTTGACCGGCGACCTGACGTTCCATGGGGTCACCAAGCCGATTGTCCTGGACGTTCAGTTCAATGGCTACGGCTCCGGCTTTCCGGTCAGCGGTCCGCGGATGGGGTTCTCGGGCGCGGGCAAGATCAAGCGGTCGGACTTTGGCGTCACCGGGGGGGGACCCTTCGCCGGGGACGTGGTGGACCTCATCTTCGAGGTCGAGTTCGTGAAGAAATAGCCG
The DNA here is from genome assembly GCA_943332615.1 of Phenylobacterium deserti. Classification (GTDB taxonomy): domain Bacteria; phylum Pseudomonadota; class Alphaproteobacteria; order Caulobacterales; family Caulobacteraceae; genus Phenylobacterium; species Phenylobacterium deserti_C. Next base: position 14,111 of record CALQQB010000072.1, read on the forward strand.
GATGAGCCACGCATGACCGACCAAGCGCGCGGGGCGCGATACGCCACCCTGGCCATCGTCCTGCACTGGACGATCGCCGCCCTGATCGTCCTGCAGATCATCCTGGCGGGGCGGATGGAGGGCCGCACGCCGGAAGCCTTTGCGGTGGTGCAGTTCCACAAGTCGATCGGCATCACGGTGCTGCTGCTGAGCCTGGTGCGGCTGGCGTGGCGACTGCTCCATCCGCCGCCGCCGGAGCCGGAGACTCTGGCGCGCTGGGAGCGGACGCTGTCGACGGGGGTCCACTGGGCCTTCTACGTCGTGATGATCGGCATGCCGCTCACCGGCTGGATCATGGTCTCCACCAGCCGGATCGTGCTGCCGACGCTGCTGTTCGGGACCATCCCCTGGCCGCACGTGCCCGGGCTCGCGGAATTGGCGCCGGCCGTCAAGACGCCCTGGCATGACCTGAGCCAGGCCGCTCACCACCTGATCATCAAGGGCGCCTATGTGCTGATCGCGCTGCACGTGGCCGGCGCGCTGAAACACCAGCTGTTCCGTCGCGACGAGCCGGTGCTGTCGCGGATGGCGCCGGGCGCGGTGAGCGGTCGCTGGTGGGAGCCGCGGCTGCTGGTCATCGCCGCTGGCGTCGCCGCCGTGATCGCGTTCGGCCGCCTCTACCAGCCGCCGCATCCCGCCATGGCCGCGCTGCCGCCCCCGCCGCCGGTCGAGGACGTCGCGGACTCCCCCGTCGCCGTGGGTTCTGGCCCAGCGCTGGTCGTGGCCCCGACGCCCGCGGGTCCCGTCAAGTGGGTCGTGTCGCCCGGCTCGACCCTGGGCTTCGCCACCTCCTGGAGCGGCGAGGCGATCCAGGGGCGGTTCGACAAATGGACCGCCGATATCCTGTTCAGCCCTGCCGCCCTTGACGCCTCGAAGCTCAGCGTCGCCATCGACCTCACGTCCGTGAAGACCGGCGACGAACAGCGCGACGCCAGCCTGCCGTCCGGCGACTGGTTCGACGTGGCCGAGCATCCCAAGGCGACCTTCACTGCCACCAGGTTTACCCAGACGGCCGAGGGGCGCTTCGTGGCGCACGGCAAACTGACCCTGCGCGGCGTGAGCCGGCCGCTGGACCTGCCGTTCCGACTGAAGATCACCGGCGACACGGCGAGCGTCAGCGGTGTAACCACCCTCGACCGAACGGCCTTCGGGGTTGGGCAGGGCGAGTGGCAGAGCACCGATTCCATACCGGCCAAGGTGACGGTGACCGTCGCCCTGAAGGCGCGGCGGAGGTAACCGCCGCCGCGGCCGCGCTGGCCGCCGGCGGCCTGGTGCTGATGCCGACAGAAACGGTCTATGGCTTGGCCGCCGACGCCGCCAACGCCCGCGCGGTCGCCGCCGTCTACGAGGCCAAGGGCCGGCCCAGCTTCAACCCGCTGATCGCGCATGTGGCGGACCTCGCCATGGCCCGCCGCATCGCCCGCTTCGACACGAGGGCCGAGGCCCTGGTCGCGCGGTTCTGGCCCGGCCCGCTGACCCTGGTGCTGCCGGTCCTCGACACCGACGCGGTCTGCGACCTGGCCCGCGCCGGCCTCGACACCGTGGCGGTGCGCGCGCCGGTCCATCCGCTGGCGCACGCCCTGATCGAAGCGCTGGGTCGCCCGGTCGTGGCCCCCTCCGCCAACCGCTCGGGCCGGCCAAGCCCAACCACTTTCGCCGACGCCATCGAAGAGACCGGCGCCTCAGCCGCCGCGGCGCTCGACGGCGGCCCCTGCGCGATCGGCCTGGAATCGACGGTGGTCGCGTTGCTGGATCAGCCGCGCCTGCTCCGCCCCGGCGCCGTCACTCGCGCCGAGATCGAAGCGGTGATCGGGCCGCTGGCCGAGGCGGAGGACGACGCCAAGCGCTCCCCCGGCCGCCTCGCCCGCCACTACGCCCCCAATGCCCCGGTGCGCCTGGACGTCGAGACGCCACGGGCCGGCGAAGCCTGGCTGGCGTTCGGCCCGGCCGGCCATGGCCCCTGGAACCTCAGCCCCACCGGCGACTTGCGCGAAGCCGCCGCCAACCTCTTCGCCTACCTCCGCGCCGCCGACCGCTCAGCGCCCACAGCCATCGCGGTCGCCCCGATCCCCCACGAGGGCCTGGGCGAGGCGATCAACGACAGGCTGCGTCGGGCGGCGGGGTTTGTGGGCTAGGACTTGCGCGCCCAAGAGCTGGAATCGCGTCAGGCCTGATGGTCGAGCGGAAAACGGACGGCTCGAACAGCAGCGATACGTGGAAAGCGGAACTCAGTTAGTGCAACCTACACGGTATGAACCGCCAGCTTACATGGCTACGCGATGTCCAATCCACTATCGCGCTAGGCCGACAATCAGTCGGCGGCGCATCGCAGTACTTGGGCATGTTCCCCGGGGCCGAGCCGGGAGTGATTGACCCGCACCTGGAAGAATATCTGACTGCCGCCAGGACGCTCAGACGAGATCGGGCCGGCGGTATTCGAGAAGTCGAGGCTCTCGCCCATCGGGGCTCAGTCTTGAGTATGCTTTTCTTGGCAGATGCGCTGCGCAAGGGTCAGGGCTGCGAACTTGATCTGCACGCTTCTGAAACTTGGTATCGGCGCGCGGCGTCGCTTGGCTCCGGTCGAGCCATGTATGGCCTCGGGATGATCAACTTCTCCAAGAACGACATCGGAAGTGCGGTCGAAGATATGGAGGCCGGCGCGGAGCGAGGGTACGGAGCAGCCCTCTGGGCTCTGGGCCTCCTCTACAAGCAAGGCGGCGAAGGCTTTTCTCGGGATGTCGATAAGGCACGCGCTTTCTTGGAGCGCGGGGCGGCGCTTGGCCACGTTTGGTCGTCTCGAACGCTGGCAATTCTGCTCATGAGCGGTCGATACGGGCTGAGGGCGCGCCTGCGCGGTTACGTGGCCTACTTGGCGTGCTTCTTAGCCGCTCCGATGGCGATATGCGGCGGGAGTGTCGATCGCATCATGAGATAGGGCGGGTCGGGAACGTCTGCTACGCGTCGAAAACCACCGTCGCTCAACTGCTCGGACCCGGCCTCCCCGGGGCGCGAGCGCCGGGGATGGTCGACGCTAGGAAGGCGGCGCCTGAACCGCAGACCGAATGTCCGTCTTGGCGAAATCGTCGCCCTTGTAGAGCAGGGGCGCGTCGAGCGCCTTGGCGAGCGCGTAGGCAAAGCAGTCCCCAAGGTTCAGCCGCGCCGCGTGAAAGCCTTTGCCGAACCGCAGGTAGACCGACAGGGCGGCCGGACCGAGGTCAACGTCCTCCCGGCGCTTCACGCCCAGTTTCGCGAGCCAGCTTTCGAGCTCAATCTCGTCGGCGAAGTGTCCCCGCTGGATGAGGACGGCGCCCGTCTCAAGGTAGTTGATCGGGGACAGGTAACTCACGTCTGTACGGTTCAGTACGCCTAGGAACCGTTCCCACTCCGGCTCCCGCTCCGCGATCGCGACCAGCGCGGAGGCATCGACCACGATCAACTATTGTCCTCAGCGAAGCCCGGAATCTCGTTGAGTTCGTCCCAATCCGCCTTGGTCATTGGCGGCAGCGGCCCCCGATCCTGCGCTCGCTCGTGAAGTCTTTCCGTGGCTGCAATCATGCCCTCGAGACTCAGCTTGCGCGGCTTGGCCTGCACCTCGGCCAGCGCGCGGTCCAGCGCGCCGTCGATCACCGCAGTGATGCTCTGTCCGCGCAAGCTGGCCAGTTCGCGCGCCTTGCGTTCGGTCTCGGGGTTCTTGATCAGGATCGCCATGGCGAGGCTCCGGTATATATCGGAGTATATACTGGCGGTCGGCGAGCGGGAAGCGTAGGTTCCGCCCATGAACGCCGCTGTCCCCGCTGACGTGATCTCGCGCCTCAAGGCGGTGCTGGGGGAGGGCGGCTGGAGCGAGGATCCGGAGCGGATCGCGCCCAAGCTGGTGGAGTGGCGGGACCGCTGGGTGGGGACCACGCCGTTCCTGGCCCTGCCCCGGACGACGGCCGAGGTGGCCGCCGTGGTGGGCGTCTGCTTTGAGGCCGGCCAGCCGATCACCACCCAGGGCGGCAACACCGGCCTGGTCGGCGGCCAGATCCCGCACGGCGAGATCCTGCTGTCCACCGAGCGCCTTCGGGCGATCCGCGAGGTGGATGCCTATGACGATGCGCTGACCGCCGAGGCGGGGGTGACCCTGTCGGCGGTGCATGAGGCGGCGGCCGGCGTGCGGCGGCGGTTCCCTCTGGGGCTGGCCTCGGAGGGCTCGGCCACCGTGGGCGGCGTGGTGTCCACCAACGCCGGCGGCACCCAGGTGCTGCGCTACGGGATGACCCGCGCCCTGGTGCTGGGCCTGGAGGCGGTGCTGCCGAACGGCGAGATCTGGAATGGCCTGAAGCGGCTGCGGAAAGACAACACCGGCTACGACCTCAAACAGTTGCTGATCGGCGCCGAGGGCACCCTGGGCGTGGTGACGGCGGCCGCGCTGAAGCTGTTCCCGGTGATGGCGTCCCGCGCCGTGGCGATGATCGGGGTGGCGACGCCGGAGAACGCGCTGGAGCTGCTGTCGCGGGCCAAGGACGAGACCGGCGGCGCCGTGGAGGCCTTCGAGCTGATGGGACGCCTGGGTGTCGAGTTCGCGCTCCGCAACATCGCCGGAACCCGCGACCCCCTAGCCGCGCCGCATCCCTGGTACGTGCTGGCCGAGTTCTCCTCAGGTGAGCCCGGCTCGGCGGAGGCGGCGATGGAGCGGTTCCTGGCGGACGGCCTGGAGGCGGGGCTGGTGCGCGACGCCGTGGTCGCCCAGACCGACAGCCAGGCCAAGGCTCTATGGGCGATCCGCGAGAACCAGTCCCCGGCCCAGAAGCCGGAGGGGGCCACCTGGAAACACGACATCGCCGTGCCGGTCAGCCGCGTGCCGGCCTTTCTGGCCGAAGCCACGGCGGCTATGCATGCCTTCGCGCCGGGCGCCCGCATCGCCGCCTTCGGCCACGTGGGCGACGGCAATATCCACTATGATGTGCTGCGGCCCGACGGCGGGTCCGATGCCGACCACGCGGCGCGCCGCGACGCCGGCTCCCGCATCGTCCACGACATCGTGGCCAAGCTGGACGGCTCGATCAGCGCCGAACACGGCTTGGGTTCGATGAAGACGGCGGAGGGCGCGCGCTACAAGAGCGCCGTGGAACTGGCCGCCCAACGGGCGATCCGCCATGCGATAGACCCGAAGCGGATCCTCAATCCACGAGTCCTCTTTTGAGAGGTTGGCGCCGTGGCGAAGTCACGGCAAAGGATCGCGGATGCTGATCCTACTCTCCCCGGCCAAGGCGCTCGACTTCACCAGCGCGCCTGTGCAGACGGCCCTATCGACGCCGGAGCTGGCCGACCAGACCGCGGAGCTGGCCAAGACCACGCGCCGGCTCACGGTGCTCGACCTGAAGCGGCTGATGTCGCTGTCCGACGCGCTGGCCAAGTTGAACCGCGAGCGGTTCCAGGCCTTCGACGCGGCCTCCGAAGATGGGTTGCAGGCAGCTTTCGCCTTCAACGGCGATGTCTATCTGGGCCTGCGGGCCCGTGAACTGGACCGCAAGGCTCTGGCCTTCGCCCAGGACCATGTGCGGATCCTGTCGGGCCTCTATGGGGTGCTGCGTCCGCTCGACGCGATCCAGCCCTACCGGCTGGAGATGGGCACACGGCTGAAGACCCGCCGAGGCCAGAGCCTCTACGATTTCTGGGGTCCCCGCGTCGCCGAGGCGCTGGACCGTGCGGTCGACAGCCACCAGGACAAGACGATCGTCAACTGCGCCAGCGGCGAGTACTTCGGCGCCGTGGACCGCAAGGCGCTGAAAGCGCCGGTGGTGGCCTGCCGCTTTCTTGAGGAGAAGGACGGCGAGGCCCGGATCCTCTCGTTCTTCGCCAAACGGGCGCGGGGCCTGATAGCCCGCTACGCCATCGACCATCGGATCGAGCGCGGCGCCGATCTCAAGGCCTTCGACGCCGAGGGCTATCGCTTCCAGCCGCATCTGTCGTCCAACGATGAATGGACCTTCCTGCGACCCCAACCGCCCCCCGTCGCGCAGATGCGCGCGGCCGAGGCGGGCGCCGGGCGGTAAGGACGACTGAGCCTCAGACCCGGAACTCCCTGGCGTGCCAGCAACCGGCCTCCATCCCGGGTGCGCATGCAACTCTTGACGACTCTAGAATTCTCGAAATATAGAATAGGCACGATAGCGCCGGTTATGGAGACCCGCAATGAAGCGCCTGCATCTGCACGTGAGCGTGCCCGACCTCGCCCAGTCCATCGCTTTCTACGAGACCCTGTTCGGAGCCAAGGCGAGCGTCGTGAAGCACGACTACGCCAAGTGGATGCTGGACGACCCGAAAGTGAACTTCGCCATCTCGGCGCGCGAGGGCGCCGCGGTGGGGGTGGACCACGTCGGGATCCAGGTGGACAGCGCCGCCGAGCTGGGCGAACTGGCCGGACGGCTGAAGGCGGCGGGCGCTGAGACCTTCGACGAGGCGGCGACGACCTGCTGCTACGCCCAATCCGATAAGAGCTGGGTGGCCGATCCGGCCGGCGTGCGCTGGGAGACGTTCTTCACCTTCGGCGAGGCCACGACCTACGGTGCGAGTGACGCGCATGCGGCCCTGGAAGCGAAGGCCGCCGCGCCGAACGCGGCGTGTTGCGGCGGTCCAGCCCCCGCGCTCGTCGTCGAACCCGCGAAGACCGCGGCCTGCTGCTGATGGAGACGCCGGACGCCATTACCTGCCTGTCGGCGCTGGCCCATGAGGGCCGCATGGAGGTGTTCCGGCTGCTGGTCCGCGCCGGCCCGGAAGGGTTGGCGGCGGGCGAGATTGCCCAATCGACCGGGGCGCTGAGCAACACACTCTCCACCAACCTGGGAATCCTCAGCCGCGCGGGCCTCGTGGCCTCGCGGCGGGACGGCCGCTCGATCATCTACACGGCCGCCTTTGGCCGGATGCGCGAATTGCTGGCCTTCCTGATGGAGGACTGCTGCGCCGGGAAGCCGGAAGTCTGCGCCCCGCTGGCGGCGATGGTGAGCCAGCCCTGTTCGGCCGAAGGGAGCGCCTGCTGATGGACCGTCCGTTCAATGTCCTGTTTCTCTGCACCGGCAATTCCGCCCGCTCGATCCTGGCCGAGGCGCTGACGAACAAACTGGGCGAGGGCCGCTTCCAGGCCTTCTCGGCGGGCTCCATGCCGAAGGGCGAGGTCAATCCGCACGCCTTGCCGCTGGTTCGCGCCCTGGGTTTCCGGGACGAGGCGTTCCGCTCCAAGCCGTGGGACGAGTTCGCGGTGGCAGGCGCTCCGGCGCTCGATTTCGTCATCACCGTTTGTGACAATGCCGCGGGCGAGGTCTGCCCGGTGTGGCCGGGCCAGCCGATCACCGCGCACTGGGGCATCCCCGATCCGGCCGCGGCGACAGGAACCGAGGCCGCGATCGCTGTGGCGTTCCGCGATGCGGCCCGGCAACTCCGCAATCGCATCGAGCTGCTCGTAGCCCTGCCGGTGGCGAAACTGGATCGGTTGTCCTTGCAGGATCAGGTCCGCAAGATCGCCAGCGCCGCCGACAACCAGCCCGCATGACGGTCATTTTCGACGCCCCGCGGCGGCTCGCGGCCGAGGCGCTGGGGATAGCGTTGCTGCTGGCGGTGGTGATCGGTTCCGGGATCATGGGCGAGCGGTTGGCCGGCGGGAACGTGGCGATCGCGCTGCTGGGCAATACGCTGGCCACCGGGGCTGCGCTGGTGGTGTTGATCAGCCTGTTCGAACCGATCAGCGGCGCGCACTTCAACCCGGCGGTGACCCTGGTGATGGCGCTGCGGCGGGAGCTCTCGTGGCCCCTGGCGGTCGCCTATGGCCTGGCGCAGGTCGTGGGCGCGGTGGGCGGCGTGTGGCTGGCGCACGTGATGTTCGGTGAGGCGATCCTGCAGGTCTCTACCAAGCTGCGCGACGGCCCGGGCCAGGCATTGTCGGAGTTCGTGGCGACCTTCGGCCTGCTGGCAACGATCCTGGGGACATCGCGGTTCCGGCCTGCCTTCACGCCGGCGGCGGTCGGACTCTACATAACCGCCGCGTACTGGTTCACCGCGTCGACCTCCTTCGCCAACCCGGCGGTCACAATCGCCCGGTCTCTCTCCGACACCTTTGCCGGGATCGCGCCCAGTTCGGCGCCGGCGTTCATCGCGGCGCAGGTGGCCGGCGCACTGGCGGCGATGGCGGTGTTCGGCTGGTTGCTGGCCACGCCTTCGGAGACCTCAGCTCAATGACCCTGCTCGACGGCGGCTGAGTGTGCGAGCGCTTTTCGCCACTCGCGAATGACCTTGCGTCACTGTTCCCATCGCCGCCCCCCGGCGCCATGGTTCCTCCCAAGAACCGGGAGGACGAACCCATGGCCCTGCACACCAAGCTCTGCGATCTGCTGGGCGTCGAGTATCCGATCATGCTGGCCGGGATGGGCGGGGTTTCCTACGCTGAGCTGGCGGCGGCGGTGTCGAACGCCGGCGGCTATGGCGTGCTGGGCATGGCCGGGCGGACCCCGGAGTTCATCCGCGATCAGATGCGGCTGGTGAAGACCCTGACTGACAAGCCGTTCGGGGTGGACCTGCTGGCGGCGAGCCCGGATAGCCTGACGGCATCCGTGGAGATCATCATCGAGGAAGGCGCCTCCGCGTTCATCGCCGGCCTTGGCGTGCCGATGCCGATCATGGAGAAGCTCAAGAAGGGCGGCCTCAAGGTGATGGTGGTCTGTGGCGCCGTGAAGCACGCGGTGAAGGCCGAGCAGGCCGGCTGCGATGCGGTGATCTGCCAGGGCGGTGAGGGCGGCGGGCACACAGGCCTGGTCGGCACCCTGCCGCTGGTGGCCCAGGCGGTCGAGCAGGTGAAGATCCCGGTGGTGGCGGCGGGCGGGCTCTATGACGGGCGCGGCCTGGCGGCGGCGCTGAGCTTGGGCGCGGTGGGTGTGTGGATGGGCACCCGCTTCATAGCCTCGGTCGAAGCGCACTCGGGGCAGATGTACCGGGACGTGATCGTCGAGGCGACCGACGAGGACACGGTCCGCACCAAGAGCTATTCCGGCAAGCCCATGCGGGTGAAGAAGAACCCCTATGTCGCCGGCTGGGAGGCGCGGCCGGAAGACATCCAGCCCTTCCCGCAACAGGCCGCGCTGTCGAGCCGAGCCGGGGTGATGGGCGGCATTGGCGGCCAGATGGAGGGCCTGGATATCGACAGCTCCTGCTTTGCCATGGGACAGTCGGCGGGCGGCGTGAAGGACGTGCTGCCGGCCGGCGAGATCGTGCGCCGCCTGATGTCCGAGGCCGAGGCGGCTATCGATCGCGTTTCGGCGATCAAGGCCGGCGCGAAGGTCCCGGCCTAGACCCGACCGAGGCGGCGAAAACAGCGACACCGGGAGACCACCGACATGAACGCACCGACGAAGACTCCAGAAGCCGTCTCCTGGCACCTCCAGGGCAACTGGGCGCCGGTACTGGATGAGATCGAGGCCGGTCCCTTGCGCGTCAGGGGCGAGATTCCACGCGACCTGGAGGGCGCCTATGTGCGCGCGGGCATGAACCCGAGGTCCGGTCACAGCGATCACTGGTTCGCGGGGACCGGCATGCTGCATTCCGTGCGGCTCGAGGGCGGTCAGGCCAGCTACCGCAACCGCTTCGTTCGCACGCCCTATTTTGAAGCGGACATGAATCTGATGTCGGGCCTGTTCGATCCGGCCGCCTCGCCCGCCAACACCAACATCGTCCGCCACGCCGGCCGGTGGCTGGCCCTGGAGGAGGGCCATCTGCCCTGGGCGGTGAATGCCGATCTGGATACGCTGGGCGCGCATGACTTCGGCGGCAAGTTGACCGGCGCCATGACGGCCCATCCGCGGGTTTGCCCGGTGACGGGGGAGCTGCTGTTCTTCGGCTACCAGCTCGCCCGCGCGCCTTACCTGACCTACTACCGCGCCGACCCGGACGGGGTGCTGGTCGAGGCCCAGCCGATCGACATCCCCAATCCGGTGATGATGCACGACTGGAACATCACCCGGAACCACGTGGTGTTCATGGACCTGCCCGTGGTGTTCGACCTCAAGGCGGCCATGCGCGGCGAGCCTCCGCTGGCGTTCCGGCGCGAGGCCGGCGCCCGGCTGGGCGTGATGAAGCGCGATGGCGCCGACGGTCAGGTCCGCTGGTTCGAGATCGACCCCTGCTACGTCTTCCACCCGGTCAACGCCTACGAAGACGGCGACACCATCGTGCTGCACGTCTGCCGCCAGCAGCACGCTATGGCGGGCGGCTTCGAGGAAATCTATGGCGGCGACGCGACCGCTGGACGGCTCTGGCGCTGGACCATCGATCTCGCCCGGGGGACCGTTACGGAAGAACAGCTGGACGAGGCGGCGGCAGACTTCCCAAGGGTCAATGACACCCTGGTCGGGCTTCCGGCGCGCTGGGGATACCTGGCCAGCCTGAATTCCAGGGCCCCGACGCTGACGCTGGGCCAGTACCTCTACAAGTACGACCTCGGGACAGGCGCCCGGACGACCCGCGATTTCGGGCCAGACAGCCGGCTGGGCGAGCCGATCTTCTTGCCAAGGGCGGGCGCTGCTGAGGAGGACGACGGCTGGATCCTGGCCCTGCGCCACGACGAGGCGAAGGATGAGTCGGCCCTGGTGATCCTAAACGCCCAGGACTTCGATGGAGAGCCGGCCGCTGAGATCGCCATGCCGCGCCGCATTCCCTATGGCGCCCACGGCAACTGGATGCCGAGCTAGGTCGAATCGACATTCAGCGGATCCAGAGCATGGAAGCGGCGATGTGGATGAAGGCCAGGTAGTGCTTGGCCAAGCGGTCGTAGCGTGTGGCGAAGCGGCGGAAGTGCTTGAGCCTGTTGAAGCAGCGCTCGATGCGGTTTCGGA
>CALQQB010000073.1 GCA_943332615.1 Phenylobacterium deserti
ACGAGCGATCCGCCAGGCCGGCGGGACCTTCCGCCTCAAAGCGTCCGACCCACTTCGCAACCGTCTTGGCGTCAACGCCGAAGGCCGTGGCCACGGCCTTCGGCGACTGTCCCGTCCGCACCCGCCGCACCAACTCGCCTCGACTGTGCACCGTCAGACGGGCATTCTTGTGGACGTTCATCCGACCCCCTCCTGAGACCCTGTAGCTTCACAACCACAGCTTCCCCGGTCAGGGTCGGATGGACAACCTATTGAGAGCTCACACCTAGCGTCACCTGCTTCAGCTAGGGCAGGGACAGCCCATCGAGGAACGCCTTCAGATCCCGCCCCTTGAACAGCACGCCGCGCACCCCCGCCCGCGCCGCCGCCTCCAGGTCCGACGCCTTGTCGCCCACCAGCACCGAGGCCTCGCGGTCGATCGGCCACTCGGCCAGGGCCTGCAGGATCATGCCGGGATTGGGCTTGCGCAGCGGCGGGTCGGGATGGCGGTACTTCAGCGACTCGGCGTCGGGATGCTGGGGGGCGTGGTAGACGGCGTCGATGTGCGCGCCCGTCGTGGCCAGGTCCTCCAGCATCCGCGCGTGCAGGGCGTGCATCTCGGCCTCGGTGTAGTAGCCGCGGCCGACGCCTGACTGGTTGGTCACCACGATCACCAGCCAGCCGGCGCGGTTGAAGGCGGCCACAGTCTCCCGCGCGCCGGGGATCCAGCGGAAGTCCTCCCAGCGGTGGACATAGCCCCGATCCTCGTTCAGCACGCCGTCGCGGTCGAGGAACAGGGCGGGTTTTCGGGCGGATGGACCGGGCACGGGGCGATCTTAGCGGGTTCGCGTTTCAAATGCCTGATTCCGGCCGTACGGTCTCTTTCCGATGCCGCATGAGGTCCCGTTGGCCGACGTCCTGACGCTCCGCGACCTCAAGGTCGAGTTCGATACCCACGACGGCCAGGTCGAGGCGGTGCGGGGCGTCAGCCTCGCCATCCCCCGCGGCCAGACCCTGGGCGTGGTCGGCGAAAGCGGCTCGGGCAAGAGCCAGACTTTCATGGCGGTGATGGGCCTGCTGGCCCAGAACGGCCGCGCATCCGGCTCAGTCTCGCTGCACGGGAAGGAACTGCTGGGCCTGAAGCCCCGCGAGCTCAACAAGGTTCGCGGCTCGAAGATGACCATGATCTTCCAGGATCCGCTGACGGCCCTGACCCCCCACGTGCGCATCGGCGAGCAGATCGCCGAGCCTCTGCGGCTGCACCTCGGCCTGAGCCGCGCCGATGCCGAGGCCCGGGCGCTCGAGTGGCTGCAGAAGGTCCGCATCCCCGACGCCGCGCGCCGCCTGCGCCAGTATCCGCACGAGCTCTCGGGCGGCATGCGCCAGCGGGTGATGATCGCCGCGGCCATGGCGCCCGGCCCCGAGCTACTGATCGCCGACGAGCCCACCACCGCGCTGGACGTCACCGTCCAGGCCGAGATCCTCGACCTGATGGCCGAGTTGCAGCGCGAGACCGGGACCGCCATGGTCCTGATCACTCACGACATGGGAGTCATCGCCCGGCTGGCCGACCAGGTCTGCGTGATGAAGGACGGGGCCTTTGTCGAAGCCGGTTCCGTGGCCGACATTTTCGCGCGCCCCCAGACGGAGTATACTCGCGCCCTGCTGGCGGCGATCCCGCGCCTGGACCGCGCCGATCGCGGCGGCCGGCCGCAGATCGCCCCGGTCGCGGCCGACGCGCCGACTGTGGTCGAGGGCCGCGACGTGAAGGTGCACTTCAGCCTCGCCGAGGGCTTGTTCGCCAAGCCCCGGATGCTGCGCGCCGTCGATGGCGTATCGTTCGCCGTGCGCCAGGGCGAAACCCTGGGTGTGGTCGGCGAAAGCGGCTCGGGCAAATCCACCCTGGCCCGGGCGGTCCTGAACCTGATTCCGCCCAGCGCCGGCGCCGTGACCCTGATGGGCCGCGACCTGACCTCGGCGGACCGCGACGCCATGCGGGCCGCACGCAAAGACCTGCAGATCGTCTTCCAGGACCCGCTGGCCAGCCTGGACCCCCGCATGACCGTCGGCACCTCCATCGCCGAGCCGCTGACCGCTTTCCGCCCCGACCTCAACGCCGCCGGCCGCGAGGCCGAGGTCCGCGCCATGATGACCCGGGTCGAGCTCGATCCCGCCCTGATCAACCGCTACCCGCACGAACTGTCCGGCGGCCAGAACCAGCGGGTCGGCATCGCGCGGGCGATGATCCTGAAGCCGAAGCTGGTGATCTGCGACGAGGCGGTCTCGGCGCTCGACGTCTCGATCCGCGCCCAGATCATCGACCTCCTGATCCAGTTGCAGGCCGACATGGGCCTGGCGATGATCTTCATCAGCCACGACCTGGCGGTGGTGCGCGAGATCAGCCACCGGGTGCTGGTGCTGTACATGGGCCGGGTGATGGAGCTGGCCGATCGCGACACCATCTGGCAGTCGCCGAAGCACCCTTACACCAAGGCCCTGCTGTCGGCCGCGCCGATACCCGACCCGGCCGTCGAGCGCTCGCGTGTGCGCCTCAAGCTTGTGGGCGAGCCGCCTAGCCCGATGGACCCCGGGGCAGCCTTCCGCTTCCTGCCCTCGCGCCTGCCGGTCGACGCCAGCGCTCCGGTCCTGCCGCCACAGCTGAAGGAGGTCGCGCCCGGCCACCACGTCTCGGAGTTCGACGCCGTTCCTTAAGCGAACGCCGCCACGGCCATGTCGATGAACGCCCGGACCTTGGGCGAGACACGGCCGGGCGGGAACACCAGGTGCAGCGGGCGCGACGACGCCTCGTAGTCCGGCAGGATCCGCACCAGCCGGCCGTCGCGCAGCGCTTCGCCCACCATGACCTCCGGGCCCAGCAGCAGGCCGACACCGTCCAAGGCGGCAGCGAACAGCACGCGGGCGTCGTTGGCGCGCAGGCGATGGGTCACCTGCACGGCGTGTTCTTGGCCGTCGCGTGTGAAGCGCCACTCCGCCATCGGCGGGCGGGCCACGTAGACGAACCCCAGGCAGAGGTGATCCGCCAGAGCGGGGGGCGTCGCCGGCATTCCATGGGCCGCCAGGTAGGCCGGCGCGGCGCAGGCGACGAGGCGGTAGGGCGCGAGCGCCCGAGCCATAAGGGTCGAATCGCTGAGCTCGCCCAGCCGGATCGCCACCTCGAACCCTTCGTCGATCACGTCCACGAAGCGGTCGGTGAGGGCCAGGTCAACTTGTACGTTGGGGAAGCGATCGAGGTAGCGGGAGATCAACGGCTGGACGCTGTAGGTCCCGAAGGTGATCGGTGCGGTGAGCCGCAACCGGCCGCGCGGCGAGGCGGCCAGGTCGTGGGCGACGTTCTCGGCGGCGTCCGCCTCGGCCAGCACGGCCTTGCAGCGCTCATAATAGAGGCGGCCCACCTCGGTCAGGCTTTGACGACGCGTGGTGCGGTTCAGCAACCGGGCCCCGAGCCGCGCCTCGATGGCGCCCGCGTGCTTGCCGACCATCTGGGACGATATGCCCAGGGCTGCGCCGGCTGCCGCAAACGAGCCGGTGTTCGCCGCCTTCACGAACGCGGCCATACCCTGGAGACGATCCATCATTAGCGACTGTCAGTTTCGATGTTGCGGGTAGGCCCGGCATATATCGGATTGTGGAGTTGCAATACCTCTTCGCGCCTCAGAGGAGAGACGAACATGAGAATCGGGATCATCGGGGCGGGCTTCATCGGCCGAGCGGTAGCGCGGCTGGCGGTCAAGCACGGCCATGAGGTGATGATCTCGAACTCCCGGGACCCGCGGACGCTGACCAGCGCCATGATCTCTATAGGCTGCCGGATCGGCACGGCTACGGATGCGGTGGAATTCGGCGACGTTGTGTTGCTGGCGATTCCGTTCTTCGCGCTGGAGGACATCGCGCCCGGGCCATTCGCCGGCAAGGTGCTGCTGGATGCCACCAACTACTACCCTGCCCGCGACGATCAGATCCCGGCGCTGGATAGCGGTCAGGCCACGACCAGCGAGCTGGTCGCCCGGCACTTCGAAGGCGCCAAGGTGGTGAAGGCTTTCAACGCCATCCTGGAGCGGGACATCGAGCCGGATGCGCGGCTCGTCGGCGCCCCTGACCGCCGGGCTCTGCCTATCGCCGGCGACGACGCGCTGGCCAAGGCGACGGTGGCCGAGCTGTTGGGTGAGCTGGGCTTCGACGTGGTGGATGCGGGCGTGCTGGGCGAGGGCTGGCGCTTCGAACGCGCCCGGCCGGCCTACTGCGTGCGCCTGGATGTGGCTGGCCTCGAGGCCGCCTTGGCCAACGCGCCCTGGTCGTCGCTGGTGTAGGCGTAGGGGGATGTGGCGGGCCTCAAGGCCGCCTTGGCCAACGCCGGCGAGACGGTTGCGAAAGGTTCCTGGCGCGCCTGACCGCGCAAGCGTTGCCCCGGGGCAGCGCCGCCGTTAGGTTGCGCGCCTTTTCGGGACCCCGGCTTCCAGCATGACCCTTTCCTTCGACGACATCCTCGCGGCCCAGGCGCGGCTGCAGGGTCATATTGAAAGGACGCCCTGCCGCTATTCCCGGACACTCTCCGAGATCACCGGCGCCCAGGTCTGGGTGAAGTTCGAGAACCTGCAGTTCACCGCCGCCTACAAGGAGCGCGGCGCGCTGAACAAGCTGTTGCAGCTGGGCGACAACGTGAAGGCCCGCGGTGTCATCGCGGCCTCGGCCGGCAACCACAGCCAGGGCCTCGCCTATCACGCCGCCCGCCTCGGCATCCCGGTCACCATCGTCATGCCCAGGGGCACGCCCTTCATGAAGGTGCAGCAGACCCGAAACTACGGGGCTGAGGTGGTGATCGAGGGCGACGGCTATGACGAGGCCGCCGCCAAGGCTCGTTCAATCTGCGACGAACGCGAGCTGACCTTCGTCCACCCCTTCGACGACCTGGACGTCATGGCCGGGCAGGGCACGGTGGCGCTGGAGATGCTGGAGGACGTGCCGGACCTGGAGATCCTGCCCATCCCGATCGGCGGCGGCGGCCTGATCGCCGGCATGGCGACGGCGGCCAAGCACATGAACCAGAACATCAAGGTGTTCGGGCTGGAGCCGGCGATCATCCCCTCGTTCACCGCCAAGATGCGCGGCGTGCGCACCCCGCAGAACGGCGGCGCCTCGACGATCGCCGAGGGCATCGCGGTGAAGGTCGTGGGCGAGAACACCTACGCCATCGCCCGGCCGCTGATCGACGAGGTGCTCTTGATCGAGGAGCCCTATTTCGAGCGTGGCATCGCCCTCTACTGCAACGTCGAGAAGACCGTGGCCGAAGGCGCAGGCGCGGCCTCGCTGGCGGCGTTGCTGGCCTATCCCGACAAATTTCGCGACAAGAAGTGCGGCCTGGTGATCACCGGCGGCAATATCGACACCCGTCTGCTGGCCTCGGTGCTGACGCGGGAGCTGGTGCGCGAGAGCCGCATCGTCTCGCTGCGGATCATCGGCGACGACCGGCCAGGCCTACTCGCCAATGTCTCGATGATCATCGGGCAGATGGGCGCCAACATCATCGAAGTCGCGCATAACCGTCTGGCCTTGGACGTCCCCGCCAAGGGGGCGGAATTTGACGTCATGATCGAGACCCGCGACGCTCAGCACACTCAGGAGGTCATGGATGCCCTGCGCGACCGCGGATACCCGCCCCGTGTTGTTTAAGCTCGCCGCGGTATTGGCCGCCGCCCTGGCGCTGGCCGCCTGTCAGCCCAAGGCAAAGGAGGCTGCTGCCCCGGGCCAGCCAGAGCCGCAGAGCGCCGCGTCCAAGGCCTTCATCGACAAGACCGCCAAGCAGCCGGGCGTGAAGGTGCTGCCGTCGGGTGTGGCCTACAAGATCGTCCGTTCCGGCGCCGAAAACGGCCTGCGACCTCAACTCGCCGACGAGGTGAAGGTCCACTACGAGGGCAAGCTCGAGGACGGGACGGTCTTCGACTCGTCCTACGAGCGCGGCCAACCCGCCTCGATGCCACTCAACGGCCTGATCCTGGCCTGGCAGGAGGCGTTGCAGCTCATGCGGCCCGGCGACGAGTGGATTCTCTATGTCCCGTCGAACCTGGGCTACGGCGCCGAGGGCAAGGGCCCGATTCCGCCCGGCGCGCCGCTGATCTTCCGCATCGAACTGATCGACGTCCTGCCCGGCCCCGGCCGCGTCCAGCAGGGCTAGACCATTCGTCGCTTGGGCGGGGTGATAGCCCCCTGTGTCGCCGTAGGGTCTTCATGATCGGCAGAAAAGACGGGAATTTCGCCCACCAACCCTGGAAGTCACTTTGACAGCGCCCATTTGGGCAGGGACGTACGGGATTGGCTGGCGAACACGCCGGGCGGGGCAAGGGGTCACGGACATTGAGCGACGATAAGTCGGACCTGTTGCGGTCGCTGAGTATCGACCGGTCGCGCGACGATGATGAGCAGCAAGGCGGCCGAATGTCGCTGCTTCTGCTTACCGCGATTGTCGTCGGCAGCGTGCTGGCGGGCGGCGGCGCCGGCTGGCTTCTGAAGCCGGCGCAAAAGGTAAAACCATTGTCGGCCGAGGCGGTCCAGGCCGCCGCGGCTCCTGGCAAGGTCGTCGCCCCTAGTGGCGGGCTTACTGCTTCCGGTTATGTGGTGGCGCGCACCCGGGCGACGGTCGCCGCGGAAGTCACCGGCCGCGTGGTCGAAGTACGCGTCGAAGAAGGTCAGGCGGTTCGGGCCGGCCAGGTTCTCGCCATACTGGACGGCTCGCTGGCTGCGGTGGACGCGGCGTCGACGCAGGCCCGGGCCCTGTCGGCCGAGGCCGCGCTGAACTCCGCCAAGGTGCAATACGTCCAGGCCCAGCGTGACCTGGCCCGCGCCGAGACCCTGGCCAAGACAGGTTACGTCAGCGAGGCCAGCCTGCAGGCCACCGCCTTGAAGGCCAGGGTAGCGGCGGCCCAGGAAGATCTGAGCCGGGCGCAACTGGCCGCGGCGCGCTCGGATTCCAACCGCTCCCGGGTACAGCTGGGAAAGTACGAAATCCGGGCGCCCTTCTCCGGGATCGTAATCGACAAGGCGGCCCAGCCTGGCGAAATCATCTCGCCTCTGTCGGCGGGCGGCGGATTCACCCGCACGGGCATCTGCACCATCGTCGATATGGAAAGCCTGGAGATCGAGGTCGATGTGAATGAGGCCTACATCGGTCGTGTCTCGGCGGGTCAGAAGGTCGAAGCGATTCTGGACGCATTTCCGGACACCGTGCTGCCTGCCCGGGTGATCGCCAGAATTCCGACCGCCAGCCGCGACAAAGCCACGGTGCGGGTCCGGATCGCCTTCGACTCCAAGGATGTGCGCGTCCTTCCCGAAATGGCCGTGAAGGTCACGTTCCTTGAAAACCGCAAGTAACTCAGCCTCCAGGACATCCGCGATGAGCGCCCTCATTCAGCTGAACAACGTCACCAAACACTATCGACGCGGCAAGGAAGTCATCGCGATTTTCGAGGGCCTGACCCTGGCGATCGAGAAGGGTGACTTCGTGGCCATCATGGGTCCCTCCGGCTCGGGCAAGACCACCCTGCTCAACCTGTTGGGCGGGACCGACCGCTGCGACGGCGGTGAGATCATCTTCGACGGCGAGCGGATCGACGGCTATTCCGAAGGCCAGCTCGCGGCCTGGCGCGCGCGCAGCATCGGGTTCATCTTCCAATTCTACAACCTGATGCCGGTGTTGACGGCCGCTCAGAATGTCGAGCTTCCGCTGATGCTCACCAAGCTGCCGGCCCGGAAGCGGCGGGAGAACGTCGAAACCGCGTTGAAGATCGTCGAGCTTTCCGATCGCGCGAAGCACAAGCCCAAGGAGCTTTCCGGCGGCCAGCAGCAGAGGGTGGCGATCGCGCGCGCCATCGTGTCGGATCCCAAGATGCTGCTTTGCGATGAACCCACCGGCGACCTCGACCGCAACACGGCCAACGACATCCTGGGGACCCTGCAGCTGCTCAACCGGGAAATGGGCAAGACCATCATCATGGTCACCCACGACCCGGAGGCCGCCCGCTTCGCCAACCGCACCCTCCACCTGGACAAGGGCGCCTTCGCCGAGGTGACCGCGTGAGGGACTTCGATCTTGTCCGCAAGAATCTGTTTCGCAAACCGCTGCGCACCATCCTGCTGACGGTTTCAATCTTCATGGCGTTCCTGATCTTCGGGCTGCTGACCAGCCTTAACGTCGCATTGGACCGGGCGTCGGAAACTGGCGCCGCCAGCAACCGGCTGATCGTGTCCAACAAAATCAACTTCACGCAGCCTCTGCCCATTGCCTATGTGAACCGCATTGCGGCCACCAAAGGCGTGACGGGGGTGACGCACTCGAGCTGGTTCGGGGCCTTCTACCAGGACCAGAGGAACAGCCGCTTCGTCGGCTTCGCCGTGGATCCCGAGACCTACCTGAACCTCTACGCCAATGACGTTCGGCTGACGGACGCCGAGCGCAAGGCGTTCGTCACGGAGCGCACCGGCGTCATCGTGGGCAAGGCGCTCGCCGATCAGTATGGCTGGAAGGTCGGACAGACCATTCCGATCAGTTCCAACATCTATGTCCAGGCGAACGGCCGTCGCAGCTGGGACATGAAGATATCGGGTATTTTTACGGGGGCCAAACCCGCCGACTCTACGACGGCCCTGTATTTCCACTATGACTATCTGAACGAGACCGCGACCTTCGGGCGGGACCAGATCGGCAATGTTGCGGTGCGCACGGCGTCTTCCGACCTCAACAATAGTGTGGCTAAGGCGATCGACAACGTCTTCGCCAACTCGCCCTACGAAACCTCGACCGTCGATGAGAAGACGTTTGGCCAGGCCTTCCTCAAACAGGCTGGCGACCTCAACCTCATCGTAACCATGGTGGTCGCCGCCGCGTTCGCGGCGATCCTGATGATTGTCAGCACGACCCTGGTTTCGGCGATGCGGGAGCGCATCCGGGAGATTGGCGTCATGAAGACCCTGGGATTCTCGAGCCCACGCGTTCTGCGCCTGGTGCTGGGCGAAGCGCTCCTGCTGTCGACGATGGGGGCGGTCTTAGGTCTTGTGGTGTCGGCGCTGGTGCTTTCCGTACTATCGAAGTCCCCTGCGGCTTCCACCTTCGGCGATCTATCGATGTCGCCGCTTGTAGCGCTGTCTGGGCTTCTGCTGGCCATCACGCTTGGCTTGGTCACCGGGGCTATCCCCGCCGCCTCGGCGCTGCGCATGAGCATCGTCGATGCGCTGAATCGGCGATAGAAAGGTCAGTCATGAGCCTCATGAGCCAGACGCGATCCGTGATCGTGATGAACGTGCGGTCCATTCCGCAGCGCCTCTGGATGTCGCTGGCGACCGTGGTCTCGATCGCCCTGGTGGTGGCGGTGTTGCTCGGGTTCCTGTCCTTGGCGAACGGCTTCAGCCAAACCCTTAAGGGCTCGGGCGCGCCGGACGTGGCCATCGTCCTGCGGGATGGCGCGGAGGCCGAGCTCAACAGCACGCTGTCGCGCGATCAGGTGGACCTCCTGGGTCGCGGGCCCGGCGTCCGGAGCGGAGCCGACGGGCTTCCCTTGGTCTCCGCCGAACTGATGCTGGTGGTGGATGGCATCAAGAAGTCGTCGGGCACCAAGGCCAACATGCCGCTCAGGGGCGTGGGTCCGAACGGTCTCCTGGTCCGTAAGCAGGCCCGGATTCGTGAGGGCCGCATGTTCGCGCCCGGCTCCAATGAGATCGTCGTCGGCGCCGGCCTGCTGCGTGAGTTCGAAGGCTTCGAACTGGGCAGGTCCGTGCGTTTCGGCGCCCAGACCTGGCGCGTGGTTGGGGTCTTCGAGGCGCCCGGAACGGTCTTTGAGTCTGAGCTCTGGGCCGACGCCCCGGTCGTGCAGAGCCTGTTCAAGCGCGGCACGTCCTACCAGACGGCGCGGGTGGTACTGGCCGGTCCGGCGGCCCTGCCGGCCTTCGTCGACTATGCCAAGAACGAGCCCCGCTTGCAGCTCAAGGCGCAGAGTGAACAGGCCTATTTCGCCGGCCAGGCGGAACGATCCGGCCTTTTGATCCGATATTTCGGCTGGCCGCTGGGGATCATGATGGCCATCGGCGCCTTGGCGGGCGCGCTCAACACCATGTACGCCTCAGTCTCAAACCGCGCGGCCGAGATCGCAACCTTGCGGGTGATCGGGTTCTCGGGATTCTCGGCCTTCATGGGCACCATGGTCGAGGCTCTGGTGCTGTCGGCCGTGGGCGCGCTGCTCGGGGTCGCGATCTGCGCCGTCGGGTTTAATGGCCTTTCGGCTTCGACACTCGGCGCGGGGTTCACCCAGGTGGCGTTCCGCGTCCAGATCGGGCCGGAGATCATCGGCCAGGCGGTGACCTTGGCGCTGATCATCGGGCTGGTTGGCGGGATATTCCCAGGCTGGCGCGCGGCACGGCAGAAGCCCCTTCTGGCCCTGGCGACCTGACCGCCCGTGTAGAGGGGGTGGGCGAGGCGCCACGGGAGGTTTAAGCGGTCTCCATGTCGCACGATCTCTATCTCGCCGCGCGAGAGCTGCTCACCGACCTGGTCGCGTTCGACACCACTTCGCGCGGATCGAACCTCGCGCTGATCCGGTGGGTCGAGGCGTATCTGGACGGCTTGGGCGTGCCGCACCGCCGCGTGCCCAACCCCGACGGGACAAAGACCAACCTGATGGCCACCATTGGCCCGAACGTCGCGGGCGGTGTCGTGCTTTCCGGGCACACCGACGTGGTGCCGGTTGACGGCCAGCCATGGACCAGCCCGCCGTTCGAGCTGACCCAGAAGGGGGAGCGCCTCTACGGCCGCGGAACCTGCGACATGAAGGGGTTCCTGGCCCTCTCGTTGGCCGCCGCGCCGGAGCTGCTTAGGGCCAAGCTGACGCGCCCCGTCTACCTGGCTTTTTCATATGACGAGGAGATCGGCTGCCTGGGCGCGCCCGCGATGATCGAGGTCATCCGTCGCGAACTGCCCGCGCCCGCATTCGTGGTGGTCGGCGAACCCACCGAGATGGTGGCGGTCCACGGCCACAAGGGCATCGCCACCTTCCACGTCACCGTCACCGGTCGCGAAGTCCACTCCAGCCAGCCGCACCTGGGAGTCTCGGCGGTGATGGAGGCGGTGAAGCTGATGGCCTCGCTGAACGCCCTGTCGGCCAGGTTGCTTGATGACGCGGACCCCGCATCGCTCTTCACGCCCAAGGGCCCGACCCTGACCATCGGCATTGTCCACGGCGGCACGGCGCACAACATCCTGGCCCGCGAATGCTGCTTTGTCTTCGATCTGCGTACGCCCGGCCCCCGCACGCCGGCGGAGATCATCGCGCCGTTCCTGGCGGAGGCCGCCGCGATGGATACCGCGCTCAAGGCCCGCGCGGCGGAGGCCGGCGTGGTGGTCGAGCAACGCACCGATGTCCCACCGTTCCAGCCGGAGCGCGACGGCGCCGCCGAAGCCTTCGCGCGCCGCCTGGCCGGCGACAATGGCCCGCCCCGGGTGGTCGCCTTCGCCGCCGAGGCCGGCCAATTCCAGCAGGCCGGGTTCTCCACCGTCATCTGCGGCCCCGGATCCATCGACCAGGCCCACCAGCCGGACGAATATGTCGAAATCTCCCAGATGCAGCGCGGCGCCCAGTTCATGCGCCGGCTGATCGAATGGGCGAGCGAGGCGGGCTAAGGCCGCCGCAGAGGGCGGATCACCGGCCGCCGATAGGTCAGGTCCCGCGGGTCCCAGGTCATCGCGCGCGCCACGTCGGCGATGTCCACGCGCCGGGAGGCCTGCACGGCGCGGCGGTCGCGGAGGATGCCCGGGAGGCCCTTCAGCGAGTCCACGAACGCCCGCCAGACGATCCCCGCATGCGGCCAGTTCGGCCGGCGCGACGATATGAAGATCACGGCGGCAATGTGCAGCGGAATCACCAGGGGTAGCAGCGTCCAGGGCGTGTTCTTGTAGACGCCCCAGAACCGGTTCCGGGTGCCATGGAACACTGCGAACTCCGATTTCCGCCCGCCTGAGGACGCCGAGCCCAGGTGGTGGATCACCGCCGCCGGGACCAGCAACGTCGGCTCTCCCGCCAGCTGCAGCCGGTAGCCCAGGTCCACATCCTCGCCGTAGCAGAAGTAGGGCGCGTAGAACCCACCCAGCCCCAGGAACAGGTCCCGGTCGATCATCATCGCCGCGCCGCAGGGCGAGAACACCTCGCCCTCGAAGGCCTGGCCGGTGTCGCGGCTCATGTAGCCGCCGCGGTAGGGGATGCCCCAGATGCTCATCACATCGCCAAGGCCGTCCAGCACGCCTGGGGCGTCGGCCATCATCTGGCGCGAGGTGAAGGACCGCACCGGCGGATGCCGCTCGGCCGCGGCCACCAGTTCCGCCAGCCAGTCCGGCTCGGCGAAGGCGTCGGGATTCAGCAGCACATACCAGCGCCCCCGGGCCAGCCCGGCGCCCTGGTTCCCGGCTACGGCGAAGCCGAGGTTCTCCGCGTTGCGCACCAGGCGCACGAACGGGAATTCCGCCGCGATGGCGGCGTCGCCCGGATCGGGCGAGGCGTTGTCGATGACGAGGGTCTCGAAGTCGGCGAACGTCTGGGCGCCCAGCCTTTCGAGGCAGGTCCGCAACGTCGGACCCGAATTGTAGGCGATCACGCAAACCGTCAGGCTTGGCGCCTTGTCATCGCTGCTCGCCTGCGCCATGCGACGGCGTCACTCCGATTTGCCTGGATGCCCATGACGACGATCACGCCGCTCGAGATTCCCGACGTCCTGCTTATCACGCCCAAGCGGCATGGCGATGCGCGCGGCTGGTTCGCCGAGACCTGGAGCGAACAGGCGCTGGCCGGGACTCCGGCCGACGCCGCCTTCGTCCAGGATAATCAGGCCTTCAGCGCGGCCAAGGGCACCCTGCGGGGCTTGCACTTCCAGAAGGGCGCCGAGGCGCAGGGCAAGCTGATCCGCGCGCTTCGCGGCGCCGTCTACGATGTGGCCGTCGATATCCGTACCGGCTCGCCCACCTACGGAACCTGGGTCGGGGCCGTACTCACCGCCGAGGGCGGCGAGCAGCTGTGGGTCCCCAAGGGCTTCGCCCACGCCTACTGCACGATCACCGACGACTGCGAGATCTTCTACAAGGTCGACGCGCCCTACGCGCCGGGCAGCGAAGGCGGCGTGCTCTGGAACGACCCCGACCTGGCGATTCCCTGGCCCCTGGACGGCGAGCCGATTCTGTCGCCGAAGGATCATCTCCTGCCGCGGTTGAAAGACCTCGGCGACGTAGGGTTCTAGGCCCACTCGGCGCGGACTTCGGCGTCCGGGTCTGGCGCGCGGGCGTCTCGTAGCCCTGCAAAAGCCGACGGCTCTAGCAGCCGCGACAGCGCCCATACCGCCGCCCCGCGCACCATGGGCGAGGGGTCGCCGAGCAGCTGCTTCGCCTCGGCGGCCAGCGCTGCGTCTGCCGAATTCCCGATCGCGTACAGCACGTTGCGGACGAAGCGGTCGCGGCCGATGCGCTTGACCGGGTTCTTGGCGAACAGCGCCCGGAAGGTCGCATCGTCCAGCCGGGCCAGATCGGCCAGCTCGGGAGCTTTCAGCGCCGCGCGCGCCGCCAGCTTCTGTTCGCGCCCGACCTGGGCGAACTTGTTCCAGGGGCACACAGCCAGGCAATCGTCGCAGCCGTAGATGCGGTTGCCCAGCATCGCGCGGAACTCGACCGGGATCGGACCCTTCAACTCGATAGTGAGGTACGAGATGCAGCGCCGCGCATCCAGCTGGTAAGGCGCCGGGAAGGCGCCGGTCGGGCAGACGTCGAGGCAGGCCTGACAGGTCCCGCAGCTGGTGGGATCGCGCGGGTCCGGCGTCAGCTCCAGGGTCGTCAGGATCGAACCCAGGAACAGCCACGAGCCGAACTCCCGGCTCACCAGATTGGTGTGCTTGCCCTGCCAGCCGGCGCCCGCCCGCTCCGCCAGTGGCTTTTCCAGGAGCGGCGCGGTGTCGACGAACACCTTCAGCTCACCTCCGAACCGGCCCTGCAGCCAGCGGGCCAGCACCTTCAGCCGGTTCTTGATCACCTCATGATAGTCGTCGCCCTGCGCATAGACGCTGATCGCGCCCCGGTCTGGTTGCGCGAGGATCGCCAGTGGGTCGCCGTCCGGCCCGTAGTTCACCCCCAGCACGATCGCTGAGCGCGCGCCGGCCCACATCGCCCGCGGATGGCGCCGCCGTTCGACCGTCTCGGCCATCCAGCCCATCTCGCCGTGCCGCCCGGCGTCCACGAACGCGGTCAGCCGCCCGGCCGCCGGCCAAGCTTCGTCGATGTCCGTGAAACGGCAGAGGTCGAAGCCGAGGCGTAAGGCCTCTTGCTGGATCAAGGCCTCTGGTCGGATCAGCTCTTCAGAAGTCGAGGTCGTCATAGTGCCCGGCGGGGTGCAGTCCCGGCCACCGGTCGTTGAGCAACGGCCTAAAGCACGGCCGGGACTTCAGCTTCATGTACCAGGTCTTCACGGCCGGGAAGTCGCGCCAGGGCATGTCACCGAAATAGTCGATCACCGACAGGTGCGCCGCCGCTGTGAAGTCGGCCATCGACAGCCGCTTGCCGGCCAGCCACTCGCGCGCCTGCAGCAGGTCGTCCAGCATGAACATATGGACTTTCAGCGCGTCCTTGCCCTGGCGCAGGTTGGCCAGCTCCGGCGCGCCCAGGCCCAGCAACCGCTTCTCGATCTTCTCGTGCAGGATGTAGCCGCCCGCCTCGAAGGCGAACTTGCCCTCGAACCAGCTGATCAGCCGGCGCGCCTCGGCGCGTTCCGCCGGGTCGGTGCTGAGCAGCGCCGGCTCCGGATAGGCCTCGTCCAGGTGGCCCAGGATCGCGCGCGCCTCGCACAGCACCAACGGCGGCTTGCCCTCGGTCGTCTCCACCAGCACCGGCACCATCCCCGACGGATTGAGCTTGGTCAGTTCCTTTGGCCGCTCCCAGTAGCGCACCGAGACATCGGCGAACGGCAGCCGCTTCTCCCCCAGCGCCAGGCGTACCTGACGGGAGACGGGGTCCAGCGGGAAATGATGCAGGGTGCGCTCGACGCTCATGGGACTTCTGAAGACGGGGATTTTCTGAAGAACGGGGGACTTCGGCTGCGATTCGGAGGAACCCCCACCAGACCCCCTGGGTGTTAACGCCTCGTTTACTACGTTTCAGTTGCTTTCAGAGAACGCCCCGCCGTGCGGTTCGGCGCGTCCACGAGGGTCGGCGTGGATCAGGATGTCGGCCGCCGGGAAGGCCTCCAGGATGCGGTGCTCCGCCGCCACGATGGCCTGGTGCGCCGCCTCCAGGCTGACTTCGGGGTCGAGATCCACATGCATCTGCATATGGATGTAGGGGCCGGACGCCCGGGTTCGCAGCTGGTGGACATTCGCCAAGCGGCCGTCGGCGGTGGCCAGTCGAACGATCTCGGCCCGATCGTGCTCTGGCAGTTCGCGGTCCATCAGCTGGTTGGCCGCCTCGCGGAACACGCCCACCGCCCCCCACAGCAGCAGCGCCGCCACGGCCAGGGCGGCGGCGGCGTCCAGGCCGTTGATGCCCAGCCAGGCGGAGGCCGCAATCCCGACCAGGGCGATCAGGTTGGACGCCAGGTCCGAGGCGTAGTGCGCCCGGTCGCCCGAGACGGCCACGGAGTTGGTCTGCCGCAGCACCCGCGACTGGGCTGCGAGCAGCAGGCCGGTGAGGGCCGTCGAGATCGCCATCACCGCCACCGCCCAGCCTTCCTGGCGCAGCGGATGCGGGGCGGCGAAATCGCCTGCCGCCTCGCGGGCGATCAGGGCGGCGGACGCGAACACCAGCCCCGCCTGCACCAGGCTCGCGAAGGCCTCGGCCTTGCCGTGCCCGAACCGATGCTCGGCGTCGGGCGGCGCGGCGGCGTAGCGGACCGCGCCGAAGGTGACCAGCGAGGCGAGCAGGTCCAACGTGCTGTCGGCCAGCGACGCCAGCAGCGCGGTGGAGTCCGACGCCAGCCACGCGGCCAGCTTGATCGCCACCAGCACCGTCGCCGTCGCCACCGACAGCAGCGTCACCCATCGCGTCAGGACGGCAGTCTCGGCAGCGGAGAGGCGAGGAGAGGTCATGGGGCCTTGTAGCGCTCACGCCTCATCATGGGGAGGGCAAGCCGCTACGCTGCCTTCTTCGGCATCGGCCCCACATAGGCGCTGGGCGGGAACGCCAACGCCTCCAGCAGGAGCGCCGTATAGAGTTCCACGTCGCTCAGCACGGTCTCTGCGGCCACGACGCCTTCCAAACCCTCCAGCATCTCCCGTCTCCATTCTTGCTTGCGAGCGGAGAAAGGAAGCGTCACAGTAAGTTCGTCAATCTTGATCAATGTGATCAATATAAATATGCCGCAAGCCGACTGGATAGCCGCCGAGGAAGCCCGGGATCGCCTGGGCGTCCGAGCCCAGACCCTCTCGCCTATGTCAGCCGCGGCCGCGTCCAGGTGCGCCCCGACCCCGGCGACAGCCGCCGCAGTCTCTATCGCGCCGCCGATATCGCGGCGCTCGCCGAGCGAAAGTCGCGCAGCCGCAAGGTCTCCGAGGTGGCGGCCGGCGCCATAAGCTGGGGCGAGCCGGTGCTCAGCTCCGAGATCACCACCGTCAGCGGCGGGCGGCTGTTCTACCGGGGCCGCGACGCCATTCGGCTGGCAGAGACCGAGACCCTGGAGTCCGTCGCCCGCCTGCTGCGCGGCGGCCATGGCGCGGCCCTGAAGCGCACGGATCGGCCGAGGCCGCCGGATGCACCCGACATGCGCTCGCGCGCCTTCGTGGCGCTTGCGAGCCGCGCGGCCGTCGATCCACCCGCACGTGGCCGCGCGCCCCTGGCGCTGGCCGTCGAGGCCGCCACCCTTCTGGATGTGCTGACCGACGCGGTGGCCGGCGCGGTCGGCGGGGGCGCCATTCACAACCGCCTGGCCCTGGCCTGGGGGCTGGGCCCTGGTGGCGACGCCGCGGACCTGATCCGCCGCATCCTGGTGTTGGTCGCCGACCACGAGCTCAACGCCTCGGCCTTCGCCGCCCGCGTCGCCGCCTCCACCGGCGCGTCGTTGGCCGCCGCCGCCCTGGCCGGAATCTCTACCCTGTCCGGCCCTCGGCACGGCGGCGCGACCCAGGCCGTGGTAAAGTTCGCTCGCGAAGCCGCGCAGGCTGGCCCCCGGGAGGCCATCGCCAGCCGCCTCGCCGACGACCGCGCCCTGCCGGGCTTCGGCCACCACCTCTACCCCAACGGCGATCCCCGCGCGGCGGCCCTGCTGGACCGCTTCGAACCGCCGGAAGATTTGGCCCGCCTCCGAACCCTGGTGGAAGCCATCACCGGGCAGGCGGCGAACGTGGACTTCGCTCTGATCGCCGCGTGCGAGGCGCTGAAGCTCCCCAGGGACGCCCCATTCGCGTTGTTCGCGGTGGCCAGGTGCGCCGGCTGGATCGCCCACGCCATCGAACAGGGCCAAGCGGACACCCTGATCCGGCCGCGAGCGCGGTATGTCGGCCCGGAGCCTGAGGGGCTGTAGCGACGCCCGCAAGCTGGCGATGGGGCTTGGTAACCTGACCTCAGTGCGGCGGAACAAGGCATTTGGTCTGGTTTTGAGATCAACTCTTTCCCCGCCATAGTCCCCTTGATTCCAAGATCATGTTCGAGAACGAGGCCCACCCGTGCTGCCCCACTGGATCTACGCCGTCATCCTGGGCGTCATCGAAGGCTTGACCGAGTTCATCCCAGTCTCATCGACGGGCATGATGCTGCTGGCCAAGAAGGCGTTTGGGCTGCCCGACGAGTTCTGGGACACCTTCGCGGTCATGATCCAGCTGGGCGCAATCCTGGCCGTGGTCGTGCTCTACTTTCGCAAGCTCTCGACCCAGGTCATCCGCCTGCCCACCGATCCGGCCGCCCGCCGCTTCGCGCTCAGCGTCATCGTGGCCTTCATCCCGTCGGTCGTGCTGGGCCTGCTGCTGCACGACTTCATCAAACAGGTGCTGTTCGACAACCCGCAGGTACAGTGCATCTCCCTGATCCTGGGCGGTCTGGTGCTGCTGGTCATCGACCGCATCGCGCCCAAGCCCACCCAAGACGACCCCATGAAGCTGTCGCTGGCCCGGTCGCTCGGCATCGGCCTCTTCCAGGTGCTGGCGATGATGCCCGGCGTCTCGCGCTCCGGCGCCACCATCGTCGGCGGCATGCTGATGGGGGTCGAGAAGCGGGCGGCGGCCGAATTCACCTTCTTCCTGGCGATCCCGACGATGGCGGGCGCCTTCGTGCTGGACGCCTGGCAGAGCCGCGACCAGCTGACGGCCGAAACCCTGCCCCTGATCGCCATCGGCTTCGTGGTCGCCTTCGTTGTGGCCCTGGTGGTGATCCGTACCATGCTGGCGGTGGTGACCAGCCGTGGGCTCGCCCCGTTTGGCTGGCTCCGGATCGTGATCGGCGCGGGCGGCCTGGCCCTGCTCTACTTCGTCTAACCGCGCTCGGCGGCGGTGATCCGGGCGCTCTGGTCGGCGTACTGCCCGCCCTTCCGGTAGCGGTAGAGGTAGGTCGGGAGCACCGCCTCGAGCGTCGTGGGCGTGATCCCCAGTTCGGCGAGGCCCGGGCAGGCGCCACTGACGACGTTGTCGACCTTCAGCAGTTCCACCTGATCGGAGGTGAGCGGTGGCTTCATCAGGAAGGTGGTCAGCTCGCCCAGCTTGCCGATGAAGCTCGCGACCGGGAACGGCAAGGGCACGAGGGCGCGGCGCAGGCCGATCTCGGCCAGCAGTTTTTCCATCAGGTCCTTGAAGCTGTAAGCGCCGGGGCCGCCCAGCTCATAGGTCTGGCCGGCGCTATCCTGGCTGGCGACGATCCGCGCCAGCGCCTGGCCCACGTCGCCGACGAACACCGGCTGGAACCGTGTCGTCCCGCCGCCGATCAGCGGCAGGGCCGGGCTCATCTGGGCCATGCCCGCGAACCGCTCGAAGAAGCCGTCGCCAGAGCCGAATACGATCGAGGGTCGCACAATCACGGCGTCGGGATAGACCGCGCGCACCGCGGCCTCGGCCTGCGCTTTGGTGCGGGCATATAGGGAGGGCGACGCCGGGTCGGCGCCCAGGGCCGACATCTGCACCACGCGGGCGACGCCACAGGTGCGGGCTGCCTCCGCGATATTGCCTGCCCCCTCGACGTGAACCGAGCCGAAGCCCTGGCGACCGGTCTCGAACAGCAGGCCAACCAGGTTCAGCGACGCCGTCGCCCCGTCCAGCGCCCGCTCCAGCGAGGGGACGTCGCGGACATTGGCCTGGACCACGTCGATCTGGCCGACATCGCCCAGCAACCGCATCTTGTAGGCCAGGTTCGGGTTGCGCACGGCGACCCGAATCCGCCAGCCGGCCTTGGCCAGATGGCGCACGGCCTGGGTCCCCACGAATCCGGATCCGCCGAAGACGGTGACGAGGTTCTGCATGAGCGCGGATTAGACGATGCGGCGCGGCGCCGCAATCTTATGCGGTGACGCCGCCGTTGACCCGGTGGGGACGGCGCCATATGTAGCCGCCTCCCGATCCGACGGACGGGCCCAGGTGGCGGAATTGGTAGACGCGCTGGCTTCAGGTGCCAGTGGCTTAACGGCCGTGAAGGTTCGAGTCCTTTCCTGGGCACCATCGTCGGATCGGGATGATCTTCCCGAGCCCCTCAGAGCCTGCGCCGGGGCGTCCCATCCAGCTTCGACGCGCATCCCTATCCGAGCCAGATGCTGGCCCAGGCAGATGCGCGCCCCAGGGCCGATCCGCAACGCTAGCCGCGCCCGGTCGGATCATCTAAAGACGGCCCAACGCCGACACGCGGCTTGGTGCGAGAGATCGCGCCCGCGAGGCCGCGCCGCGGCGCTGGAGCAGTTGAGCCAAGTGACCACATTCGTGCATGACGGCGACCTGCCGGCCGACGCCCTGGCGAACGCAACGTCGGTGGCCGTCGATTCCGAGACCATGGGCCTGCGGCTCGGCCGTGATCCGCTGTGCGTGGTTCAACTGTCCGATGGGAACGGCGACGCCCATGTGGTGAAGATGATCCGTCCCGCCTATGACGCGCCGAACCTGAAGCGGCTGCTCACCGATCCAGCGGTCACCAAGCTGTTCCATTTCGGGCGCTTTGATATCGCCATGTTCTGGCTGCATCTGGGAGTCGTGACCGCGCCCGTCTACTGCACCAAGATCGCCTCGAAGCTGGCCCGCACCTACACCGACCGCCATGGCCTCAAGGACGTGACGAAGGAGCTGATCGGCATCGACATCTCCAAGACCCAGCAGAGCTCGGACTGGGGCTCGGTGAAGCTCAGCGACGATCAGGTGGCCTACGCCGCCTCCGACGTGCTGCACCTGCACGCGCTCCGCGCCCGGCTCGATGACATGCTGGTGCGCGAAGGCCGCGACCACCTGGCCCGGGCCGCGTTCGAGTTCCTGCCCCACCGCGCCCTGCTGGACGTGGCCGGCTGGGAAGACATCGACATCTTCGCGCACGCATGACGTCCGCCCTCGACACCATGCGCCCGGAACCGCCCCTTGCTGAGCCTAGGCGCGTCGATTTCGAACGCTGGCGCCGCCGTTCCCGCCTGATCCGCACCCTGCGCGTGGTGCTGCCGGCCACCATCGCGATCATCTTCCTGGGCCTGGTCGGCAGCGTCGCGTGGTCGACCTTCAACGCCCAGCCGAAGACGGCGCGGAGCGGGGACGAGCCGATCCGGCTGGTGAAGCCGCGCTTCGTGGGTCGCGACGACAAGGGGCGCACCTTTGTGCTGACGGCCGAATCCGCGGTCCGCGACCGGCTCGACTATCAGCGGGTGATGCTGAAGACCGCCTCGCTCATCCTGGACGAGGGCGGCCCGGACGAGCTGAAGATCAACGGCAAGGACGGCATCTTCCACGAACAGAACGGCAAGCTGGAGCTGAGCGGCGGCGTGAGGCTGGCCGACACCCGGAATACCTTCGCCACGGCCGCCTCGCTGTTCGACACCAAGACCGGCGAAGTCATCGGTTCAGCCCCCATTCAGGGCGCGGGTGGTCTTGGAGAAATCAACGCGAAGTCTTATGGCGTGTACGACAAGGGTGATCGCATGGTCTTCAAGGGCGGCGTCCGCACGCGCATCGAGACGAAGAAGTAGAACGGGCCCAGAAGGCAGTCATGAAGTCTCTCGTCACCACCACTGTCCTGGCGATCGGCCTGCTGGCCGGCGCGGCGGCCCATGCCCAGCAGCTGGGCCCGGGCGCCACGGGTCCCGTGGACATCGCCGCCGACGAGCTGGAGGTGCAGAACAAGCTGTGCGTCTCCACCTGGCGGGGCAAGGCCGAGGCCCTGCAGGGCGAGGCGCGCCTGCGGGCGGACACGATCAAGGCGGTGTTCGAACCCAAGGCCGGCGCCTCGGGGGCGACCGGGACCGGCGGCTGCGGCGACCTGCTCCGGATGGAGGCCCAGGGATCGGTCTATTACGTCACCTCCAAGGACCAGCGCGTGCGCGGCGACGCCGGGGCCTATGACGCCCGGGCCGAGACCGTGACCCTGACGGGCGACGTGGTGGCGGTGCAGGGACAGAACGTGCTGCGCGGCACCCGGATGGTGTTCAACACCACGACCGGCGAGGGCCGCATGATCGGCGGCGGTGGGAGCAACCGCCCGCGCGGGGTCTTCTACCCGGCCAAGAAGGATGGAGATAAGCAGCCGGGCCCCGCCAAGTGACGGCCGCCCAATTGGCCCCCCATCGGGGGATCGAGACCAAGGGCGCCATTCCCACCGAGGGCCTGGTCGTCGACAACATCGGCAAGTCGTTCCGTGGCCGTCCGGTGGTGAAGGGCGTCTCGCTGCGCCTGGCGCGCGGCGAAGTGGCCGGCCTGCTGGGCCCCAACGGCGCTGGCAAGACCACCTGCTTCTACATGATCACCGGCCTGATCCCGGCCGACTATGGCGCGATCTACCTGGACGGCGAGAACATCACCGCCCAGCCGATGTACCAGCGCGCCCGGATGGGCGTGGGCTACCTGCCGCAGGAGACCTCGATCTTCCGCGGCATGAGCGTCTGGGAAAACGTCATGGCCGTGGTCGAGCTGCGCGAGCGCGACAAGAAGAAGGCGCGCGAAACCACCACCCAGCTGCTGGAAGAACTGCACATCGAACGCCTGCGCGATTCGCCGGCGGTCTCGCTGTCGGGCGGGGAGCGCCGTCGGGTCGAGATCGCCCGCGCGCTGGCGTCCGAGCCGTCGTTCATGCTGCTGGACGAGCCCTTCGCCGGGATCGACCCCCTGGCCATCGCCGATATCCGCGAGGTGATCAGCTACCTCAAGAAGCGCGGCATCGGCATCCTGATCACCGACCACAATGTGCGCGAGACGCTGGACATCATCGACCGCGCCTCGATCATCCACGCGGGCGAAGTGCTGTTCGAGGGCAGCCCCGAGGAAATCGTCGATGACCCGGAAGTGCGCCGCGTCTACCTGGGTGACCGGTTCAACGGGTGACAGCCTCGCGTCGGACTGTGCTGGCCGGCGTCGCGGCGGTGGCCCTGGCGGGGCCGGGGGCGGCGCTTGATCGCTTGGTCGACCCGAAGAAGGTGTTCCCCTACGTCGACGCCTATCTGCGGATTCCGGCGGCCAAGCGCAGCCAGTTCACCGTGACCCGCGGCGAGGCGGTGTTCGCCGACGGCCGCCGCGCGCCCTGCCGATGCAGAAGGACGCGCCGTTCTACGAGCCGGCCAAGCTGCCGGGGGTGAAAACGCTGCGGTTCCCGAAGCCGCCGACGCGGATGGAGTTGGGGTAGGCGCGGTTGGCGGCGCTGGAAGACGCGTTCGGGTAAGTCGCAATCATCAAGACATGGGACAAGCTTCGCGCGAGCGCGCGAGGGCATTTGAATTCACTTGAGAAAGAGCGTATAAATGTTCGTGGTTTGTTCTTAGCGCCAAGGTCGGCCTGAGGCAAGGATTTTCAGGCGGGTATTTCGGTGACAGTTTGCTAAATTGTAGACGATCATGCCGTCAGCGCGCGCCTCCAGCAATTTAGCAAACTGTCACCGAAATACCTAGATGATGCTAGCGGCGGCGATATCCGTCAGGGTTCTTCCCACCAGGAGCACGGCGTCCTCACCGTTTTCGAAGGCGCCGTCTGCGTCATTGTCACGGAAGACGACGACACCGACGCCGGTGATTTCCGCCGCGTAGTAGATCACGCCCAGACCATTGAGGACCACGTTGGCGGCCGCAAACGCAGCGGCGTAGTCGGCGACCGCCGCGCCGGCCTCGACGTAGTTGGCGCCGTCGGCGGCGGCGGCTCCGATGAAGTCGATGGTGTGGTCCCCGAACGACCAGCCGATGATCTGGTCCGCCCCCGCCATGCTGGTGGCCGCGGTCGTCACGCCGGCTTGCCCACCCGGAATATTCACCACGTCCGCCCCGCCAGCCAGCAGGATGAGGGTGTCGGCGCCGTCGCCGCCGCTGATCACGTCAGCGCCCGCGCCGCCGTCGATGGTGTCGTCACCCTCGCCGCCGCTGATAAGGTCGGTGCCGTCGCCGCCGGCTACGCTGTCGTTCCCGGCGCCGCCGCTGATAATGTCGGCGCCGTCGCCGCCGGCTACGCTGTCGTTCCCGGCGTCGCCGCTGATCACGTCAGCGCCCGCGCCGCCGTCGATGGTGTCGTCACCCTCGCCGCCGCTGACAATGTCGGCGCCGACGCCGCCGACTACGCTGTCGTTGCCGGCGTCGCCGCTGATCACGTCAGCGCCGGCGCCGCCGTCGATGGTGTCGGCGCCGGCGCCGCCGTCGATGGTGTCGG
>CALQQB010000074.1 GCA_943332615.1 Phenylobacterium deserti
ATAGCCCGCTCAGCCAATCGGCAATGAACCCCACGCGCTGATCCATGGCGCAGCTCTCCAACCAAGGCATCGGCAAGTCCCCCTACCGACAGAGAACTGTCACCCATCCTTCCGGTCGATTCCGTCACCCCTCTATCCGGTCAGGACACTCTCCCGGCCTCTCCCACGGGGCTGCGCGCCTGGGAGGGGTGGCGCCAGATTACGCCAGGTCACGCTTTACCTCCGGCCCTCTCGCGCGCGATGCTGGCGCTGGAAGCGCCAGGCCGGGCGAACCGGCGAGACAGGGTCCCATGAATTTCGACTTCAACGACGACCAGAAGTTCCTGGCCAGCGAGGCGCGGAAGTTCCTCGACGCCAACTGCACGACGGCTGCGGTGCGCAAGGTGCTGGACGACGACGGCAAGGCCTATGACGAGGGCCTGTGGAAGGCCGTGGCCGCGCAGGGCTGGCTGGGCGCCGCGATCCCCGAGGAGCATGGCGGGCTGGGCCTTGGCCACCTGGAGCTCTGCGTGATCGCCGAAGAACTGGGGCGCGCCGTGGCGCCGATCCCGTTCGCCTCCACGGTCTATTTCCTGGCCGAGGCGGTGATGCTGGCCGGGAGCGACAAGCAGAAGGCCGACCTGTTGCCGAAGATCGCGGCCGGCGAAGTCATCGGCTGTGTGGCGACCTCGGAAGGGCCCGGTGCGGTTAATGCGGCAGGTCTGCAGGCCCAGGTCTCGGGCGGCAAGCTCTCGGGGACCAAGCTGCCGGTCACCGACGGCGACATCGCCACCCACGCCCTGGTGCTGGCCAAGGAGAATGGCCAGCCGGGCCTGTTCCTGGTCGACCTGTCTGCCGGTGTGACGCGCGAGCCGTTGCAGACCCTGGACCCGACGCGGGATGCGGCCCGGCTGACGTTCGCGGGCGCCGCGGCCGAGCGACTGGGCGCGGCGGGGGAGGGCTTCGCGCTGCTGGAGCAGGTGAACGACCGGGCGGCCGTGCTGCTGGCGTTCGAACAGACGGGCGGCGCCGACCGCTGCCTGGAGATGGCCAAGGCCTATGCGCTGGAGCGCTATGCGTTCGGGCGGGTCATCGCGTCGTACCAGGCGATCAAGCACAAACTGGCCGACATCTACGTCAAGAACGAGCTGGCGCGGTCCAACGCCTACTACGGAGCCTGGGCGCTCAACACCAATGCCAGCGAGCTGCCGGTGGCGGCCAGCGCGGCGCGGATCGCGGCCAGCGAGGCCTTCTGGTTCGCGGCGAAGGAAAACATCCAGACCCACGGCGGCATCGGCTTTACCTGGGAAGTGGACGCCCACCTCTACTATCGGCGCTCGCGGCAGCTGGCCCTGGTGGCCGGCGCGCCCCGGGTCTGGAAGGAACGGCTGGTGAGCCACCTCGAACGCCGAAACGCGGCCTAAGGGAGCGACGACAGATGGATTTCAACGACAGCCCCGAAGAAGCCGCCTATCGCGCCGAGGTCCGCGCCTGGCTCGAGGCCAATGCGCCGAAGCAGAGCCTCGGCGTCGATGACCTGGAGGGCGGGACCAAGGACACGATGGCCGCGTCCAAGGCCTGGCAGGCCAAGAAGGCCGCCGCCGGCTACGCCCAGATCACCTGGCCCAAGGAATGGGGCGGGCAGGGCGGCACGCCCATCCAGCAGGTGATCTTCAACGGCGAGGAGGCCAGGCATCCGGTGCCGCCGAACCCGTTCGCCATCGGCCTGGGCATGTGCGTGCCGACGGTGATGGCGTTCGCGGACGGCGAGACCAAGACGCGCTTCGTGGGGCCGGCCCTGCGCGGCGAGGAGATCTGGTGCCAGCTGTTCTCCGAGCCCTCGGGCGGCTCGGACGTGGCGGCGGCGCGGACCAAGGCGGTGCGGGCCCCGGACGGCTCCGGCGACTGGATCATCGACGGCCAGAAGGTATGGACGACAGGGGCGCAGTTCTCGAGCTTCGGTATCGTCGTCGTGCGGACCGACCCGGAGGCGCCCAAGCACAAGGGCATGACGATGTTCTGGGTCGATATGAGCGATCCGGGGATCGAGGTGCGGCCGATCCACCAGATGTCGGGCGGGTCGGGCTTCAACGAGGTGTTCTTCACCGGCGTGCGGGTGAAGGACAGCCAGAGGCTGGGGGCGATCAATGACGGCTGGAAGGTCAGCCTGGTCACCCTGATGAACGAGCGGCTGGCGGTGGGTGGCCCGTCGGGGACCGGCTGGGCCGAGTTCCTGGAGGCGGCGCGGGGCATCGCGGGCCTGGACGGCGCGCCGGCGATCAAGGACCAGGTGGTGCGCGAGAAGCTGGCCGACTGGTACGTCCAGGCCGAGGGCCTGAAGCACACCCGCAACCGGACCATGACCGCGCTCAGCCGCGGTCAGACGCCGGGGCCGGAGAGCTCGATCGGCAAGGTCGTGGCGGCGCTGCAGATGCAGGACCTGGGCAACACGGCGGTGGAGCTGCTGGACCAGTACGGGATCATCACCGACCCGGCGCTGGCCCCGCTGAAAGGCGCGTTCCACGCCTCGCTGATGAGCGCGCCGGGCTTAAGGATCGCCGGCGGCACCGACGAGATCCTGAAGAACATCATCGCCGAGCGCGTGCTGGGCCTGCCGGGCGACATCCGGGTGGACAAGGACGTGGCGTTCAAGGATCTGCCGACGGGGCGCTAAGCGCTTAGAGCCAGTGGCTGGCGGCCGGCGATGAGGCCAGCGTAGAGGCGGGTCAGGGCCTCGAAGGCGCCATCCCACCCGTGGCGGATTTCGGCGCGGCGGCGGGCGGCGGCGGCGATGGCTGGGACGTTGCGGGCGAATAGCGCCTCGATGGCCTCGGCCAGGCCGGAAGGTTCGACGGTCTCGGCGGGCTGGCCGACGGCAAGATCGATCAGTTCGCCGACGCCGCCGTGGCGCGAGCCCACCACCGGCAGGCCGGCGGCCATGGCCTCCAGGATGAACAGGCCGAAGATCT
The DNA here is from genome assembly GCA_943332615.1 of Phenylobacterium deserti. Classification (GTDB taxonomy): domain Bacteria; phylum Pseudomonadota; class Alphaproteobacteria; order Caulobacterales; family Caulobacteraceae; genus Phenylobacterium; species Phenylobacterium deserti_C. The sequence continues at coordinate 2,949 of CALQQB010000074.1, forward strand.
CGTTTTCGTTGGCATGCAGGGCCGCGTCGCAGGACGCGAGCAGGGCGGCCAGGCGGATCGGGTCGCGCTCGAACGGCAGGCTGATGACGGCCGGCGACCCGGCGTAGTCCTTGCCGGCGCCGACCAGCAGCAGCATGTAGGGCGCGCCCAGCCGCTCCACGGCGGCCACCATCGACTCGATGTTCTTTTCCCGCGCCGGGCGGCCGGCGAACACCAGCAGGCGGGTGTCGTCTGGCACGCCCAGCCTGCGGATCAGGCGGGCGCGGTCGCCGCGTTCGGGGTGAAACAGGGCGGTGTCGACGCCCAGCTGCTGAATCGACAATCGATGCACGCCGGCGTCGGCCAGGCGCGAGGCCATGTGCCGGCTGGGGGCCACCACATGGTCGAACCGCTGGTAGGCCTGGGCCCAGAGACTGAAGGTCGGGGCCTCGGCCCATTCGCCGAAGTGCAGGGCGGCCAGGGCGGCGGCGTCGGTGTGGCAGAACCCGACCACCGGGATACCCAGGGCCGCGCCGGTGTTGAGCGCGGCATGGCCCGGCACGAAGACGTCGCCGGCCTCAATCACGTCAGGCTCCAGCAGGGTCAGCACCGTCTCCCACCTGGCCGGGCTGGCCGGCATGCGATAGCCGTCGCCGAAGGGTAGGCGCGCGGCCGAGACGGTCACCAGGCCGTCGGCATCGACCCCGGTGTGGGCGCCGGGGACAACCAGGGTGTGGCGCACGTCGGGCCGACGCCGCGCCAGCCACGCCCGCTTGGCCGACAGATAGCGCTTCACGCCGCCCGATCTGGGTGCCCACATCATGGTGGTGTCGATCAGGTGGAAGGCTTCGCGGGCCGGCGGGGTCAGGTCGGCGGCGGGCGCTTTCAGGCGGATCGTGTTGTCTTGCGGGTGGTCGGCGGGGGCGTCGAACACTTCGGCCGGGTCTCCGTTCGCTTGGGGGGCTGGGCGCGGCGGTCAAGCGGGGCCGTCAGGACGACCGGAATCCGATGTCAGAGCTCAGGGCGGCGGTTTCAAGGCCCGAGCCTGCCGACCCCGCAATCTGGCCGATTCCCATGACGATCTCCCGACAGCCGGTCTGGCTCGGTCGGATAACCCGCGGGATCGGCGGAGGTTGCGTGCTCAGGCCACCGCGGCCTTGCCATCCTGGCCGGCGGTCAGCGCCTTGGGCACCAGCAGGATCATCGGCAGGATCAGGGCATAGACGCCCATGCTGGCGTAGAGCGCGGTGTGGAAGCCGCCCTGCTGGTCGAACAGCCAGGCGCCCAGCAGGTCCCCGAAGCGCAGGGACACGTAGTACATCGCCAGGAACATCATCATCATCGTGCCCTGCAGGCCGGGCGGGCAGGCGCGGATGGCGAGGTCAGTATAGGCCGCCTGGCCCAGGCCGCCGATCAGGCCCATCAGGCAGGCGGCGACCAGGGCCTCGTTGGCCGTGCGGGCGAACAACAGGGGCGCCATCTGGCTGACGGCCAGGGCGGTGCCGACCCAGAGCAGGGTGTTCAGCTTCACCCGAGTGCAAAGCCACGCGTAGGCGAACATCACCGGCACGAACGAGCCGAAAAAGACGCCGTACCAGAGGCCGACCTGGGCGTCCGTGGCGTGCAGGTCGTTGGCGAGGTGGAACGGCAGCACCGCCCCGATCGCCGGCGAGAACTGCCACAGCAGCTGGATCGCCATGACCGGATAGAGCGGCTTGTGGCGCAGCAGCCGGCCGAAATCCCCAGCGAGGGTATGGGTGCGGGCCTTGGCGTGGTGGCTGTCCAGCAGCCGGCGCGGCCCCAGCAGGCTGAGGAGGGAGACCAGGATCATCAGGCCGGCGCCGACCCCAAACAGGATCCGCGCCGCGCCCTCGGCGTCGCGGTGCTCCAGATAGCCGCTCAGCGCACCGCCGGCGAAATAGGCGACGAGGTTGGGGATCAGCACCGCCAGGTTGCCGATCACGCTCATCTGGCCGGTGATGGCCTCGTCCTGGCCGATCGCCGAGGTGGAGCCGCGGCCCGCGCTCCACACCATCTGGATGGCGACGGTGGAGACGAACACGCCGCCGAGCAGGACGCCGTAGGTGGGCTTGAGCACGATCATCACGCCATAGGCCGCCGAGGTGAGCAGGCCGAAGATCAGCAGGTGCGCCCGGTCGCCCTTGCCGAACGGGCTCCACACGTCGCGCAGGAAGCCGAAGGCGAAGCCGATGAACAGCGGGATCGAGGCGATCAGGTTGAACTGAGCGACCCCGTGGGCCGACAGGTTGAGCTTGTTCTTCAAGAAAAACAGCACGGGCAGGCCGATCAGCCCCTCATAGGGCACCGCGAACTGCACCAGGGTCATCACCACCCCGCCGTAGGCCAGCAGGCGCAGTCGCTCGCCGGAGGACATCGGCGTGGCGGTGGTCATGCGGTGGTCCCCCCGGAGCCTGGTGCGCCCTGACCATAGGGCCAGGGCGCGGACCTTTGCCAGAGCCACGGTATCCGGGATGGCGCCGACCGCTCGCAGGCGCCATCGTGTCCGAAAACCTCTGGGGGGAGGAACGCGATGACGACTGTCGCCGCCACAGGCCGGCCACGCGTGAGCGTCGGGTGGGCCATCGCGCCACTGATGGCGCTGGCCGTATTCATAAACTACGTGGACCGCGGCAACCTGGCGACCGCCGGGCCGCTGATCAAGGACGAGATGAAGCTGTCGGCCGAGAGCTTCGGCCTGATCGTCTCGGCCTTCTTCTGGAGCTACACGCCGGGGCAACTGCTGGCCGGCTGGCTGGCGGAGAAGATCAACCCGTATCGGACGCTGGCCATCGGCGTGGCGATCTGGTCGATCGCGACGGCGCTCACGGGTCTGACCTCGGGGTTCGCGGCGCTGATCACCCTGCGCATCCTGCTGGGCCTGGGCGAGACGGCGGTGTTTCCCTGCGCGTCGAAGGTGTTCGCCAGCAGCCTGCAGGAGCATCAGCGCGGCGCGGCCAACGGACTGGTGGGCATGGGCACGGCGCTGGGCCCGGCGTTCGGCACCTTTGTCGGCGGCAAGCTGATGGCGGCCATGGGCTGGCGTCCCACCTTCGTCATCTTCGGCCTGGCTTCGCTGCTGTGGCTGATCCCCTGGTCGCTGGCCTCAAAGGGCGCGCCGAGCATCAAGGCCGCCGACGACCCGGAAGCGCCCTCCTTTCGCGAACTGGCGTCGAAGAAGCAGGTGTGGGGCGCGGGCCTGGGCCACTTCGCGACCAACTACTCGTTCTATTTCGTGATCACCTGGCTGCCGATCTATCTGGTGAAGATGCGCGGCTACTCGATGGCCGACATGGCGACCACCGGGGCGATGATCTACGTGGTCTATGCGCTGAGCTCGTTCTCGATGGGCTGGCTGGCGGACCGGCTGATCGCGCGCGGCCTGTCCGCGGGCAAGGTGCGCAAGGTCTGGGCCTGCACCAGCCACACCATCGCCGCGGCGGGCTTGGGAGTCTGCGCGTTCGGCGGGGCGGACATCTCGCTGATCGCCCTCTACGTCACCGCCTTCGGGTTCGGCTTCAACGCCTCGACCATCTTCGCCATCGGCCAGACGTTGGCCGGGCCGCACGCGGGCGGCAAGTGGATGGGGGTCCAGAACGGCCTGGGCAACATCGCCGGCATCGTCGGTCCGCTGATCACCGGGATGATCGTGGACCGCACGGGCAGCTTCGACATCGCCTTCATGATCGCCGCCGGCGCGGCGCTGACCGGGATCTTCGGCTGGCTGGTGCTGATCCCGAAGCTTGAGCCGATCGCGTGGAGTACGGAGCGGGGAGCTTAGGCGTGACGCCGCGGAACCGCGTTATGCATCTTGACGGTTGGTTTTCGTCCGCATCAACTCAACCTGGAGGCTGCAATCGGGTGGCCGAGGGATGGGGGACCAGGATGGCGATCACGACGGCGCAGTTCCGGCAGGCATTTCCGAAATGCGCGAATCCCGATGGCTGGGCGGTGGGCCTCGACGGGGAGATGGACAAGGCCAAGATAAACACGCCGGCGCGCGTCGCGGCGTTCCTTGCGCAGCTCTCCCACGAAAGCAGTCGGTTCACGCTGTTTGAAGAGAACCTCAACTACAAGACGCCTTCGCGCCTTGACGCGATGTTCTCGGCGGTGACGAGCGAGGCCGACGCCAGGGCGCTCATCGCCCGCGGGCCGCAGGCGATCGGCAACCGGGTCTATGCGAACCGCAATGGCAACGGCGACGAGAGGTCCGGTGACGGCTGGCGCTATCGCGGCATGGGCGCGATCCAGCTGACCGGGAAGGCGAACTACCTGAAGACCGGCCAACGCATCGGTGAAGACCTCGTCAGCCACCCGGAGCTGCTGCTGACGCCACGGGTCGGGGCCAAGGCGGCGGTGGCCTACTGGGTGCGATGCGACCTCAACGACGAGGCCGACCGCGAAGACCACGTCGAGATCACCCGCGCGGTCAATGGAAACGCCCTGGCCGGGTTGGCCGAACGCAAAGCCGAGTACCGCCGCCTGCGGAGCCTCTGGGGCTAGCCCCTTCGTCGCCGAAGTTGGTCCAGCTCAGCGCGACGAAGGTCTATCTTTAGGCAAGAGTCTTGCGTGATCGGCGGTTCAAGTGAACCGTCGATCGCTCGAGGCCGCTTCACCGCGGGTCGTAAGCCCTGGCGATTTCCGGACGATCGGCGAGGTTGGGCAGGAACTCCGGCTCGCGCCGCGCTTTGGTGGCCTGCTCGAAGGCAAAGCCGAGGCCCAGCAGGCGCGCTTCCGACCACGCCGGGCCGAAGAACGAGATCGCCACCGGCAACCCTGACGCATAGCCGGCCGGGACCACCAGGTGTGGGTATCCGGACACTGCCGACAGGGTGGTCGAGGGGCCGAAGAGGCGCGTGCCGTTGACGGGATCGACGATGCCGGCCGGGGCATTGCCCGGAGCGACGATGGCGTCGAGGCCGGTCAGCATCCGGTCCAGTGCGGCGCGCGACAGGGTGCGGGCCTGATCGCGCTTGGCCAGGTAGCCGGGGTCGGTGATCGCGGGCTTCCTGGCGGCGTCCTCGAAAATTTCCTGAGCGAAGAGCGGCATTTCGCGGTCGGTCGCCGACTTGTTGAAGGCGATCAGGTCGTCGAGCGTGCGGGTCTTGACCGCCGCGGGGGTGGTGGCCAGGTAGGCGTTGATGGCGGCCTTGAACTCGGTCCTCAGGCAGTCGCCTTCCAGCTCGCCGATCTTGGACGAGGTCGCGTCGTCGGGGCCCTTGATCTCGACCAGAACGGCGCCCTGAGCCCGCAGCGCCTTCAACGCGTCCTCGAAGATCGCGTCGGCCGGGATCGAACGGCCCTTGTTCGGGGTCCAGACGCCGATTCTGGCGCCCTTGAGCGCCGCGGGGTTGAGCGCGGTCAGATAGTTGGACTTGCGGGCATCGGCGTCCCGGGTGGCGGGGTCCTGCGGGTCGGTCCCGGCGATGACGGTCAGCAGGGCGGCGGCGTCGGCGACGGTCCGGGTCATGGGTCCGGCGGTGTCCTGCTCTGCGGAGAGCGGCACGATGTGGGTGCGCGAGACCAGACCGACGGTCGGCTTCAGGCCGACCACGCCATTGATCGCCGCCGGGCAGGTGACCGAGCCGTCGGTCTCGGTGCCGATCGCCAAGGCCGCCAGCCCGGCCGCGACCGCCGCGCCGGAGCCGGCCGAGGAACCGCAGGCCGTGCGGTCCAGGCTGTAGGGATTGCGCACCAGCCCGCCCACGGCGCTCCAGCCGCTGATCGAGCGCGAGGAGCGGAAGTTGGCCCATTCCGAGAGGTTGGCCTTGCCCAGGATCACCGCGCCAGCGTCGGTCAGGCGCTTGACGATCGGCGCGTCGCGCTGGGGCACATTGGCGGCCAGGGCCAGGGAGCCGGCGGTGGTGGCGGTGTCGTCGAAGGATTCGATGTTGTCCTTCAGCAGGATAGTCACGCCATGCAGGGGCCCGCGGACCTTGCCGGCCTTGCGCTCGGCGTCGAGCGCCTTGGCGTCGGCCAGGGCGTGGCGGTTGATGGCGATCACGGCGTTCAGCTTGGGGCCGGACTTGTCGATCCGATCGATGCGCTGGAGGTAGGCGGCGACCAGCTGCTCGGAGGTCACCCGCCCGTCGGTCATGGCGGCCTGCTGCTCGCCGGCCGAGGCGTAGGGGCTCAGCGCCTGGCCCTGCGCAGCGGTGGCGGCGAACGCAAGGGCTCCCGCGGCGACGACGGAACGGATCATGCGGCATACCTCCGACTGCGAAGCCCCGAGTCTTAGCGCGTCGGGGGCAGGGCGCCAGGGCGCGCGTGAGCCCGGGCCTACAGGGTGACCTGGGCGCCCAGTTCAACCACACGCGACGGGGGGATGTGGAAGTAGTCGGCGGCGCGGACGGCGTTGCGGGCCAGGAATACGAACAGCAGATCCTGCAACCGGCCGAGACCGCGCCCCCGGCGCGGCAGCAGGGTGCGGCGGCTGAGAAAGAAGGACGTGCGCATGATGTCCAGCTTCAGACCCTGAAGGCGGGCGAGCGCCAGGCCGCGGGTCACGTTGGGGCTTTCCATGAAGCCGTAGGTCAGGGTGAGCGCCTTGAAGCCGGGGGCCAGGTCGCTGAGCGTCACCCGCTTGGCGTCAGGCACGCGCGGGCGGGACACGCTTTCCAGGGTCAGCAGCACGACCTGTTCGTGCAGGACCTGGTTGTGCTTGAGGTTGTGCAGCAGGGCCGTGGGCGCGCTGGCGGGCTCGGTGGTGAGATAGACCGCGCAGCCCCGGGCTCGAAGCGGCGGTCGGGCGGTCAGCATGGCGATGACGTCGGCGACGGGCACCGCGTTCTGCTCGGCGCGGGCCAGCCGGGCGGCGCCCCGGGTCCAGGCCAGCATGATGCCGATCAGGACCGCCGCCAGCGTCAGGGGCACCCAGCCGCCGTGGGCGACCTTGGTGAGGTTGGCGGTGGCGAAGGCGGCCTCGACGGCGATGAAGGGGGCCAGGAACCCGGCCGCCTGCCATATCGGCCGGCTGCGCAGCCGGTGCAGAGCCACCACCGCCAGCAGCGACGAGGTGATCATCGCGCCGACCACGGAGATCCCATAGGCGGAGGCGAGCGCGCTGGAGGAGCCGAACCCCAGGACCAGGACGGCGACGCCGGCGGCCAGCAGCCAGTTTACCTGCGGGACATAGATCTGGCCGGCGTGCTCCTCAGAGGTGGGGGTGAGCGTCATGCGCGGCAGCAGGCCCAGCTGGATCGCCTGGCGGGTCATCGAGAAGGCGCCGGAGATCACCGCCTGGCTGGCGATGACGGTGGCGGCGGTGGCCAGGAGCACCAGCGGGATCTGCAACGCCGAGGGGGCCAGCAGGAAGAAGGGGTTGGTCGCCGCGGCGGGGTTGGCGAGCACCAGGGCGCCCTGGCCCAGGTAGTTGAGCGTCAGGCAGGGAAACACGATGGCCATCCAGGTGACCTGGATGGGGCGGCGGCCGAAGTGGCCCATGTCGGCGTAGAGCGCCTCCGCGCCGGTGACGGTCAGGAACACCGAGCCCAGGATCGCCGGGGCCAGGAGAGGGCGATGGATCAGCAATGCCAGACCCTCGGCCGGGTTCAGGGCGGCCAGCACCTGCGGCTGGGCGATGATGGCGGGAATGCCCAGGGCGGCGATGGCGGTGAACCAGACCAGGCAGGTGGGGCCGAACCATCGCCCCATCCGGCCCGTGCCATGGCGCTGCGCCAGAAAGAGGCCGGCCAGGATCGCCAGGGAGATGGGGACGACGAAGGGCTGCAGGTGCGGTCCGATGCCCTCGATCACTGTCAGGCCCTCGACGGCGGAGAGCACCGAGACGGCCGGGGTCAGGATGGCGTCGCCGAAGAACAGGCCGGCCCCCAGCATGCCGATCAGCGCGATTACCCGCGCCGCACGGCCGCCGGCGCGCTGCACCAGCGCCATCAGTGACAGGGTCCCGCCCTCGCCCCGGTTGTCGAAGGCCATGAGGATCAGGACGTATTTGACGGTGACGATCACCATCAGCGCCCAGAACATCAGCGAGATGACGCCCAGCACGTCGTGCGTCGCCAGCGCCCCCCCGGCGCCGCGCAGGTGGCTGATGGATTCCTTGAAGGCGTAGAGCGGGCTGGTGCCGATGTCGCCGTAGACGACGCCGGCGGAACCTAGGGCCAGGGCCAGGAAACGGGCGTTGCCCTTGACCGGTGCGGGGAGGGCGGCGGCTTCGGCGGACATGGATCGGGCTCCGGCCCAGGATGACAGTCCGGCCTTGTGGGGCCGGGGGCCATAGGAATCCCATGTGGTTGTGCGCCGGACGCCTTGCGTCGGCCGCCGGCCGGGCCTTCCTAGGGAGCGACAGCGCAAGGAGCGCGGCATGACCTTGATCCTCGAAGCACCCCCGGCGGCGCGCACGCCCCTCCTGCCGCCCCTGGGCCGATATGCCGTGGCGCTGGCCATGGTGGCGGCGGCGACCCTGCTGGCCGTCATCGCGAGCCGCCAGGCGGGCATCCCGAACCTGTCGCTGGTCTTTGTGTTGCCGGTGGTGACGGCGGCGGTGGCGTTCGGCTGGGGACCGGCGCTGGTGGCGGCGGTGGCGGGCGTCGCGGCCTACGACTTCTTCCTCGTGCCGCCGCTCTATACCTTTCAGGTGGCCGAGGCGGCCGACGTCTGGGGCCTGATGCTGCTGCTGTCGGTGGCGGCGATCACCAGCGGGGTGGCGGCTCAGTCGCGGCGGCGCGCCGTGGCGGCCGAGGCGGCGGCGGATCAGGCGGGCGCGCTGCAGGAGCTGGCCCGCGTGCTGGTGGCGGCTCCCGACCGGGTCGCGGTCGCCGGGGCCTGCGCCCAGGCCCTGTCGCGGCTGTTCGGCGCGCCGGCCGTAGTGCTGGGCGAGCAGGGGGACAGGCTTGAGGTGCTGGCTGGCGGTGGCCTTGCCGAGGCCGACCGCGAGGCGGCGCGCTGGTCGCTGGCCAGCCGGCTGCCGACGCGGGGCGGCGCCTATCCCGTGGCCGAGGCGGCCTTTGACTTCTGGCCGGTGCTGAGCGCACGCCGGGTGGGCGCCGTGCTGGGGGTCGCGATCTCTGGCGGCGACCAGGGCCGTCCCGCCGAGCCCGAGCGACTGGTGGAGGTGGTGGGCGGCTACCTGGCCGTGGCCCTGGACCGGGAAGCGCTGGCCGCCGAGGTGCTTGAAGCGCGTATCGAGCGCGCCGGCGAGCGGCTGAAGAGCGACCTGCTGGCGGCGGTGTCGCACGACCTGAAGACGCCGCTCTCGACCATCCTGTTCAGCCTGCAGAGTCTGCGGCGGTTCGGGGCCGAGCACGACGCGGAGGCGCGCGCAGAGCTGCTGCGACTGGCGGAGACGCAAGCCGCACGGCTGGGCCGGCTGGTCGAAGACCTGCTGGACAGTCACAGGCTGGAGGCCGGCGCGATCGGCCCGGAGCCGGAGGCGCGCCCGGTGTCAGAGCTGATCGCCGCCGCCGTGGCGCAGGCGGCGGACGCCCTGGCCGGGCGGACGGTGGAGACCCTTGCGGTCGATGCCCCGGCGCTGCGGGTCGATGCCGGCCTCTTCGAGAGCGCGCTGGCGAAACTCCTGGAGAACGCCGGCCGTTACGGGCCGCAGGGTTCGATCGTGCGCATACGGGCGGGCGCGGCGGACGGCTGGGGCTGGGTCGATGTCGAGGACGAAGGTCCGGGGTTTACCGGGCCGGTCGAGCCGCTGTTCGCCCGCTTCACGCGGGGTGTGGCGGGGGATGGGCGGCCGCCGGGCCTGGGCCTGGGCCTGTCGATCGCCCGAGGCTTCATGACGGCCATGGGCGGACGGATCGAGGCGGCTAACCGCGAGGACAATGCCGGTGCGCGGGTGCGCCTGATCGCCCCGCTGGCATGAGGCGTCGCGCATGATATTGGCCGCATGAACGCCGACCCCGCCACGGTGCTGGTGGTCGAGGACGACCCAAGCCTGTCAGCCGCGCTGGTCGCCACGCTGAAGGCCGCGGGCTATCGGCCAGTGGCGGCGCGGACGGCAGCCGAGGGCCTGCGCTGGCATGCCCACTATGCGCCTGACGTGGTGCTGCTGGATCTGGGCCTGCCGGACCGCGACGGCCTGACCGTGATCGCCGACATCCGCGCGCGGGGCGCGACGCCGATCGTGGTGCTGTCGGCGCGCGGGTCCGAGGCGATGAAGGTGCGAGCGCTGGACCTGGGCGCCGACGACTATGTGGCCAAGCCGTTCGGGGTGGAGGAACTGCTCGCCCGGCTGCGCGCGGCGCTACGGCACGGGGTGCAGGCGCGGGGCTCCGCGCCGGTGGTGCGCACCGGCGACCTCACCCTGGATCTGGGTCGGCGCACGGTGAACCGCGGCGGCCGCGACGTCGCGCTGTCGCCCAAGGAGTACGACCTGCTGAGCGAACTGGCCCTGAACCTGGGGCGGACGGTGGGCCATGCGGCCCTGCTTCGCGCCGTCTGGGGCTCGGAGCGGACGGACGTGCAGTACCTGCGGGTCTATGTGGGCCAGCTGCGGCGGCGGCTTGGCGAGCCGGCCGACGGGGACCTGATCCGCAGCGAGCCGGGCATAGGCTACCGGCTGGCTGACCTGCCGCCGCAGGGGCTTTAGCCGTCCTGCCTGCGGGCGCCGGCGCGCAGGCAGGCGGCGGCGAGCGCGATGGGGGAGATCGGCTTGTCGATGATCGCGCTGGAGCTGTGCGCCGGCAGCATGTCCGGATTGCCGGTAACATAGACCACCGGGATTTCGCCGACCGCGGCGGTGATCATCTGGACGGCCTCGACCCCGGTGCCGGCGAAGATGCGGTAGTCGGCGGTGATCAGGGCCGGCCGGTGGGCGCGCGCGCAGGCCAGAGCATCCTGCGGGCAGTCGGCCACGTCGAAGCTGCGGAACCCGAGATCGCCCAGCAGGATCTCCAACTCGAGCGCGATGACCGGCTCGTCTTCGATGATGAGGACGTGACCCTCAAAATTGCGCACATGACTCACCCGACAATTGTATTTTGCCGCTTATGGTAGAATCGAGGCTTCAAGCCCGCAAGGGTTGGTTGTATCAGCTGTGAAGTTGCCGGCGGGGCGGTGGCCGCCAATCGGTCATCTCCATCTCGGCGGCGTAGTGCGCGGTGTCGGCCAGGACGCCTTGCGCGTCATAGCTTTCGAGCCTCGCGCCGAAGCCGAGCCGTGACAGGGTGCTGGCGACACGGCGGCCTGCCCGTTCGGCCTCGGCCTCTGTGCGGTAGCGCAACGGCTCCATGTGGGCGGCCCTGACCCGCCAGGCGTGGTCAGCGACCTCGACCGTAACGATCCGATCGTTGAGGTCTGCCGCTCGCGGTAGATGGGTGGCGACCGCCACCCCCATAGGCATGCGTCGCGTCGTCCTGCGAACTCGCCCCACTTCCGTACCCCGTGCCTGATACAGCGCCCCCGACAAGCGCCGACCAAGACGTAGCACGCCGCCGGAGGGTCGCAATAGCCAAGCCTGCCGGGCGCGCGGACGTCAGCGCTTCGATCCCAGGCTCTTCAGCAGCTCGGCCACGGCGGTGTCCAGCTGGATGTCCTTGCCGGTCAGTGTCTCGCCGAGGGGGCGCTCGACAGTGATGTCCACGGGCCGCGGGTTCATCTCCATCGACTTGCCGTCCGCGCCGTCGATGCGGATGACCGGGGTGCGGAGCGTCGAACCGTCGATCAGGCTGACGCCGCCGGTGTAGATGATCCAGCCGGCGGTAGGCCCGCCCACCACCTTGCCGAGGCCCAGATGGCGATAGCCCTCGGTGAAGTCCTCGGCGTCGGACAGCGAGCTCTCGTTGGTGACCAGCACGGTGGGCAGGCCCAGCGCGCGCTGGCCCAGGTTCTGGCGACTGGGCACGCCGAACAGGCCGCGCGGGGTCATGGTCAGGAAGTTGCGGCGCGAGAAGACGTCGAGGACGTAGCCGTTCACGAAGCCGCCGTTGTTGTTGCGCACGTCGATGACCACGCCCTCGCGGCCCTGGTTCTGCGCGTCCAGGTCGATGTAGAGCTGGTTCAGGGCGTCGGCGCTCATGTCCAGGATGTGGACGTACCCCAGCCGGCCGCCGCTGGCCTTTTCCACATAGGCGCGGCGCTCGCTGACCCAGTCGCGGTAGAGCAGGCCGCTGGCGACCGCGGGAGAGACGGGGCGGAAGATCGCCTGACGGGCCGCGCCGGCGGTGGCGACTGTGAGCACCGTGCGCTTGCCGGCGCGGTCCAGCAGCAGCTGGTCGAGGTTGACGTTCGGGGCCAGGGGCTTGCCGTCGATGGCGGCAAGCACGTCGCCGGGCCGGATGGAGCCCTCGATGGCGGCGGGGCCCAGGTCGATCACCTCGCGCACCACCAGGCCGCGGCCGGCCTCATAGGCCTCGCGGTCGAACCGCAGGCCCAGGTCGCCGACACGGGCGGCGGGCGCGGCGCCGAAGCCGTCGGTCGGGCGACCGATGCCGGAGTGGCTGGCGTTGAGTTCGCCGATCATCAGGCTGATGACCCGGCGCAGTTCGTCGGAGGTCCGGGCGCCTTGTGCGAACGGCTCAAATCGGGTCCGCAGGGCCGACCAGTCCTGGCCGTGGAACTTGGGGTCGTAGAAGACACGGTTCAGCGTCGACCACGCCTCGTCGAACACCACCTGCTTCTCGACCTCGAAGCGGACGACCATCTCGCCGGTGACCTCGATCGTCCGGGGCCTGGGGCTCTCAAGCGGGGTCGCGCTGACCCGGCCGCCGTCGAGATAGTAGAGCTGTTTGGAGTCCGGGCTGAAGGCGTAGTCGGTCTTGGCTCTTCGGCCGCCGGTGAGCTGCGCGGGCGCGGGGTCCCTGGCCAGCTCGTCCAGCGGGTAGCTGAACAGCTGCTGCTGGCCGCCCTGGAAGGCGCGGTAGACCAGGGTCTTACCGTCCGGACTGATCACCGGCGACTCGACCGAGGCGCCGAGGGGCATGAAGGTGGCGCGTTCCCGGATGCCTTCGAAGACGATCCGCACCGGTCCGACCTTGGGCTTGGCGGCGGCCTTGTCGTCGGGCGTGATCTCGTCGGCTGGCGGCTTGGCGTCATCGTCGGCGCCGGCCGGCCTGGCGGCCGGCGGCTTGCTGTCCGGCCCCGGCGTCGTCGACGGCGCGCCCGGCGTGGCGCGGAAGAGGTCCCGGAAAGCGTCCTCGCGATAGGCCGGCGTATGCGGCAGCAGGTCGATGCGGACCATCTTGATGTCCTCGCTGCGCTGCGAGGTGTCGAACACGAGGTACTTGCCGTCGGGCGACCAGGCGATCTGATCGCCGGTATTGCCGTTGGCCAGAAAGCTCACCGGCTGCGCGGGCCCGCCGGCCCCATTGCCGCCAGGAATTGGCGCGACCCAGACGTTGCGGAAGCCCTTGCGGTCGGTGACGCCGAAGGCGACCCAGCGCGAGTCCGGCGACCAGGCGAAACTGGCGCTGTCGAATCGATTGAGGGCGCCGTCGAAGATCACCGTGTCCCGCGCCGGCCTTCCCGGGCCCGACAGGTTCAGGATGTGCAGCTCGTTGCGGCCACGCACGTAGGCCAGCTGCTTGCCGTCGGGCGAATAGGCCGGCGACGCGTCAAACCCCTTGGCGTCGGTCAGCGCCGAGGTCTTCTGCGTGGCGAAGTCGTACTCCATCACCTGGGCCGCCGCGCCCTGTTCGGACACATAGGCCAGGCGGCGGCTGTCGGGCGACCAGGCCGCATCGCGCTCGGCGCCGGGCGTCTCGGTGATGCGCTGGGCCTGGCCGCCGTCCTTGGCCGGGGCGGCGAAAAGCTCGCCGTGGGCGATGACCGCCAGCTTCTTGCCGTCGGGGGAGAGGGCGAGGCTGCGGAAGGTGGTCTCCACCAGCCGCCGGTCGCCAGCGGCAGCCGGCGCGCCGCGCAGAGTGACCGGGACCATGGCCGCGGCGCCTGTTGCGGTCTCCAGCTTCCAGATCTCGAACTCGCGCTCGAAGACTATAACGCTGCCGTCATAGCCGATCGACGGATAGAGGACCCGGCCGTCCTTGAACCGGGTGATCGGTTCGGGCCGCGCGCCGGGGTCTAGCGCGAGGCGCCAGAGGTTCTCGGAGCCGCCCTCGTCGCACATGAAATAGAGGCCCCGTCCGTCGGGCCGCCACATGGGCCAGAGCCGCTTGGAGGTGGCGCTCAGCAGCCTGCGGTAGGGCGCCTCGGCCGCGATGGGCTTCAGCCAGAGCTCGGCCTCGTCGATATGGGAATGTCCGTTGCGCCACCACTGTCCGGACGAGATCCCCTTGGCCATCAGGGCGATGGACTGACCATCAGGCGACGGCGCGGCGTTGAATTCATTCAGGTAGCGCTCGCGGCTGACCTCCAGCGGCGTGCCGCCGGCCGCGGCCACGCGGAATATGTCGTTCTGGCGGGCGACGTCGTTCAGCGTGGAGGAGAAATAGAGCCACCTGCCATCCCGCGACCAGCCGTCGAGCTGCTCGGTGAAGTCGCCGAAGGTCAGGCGGCGCAGCTGGCCGGTGGCCAGCGTCAGGACATAGACATTGGCCGCCCCGCCGCGGTTGGACGTGAACGCCAGTTCCCGGCCATCCGGCGAGAACAGCGGGCGACCCTCGGTGGCCGGGTCGGTGACCAGCAGGCTGGCCGTGCCGCCCGCCGAGGGCACGGTCCAGATATCGCCGCCCGAGACGAAGGCGATCTCGGCGCCGTCCGGCGAAAGCGAGGGCTCGGCAAGGGTGGGGCGGGGCGCCGCGATGGCCTGGGATGCGAGCGCCGCGAGCACGACGGACAACAGGCGACACTGGCGCATGGACGCTCCCCGGGGAATTGAGGCGTCCTGTTTAGGGCGCGCCTATTTCAACAGCCCAACACCCTGCCAGACCGCAAGTCCGACCACCAGGAACCCCACGATCCAGGTCAGCAGCCGCACCGGCAGGTGCTTGGTCATCCATCCGGCCAGCGGGGCGGCGACGATGCCGCCGCCGATCAGGCCCGCCAGTGACCAGCCGAGGCTAGCCAGGCCCGCAGTCTGCCAGTGGCCAGTCAGCAGGCTGGTGAGGAAGGCGACCGAGGTGGCGATCGCCATGAACATCTCGGCCGCGTTGGTGGTGCCGATGGCCTTGCGAGGGTCCGCGCCCGCGCCCAGCAGCGAGCTGGTCACCACGGGGCCCCAGCCGCCGCCGCCAATGGCGTCGAAGAAGCCGCCGACCAGGCCCAGCGGGAAGGGGGTGCGCCAGGAGAACACCTTGGGCCGCGTCTGCCTCCAGGCGCGGTAGAGGATGAGCAAACCCATCAGGAACAGCCACCCCACCACATAGGGCTTCACCGCGTTGCCTGGGACCGAGGTCAGAAGATAGGCGCCGGCCACCCCGCCGATCACCCCGCCCGCCGACAGCAGTCCCAGCAGCCGCCAGTCGATGTTCTTGTAGAGGATGTGCGAGACACCGGAGGCCGCGCCGGTAAAGACCTTGGCCGCGTGGACGGCGGCCGAGGCGTTGGCCGGGCTGACGCCGAAGCTCAGGAGCACGGTCGTGCAGATGACGCCATAGGCCATGCCCAAGGCCCCATCGACGATTTGCGCCGCAAAGCCTACCGCGACGAAGAGCCAGAAATCCGATGTCATCCGGCGGGGCTGTTAGGGTCAGGCTGGGCCATGCGCCAGCCTAGAACCTCTAACAGCTGGCGCAGAACTAATCCTTGGCGCGTTCCTGGTAGGAGCCGTCCTCGGTCAGGATGACGATGCGCGTGCCAGGGCCGATATAGGGCGGGATCATGGTGCGCACGCCATTCGACAGGATCGCCGGCTTGTAGGACGAGGACGCCGTCTGGCCCTTCACCGAGGGCTCGGTCTCAACCACTTCGAAGGTGGCCAGGCGGGGCAGGGCGATGGCGATCGCCACCTCGTCGTGGGTCGACAGCGTCACTGTGCAGCCGTCGGTCAGGTAGGGCGCCGCGTCGCCGATGATGTCGGGGGAGGCCACCAGCTGGTCGAAGTTGTCGGGGTTCATGAAGTGGAACCCTTCGCCATCCTGGTAGAGGAACGTGAAGTTGCGGTCATCGACGATGGCGCGCTCGACGGTCTCGGTCGTGCGGTAACGCTCCGAAATCTTCACCCCGTCGGAGATGCGCCGCATGTTCAGCTGGGTGACCGGGGTGCCCTTGCCGGGGTGGATGTTCTCGGCGCTGAGCACGACGTAGAGCTTGCCGTCATGGTCGACGACGGAGCCCTTGCGGAGCGAGCTGGCAATGACTTTCACAGACAACCTCGAGCGATGCGGCGGGCCTGCGACCAGGGTCGCGCGATTCCGCTGATGAAATTCTTGTGGCGCCCCTATAGCGATGTGCGCCGAAATCTCCAGCCCCCCGCATGTTTCGAGCTTTGCTCGAAGCATGCTCTTCCCCTTTGAAAGAGCGCGCTTTTGCCGCAAACCGGCATCCACCTTCGGAAAGCGCGCGGCAGTCACACCCTTGTCCAGCCCTCAGGAAAGTCCGTGGTGGTCGCCGGACCGCAGGCCGGATCGCCTGCCGTTCCTGATGGCCCGCAACCGGATCACGCGGGCCGTCCGTCGGTGGTTCGAGGCGCGGGACTTCACCGAGGTTGAGACTGCCGCCCTGCAGGTCTCGCCGGGCAACGAGGCTCATCTGCACGCCTTCGCGACGCAGGCGCTGACCACGGCGGGCGAGGGGCGGGCGATGTATCTGCACACCTCGCCTGAGTTCGCCTGCAAGAGCCTGCTGGCCTCGGGCGAGAGTGCGATCTTCACCCTGGCCAAGGTGTGGCGGAACCGTGAGCGCGGGCCCCTGCACCATCCCGAATTCACGATGCTGGAGTGGTATCGGACGGCGAAGCCCTACGAGACCCTGATGGACGATTGCGCCGCCCTGCTGGCCACGGCGGCCGAGGCGGCGGCGACGCGAACGCTGAGCTTCCGGGGCGTCGAAGCCGATCCGTTCGCCGAGCCCGAGCGGCTGACGGTAGCCGAGGCGTTTGACCGCCATGCCGGCATCGACCTGTTCGGCGACCTGGCGCGGCAGGCGGCGGCCAGGGGCATCCGCACCGCGCCGGACGACACCTGGGCCGACGTGTTCTCCCGCGTGATCGTGGAGAAGGTGGAGCCCAACCTGGGCCACGGCCGGGCGACCATCCTCTGCGAATATCCGACCTCCGAGGCGGCGCTGGCGCGGCCGAAGCCCAGCGATCCGCGCGTGGCGGAGCGGTTCGAGCTTTATGCCTGCGGGGTGGAGCTGGCCAACTGCTTCGGCGAGCTCACCGACCCGGCCGAACAGCGCCGCCGGTTCGAGATCGAGATGGACGAGAAGCAGCGGCTGTACGGCGAGCGTTATCCGATCGACGAGGCGTTCCTTGCGGCCCTGGCGCAGATGCCGCCGGCCAGCGGCGGCGCGCTGGGCTTCGACCGGCTGGTGATGCTGGCGACGGGCGCCAGCCGCATCGACCAGGTGCTCTGGACGCCGGTGGCTTAGGCGACGGGCGAGACCAGCTAGACCTTCCTGAACCGCAGAGTCATGCGATCGCTTTCGCCGATGGAGTCGTACCTGGCGCGATCGGTGTCGCTCAACAGCGAAGCGCCCGACGAGCTCTGTCGGGTCGGGGGAAGCGTCCAGACACCGAAAGGATAGTCCTTGATTTCCTTCGGGTTGGCGTTGATTTCGGAATGCGCCTCCAGTGAGAAGCCGGAAGCCTGCACGGCCGAGACGACGTTCGCCACAGACATATAGCCGTTTGCCGCGGGGCGACCTGGTGCGTCGACCTGGGGCTTCGGGTCGGCGCGATGTTCCTCAACCGCCAGGACGCCGCCCGGCTTCAGCACCGCGTGAACATCTGCGAGGACTTTCGGGAGCAGTCCCGGATTCCACATGTAGTTGTGGAAGTTGCGCGCCGTCAGCACCAGGTCGGCCGAGCGGGCTTCGGCCAGAGGCGAGGACAGCTCTCGCCGAGAACCCCCAGGGCCCTCCTGGAAATAGGGGGCGGCGCCCACATAGCGGCCGTCGGTGGCGGCCGCGTAGGACTGCAGGACCTCCCTCCAGTATCCTGCCGCGCCCGCATCAAGTTCGACAATCGTCTGGCCGGGCCTGAGACCCCAGAAGACGAGGCTGGCGTAGGGATGGCGATAGGGATCGCGCGCGCGATTGGCGGGCCTGCGGCCCGATGAGGCGATGGCCGCATCGAGCGCCTTGTCCCGCGCTTGCGCCTGGGCCGCCGGCGCCAGCGCCAGTCCAATGATGCCGGTCGCGCACGCCCGCCGGTCGATCTTCATCTCCGCGCCTCCCTTGCCGGGGGCTTAGTGAGTGCAGAATTATTACACATGTCAATCTCGGCAGAGCGCGTGGGGGAGGAACTGGCGCGGGCTTGGGCGAGGCGCTAGCGTCCGCCCATGGCCACCATCCTGGCGATCCACGCCCATCCTGACGATATCGAGCACCTGTGCGCCGGGACTCTGGCGCTGCTGGCGCAGGCTGGCCACACGGTGCTGATCGTCACCGCCACGGCCGGGGAGTGCGGCTCCGCCGGGCCGGACCTGGCGGCCACAGGCGCGATCCGCAAGGCTGAAGCGGCCGCGGCGGCGGCGCGGATCGGGGCGGAGTACCGGTGCGCCGACCTGCCGGACCTGGGGGTGTTCAACGATGACCCGTCACGGCGCCGGATCACCGAGATGCTGCGCTGGTCGCAGGCGGAGATCGTGCTGACGGCCTCGCCGGCGGACTACCACCCCGACCACGAGGCGATCAGCGTGCTGGTGCGCGACGCCTGTTTCGCGGTGTCGGTCCCGAACTACGCCACCGGGCCGGCCGCGCCGATGGCGGCCATCCCGCATCTCTATTTCATGGACCCGATCCGGGGGCGCGACCGGGACGGGACGCCGGTGGTCCCGCACTTCGCCGTGGACATCTCCGACGTGTTCGAGACCAAGGCGGCGATGCTGTCAGAGCATGAGAGCCAGCACGCCTGGGTGGCCCAGCAGCACGCCATCATCGACCACCTCGCCTCGATGCGCGACTGGTCGGCCAAGCGCGGGAGGGATTTCGGGTGCGCCTATGCGGAGGGCTTCCGGCAGTACACCCACACGCCCTATCCGCGGACGCCCAGGCTTCAGGATCTGCTGGCCGGCGCCTTGCGGGCTTCGTCGTAGCGCGCCCACATCGGGCGGCAGTCCAGCACCTCGCCGGTTTCCAGCGCCTCGTCGATGGCCATCACCGTCAGGCCGGCCTCCATGGAGTCGAAGGCGGTCACCGGGAACGCGGCGCGGCCCTCCATCGCCGCCAGCAGGTCGATCGCCATCGCCTGGTCGGCGCCGTTGTGGGCGTCGTCGGTGACGCCGCCGTAGTCGATCCGCTCGGGCTTCTTCCGCGACAGGGCGGGGCGGAGCATCAGCTTGTTGCGCGCCAGGTCGGCGATCATCGTCCCTTCGGTCCCGGCCACGTACCAGCGCCGTTCGGGCAGCGACGTGTGGCTGTTGGCGTGGAAGGTCAGGCGGACCTGGTTCTCGTATTCCAGGATCGCGGTCTGGTGGTCGGTGACGTCCATGTCCGACTGGAAGGCGTCGTTGGCCCCCATCCAGCCGCCGTCCATCTCGCCATAGGCCGCCTCGCCGTCGCTCCAGGTGCGCGGCGCGCGCTCGGCCCGGTCCGCGGTGAACACCCGGCGTCCGCCGAAGCTGGCGACCCGCGCCACCCGGGCGCCAGCGACGCAGCCCAGGATGTCGAAGTCGTGGACCACCTTGTCCAGGAAGTAGGAGCCGCCCCATTCCGCGCGGCGGCGCCAGTTGCGGGCCAGATAGCCGCCGTGCTCAGGCGCCAGGTGCTCGGTGGCGTCGATGGAGACCACCTCGCCGAGGTCGCCCCGCGCCACGCGAGCGATCACCTCGCGCACGATGGGCATCGAGCGCATCACCAGGCCGATGAACAGCGGCGGGGCGTCGCCCTTGGCGAGGCGGCCGGCCAGCGCCAGGGTCTCGCCGGCCGTGCGCACGATGGGCTTCTCGGCGAAGATCGGCCAGCCAGCGTCAAGCGCGAGATTGATATGCTCAAAATGCAGGTGGTTGGGCGTGCCGATCATCAGCAGGTCATAGGGGCCGGCGGCGATCAGGTCGGCGGGGGTGGCGAAGGCCTGGCCCAGGGCGATCCCGGCGCGCTCCAGAATCGGCGCGCCGACCGGAGCCGGATCGACGTAGCCCGCCAATTCCAGCTTCCAGTCCATCTCCTGCATTGCCGCCAGCACGTGGGCGATGCGCTGGCCAAGGCCGATGACGCCGATGCGGTAGGTTTTCATGGGGACACCTCATCATGGG
>CALQQB010000075.1 GCA_943332615.1 Phenylobacterium deserti
CTCCGATCTTCATGCGGATCTGGTTGACGAAGATCACCAGGGTATGGGTCTTGGAGATTGAGGCGGTGAGCTTGCGCAGCGCCTGGCTCATCAAACGGGCCTGGAGCCCCGGCAGGCTGTCGCCCATCTCGCCCTCGATCTCGGCCCGGGGCGTCAGCGCCGCCACCGAGTCGATGACGATGATGTCCACTGCCCCGGAGCGCACCAGGGTGTCGGTGATCTCCAGCGCCTGCTCGCCGGTGTCGGGCTGAGAGACCAGCAAGTCGTCCAGATTGACGCCCAGCTTGTTGGCGTAGGAGGGGTCCAGCGCGTGCTCGGCGTCGATGAAGGCCGCCGTCCCGCCCGCCTTCTGCACCTCGGCCACCACATGCAGGGCCAGCGTGGTCTTGCCGGAGCTTTCCGGCCCGTAGATCTCGACGATCCGGCCCTTCGGCAGGCCGCCGATGCCGAGCGCGATGTCCAGGCCCAGTGAGCCGGTGGACACCGACTCGATCTCCATGATCTTGCCCTTGGCGCCCAGCTTCATCACCGAGCCCTTGCCGAAGGCGCGGTCGATCTGCGCCAGGGCCGCCTCGAGCGCCCGCGCCTTCTCAGATTCGTCTTTTGCCACGAGCCTCAACGCCGATTGCGACATGTTCCAAGCCCTTCTTATTCCACGATTCCGCCAGTCGGTCGGGCCCAACTACATGGCCGCCGCCGATGCAGCAGATGTACCGCGTTCGTTCCGGGTTCGCAAGATGTTCTCTTTTGAGAAAGTTGGGGATAGGGCCAGGCCCGATGGGACGGTCCATAGGGATTGTCGCTGGCGGCCCACAGAGATTGTCGCTGGCCCTCGGCTAAGCCTCTGACTTTGCGATGATCCTGCGTCGATTGAGGACTCTTCTTATGTCCTCAATGGCTCGTACGGCTTTGCGCACGTTTCTCCTCGGTGACGCGCGTCGCCGAGTCCTCAATCCCCGCGATTGAGGACTCCATTGAGGACATCCGCGGACGGGGTCTCACCGTGGCTCCGAAGGACCGCAATGACGGCGTCTCGGTTGCCAGATAGCAGGCACTCCATGAGCCGGGTCCAATCGGCGTCATCCCGAAGCAATTTCAGCTTTAGGTCGGTCCTCGCGACGCGGATGGCGAGGCCCATCAGCGCGGCAACGAGCTGCTCTCTCGAACGGCCAGCCTGGAGAACGCTTTCACCCCTGAAGTCACCTCGGGGCAAAAGCGCCAGAGCCGTCCGAAGCCAGTAGCGTGCCTCGGATCGCTGGAAGACCTGCTGACCAGCTGCCGCCGCTTCGGAGTCGTTCGCGCTGCCTGCCAGCAATCCGTGATAGCGCGCCGGGATGCTCCCGCGCCGTCTCCACTGCGAAACCGTGGAGCGAGCGATGCCCAGTTTGGCTGCCAGCTCGAGCTCAGTCCTAGCCCCAAGCGCGCTCTTCAGGGCGGAAATATCGACTGCACCCATGCGCCCTCCGTGTTGACGCGTAAACATCACCGAGGCATGATGTCCATATGTCAACATTCGCTGTCTCTGAGTCGCCATCATACCTGACGCCTTGCAGAACAGTGGGGCCGTCTGATCAGGCAGTGATTGAGGAGCCCGGCGGAATCTGGATCTCCAGTGATGCGTTCGCGGAGCGCAACAGACTCTCCCGTCGTGCAGCGACCAGGATCCTCGCTCAAGCAGCTCAGGGATGTCCCTGGCGCGGCGAGCTTCTCCAGGTCCGACGACGCCGGGGTCGCGGCGGCTGTGGTGGCTTGTTCTACGAAGTGTTGGAAATCGCCTCGGCCAACTCCGACAATGCTGATGAGATCATCGTCGCCCGTGTGCCCGCTCGCGCGCAGGAAGATCGGATCGAACAACGCTTTACGACCATCGCTCCGGCTCTACTCCACCCACGAGGATCCTCCGATCGCGCGGAGGCTCTGCGGCTGGTCGCCGGGTCCGTCGGGCAGGATCTACGGACGCTCCAACGCTGGATGGCTCGCTACGAGACGGGCGGGGTTGGCGGGCTCGCGAACTTGCGACCCGGCAATGCCGGGAAACGACGTGTCGCCGTTTCGCGCTCCTTTGATCAGGCGGCCCTGCGCGCCGGTATCGAGCCCCAACAACTTCGCGGAATCAGCGAGGAGCTGGATCGTTCACTCAAGGGCTTGTGGGCGTCTCGTGCGGAGGCCGCAGGCTGGCGAGAAATCCGACGGCTGGCAGTGATGTTGCTGCAGGAGGCTTGCTCGGCCCAGGCGCTAACCCTGACGCCCGACGCGTTCCGCCTATCCCGCCGCCGTGTCGAAGCGTTCGCGCCGTTCCGGGTCGTCAACCAGCGTCGCAACGACCGCAAGGGGTTCGACGACGCCAAACCGCGCATCCGCCGGGACTGGACGACGCTGGCGCCTATGGAACGCGTCGTCGCCGACGTGAAGCATCTCGACGTGATCGTGCGCCGGCCAGACGGGACGCTGGCCTGGCCGAAGATCGTGGCCTTTCTCGATGCCGGCACGAACCGCATCTTCGTCCATCCCGTGCTGCTGGGCCCTGGTGAGGGTGTGCGGCAGGAGCATGTGATCGAGGCATTCCTGACCATGGTCTGCGATGCGGACTGGGGTTTTCCCAAGGGCCTCTACCTCGACAACGGCGCCGAGTTCGCGGCGCTGACGAAGATCCAGGGCGCACTGGGCGCCATCAATGAGCCGGGCGCCCGCACGATCATCTTCGCCCGGCCCTACAACGCCTCGGCCAAACCCATCGAGAGCATGTTCGCGCGCCTCGACCGCTACGTGTTTTCGCTGCTGCCGGGCTATGCCGGTCCAAACCGCATGGCCAAGAAGACCCAGCAGGTGGGCAAGGCGCCCGAGGCCTTCCCTGGTCCCTGGGACGAATTCTGTGCGGTCGTGCTCGGCCTGATCGCGGATCACAATCAGCGACCCGTAGGGGGACTTTGGCGAGACCGCTCGCCAGGCGACTGGCTTGAGGCCAAGCGCGCGGAGGGCTGGCGCCCCGCGACCGTCGATCCCGTGGCTTTGGACGCCGCATTTTGCGATCACGACGCCCGCCGCATCGACCGCGGCATCCTCAAGATCCGGGGTCAGCGGTTTCACCATCCTGCGATTTCAGCCCTGCCGGGCCGAACGGCCGTCGATGTTGCCCTGCCCTGGCGACGCGACGCCCATCCTCTGGCTCGTGTTCCCGGCAAGAACTGGGTGCGGCTCCTGCCTGATGTCCCCTACCCCGCCAACTGGATCGAAGGCGCGCACGAGTCGGATCGGCGACAGAAGGCGCAACGACGTCACTCCGGCCAACTGGAGCGAGAGGCGCCGAAGCTGGATCCGATCGCGATCAAGCTGAGAGCTGCCGCTCGGCGGGTCTCGGAGCCACCGCCGATCGCTGGAGGCCCCGCGTTGGATCTCGGCGCCCAGGCCGAGCTGCTCGCCGAGGCAATGCGGGTCGTGCCGGCTAGCCAGAGCGACCTGTCAGCAAGTGAGCGAAAGCGCCTCCGCGAAATGGCGGTGACCGAACGACTGGAAAGAAGGCGGAACGGCCATGCGTGACGACTTCATTTCGACGTCCATCGCCCGCCGGCTGATTGTTCGTATGCACACGGCGCATGAGCGCCGGCGCATCGCGGTGTTCGCGGGTCCGCCGGGCATCGGCAAGACTACGGCCATCGACGCGCTCGTCCGAGAGGTGTCCGAGCACCTGGTCGTCGTAAAGGTCGCCCGCCGCAACGCCCGCGAGGTGCTTGTGCTGCAACATGTCCTCGACGCGATCCGACGGCTCGGCGGCTCGCCTTCGGTGCACTTTCCGTCCTCGCTCTGGGAACTGCGCAGCGACATCTTCGGCGCCATCTGCAGCTGGGCTGGGGCGGACCCCAGCGCCGCGCGGCGCGCTGAATACCAACCGACGGATTTTCCACGGCTGACAATCGTCTTCGACGAGGCCCAGAATCTCGCTCGCGAGGCGATCGAGTCACTGCGTTACTGGAACGATGCCGACCGCTGCTATGCGCCCTTCCCGCTGGGGTTGGTGTTCGTCGGCAACAACGAATTCTCGCTCCAGACCGACCTTGATGGCCGCAGTGTGATCTCGGCCGCCGTGGCCGACCGCGCCCTCTACGTCCAGACCTTCGACTACAGTGACGTCACGGATGACGACATCCGGCTCTATCTGGAAGCGAAGGGTATCGTGGACGAGATGGCCCTGAGCATCTTGGTCCGCCACATCAACGAGCGGCGGACCAGTCGGAGCTTCCGGCGCATTCAGGACTTGGTTGAAGAGCTGACCGAAAATTCTGCCGGGAGTCCGGTCACGGTCGAGGCTGTTAGGGAGCTGCTGGCAATGGCCTAAGAAACGCCAACGACGCCGCCGTCACAGGCGATCGTCTGGCCGACGACGAATTCCCCGGCCCGGGAGCAGAGGAAGATCGCCAGGCCGGCGATGTCCTGCGCCGTTCCGACCCGGCCACTGGGATTGCGCTTGCCGATCGTCTCCCAGTCCACGTCCTCGGTCTGGCCGCCGAACCCGACGCCGGTCGACAGCATCCAGGTCGGGAAGGGCCCCGGCGCGATGGCATTGAACAGGATGTGCTCCTTGGTCAGGTGGGCGGCCATGAAGCGGGTGAGGTGATGCACGGCGGCCTTGGAGGCGCCGTAGGAAAAGGTGTCGAACACCGCGCTCTTCAGGCCGTCGATCGAACCAATGTTGATCACCCTCGCCGGCTCCCCGGCCGCGGCGGCCGCGCGCAGTTGGGGCAGCAGCTTCTGGGTGAGGAAGAAGACAGCCTTCACATTGGTGTCCATGACCTTGTCCCAGCCGACTTCCGGGAAGGACTCCAGCGGCGCGCCCCAGGCCGCGCCGGCGTTGTTGATCAGGATGTCCAGCTTGGGCTCGCGCTCAGCCAACCTGGCGGCCAACGATTCCACGCCGGACATCTGCGACAGGTCGGCGGGAAGCGAGACGCAGGTTCCACCGTAGGTCTTGGCCAGCCGCTCGGCAGTTGCGTCGCAAACGTCGGCCTTGCGCGAGGAAATGTAGACCTTCGCGCCTGAAGCCAGGAAGCCCGCGGCGATCATCTCGCCGATGCCGCGCGAACCGCCCGTGATCAGCGCGATCTTGCCCTTGACCGAAAACAGCCCGTCAAATTCCCCCGCCATCGTCATTCTCCCCTGTTCCGGTTCCCTTTGAGTCTGCCCTATGCGCCGAGGTTCCGGCGGCGAGCCCGCACCTAGATCAATCGACGTTTCCAGTCCGGTGCGTCGCGGCCACCTGCGCCAGCAGGGCCTTGGCTTCCGGGCTCTTCATGAGCTCAGCGAACAGCTGCGCCTCCAGGCGGAACATGTCGCGGCTGACCGGCGAGACAGCCTCGCGGGCCAGGCGCTTGATGTGCGCCACGGCCAGGGGCGAGCGCTGGGCGATCTCGCGGGCGATGGATTGCGCCCGGTCCAGCGCGGTCTCGCGCGTGTCGGCGGGCACCAGTTCCTCGATCATACCCAGCGCCAGGGCCTCCGCCGGTGGCACGGTGCGGGCGCGCAGCATCATCTCGATCGCCCGGTTGCGGCCCACCAGGGCGGTGAGCCGCTGGGTGCCGCCGGCGCCGGGCAGGATCCCCACCGAGACCTCCGGCAGGCCGAAGCGATACGGGCCGTCCTTGGCGACGCGGATGTCGGTGGACATGGCGAACTCCCAGCCGCCGCCCATGGCGGTGCCGTTGAGCGCGGTGATCACCGGCTTGGGTAGATTTTCGATCTCGAGCAGCAGGTCGTGCAGGTTGACCGGCCGACGGGGCTGGGTCGGCGCTTCGCCCTGGGCGGAGCGGTCGAGCTCGACCACGGAGTAGTGGCGGATGAAGAAGCCCTCGATCCCGCCGGTGAAAATCACGGCGCGGATGTCCGGCTCACGCAGGCGCGGCAGCAGGTCGGCGATCTCCTGGACCGTGCCCGGGTCCATGGTCGCCAGCGGCGGATTGGTGATCGTGATCGTCGCGACAGCGTCGGTCAGGTCGAGCGAGAGTTGCGGCATCCTGGGTCGTGTCCTTGAGGTCGGAGAAGGGTCTCAGGTCGGCGGGGCGCCGCTCAAGGGCTCGCCCCCCAGCGTGATGCGATGCATCTCTCGGCGGTGGCCGTGGTAGTCGTTGCGGGCGAAGTGCCAGGTGGCGCGGTTGTCCCAGAAGGCGATGGAGCCCGGGCGCCAGACGAATTCGTGGACGAACTCGGGCCGGATGCAGTGGGCGTAGAGCTGGTGCAGCAGAGGCTGGGACTCCTCGGCGGTCCAGCCCTCGAACCGGATCGTGAAGGCCGGGTTGACGTAAAGCGCCTTCCGGCCGCTGAGCGGGTGGGTGATGATCACGGGGTGGATCACATCGGGCAGTTTTTCCGCCGCCGCCGTGTTGCCGATCCGATCGCCGCCGGCGTCATTGTCGACGTAGTAGGCGCCGCCCTCGCCGAACACGTGTCGCACCGAATGCACGGCGTTAAGGCCCCCAAGCTGATCCTTCAGCTCGTCCGACAAGGCCTCATAGGCCGCGTACATCGATGCGAAGAGCGTATTGCCGCCCTCCGGCGGCAGCTCCCGCGCCACCAGAATGGATCCCAGGGCGGGCTTGCGGTCGTAGGAGTGATCGGTGTGCCAGCCGCCGCCGATGTTGCTGGTCTGGTCGCGCTCCTTGGACACCAGGGCGATCTCCGGATGGTCGGGATGCGCGGCGAAGAAGCGGTTGATGTTGATCGGCGCCCAGCGCTGCGCAAAGGCGATGTGCTGCGCCTCGCTGATCTGCTGATCGCGGAAGAAGATCACGCCATGCTCCGCGAACGCGGCGCGCATGAACTCGAACTCCCGATCCGGCAGGTCTTGAGCCAGGTCGACCCCCAGCACTTCCGCGCCGACGCCCGGGAGCCGGTGGATTCCGACTGTCATGGCGGGGGCTTCCGGATCACCACGCACAGGCTTCCGGGGCCGGGCCGCCCGGACCCGGGAAGATCGCGTCGAGCTTCTTCAGCACCTCCTCGTCCAGACAGATCTGCATGGCGGCCAGGCCGGAGTCGAACTGGGCCATGGTGCGTGGTCCGATGATCGGAGCCGTGACGCCGGGCTGGCTGGCGCACCAGGCCAGGGCCACCTCGGCAGGCGCGTGGCCTAACTCGGCGCATAGGGTCGGGAACGCCTCGATGGCCGGGGTCGATTTCAGGTAAGTGCGCCGGCCCTTGTCATTCTCGCCGGGCTTGCCGCCCAGGAGCCCGGAGCCCAGCGGGCTGTAGGGCAGGAACGCCATGCCGTAGGCCTGACAGGCGGGGATCACCTCCAACTCCACCGTGCGCTTGATCAGGTTGTACACGCTCTGCTCGGAGACGAGACCCAGGCCGTGGCGCGCGCGGGCAGCTTCCTGCGCCTGGGCGATGTGCCAGCCGGCGAAGTTGGACGAGCCGACATAGAGCACCTTGCCCTGCTGGATCAGCAGATCCATCGCCTGCCAGATCTCCTCCCACCGCGCCGTGCGGTCGATGTGGTGCATCTGGTAGAGGTCGAGGTAGTCGGTGTTCAGCCGCTTCAGGCTGGCCTCGCAGGCCTCACGGATGTGCTTGGCCGACAGGCCGCGCTGGTTGGGACCGACCCAGCTGCCGGTACGCTTGACGGGGTCGGGGGAGCCCCACTCCATCGGCGCCGAATAGCATTTGCTGGCGAGCACCGTGCGCTCCCGCCGCCCGCCGCCCTGCGCGAACCAGCGGCCCAACAGCGCCTCAGTCTGGCCGGCGTTGTAGTTGTCGGAGGTGTCGATCAGGTTCACCTCGGACTCGAAGGCCTTGTCCAGGATCGCGAAGCTGTCCGGCTCGTCCGTCAGCCAGGAGAAATTGACCGTGCCCAGGCCGATCGGGCCGATCTGCAAGGCCGTGCTGCCAAAGCGCTTGTAGGTCATTCGTGAGTCTCTCCCGATGGATCCGTCCGATCCATCGCTCAGTCGGCAAGATCGCAGACAAGTCTGGACGAACCCTAGAGGGTCCGTCCCGCAGCCGCCACGTCGGGAAACCGTTTCGCCGTCAGTCGAACAGTCCCGCCGGCGACGTCCTGGCGCCGGAGAAGTCCGGCCCCTCCTCCCGCCAGCCGTTGAAGGTCTTCTCCCCCAGAAGTTGGGCGAAACGCGGCTCGTTCTCGTGGCGCTTCAACACCTCGGGATGACGCGTGTCATGATGGCGTTCCTGCGGCAGCATGTGCTGGCGGCACATATAGGTCGCCAGGTTCATGCGCACGCCCGGCAGTTCGCGGCGCCAGCCGCCGTGCCAGGTATTGCCGTGCCAGATAACTGCATCGCCCGGGTTGATGTTCAGGGTCACGGCGCCTTGCGGGAGTTCCCACTCGATGGTGTCCAGGTTGTTCGGCGCGGGGTTGCGGGCCACGATCTCGGCCATCGTCTCGCCGCCGGCGGTCCAGTTGTCGTGCGCCGAGGGCTGGCGCTGCTTCAGGTGGCTGCGGGGAACCACGACCAGCGCCCCGGCCTCGCGGCTGTAAGGCGTGAGCGCGTAATTGCAGTTGGCGACCATGGAAGCCTGCGACATCAGGCCGTCCGCCGACCCGTCAGCGTGTAACGGCAGCGGCAGGCCGCCCGGACCGCGGAAGTGACAGCCCATCGATGACAGCACGCAACTCTCGCCCAGCAGGTAGGTCATCAGCGCCAGGGGCTTGGGTTCCAGCAGGATCTCCTGGAACACCGGATCGTCGTAGAGCAGGTAATGCTGATAGGCCATGCCCTGGAAATCGTCGGAGGTGGCGTTGAGCGGGTCGATTTTGCGACCAGTCAAGCTCTCCACGCGGCGCAGGATCGCGGCCTTGGCGCGCTCGATCCGGTCCTCGGACAGAACTGGAACCACGGTGTAGCCCACCGTCTCCAGCTCCAGCAGGTTCTGGTTCAGGCCCAATTCGTCGATCTTGGCCCTCGTGCGATTGAACGCGGCGTCGTCATTGCGGCCGAACCGCCGGGAGATCGGCGACATAGGGCGCGCCGTTTCGGCGACGGGCTTTTTCAGGGTCTCGGACATCTCGTGAGCTCGCTGTCAGAGGGACTCTTTGATCCAAAATGCGTTGGCGCCATAGCATACCGTGCTTACAGAAAAGCCCATCGCGCGGTCAGACGGAAACCTGGGGCGAGCCATGAACATCGCAGATTACGGTACATCTCCCAATGTGGACCCGCTGATGGCGGACCTCGAGACCTACGGTCTGTTCAAACACGTGGTCGAACTCGAGGCGTACGGCATGACCGTCGTTCCTCCGGAGACCCTGCGCTCAAGTCCGGGGTTCATTGAGCGACTGCTAGGGGCAATCATCAGCGCCTGCGAAAAGCGCAACGACGTGGTCATCGGCGATCCGGCCACGGCGCCCGCCTCGGTTGTGCCCAAGACCCGCAACGGCTGGGACCTGCTGGAGGAGGACGAGGTCTTCGTCGAGGCGGCGATCAACCCGGTGGTGCTGACCCTGGTGCGCTGGCTGTGCGGACAGAGCGCGATCCTCGGAGGGCAAACCTGGATCATCAAGGGCACGGGCGGTGATCCGCTGGGGCTGCACAGCGACGCTCACGGCATCCCGCCCGGCGCCGGACAGATCGCTCACATGTGCAATGCGTCCTGGATCTGCACCGACTATGAGAGCGCGGACGACGGCCCGACGGTGTTCATCCCCGGCAGCCACAAGTACGGCCGCGCCACCCTGCCCCATGAAGCCAACCTGGCGGCGACGCACTTCAAGACCTTCCCGCTGATCGCCAGGGCCGGGTCGCTTGCGATCTGGAACGGGGCGACGTGGCACGGCTCTGTTCCGCGCACCAAGTCGGGCCTGCGGGTCACCCTCGTCCAGAACTACTTCCGACCGTACATGCGCACGATGCGGAACCATGACGGCAATATCTCGCCGCAGCTGCTGCAGAAATACCCCGAACTTGAGCGCGCCATCGGCAAGCCACTGTACCCCTACGACGACCCGCAAGCCCCCGACCCTCGCCGCATTGCCCCGATCATGCGAGCCGGCACGGATCCCTTTGCGTGAGACCGCTGACCGAAGCCGAAGTCGATGCCCATGTCGGCCGCATCGCCCGCGACGGCTTCTGCATCATGCCGGACGCCATCCCCGAGCCGCTCCAGCGCGAGATCTCGGACGAGTTGGACCGGCTGGAGCGGGTCCGCCCCGGCGGCGACATCCCGCCGGGCCCGTTCACCGGCCAAGTGACCCGCCGCTGGTTCGACGTGCTCAACGACGGCGAGGTCTGGCAAAGGGTCGCGGTCCACCCCTGGATTCTCCAGGTGCTGCCTCACGTGCTGGGCGAGGGGTTCCTGCTCTCGACCATGGGCAGCGCGGTGGTCGGCCCTGGCGAGCCAGCCCAGCCGATCCATGTGGACGACGGCGTCTATGCCTTCCCCCGTCCGCACCCGAACCTGGTCTGCAACACCATGTGGGCGCTGAGTGACTTCACCGAGGAGACGGGCGCCACGCGCGTGGTCCCAGGCAGCAACACCTGGGACCACGATCCAGACTACAAGACCGCTTACGAGACCATCGGACTGGAGATGGCCGCCGGCGGCATCGCCTTCGTCGTAGGGACCTGTTTCCACGGCGCTGGCGCCAACCGCTCGGACCGTGACCGCGTGGCCCTGACCATCAACTACTGCAACGGCTCGATGCGCCAGCAGGAGAACCTGATGCTGGGGGTGAGCCCCGGCCGGATGATGACCTTCGCGCCCGAACTGCAGGACATCCTGGGTTTCAAGCGCTGCAAGGGCGCAGGGCACATTTTCGCCCAGGACCCGAGGCTGGAAATGAAACGGCACTATGGCGACTCTACCATCGACGATCCATATCTCGGCCGTCGCGACAGCCTGCACGGCGCGCGGACGCGCCGGAACAATCCACCAGGGACGCCTTGATGCCTGACGTCGACCCCACAGACCTGAAAGCCTTTGCCGAGGCGGCGGACGCCTGGTTTCGGGAGAATGTGGTTCGTGACCCGGGCTTCATGCTGCCGCTGACCTTCATGGAGGTCGGCGCCGACCAGCAGTTCCACTTCCTGCGGGACTGGCAGAACAAGGTCTATGAGGCCGGGTACCTCGGCGCGGCGTGGCCGAAGGAATACGGCGGTGGCGGGCTGCCGCAAGCCTTCCAGACCGAGGCGACCAAGGCCATGCGCCGGCACGGCGGGCCGATCTTCCTCAACGCCATCGGCCTCAACTGGACCGGGCCACTGCTGCTCGACATGGGCACGGAGGCCCAGCGCGCGAAGTATCTCAAGGGCATTCTCTCGGCGGAGGACATCTGGTGTCAGGGCTTCTCCGAGCCCGACAACGGCTCGGACCTGGGGAACGCTCAGACCCGGGCCGTCCGGGACGGCGACCACTACCTCGTCAACGGCTCGAAGATCTGGACCACGCTCGGGAAATACGCGCGCTACATGATCCTGCTGGCGCGGACTCGCGCGGACACGTCGCGCAAATATGACGGACTGACGTTCTTCCTGGCGCCGATGAAGGTCGATGGCGTGGAGACCCAGCCGATCAAGAAGTTGACCGGCGAGCACGGCTTCACCCAGACCTTCTTCCGCGACGCGCACATCCCGGCCGACGAGATGGTCGGCGTTGAGGGCGGCGGGTGGAAGGTCGCCATGCGGACGCTGGAGTACGAGCGGGGTGCGCGCGGCGGGCAGGCGGGCGGCTATGTCTCGGTGGGCTCGAACGCCTGGGATGTTCTGGATCTCGCAAGACGGATGCAGCGCGGCGGCAAGCCGGCGCTGGAGGACCCGGCGATGCGCGCCAAGATGGTCGAGTTCATGATCGAGATTCAGAGCAACGCCCTTTGCGCGCAGCGCACCGGGTTTACGCCCCTCAATACGGATCACCCCACCGGCCTGGCGCTGAGCTCGAAGCTGATGCACACCGAGTTCGCCCGGCGCATCAACGAGTTCGCGATCAGCCTCACCGGCCCCAGCGGCGCCTACTACGTGGGCGATGAGAACGCGGTCGACGACGGCTGGTGGACGCGGTCCTACCTCAACGCCTTCTCGGCGACGATCGGCGGCGGCACCTCGCAGATCCAGCGCAACATCGTGGGCGAGCACGTGCTCGGCCTGCCCAAGAGCTAGGGCTGTGACCATGCAGGATCTTGGACGGCTGGGCTTCAGCGAAGACCAGGCCACCCTTCTCGACGTGGCGACGTCGTTCTGTTCGGACAAGTCGCCCATGGCCAAGGTTAGGCGGCTCATCGAGGACGAAACCGGGCATGATCCGGACGTCTGGCGCGAGATCGTCGAGCTGGGCTGGTTGGGCATCGCGATCCCGGAGGATCACGGCGGCGCCGGTCTGGGGCTGGCCGAGGTGGTTCCGGTGATGGAGCAGATGGGGCGTCACATGCTGGCGGGGCCGTTCTATTCCACCACCCTGGCCGCCCAGGCGCTCCTCGCCGGCGGGACCGAGGACCAGAAGCGGATCCTTCTGCCCAGACTGGCCGGGGGCGCCACCGCCACGCTGGCGCTCTGCGAGGCCAATGACGACTGGGACCTGGGCAACATCGCCTCGACCGCGACCCGCACGTCGAACGGGACCCTGCGGCTGTCGGGCGTCAAGCGCCTCGTCTGCGACGCATCCGCTGCGACCCACATCATCGCCTCGGTTCTGTTCGAGGGCCGCCCGGCCCTGGTCGCTTTCGAACGCGCGTCCCTGCCGCGGGAGGCGCTTCGTCGCGAGGTCATCATCGACGAAACCAAGCGGTCCTATTCCCTGACGCTGGACGGCCTGGAGGCGCCCGCCGACGGCCTGCTGGACCCGGATCGCGCCGAGGCCGCACTGCGGCACATCCACCTGGCCGCGAACCTGCTGGCGGCGGCCGAGATGTGCGGCGGGACCCAGGCGGTGATCGACGACACCGTGGACTACCTCAAGACGCGGGTTCAGTTCGGCAAGCTGATCGGCTCCTACCAGGCGCTGAAGCACCCGATCGTCGACGCCTACATAGGCTACGAGCAGGCCCGCTCTCACCTCTACAGCGCCGCCCACTGCTTCAACGAGCAGGGCGTCGGCGAGATCGCCACCCGCATGGCCAAGGCTCAGGCCGACACGGCCATTTCCTTCGCCACCGACCGCGCGATCCAGTTCCATGGCGGCTTCGGTTTCACCTACGACTGCGACGCTCAGCTTTATCGCCGCCGGGCGATCTGGCATGCCTCGCAGTACGGCGACGCCGCCTATCATAAGGCCAGACTGACCGACCTTCTGCTCTAGGTCAGCGGCCCTTCAGGACAATCGGAGTTCTCCCTTGGCTGACGCTCAGACGCCCAGATTCGCGACCCGCGCCGAGGCGATCTCCGCGCTGACCGCGGTCGGTCAACCCTATGAGTTGGCCCTCGAGACGATCCGCGGACGGCCGCTGAAGGTGTTCCGCAATGCCCCGGCCACGCTGCGGGATCTCTACGCCGACAACCTCAGCGACAAGACCTTCATCGTCTATGAGGACGAACGGCTGACGTTCGAAGACGCCTGGCGCGAGGCCGGCCGGATCGGCCACCTGTTGGTCAGCAGGTACGGCGTCCGCAAGGGCGACCGCGTCGCCATCTCCATGCGCAACTATCCGGAGTGGATCCTGGCCTTCATGGCCACGACCTCCATCGGCGCCATCGCCGTGGCGATGAACGCTCTGTGGCAGCCGGACGAGATGGAATACGGCCTGCGCGATTGCGGCGCCAAGGTGCTTTTCGCCGACCAGGAGCGCCTCGACCGGTTGGCGCTCTGCGCGGACGACCTCGATGTCGCGGTGATCGCGGTGCGACCCGCCTCGCCGCCCGCGCGGGGCGAAGATCTGAAGGCCCTGCTCTCCGGGGTCACCGCCGCCGCCATGCCGACCGCCCACGTCGCACCCGACGACGACGCGATCATCTTCTACACCTCGGGCTCCACCGGCCATCCCAAGGGGGTGATCTCGTCGCATCGCAACGTCATGTCGGCGCTGCTGTCGTGGGAGCTGGATCTCGTGGCCGGCGCGGCGACGGCGGCAGTGGTCCCGCAACCCCCGCCCTACCAGCCGGCGACGCTGCTGGCCGTGCCACTGTTCCATGCCACGGGCTCTCACGCCGTCTACCTGCAGTCCTATCGGGCGCAACGGAAGATCGTCTGCATGTACCGCTGGGACCCGGAGCGGGCCGCGGAGTTGGTCGAGGCCGAGAAGATCACCAGCGTCACTGCGCCGGCCGCCATGACGGGCGATCTGGTTCGTGTCGCCAAGCAGACATCGCGGGACCTCAGCTCCCTGGTGTCGGTCGGCGGCGGCGGAGCGCCGCGGGCGCCGGAGCAGGTAAAGCAGATCGAGGCCTCGTTCGAAAAGGCGATGCCCGCCACCGGCTGGGGCATGACCGAGACCAACGCCATCGGCACGGGCATCGGCGGCCTGGACTACCTGAACCGCCCGGCCAGCTCCGGCCGCTGCTCGGCGGTTCTGGAACTCAAGGTCATCGACGAGCAGGGCCGCACCCTGCCCGCCGGCGAGCGCGGCGAGTTGCTGGTGCGCGGCACATCCGTCTTCCGCGGCTACTGGAACCGCGACGAACTCAACGCCACCCTGTTCGAGGACGGCTGGTTCCACACCGGCGACGTTGCGTATCTCGACGACGAGGGCTTCCTATTCATCGTCGACCGGATCAAGGACCTGATCATCCGCGGCGGCGAGAACATCGGCTGTGGCCAGATTGAGTCCGCGCTTTTGATGCATCCGGACGTCCACGAGGCGGCCGTCTATGCGGTGCCCGACGAACGTCTGGGCGAAGAAGTGGGCGCGACTGTTTATGGCGCTCAAGGCCTGGACGTAGGCGCCCTGCGGACCTTCCTGGAAGCCCACCTCGCCCGCTTCGAGGTGCCGCGGTACATCACGCTGACCGATGCGCCGCTGCCACGGACCGCATCCGGCAAGATCCTGAAGCGTGAGTTGCGGGAAGAGGCCGTCCAGAGGCTTTCCAAGACCGACGCTTAGGCGGCCGGCGCCCTTCGGATCCTATCCGCCGCGCGGCTCGTCCGCCGCGGGCTCGCCGGAAGCCTGCAGGGTTTCATGCCAGACCTCCCGGAACAGCGGGCTGTCCGCAAGCAGGGTGCGCAGGTCACCCCGCGCGACAACGCGGCCGTCGTCGAGCAACAGGATCTCATCGGCCCGACGATAGGCCTCCAGGCGATGTGAGACCGCGATGCAGGTCTGCCCGCCCTCCGCGAACAGCCTGTCCCAGAAGGCCCGCTCGGTGCGTACATCCAGCGCGCTGGAGGCGTCATCGAGAACCAGCAGATCGGGCCGGCCGGCGAACATCCGCGCCGCGGCCGCGCGCTGGATCTGACCGCCGGACAACGTCACGCCCCGCGTACCCACCAGGGTGTCGAGGCCCTGGCCCAGTCGGCCGAGGTCGTCGTCGAGGACCGCAAGGCGGACGGCGCGGGCAAGGTCTTCGTCCGACGCGCCGGACCCCATGCGGATATTGTCCCTCAGGGACTCGGTGAACAGGCGGGGCGACTGGGGCGTGTAGGCGCAGCGCGGCGGTATCAGGAAGGTGGCGGGGTCCTCGACGGGTCGATCGTTCCAGACCACCTCCCCGGCGTCGATCGGCAGGAGGCCCAGCAGTCCGCGCAGCAGCGTCGACTTTCCCGACCCGACCCGCCCGGTGACGATCAAGACCTGACCGCGGTGCAGGGTGAAGTCGACGCCCGTCACGCCCTTGCCGCTGGAGGCGTGGCGGCAGGTCAGCCCCCTCACTTCAAGGCGCTCAAGCGGACCGGCCGGTTCCGCCGGCCGAGCGCTTGGCGGCGTCGCAGCGGTGACGACATCGAGCGGCGCGTCGCCCAGCATCCGCTCGATCCGCATGAGGGCCACATCGGCGGTCCGCTTGCGCGCCAGCAATCGCCCCAACCAGCGAGGCGCCGAGGTCGCTGTGCCGACATAGGCCGCGAACAGGGTGAAATCCCCGACCGTGAACCGCCCCGACCTCATTGCCCCGGCCGCCAGCAGCAGAATCAGCCCGAAGGCGAGACTTGAGGTTCCCGAACCGAAGGTGTCGAGCAGGGTGACGTACACCCGATGCCGAACCGCGGTCCGGCGGCGCTCGGCGTTGAGCCGATCCAGCCGGGCCAGCACGCGCGGTTCGGCGGCCCCGACCCGGATCGCCTGCACCGCGGCGAACGTCTCGCCCACGAAGGACGTGACCCGCGCTTCGGCTTCGCGTGCGACGCGGCTGTACTTGTGGATGCCGGCGGTGATCCGCTGAGTGATCACCACCACCAGCAGCATCGGCGCGATGACCGCCGAGGTCACCAACGGGTCGATGCGCCACATGATGACCAGCGCGAGCGACGCAAAGACCATCTGGCCGAAGGTCTCGCTCCAGCCCTCGATGAAGGCGATGGTTTCCGACACGTCGTCGCGGAAGCGCGAGAGAGCCTCGCCAGGGGTGCCGGGCGAAGGCCTCGGGCCCCGCGCGAACATCATCCACCCCATCATGTTCGCGCGCATCATCTGGCGTGTCAGGCTGGTGAACGTGACGAAGCACCAGTTCGCGAAGTAGGACGCCGCCAGCGGCGAAAGCTGGGCGCCCATCCAGAGGGCCACCAACGACCAGACGTCCAACCCCGCCGGCCGCCGGCCGGACAGGGTGTCGAAGATTTCGCGCTGGATCAGGCCCGGGATCAGCGGCAGGGCGTAGAACAGCGCGAACAAGGCCAGACTCAGGGCCAGCAGGCCCGGACGGGCCCGCGCGATCCGCAGGCCCTGGACGAAGGCTGTCTGGCGGGGCGGCGGTGGAAGGTCGACCTCGGAGGGCCGCGCGGCCTCCAGGTCGAGAAGGTCGAGGGTCATTGCATCACCTCGGTCAGCCCGGTGCTCAGGAGCTGGGCGAAGTTCGAGGACGGGTCTGCCTCCAGGTCGGTCCTTCGTCCGGCCTCCAAGACGCGGCCACGGTCGAGGATGGCGATCCTGTCGGCCCGCCGCACCGTCGAAAGCTTGTGGGCGATGATGATCGTGGTCCGTGGGGGACGCCCGTCACGCGGTTTCAGCAATCGGTCCAGCGCCAATTCGATCAGCCGGTCCGTCGCGGGATCGAGCCGCGATGACGCTTCGTCAAGGATGACCAGTCCTGGGTCCTTCAGGAACACTCTGGCGAACGCCAGGAGCTGGGCCTCGCCAGCCGAGAGCCCGCCGGCGCTCGTCAGCCGCGTCTCCAGGCCGGCCGGCTGGGCCGCGAACCAAGGCCCCAGCCCCAGATCGTGGAAGACCTCGACCAGCCGCGCGTCCGGGACAGAGGGGTCAAAGAGGGTGGCGTTCTCGCGGATGGTTGCGTCGAACAGCTGGATGTCCTGGGTGACCAGACCAATGCGTCCGCGCAGCTCGGCGCGCGTGGCCTGGCGAATGTCCGCGCCATCAAGCGCCACGCGCCCGCCCTGCGGATCGTAGAGGCGGAAGAGCAACCGGGCGAGCGTGGTCTTGCCGCTGCCGGTCCTGCCCAGCAGCCCCAGGATCTCGCCTCGCCCCACGGACAGGGAGACGTCGTTCAGCACCGTCGTGCGTCCATCGTAGGCGAATTCGATGTTCTCGAAATCGACCTGTGGCGCTGCGCTGCGCTGGTCGCTCCAGCCCGCACCTGGACCGTCCACGAGCGTTGGCGCCATCGTGAGCACTTCTCGAATCCGGGTCAGGCTGGCGGTCGCGTTCTGGAACTGCTGCAGCTGCTGGCCGATCGTCAGGATCGGGACGGCCATCATCCCGGCGTACTGCATGAACATGAAGACCGCGCCGATGGTGATCTCCCCGCGCTGCTGCAGGAAGACGCCCAGCGCCAGCGCGAGGCCGAAGCCGATCGAGAACAGGCCGCTGGCGACCAGAAAGATCCATTGGCCGCGTCGCGCCGCCACGACGTTGCTGTCGGCTAGTTCCTGAAGTCTCGGCTGCAGGCGCGACATCACGTGCCCGCCGCCGCCGTTGGCGCGGATATCGTCGAGCCCCAGAATCCGCTCCTCCAGGAAGGCCGAGAAGTCGGAGAACGCCTGCCGCACGCGCTCGAACCGACTGGCGGCGAGGCCGCGGATCCTGTGCATGACGAGACCCGCGACCACGGCGAAGGCCGTCAGGGCCGCCCCCATTCGCAGGTCGTTGAACCAGAGTGTGACCAGGATGCCCGCCAGCAGCAGGCCGCCGCCGACAATCTGCAGGATGAACTGCGAGAAGAAGGCCGCCAGAGCCGCCACATCCCCATCCACGCGCTCGATCAGCTCTCCCGGCGAGCGGGCCGTGTGGAAGGCCATGTCGAGGTCGAGGCAGTGGCGCGCGAGATCGTGGCGCATGCGATTGGTCGCCGACCAGCCCAGTTGCTCGCTGAAGTAGGTGGCCCCGATCTGGAGCAGCTGTGCGGTTATCGCGGCCAGGATCAACAGAGCCGCCAAACTGTACAGGTGACCCAGCGGGGCCGGGGTGCCGCCGGCTGCGGCCGCATCGATGAACATTCTCACGATCATCGGGGCGATGAGCTGGGCGCCCGTCCCCGCCGCGAGGAACGTCGCCAGTACGGCCATGCGCGGATACTCGGGCCGCAGATAGGTTTTCAGCATGCCGGCGACGGCCGCGCTGGGTCACGAACGTCGAACGGCCATGGGGCTCTGGAGTCGATCCTTCCAGAGCGCATGACCGGGGGTTGCCTGGGAACGAGGAATTCCGTCATTCGGCCAGTCTGTAGAAGTCCGCAGCCGCACCGCGGAACATGGCGTCCTTTTCCGTGTCATTGAACGGCTCGGCGATGCGCTTGAAGGCGTTCCAGAGGACCCGGTAGCTGAGGCTGGACCTGTCGACCGGGAAGTTGCTCTCGAACATCGACCGGGACGGCCCGAAGAGGTCGATGGCGGCCCGGTAGTAGTCGCCCTGCGCCTGCACGAATTCCTCAGACGTGGGCGATCGTCCCGGCGGTTTATGCCAGCCATAGCCGTTGATCGGCATCGCCATCCCGCCCAGCTTGATGAAGACGTTGGGGCAGGCCGCCAAGGGCGCGACATCGCGCCGCCACGACCGGAAGACGCCCTCGCGATCGTTGGCATAGGGCCCGATCCCCAGGGGGCCGCCGAAATGGTCGACGACGATCCGGGTGTCCGGGAAGGCGCGCGCCAGGTCGGTCAGTTCCGGGATCTGCGGATGGAACAGCCACGCATCGAAGGTCAGGCCCGCCGGCGCGAGGCAGCCGAACCCTGCCCGGAAGGCGGCGTCGATATAGAGCTCGGGCGGCGGGTGGTGATGCGACGGTCGGATGGCGTCCGAGGCGTCCCAGGCTGCCGCATGGCGTATTCCGCGGAACAGACCACGACCCGCCTCCACGTGCCGGGCCAGCACCTCGTCGACCCGTGCGCCCCGCAGGTCGGCTGCGCCCACGATGCCGAGGATCGGCGCGCCACCACGCGTCCGGGACGCCGCGGCGGCCTCCGCGACGAACTCGGTCTCCCCCACCACCCGCAGGGATTCAGGCCCATCGGATCGGTGAGCCGCGCCGCATTCAATGAAGACGGTTCCGATGACGTGGTGCCCTGACCCCGTGTCCGCGTTCAGATCGTCGAGCGCATAGCCGACCCGATCTCCCGCCGGCCAGAGATGGTGATGCGGATCGACGATGGGACGGTCCGCGTCCAACACCGACTCCGGCAGATGCCCACTGGCAGCGTGACCTTCAGCTTCGGGTCCGGTGGTCATTGGGCGGGCGGGGCCGAGGCCCGCGCGGCGTGGAGTTCGGCGATCCTGGCCCGTGTCGCGGCGTGGTCCTTCTTGGTGATGCTGTAGCCGGCGTAGAGCAGCGCCGAGATCAGGCCGGGAATCATGGCGACCGGTCCGATGAAGAGGCCCAATCGATCAATGATGGCCGGGTCGACATGGCCTGGCTGGGCCTTTTCCGGAAACGCGATGATCGTCAGGACCCAGCCGCCGAGGGCCGCGCCAAGGGCCGTATCGAGCTTCGAAAACAAGGCTCGGGTCGAATAGAGGACCCCCTCCTGGCGCAGGCCGAAGCGGACTTCGTTCTCGTCGGCGACGTCGGCGAGCGCGCTCATGACCGAGATGTTGAGCACCGCGCCCGCGGCGTAGCTCGCGGCGGCGATTGCGATGAGGGTCGGCAGCAGCCGGGGATCGCCGCGCTCGAACATGGCGCCGGCGAAGTACAAGATGATGCCCACCGCCGGAAACACCGCATTGCCCACGGCGCTCCAGATGATCACCTGGCGCTTGCCCCACAAGGCATGCAGGCGCGGGGTCAGGTTGAGCGCCGCGACAAAGCCGACGAGGCTGCCGACCGCGTACCAGCGCAGCAGTTCCGAGGGGAAGCCCCAGAAGAAGGTGCCGACGTAGAGGTTCATGGTGTCGCGCACGCCGGCCATCAGGGACAGGGCGAATAGGCCGGCCAGCAGCCAGACATAGTTGCGATTGGCCAGCACGTTGCCGACGTCCTTCAGGAACTCGAAGGGCGAGAACTTCGGCAGGTTCTCCGGCGCCCGAGGCAATCGCGGGATCTGATCGCGCGTGAACCAGGCCGAGCCGAAGAGGATGGCCAGCGTGGAGGCCGCCGCAAGCAGCGAGAAGGGCAGATAGGGCGCCGGGTTGAGCAGGCCCCGGGGATACTCCGGCGTCGCCTTGAAGAAGAACGTGAGCGCGATCAGCGAGATCGCCGTGCCCCCGATCCAGGTGGAGAAATTGTTCCAGGCCATCACCTGGCTTCGCTCGATGTAGGAATGAGACAGCTCGCCCCCGAGGGCCAGGTGCGGCGTGTGAAAGACGCCCATCGCCACCCTTAGGCCGACCACCGAGGCCGTGAACCAGACAAAGGTCAGGCCGTCGCCCAGGCCGTGGGGCGGATTGAAGATCGCCAGGAAGAACAACGCGATCGGGACCGGCGCCGCGAACATGAAGGGATGCCGGCGCCCGAAACGCGACCGGGTGCGGTCCGAGAGGGATCCGATGATCGGGTCGGCGAAGCCGTCGAAGACGAACGAGACCGAGATCGCAAGTCCCGCCAGCCAGCCCGGCAGGCCGATCACCTGATTGTAGAACAGCAGCGCATAGGAGCTGAGTGAGAAGAGCGCGATCGTCTCCGCGGCGCTCCCGATCCCGAAGGCGAGCTTGGTGCGCAACCGCAGCGGCGGCGCTTCCGCGCCAGGCGTCCCATCGGGCGTGCCCGCTGTGCCCGTCATGCGCTCCTCCAGTTCCCGCTGTTTGAATGTACGGTTTGTCGAAATAAGAGGGTCGCCCCTCCTTTCAGTCAATCACTCGATTGCACTCGGAGTGAGGAAGATGGCCCGGGAAATTCTTGACCGCGCCGGATGATCGGCACACGTTTGAACAGAAGGTATCGCATCTAGACGAACCCGCCGGGAGGTGAGGTCCGGTAGAGCTGCGCGTCAGGCGGGCTGTGCGCCTCGACGTCGGCCGCGCTGAACTCGACGGGCGCGCTCATACAGGACGCGCCCCCAACGCTTCGCCGGTGCGCGCGGCCAGCTCCTCGGCGTAGCCGGCATAGGACTGCTTGAGGGTGGCGTGGTTAAGCAGCATCTCGGCCACCTGCCGCTGGCCCGAAGCGTCGAAGATCCGGGTCTTCACCCAGTAGGACTCGGTGCGGCTGCTTTCGGCGAGCGCGACGATCTCGCGGCGCAGGACATAGGTCTCGCCCACGAACAGCGGACCGTCGATCAGCCGGATCTCCTGATCGGCGAACAGGCCGACAGCCGGCCCCTTGTTGGGGAAGCGGGCCTGCCCCGAAGAGAATTCAGCCAGCACGCTGATCATCTCCAGGGGGATGATGGCGCGCCTGTCCTGACCGGATAGAGGGGTGACGGAATCGACCGGAAGGATGGGTGACAGTTCTCTGTCGGTAGGGGGACCTGCCGATGCCTTGGTTGGAGAGCTGCGCCATGGATCAGCGCGTGGGGTTCATTGCCGATTGGCTGAGCGGGCTA
>CALQQB010000076.1 GCA_943332615.1 Phenylobacterium deserti
CTCCACGCTCCAGCGACGGCGCCGCTCCGGACCCATCAACGTCACCTGGGTCATGCCGCACAGCTATGAGCGCTCATAAGGACTCCTTACGAGCACAGCATCCCAACCTCACCCCGCCGGCGCTAGGCGGCCCTCACCGGAGGCGTACCCCTAGCCAACACCCAGGGCTGGTTGACCCGCACGCCGATGTCGCGGCCGGGTGTGCGTTCACCGACCGGGCGGATCATGCCGATTCCGTCGCAGTTGATGTTGAGGTCCGGGTGGGCCAGCGCCGGTGCAGGTCGCTGTTCGAGACCCCCGTTGGCGGTGGGGGCAGTCACCAGGCAACTGGTCTCCAGTTTGGCCCAAATGCCCTACCCCCAGCCCGGCGTCAGCCCATGACCACCCGCCACTCTGCCAGGGCGGATGGGGGCGGTGGCGACCGTCACCTCAGAGCTTCAGGACGTGCTTGGCGATGATGTTGCGTTGAACCTCGTCGGACCCGCCGGCGATGCTGGCGGCCCGGCCTTCGAAGTACCGAACGACCTCGGGGCGCGCCCAGGGCGGCCCCACGTCCGAGGTGTTGGATCCGGCGCTCTCGGGGAACCAAGGCGCCGCGTAGGGTCCGGCGCATTCGACGAAGAGCTCGGTCATCCGCTGGACGATGTCCGTGCCCTTGAGCTTCAGCATCGAGGACTGCGCGCCCGGCGCGCCGCCGGCGGCCACCTCGGACAGGGTGCGCAGCTCGGTCATTGCCAGGGCCTGCAGCTCGATGTCCGCCAGGGCCAGGCGGCCGGCAAAGCCCGCGTCCTCCAGCAGCGGGCCGGCGGCCTCGTCGCGGAGGCGTCGCAGCAGCTCGGTGGACAGCGACACGAAGGCCTGGCCTGTTCGCTCGTGGGTCAGCAGGCCCTTGGCGACCGTCCAGCCCTCGCCCTCGCGACCGACCCGGTTCCCGACCGGCACGCGGACGTTGTCGAAGGTCACCCCGTTGAACATGTGCCGCCCGTCGATCGAGATGATCGGCCGCACGGTGCCGCCCGGCGTGCGCATGTCGAGCAGCAGGAAGGTGATCCCCGCCTGGCGCTTGGGCTCGTCGGACGTCCGGGTCAGGCAGAACATCCAGTCGGCGCGATGGGCGCCGCTCGTCCACACCTTTTCGCCGTCCACGACGTAGTGGTCGCCGTCCAGAACGGCGCGGGTGCGCAGGGACGCCAGGTCGGACCCGGCCCCCGGCTCGGAGTAGCCCTGGCACCATCGGACGCGGTCGTGGAGGATGTCGGGCAGGAAGCGCGCCTGCTGCTCAGGCGAGCCGTAGGCGAACAGGATCGGCGCGAGCATGCCCATGCCCATGCCGCCCACCTGCGGCGGCAGGCCGGCCGCCGAGACCTCGCGCTCCCAGATGAAGGCCTGGGTCGCCGTCCAGCCGGCGCCGCCGAAGGCGACGGGCCACTTGTTGGCCGCCCAGCCGCGCTCGAGCAGGGCGTCGTGCCAGCGGCGCTCGTGCGCCGGGCCGCCGTCGTAGCGTTGGGGCGGCGGGAAGGCGGTCGCGATGAGGTCCTGGACCTCGTTTCGAAACAGGATCTCGCCGGGCGAGAGGCTTAGGTCCATGGACAGGCGCCCGAGTTCTATTATACCATTCGTCAATAATGGTGGGCGGGCGCGCCGGTCAAGGGAGGATGACATGTCGACAGAAGCGTTCACCGCCGTCGAGCAGGCCGGCGTGCTGGCGGGACCCGTCCGCCGGCCGGTCAATTTCTCGCGCGGCGCGGTGGGCTCGATCCACGACGATGCGACGGCCCAGACCCTGGGATTCCGGGGCGGGACGGTGGCCGGCAACATCCACTTCGAGCAGTTCCCGCCCCTGCTGCTGGCGCGGTTCGGCGAGGGCTGGCGCGGCCGGGGCGGACTGTCGCTCTACTTCCTGAACGCCACCACCGACGGCGAGCCGGTGCAGGCGTTCGTGGGGCCGGCCCAGGACATGGGATCGGGGGTCCAGCGGGCCGCGGCCTGGATGGAGACGCCGGAGGGCGTGCGGGTCAGCGAGGGCACGGCCTGGGCGGGCGGCGATGATCCCGGCTCGGCCCTGCGGCTGAAGGTGGCGCAGCAACGCCCGGCGAGCGACCTTCGGATCCTGAAAAGCTCGAAGGTCGGCGACGCCGTGAGGGATGTCCCCAGCCGCCTCGATGGCCCGACGTCGTTGCGACGGCTGGAGGGCGTCACCGAGCCGCTGCCCGAGTATCGCGATCCGGCCCTGTTCGGGGGGCAGGTCGCCGCGCCGGCGGTGGCGATCGACGCCCTGCGCGCCGTGGAGGACCCATTGTTCCGGCTGGGCAAGGACTACGTCGGCATGTTCGGCGCCATCGAGCTGGAGTTCCTGGACGGCCCCGTGTTCACGGACCGCGACTACCTGGTCGACGGCCGGGTGCTGGCGCTGGGCGAGTCCCCCAAGACCGAGGTGGCCTGGTACGAGAGCACCCTTCGCGAGGCGAAAGACGGGCGGCCCGTGGCGCGGCTGATCATGATGAGCCGCCTGCTGAAAGCCTCATCCGCACTGTGGGCCTAGGCGCGTTGGCCGACGGGCCCCGGCGCCCCTAGAGTGCCGGAAAACAGGGGGCGGGGCGGCCAATGACTTCCAACACCAT
Organism: Phenylobacterium deserti; assembly: GCA_943332615.1. GTDB lineage: Bacteria > Pseudomonadota > Alphaproteobacteria > Caulobacterales > Caulobacteraceae > Phenylobacterium > Phenylobacterium deserti_C. The sequence goes on from CALQQB010000076.1 coordinate 2,622, forward strand.
CCAGTGGGGCGTCTTCGTGGCCCTGACCCTGGCGATGGGCCTGGCCACCTGGTGGCAGGTGCGGCGCATGGGCGGCCGCTCAAGCGACAGCAACAGCGAGTACTTCCTGGCCGGCCGGAACCTGTCTTGGCCCTTCGTGGCCGGCTCGATCACCCTAACCAACCTGTCCACCGACCAGTTGGTGGGCATGAACGGCAACCAGATGCTGCTGCTGGCCTGGTGGGAGCTGGCGGCGGTCGCCGGGCTGGTGATGCTGGCCCTGGTCTTCCTGCCGATCTACTACCGCAACAACTGCACCACCACGACCGAGCTGCTGGAGCGCAAGTACGGCTCCAAGGGCCTGCGGGCGACGGTCTCGACCCTGTTCCTGCTGGGCAACGTGTTCATCTACCTGCCGATCATGGCCTACACCGGGGCCCTTTTCCTGAAGACCATGTTCGAGAGCGGCCCGCCGCTGATCGTCATGGCGGGCGGCATCGCCGCGGTGGGGGCGGCCTACACCATCCTGGGCGGGCTGCGGGCTGTGGCGGTCTATGACACCCTGTCCGGCGTCGGCGTGCTGGGGATGGCGGCCGCGGTGACGATCCTGGCGCTGGCGGCCATCGGCTTCGACTTCTCGGGCATTCCCACCGAGCGGCTGAGCATGGTGGGCGGTCCGGACAGCCCGATCCCCTGGCCGACCCTGCTGACCGGGATGATCTTCATCCAGATGTTCTACTGGTCGACCAACCAGACCATCACTCAGCGGGCCATGGCCTCGCCGAACCTGCGCGAGGGCCAGAAGGGCGTGTTCGCGGCTGTGGCCATCCGCATCCTGTTCGTGCCGGCCATCGTCGTGATCCCGGGGGTCTGCGCCTACAAGCTGTTCGGCGACCTCGGCGATGCAACCTACGGCCGGGTGGTGGCCGAGGTGATGCCGTCGTGGCTGTCCGGCGCCTTCGCCGCGTTCATGGCGGCGGCGGTGCTGACCAGCTACACCTCGGTGCTGAACTCGTCGGTGACGCTGTACGTGTGCGACCTGCACGAGCCGTACATCGCGCCCAAGCCCGATGTGAAGCGCCTGAACACCGTCATCTCGCTGGCGTTCATGGCGCTCTCGATCGCCCTGGTCCCGGTCTATTCGGGCGCCGCCTCGATCATCAACCTGGTGCAGCAGCTCAACGGCCTGCTCTCAATGCCGATCCTGTCGGCCTTCATCTTGGGGCTGGCGTTCCGCAACGTGGATGCGCGCGCCGCGATGACGGCGGTGGTGTTCGGCGTGGGGCTCTATGCGGTCTTCACCTTCGTCTGGACGCCGATCCACTACATCCACCTGATGCTGGTGACCCTGATCGCCTGCCTGGGCGTGGGCCTGGCGGTGAACCGCTGGGTGTTCGGGAAAAGCGCGTCGCTGGGCCTGGCGCTCGGCGGCAAGCCGATCCCGGCGGCGGTTCCCTAGATGGCGTCAGGCGCCAAGCTGGACGGCGGCGGCCAGACGCTCCTGATCGGGGTGCGGGAGGGCCGTCCGCACCTGGACTACTGGGGCCCGAGCCTGGCGGATAGACCCGACCCGCGCCTGACGGAGCGCGCCGGGCCGCACGGCATGCTGGACGCAGGCGAGGCCTTCGACCTGTTCCCGGAGGCTGGCGTCGGCTTCACCGGGACGCCAGCCCTGCAGGTCAGCCGGCCGTCCGGCGGCTTCATCACCCAGCTTGCGCATCAGGAGACGCGGACCCGGGACGGCGGCCTGGACCTGGTTCTGGCGGATGCCCGGGCCGGCGTGGAGGCTGTGCTGAGCGTGAACGTGGACCCGGCCACCGGGGTCGTCGCCTTCCGCACCCGGGTCCGCAACCTGGGCGCCGAGCCGCTGCGCCTGGATTGGGTGAGCCCGGTCGCACTGGACCTGCCGGACGGCGAGATCCTGGGATTCGGCGGCCGCTGGGCACGCGAGTTCGACGTGCAGCGGCTCCGGATGGGCGCCGGGCTCTGGGCCTCGGAGGCGCGGACCGGGCGGACCTCGCACCACGCGCCGCCGTTCCTGGTGGCCGGAGAGACGGGCTTCGGCGAGGACCACGGCAAGGTCCTGGCCCTGCACCTCGCCTGGAGCGGTGACCACCGCATGCTGGTCGAGCGGCTGCGAGACGGCCGGCTGCAGGCGCAGGCGGGAGAGCTGTTCTGGCCGGGGGAGATGATCCTGGACCCCGGCGCGCTCTACGAGACGCCGACGCTCTACGCGGCGCTTTCGGACCATGGACTGAACGGCCTGAGCGACCGCCTGCACCCCTTCGTGCGCGACACGATTCTGGGCGGGCGGCTGCGCGACAAGCCGCGGCCGGTCCATTTCAACACCTGGGAAGCGGTCTATTTCCGCCACGAGCTGGCCGAGCTGAAGGCGCTGGCCGACAGCGCCGCGGCGGTGGGCGCGGAGCGCTTCGTGCTGGACGACGGCTGGTTCAAGGGTCGCGGCGACGACACCTCCTCGCTGGGTGACTGGACGCCGGACCCGCTCAAGTATCCCGACGGCCTGGGCCCGCTGGTGGCTCACGTCCGCGGCCTGGGCCTGGAGTTTGGCCTCTGGGTCGAGCCCGAAATGGCCAACGCCGATTCCGATCTGCTGCGCGCCCATCCCGACTGGATCCTGGGCGAGTCCGGCCGCATTCAGCCGCTGGGCCGGGGGCAGTACGTGCTGGACCTGACGCGGCCCGAGGTGTCCGAGGCGATCTTCGGCCAGATCGACGCCCTGCTGGCCGCTCAGCCGATCGGCTACCTGAAGTGGGACATGAACCGCGACCTGACCCATCCGGTCAGCGGCGGGCGGCCCGCCAGCCATGCGCAGACCCGCGCGGTCTACGCCCTGATCGACCGTCTGCGGACGGCGCATCCCGGGGTCGAGATTGAGTCCTGCGCCTCGGGCGGCGGGCGGGCGGACTATGAGATCCTGCGCCGGACGGACCGCATCTGGACCTCCGACTGCAACGATCCCATCGAGCGCCAATCGATCCAGCGGACCTTCTCGATCTTCTTCCCGCCGGAGGTGATGGGCGCCCATGTGGGCCCGGCCGACAGCCACACCACCGCGCGGACAACCAGCCTGGACCTGCGGGCCATGACGGCGCTGTTCGGACACATGGGCATCGAGGCCGACGTGCGCGCCTTCGCGCCCCGCGAGTTGGAGGCCCTGGCCTCCGCGATCGCCCTGCACAAGGCGCTGCGGCTGCCGCTGCACGGCGGCCGGCTTGTGCGCCAGACCCCGGCCGATCCGGGCGCGATCGCCTTCGCCGTGATCGGAGAGGGGGCGGCGGTCGCCAGCCTCGCCCAGGTCGAGACTCCGCGAATCGCCGGCGCGGCGCCGCTCCGGCTGACGGGGCTGGAGCCCGACACGCTCTACGACGTGCGGCTGGTCAATCCGCCGCGTCGGGCGCGGGCGGCGATGAAGCGGATTCCCGCGCTGGTGCGGGGCGAAACGGTCCCGGCCACCGGCCGGTGGATCGCTCACGCCGGGCTGCCAACGCCGATCCTGCGCGCCGGCGAGATCGCGGTGTTCCATCTGAGCCGGAGTTCGGCATGAAACTGGGCGTCTGCTACTACCCCGAGCACTGGCCGGAAGAGCTTTGGGCTGACGACGCGCAGCGCATGGCGGAGCTGGGCATCGCCTGGGTGCGGATCGGCGAGTTCGCCTGGAGCCGGATCGAGCCGGAGCCGGGCCGGTTCGACTGGGCCTGGCTGGACCGGGCGGTGGAGACCCTGGCGGCGGCGGGCCTGAAGATCGTCATGTGCACGCCCACCGCCACGCCGCCCAAATGGCTGGTGGACGCCCACCCTGACATGCTCGCGGTGGACGCCGAGGGTCGGCCGAGGCGCTTCGGCTCGCGCCGCCACTACTGCTTCTCCAGCGAGGCCTACCGCGCCGAGTGCGCCCGGATCACCGAAGCGGTGGCGGGTCGCTACGGCCGCCATCCGGCTGTGGGCGCCTGGCAGACCGACAACGAGTTCGGCTGTCACGACACCACGATCAGCTATTCCGACAACGCGGCGCGGGGATTCCGCTCGTGGCTGGCCCAGCGCTACCAGTCTGTCGAGGCGCTGAACCGGGCCTGGGGCGCGGTGTTCTGGTCGCAGGAATACCGCGACTTCGCCGAGGTCGAGCCGCCGAACCTGACGGTGACCGAGGCCAATCCCAGCCACCAGCTGGACTACAATCGCTTCGCCTCGGACGAGGTCGCCCGTTTCAACCGCCTGCAGGTGGAGATTCTGCGCCGGCTGTCGCCGGGGCGGGACGTCACGCACAACTTCATGGGCTTCTACACCGAGTTCGACCACTTCGCGGTGGGCCGCGACCTGGACCTCGCGAGTTGGGATTCCTACCCGCTGGGGTTCCTGGAGCAGTTCTGGTTCCCCGAGGACGAGAAGCTTCGGTACCTGCGCCAGGGCCACCCGGACATCTCGGCATTCCACCACGATCTGTACCGCGGCGTGGGCCGTGGTCGCTGGTGGGTGATGGAACAGCAGCCGGGGCCGGTGAACTGGGCCCGCTACAACCCCGCCCCGCTGCCAGGCATGGTGCGGTCCTGGACCTGGGAGGCCTTCGCCCACGGCGCCGAGGTGGTTTCGTACTTCCGCTGGCGCCAGGCGCCCTTCGCCCAGGAGCAGATGCACGCGGGCCTGAACCGGCCGGACAATGTGCTGGACCAGGGCGGGGCGGAGGCCGGCGAGGTCGCCGAGGAACTGGCGGCCCTGGGCGAGCTGGAGCCTTGCCGGCGTGCGCCGGTGGCGCTGGTGTTCAGCTACGAGGCCGACTGGCAGTTCGGTATCCAGCCGCACGCCAAGGGCTTCCGCTGGCTGCAACTGGCATTCGAGATGTACTCCGCCCTGCGCCGCCTGGGGCTGGACGTGGACATCGTGCCGCCCGACGCGGACTTCGCCGGCTATGCGCTGGTCGTCGCGCCCTCGCTGCCGATCCTGGAGACGGCGACGCTGGACGCCCTGGCGGCGTCGGGGGCGGTGGTGTTGTTCGGGCCGCGGACAGGTTCGCGCACCCGCGAGGGCCACATTCCTGCCGACCTGCCGCCCGGGCCGCTGCAGGACCGGCTGCCGCTCAAGGTGACCCGGGTGGAGAGCCTGCGCCCTGGCGCGGGCCCCGGCGTGACGCATTCCGGCCGCACGTTCCAGGGGCGCCTCTGGCGCGAGGTGCTGGAAACCGACCTTCCGCCCCTTGCCACCTTCGACGACGGCGGGACGGCATGGACGCGCGGCGAGTCGTGGCACTATCTGGCTACCTGGCCGGAGGCTGCCCTGCTCGATCTCGTGATCGCCCGCGCCGCCCTGGAGGCGGACCTGCCCGTCGCGGCGCTGGAGGAAGGCATGCGGCTGCGCACCCGCGGAGACGTACGCTTCGCCTTCAACTTCGCGCCCGAGAGCCGGCGGACCCCGGCGCCGGCGGGCGCACACTATCTGCTGGGCGGGCCAGACCTGCCGCCGGCGGGCGTGGCGGCCTGGCGGATCGCGGCGCCATGACCCTGGTCGAGCCCCGCAAGCGCACGCGCCTCTCGCCCGAGGCGCGCCGCGAGCAGATCCTGGACGAGGCGGCGCGGCTGATCCTCGAGGAGGGCCTGTACGCCGTCAGCATGGAGCGAGTGGCGCGCGACGTGGGGATCAGCAAGGGGCTGGTCTACAACTACTTCCCGACGCGCGATGCGCTGTTGACGGCGCTGCTGAGCCGCGAACAGGCCGAACTGCGCGACCGGGGCATGGCCAGCGCCCTGGAGGCCGGCAGCTACACGGACCTGATCCGACAAACGACCCGCCTGTACCTGGAACAGACCCGCGACCGCGGCGCCCTGGTCGCCGCCCTGCTGTCGGACCCGTCGGTGGCCAAGCTGATGGAGGCGGAGAGCCGCGCGGACCGCGAGCGCATGGTGCGCTATTTCGTGCGCGCCACACGCCGGGCCTACGACCTGCCGCTGCCACTGGCGATCGCGGCTGTCGAGATGCTGTCGGCGCTGACCGACCGGGCCGGCAAGCTGGTCGCCGAGGGCCTGATGGACGTGGACCCGGCCACGGAGATGTGTGTCGAGCTTATCACCGGCGGCCTCGCGGGCCTGAACCCTGACAGGCCCCTGAAGGCGTAGCGGCTCCGGCGTGGGGAGGGCCACCGGCGCCTACGCTTCGCGCAGGAAGGCCAGGACCGCCGCCAGATAGTCGGGAAAGTTCTCGCGGCGGACGTTGTGGCCGGCCCCGTGAATTTCCACCGCCCGGATGTTGGGGTTGAGCGCCATCACCTCGGCCGCGAGGGCGGGGGTGACCAGGCTTCCCAACTTGGCGTCGCCACGGATCAGCAGGATCGGGACGTCGATGCAGTCGATCTGGCGCTGCCAGGGCGTGGCGTAGGTTGGGAAGGCGGCGGGATCGACCTGTCGCTTGGCGGTTACCCAGGCCGGAAAGTCTTCGTCATGCCAGCCGGGCGAGGCCGCCTTGCCCTGGGCCTTGATCTCCGCCTCGGTCGTGGAGTGGAAGCGCGCGACCTGATCGCGGAACTTCGCGCGACGCGCCTCGGTCGCGGCGGCGTCGGCCAGGGGCAGGAAGGGCGGGTCCTCCAGGATCACTCTGGCGACGCGGCCGGGATGGGCGTTGGCGTAGGCGGCGGTCGCTCGGGCGCCCACCGAATGGCCCATGACGATAGGCGTCTCGAGCTTCAGGGCCGCGATTGCCTCGGCGATGTCTCGCGCGGGATCCTGCGGCGCGCTGGACACACGCGAGCTTTCGCCGTGGCCGCGGGCGTCCAGCATGACGATGTCAAATTCGGGCGCGAGCGCTGCAGCTAGGCGGCTCCAGCATAGGCCGTTGTCGGTGAGACCGTGCGAGAGCACCAGGGCAGGGCCGCCGCCGCCAGTGCGGTGGTAGGCAAGTCGACCGCCGGTGACCGGGACGGTTCCGGACGACCACGCGGCGGCGGCTACCACGCGTAGGCTTCTGGCGCCGGACCGCAGGCCGGGAAGATCTCATCCAGTGCGGCCAAAGTCTCGCCGCCGAGCGTGAGCTCCGGCACGTGAAGCACAGAGGTGAGCTGGCCAATTTCGCGCGGGCCGATGATCGTCGCCGTGATTGCAGGTTGGTGTAGCAGCCACGCCAGCGCGACCGCACTCGGGGACTGGCCCAGCCGACCGCAAAGCGCCGCGAAACGGTCGAGTTGGGCAGTGCGGGCGGCGGCGGCGCGCACCGCGTCCTCGGACTGTCGCCGGCCGCCCGGGGCGGCGGGGCTTGCGCCCGCGAGCAGGCCGCCGGCCAGCGGGCTCCAGGTGATCACGCCCAGGCCATAGGCGCTGCAGGCGGGCAGGACCTCCAGCTCGGCGCGCCGTTCGATCAGGTTGTAGAGACTCTGTTCAGAGATCAGGCCCAGGTTGCCCTTGGCGATGGCTTTCTCGTTCATCCTGGCTATCGACCAGCCGGGGAAGTTGCTTGAGCCAACGTAGGTGATCTTGCCCTCCGCGATCAGCCGATCCATCGCCTGCCAGATCTCCTCGATCGATGCGGCGCGGTCGATGTGGTGCATCTGGTAGAGGTCGATGTGGTCAACGCCCAGGCGCCGCAGGCTGGCCTCGCAGGCCCGCTGGATGTGCCGGGCCGACAGGCCCCTGTCGTTGACGTCGTCGGACATCGGCTCGTGGACCTTGGTGGCCAGCACGATCCGGTCGCGGCGGGCGGGGTCCTGGGCCAGCCAGCGGCCGAGGATGGCCTCGGTGGTCCCGACGCCCAGGTGGCCGCCATACTGGTCGGCGGTGTCGACGAAGTTGAGCCCGGCCTCGAGCGCCGCATCCAGTATGGCGAAGCTGTCGGGCTCTGACGTGCGGGGGCCGAAACTCATGGTGCCGAGGCACAGCGCGCTGACCTTGAGGGCCGAGCGGCCCAGCGGGCGGTACTTCATGCGGGTCTCCCGGACGGCGGGGTCATGGAGCGCGAAGGGTCGGGCCGGTGACGAGGGTCTCGCTGGAATCGGCCACGCAGTGGCGGACGATGCGCTGTGCCGTCTCGGAGAGCTTGCGATAGTCGTCGTGGGTGATGCCGGGGACGATCGGCTCGCGGAACCAGGGGGCGTAGAATTCCAGGTTCGGGATCGAGCGGATCGCGTCGGCCAGGTTGGGCGTGCCGCCGTGCCAGGCCCGCACGTCGCGGATCATGATGGCGCCGGCGGGGGCGGGGCACACGGTGCTGAGCCGCATCCACTCGGGCTCGTCGGCCAGGGTCGGGATTGGCGTGCGCGAATGCTGGGTGCCGGGGATCTGGCGTGTGGGGCCGTTCAGGGCGGTGACGTCCTGGGGCAGGAAGTTCACGCAGATGTAGGGGCAGGGCAGGTCGCGGATGGTTAGCTGGCCGCGCGGGTCGTGGAAGGCGCTGAACGGCGTGGTGGCCGCGTCGCGCCAATCGCGGACGTCGGAATGCAGAGGCTGGTACTCGACCGCGCCGGGCAGGCAGAAATCACCGCTGGCGGCGCGCAGCACGTAGTCGGGCGAGCCGAAAATCGCGCCGACGGTCTCGGTGACCAGCGGGATGTCCAGCAGCATCTGCCACTCCGGCCGGTGAAGCTGGCTGCGGGTGAGGCTGGACCCGCCGAACGAGTAGCGGTGCGAGCCGCGGTTGCCCTTGCGCCCGTCGTCCAGGGCCAGGATCTGGCCGACCACTTCGGCGCAGCCGTCGTGGAGGAATTCGACCTGGGCGCTGTCCAGCACATCGGCGATGACCACGAAGCCGTCGCGGCGGAACAGCTCAACCGCGTGGCGGACCTCGCCCGGCTCGAGGATGTCCAGCCCCTTGATGCCGTTGTGGGCCTCCAGATGGGCGCGAAGCGCGAGGACTTCGGGGTCGGTCTTCCAGCCGTCGCGCGCCGCCGCCGATCCATTCGCTCCGTCCATCATGAACTCCCTTGTTGCGGCGTCGTAGCTGTTATTACAACAATCGTCAATAATAGGATGCCCCGCTGACAGGAAGGCGGCCCGTCAGACCGACGGTGCGCCGGCCGGTCCGCCGGCGTCCAGCGCGCGCTTCAGGCGCAAGGCCGCGGCGATCTCGGCGTGCCGCGCGCGGGTGATGCGGTAGGCCAGGAACATCGCCATGGAGATCACCGCGACGATGGCCGGGAAGGGACCCCAGATTAGCACCAGCCGGACCTGGACGTCGTGCGGCAGCAGGGCGCCCACGGTCTTGCCGATGTCCTTGGGGAACCGGACGAGGTCCAGGGCGATCCCGGCCAGCAGGACGCCGACCCCGACCGCGGCCTTGTTGGCGAAGCCGAGGCCGGCGAAGTAGAGCCCTTCGCGCCGGCGGTCGAACAGATGCTCGTGCTCGTCGGCGGCGTCGGCCATCATCGAGGGGAAGGCGACGCTCACGAACCCGAGCCCGATGCCAGCGACGAACGAGTTGATCTGCATAGGCGCCAGGGCGGCGTCGCCGACCGGGCTGTAGAGGCCGAGCAGCCACGAGCCCTGGATCACCAGCCAGTTGGCGATCAGCAGCCCAAGGCCGACCACCATCACGGTCTTCTTTTCCAGCCGGGCCTGGAGTTTCGGCGCGCCGCCCACGCCCAGCAACAGCCCCACGATGAACGCATAGGTGATGAACTGGATGTCCTCGCTCTTCAGACGCCAGACGAACACGAAGGCGTGGCTGTTGAGGGTCGCGTTCAGCCCTTGGGCCACATAGGTGACCACGGCGGAAGCGAACAGCAGGCGGAACGAGGGGTTGGCGAAGATCTCCTTCACCTCGAACGGCAGCCGTCGCCACATCGGCTGGGCGATCTGGTTGGGCTGCGGCAGGGCGGCGGCGTAGCGGCGCAGGCCCAGACAGCAGGCGGTCATGCAGGCGCACAGGATCGCGGCGGCGGCCCAGCCGAAGCCGGGGTAGCCCCCCGCGCGCTGCAATCCGCCGTTGGCGAAGAACACCGAGTAGCCGAGCGCGGTGATCGCCAGCCCCGCCAGGATTCCCGCCGTTGACCGATAGACCACCACGCTGGTCCGCTCGGCGTAGTCGGTGGCCAGTTCCGCGCCCAGGGCGACGTAGGGCACATGGAACAGCGAGATCGCGCTGCGTCCGGTCACCGACCAGAAGGCCAACCAGACGAACAGCAGCAGCGGGCTGAGGCCCGCCGGCGGCGAGAACACCAGGCCCACGCACAGGGTGGTCAGCGGGATCGCGGCGATCATCAAGGGCAGGCGGCGTCCCAACCGCGATTTGATGTTGTCCGACCAGGATCCGATCATCGGATCCACCAGCGCGTCGAAGGCCAGCCCGACAGACAACGCCGCCCCGACCAGCGAACCCGGCAGGCCCAGCACGACGGCGTAGTAGAAGAAAACGAAGCCCACGGCCGTGTCGAAACCGCCGGACTGGGCGGCCTGACCCAGGCTGTAGAAGATCTTCTGGATCACGGTCGGCCGGAATTCGGGCCCGTCCGCGACGTGCGCGGCGGCTTGGCTATCGGATGTCACCACGGCAAGTCGCCCCCCTACTGCCGGTCGTTGCAATGAGAATTGACGCCCGAGCCAGCCCGTTCTAGTTATTGACGATAATTACAATAAATATGGTTTGAAGCAAGGGCGGACACGCCTGCCGATGCCCAGGACCTACGGCGTCATCGTGCCGAAGCGTTCTACCCGGGCTGCAGGCCGAACGGGCGATGAGCTTCAGGCGCCGACCGCCCGGTTCGCCATTGACGCCGGCGCGCCAAGCCCCGCGAGATGATGTGATGACCCAGCGCGCCCCGCACCCGACGGCCCCGGAATGCCTTGTCCCGTCCCGCGACCGCCTGGGCGAGGGCCCGTGCTGGTCGGCGGACGAAGGGCGACTCTACTGGTTCGACATCAAGGGCCGGGCGCTGAACTGGCACGCGCCGGCGACGGGGACGGGCGGGCGGCACGACCTGGGCCTGCGCGCCAGCGCCGCCGCCGTCCGGGCCGGGGGCGGTCTGCTGGTGGCGACCGAGCGGGGCCTGGCGCACTGGGACCCGGACACGGAAACCCTGGCGCTGGTCCAGCCCGTCGCGCTCGAGGCGGGGTTTCGCACCAACGACGGCCAGATCGATCCCCGGGGCGACTTCTGGTGGAGCACCATGGACGACGACGGCGGGCGCCGGGCCGGCATGGTTTTCAGAACGCGCCGTTCCGGCGAGACCGAGGCGGTGATCGAGGGAATCCACATCGCCAACACCATGAGCTTCAGCGCGGACGGGCGGCGGCTCTACCTGGCGGATTCCCAGGCCCAGACGATCTTCGCATACGACACGGCCGACCTGCGCCGACGCGAGGTCTTCGTCCATACCCGGGGTGAGCCGGCCAACCCCGACGGCGGGGCCGTCGACGCCGACGGGTTCCTGTGGAACGCCCAATGGGGCGGATCGCGCCTGGTCCGTTATGCGCCGGATGGGCTGGTCGACCGGATCGTGCCGATGCCCGTCGAACAGCCCACGAGCTGCGCGTTCGGCGGCCCCGGCCTGGAGACGCTATTCGTCACCAGCGCCTGGGACGGGTTGTCCGACGCGGCCCGAGGCGCCCAGCCGATGGCCGGCGGCCTTTTCGCCTTCAAGCCCGGCGTCGCCGGGCTGCCCCTCCCCTTGTATGAGGGGACCTTTTCCGCCCTGGAGGCCCCGCATGGCCGATAAGCCCCCGCGCAGTCAGAAGAACTTCGGCAAGCTCGACCGGGACGGCTTCATCCATCGGAGCTGGATCAAGGGCACGGGCCTGCCCGAGCACGTCTTCGACGGCCGCCCCGTGATCGGCATCTGCAACACCTGGTCCGAGCTGGTCACCTGCCAGTTCCATCTGCGGGACCTGGCCGAATATGTGAAGCGCGGCGTCTGGGAGGCGGGCGGCGTGCCGATCGAGTTCCCGGCCATGTCGCTGCCCGAGACCCAGATGCGACCGACGGCGATGCTGTTCCGCAACCTGCTGGCCATGGAGGTGGAGGAGAGCATCCGGGCCAACCCCATCGATGGGGTGGTGCTTCTGGGCGGTTGCGACAAGACCACGCCCGGCCAGCTGATGGGCGCCGCCAGCGTCGACCTGCCGACCATGGTGGTCTCGTCCGGGCCGATGCTGAACGGCAAGTTCCAGGGCCGCGACATCGGTTCGGGCACCGACGTGTGGCGGTTCTCCGAGGCGGTGCGGGCCGGCGAGATGACCCTGGCCGACTTCATGGGCGCTGAGGCGGGCATGAGCCGCAGCCACGGCACCTGCAACACCATGGGCACGGCCTCGACCATGGCCAGCCTGATCGAGGCGCTGGGTGTGAGCCTGCCCAACAACGCCGCCCTGCCGGGCGTCGACTCCCGTCGCAAGACCCTGGCGCACCTGACCGGAAACCGGATCGTCGAGCTGGTGAAGCAGGACGTGCGGCTGTCGCAGATCCTCACCCGTGACGCGTTCGAGAACGCCATCCTGATGCACGCGGCCATCGGCGGCTCGACCAATGCGGTGGTGCACCTGCTCGCTCTGGCCGGCCGGGTGGGCGTGCCGCTGTCGCTGGAGGATTTCGACCGGATCGGCCGCGAGGTTCCGCTGCTGGTCGACCTGATGCCGTCGGGTCGATTCCTGATGGAGGACTTCTGCTACGCGGGCGGCTGTCCGGCGGTGATGAAGGAAATGGGGTCGCAGTTCCGCCGCGAGGCGATCACGGTGTCGGGCTTCACCCAGGGCGCCATCGCCGATGCGGCCGAGGTCTGGAACCGCGAGGTGATCGGCACGCGCGAAGCGCCTGTCGGGCCCTCATCGGGCGTCTGGGTGCTGCGGGGCAATCTGTGTCCCGACGGCGCGATCCTGAAGCCCAGCGCGGCCACGCCCGAGCTCCTGACCCACCGCGGCCGGGCCGTGGTGTTCGAGACCATCGAGGACTACCACGCCCGCATCGACGATCCCGACCTGGAGGTCGATGCGACCTCGGTCCTGGTGCTGAAGGGCTGCGGGCCCAAGGGCTATCCGGGCATGCCGGAGGTGGGCAACATGGCCCTGCCGTCCAAACTGCTGCGCCAGGGCGTGCGCGACATGGTCCGCATCTCGGACGCGCGGATGAGCGGGACCGCCTATGGCACGGTAATCCTGCATGTGGCGCCCGAGGCGGAGGCCGGGGGGCCGCTGGCCCTGGTGCGGAACGGCGACGAGATCGCCTTCGACGGCCCGAACCGGAGCCTGGAGCTGCTGGTGGACGACGCGGAACTGGCGCGCCGGCGCGGCGAATGGCAGGCCGCCCGTCCGACGCCCGCATACAGCCGCGGCTGGGCCAAACTGTACGTCGACACCGTGCTGCAGGCCGACCAGGGCGTCGACCTGGACTTCCTGGTGGGCAAGTCGAGCGCCGACGTCACCCGCGAATCCCACTGATGGCGTTTGCGACCTATCCCAGCCTTGTGGACCGCGTCGTCTTCATCACCGGCGGCGCCAGCGGGATTGGCGCCAGCCTGGTCGAGCAATTCCACGCCCAGGGCGCGAAGGTGGCCTTCGTGGACCGGCAGGCGCAGACTGGGCAGGCGCTGGCGGATCGGCTGGCGGGCGCCTGGTTCCGCGCCCTGGACGTCACCGACGCGGCGGCGCTGACCGGCGCCATCGCCGACGCCGCGCAGGTCCTTGGGCCGGTGACCGTGCTGGTGAACAACGTGGCCGACGACACGCGCCACGTGGCGGCGGAGACGTCGGCCGAGGCCTGGCGCGCCGGGCTGGCGGTCAACCTGGATCCGGTCTTCATCGCCTCGACCGCCGTCTATCCGATGATGCGCCAGGCCGGCGGCGGAGCGATCGTCAATGTGAGCTCTATCAATGCGCTCTGGGGCCCTGCCGGGATGGCGGCCTATGTGGCCGCCAAGGGCGCAATCAACAGCCTGACCAAGAGCCTGGCCCGGGAGTGGGGTGGCGATGGAGTCCGGGTCAACGCCCTGTCCCCCGGTTGGGTGGTGACGGACCGGCAGCTAGAGTTCTGGCTGACCCCGGAGGCGGAGGCCGAGTGGGCCAAACAGGTGGCGCTGAAGGACCGGATCCTGCCCGACGACATCGCGCGCGCCGCCCTGTTCCTGGCGTCAGACGAGAGCCGGATGATGACCGGGCAGAACCTCGTCATCGACGCAGGACGCCTCTGATGGCGGCCCCGGCCCTGCTGGCCTGCGACTGGGGAACCACGAACCTGCGGGCCTGGACGCTGGATGATCAGGGCGCCGTGGTCTCGGCGCGCGAATTCCCGCTGGGGGTGTCGCGTATCGCGCGCAGCGAGGTCGCGGACGCGTTCGCGCGGCAGATCCGCCCCGCGATGGCCGCCGAGGGCGTCCCAGCCATCCTTTGCGGCATGGTGGGCTCCAATCTCGGATGGACGGCAGTGCCGTATCTTGACTGCCCGTCGACGCTTGCCGATCTCGCGAAGGCGATGACCGACGCGCCCGGCGCCCCGGGCGTGCGCATCGTTCCGGGCGTGCGCTACACGGGCTTCAATGGCCTGGGCGACGTCATGCGCGGCGAAGAGACCCAGGTGTTCGGCTGGCTGGCGCAGAACCCGGCGCATGCCCGCGGTCGTCATCTGATCTGCCATCCGGGCACGCACACCAAGTGGATCGTCGTCGAGGACGGGCGGCTCACCGCGTTCGCCACCGCGATGACGGGCGAGTTGTTCGCCGTTCTGACGACGCACGGTGTATTGGCGACGGACTCGCGACCCGACGGCGGGACGGCCTTCGACGATGGCCTCGCGGCCTCCGGCGACGGCGCCGCGCTGGCGGCCCGCCTGTTCACCGCCCGCGCCCGGGTTGTGGGCGGTGATGCCTCGCCCGACACTTCCGCGAGCTATCTCTCCGGACTCCTCATCGGCGCCGACGTGGCCGCGACGCCGGCGTTGCTCAATCTGGCCCCCGCCACCGACGTCGTTCTGCTCGGCGACCAGGGGCTCTGCGCGCTGTACGCACGCGCCCTGGACGCCCGGCGCGTTCGGACACGCACGTTCGACGGCCAAGCGGCGGCGGTCGCCGGCCTCTGGGCGCTCCACACCGCCGGAATCCTCTCATGAAGCTCGCCGATGCCCTTGCCGAATGTCCCGTGGTGGCGATCCTGCGCGGGGTCAGGCCGGACGAGGCCGTCGGCCACGCCGAGGCCCTCTTTCAATCTGGAATTCGCGCCCTGGAGGTGCCGCTCAACTCGCCAGAGCCTATCGACAGCCTGCTCCGGATCGTCGGCGCATTTGAGGGTCGAATGGCGATTGGCGCGGGCACGGTGCTGGACTCGAACCGCGTAGATGCCGTGGCCGAAGCGGGTGGGCGATTCATCGTCTCGCCGAACACCGACCCCGCAGTCATCCGCCGTGCGGTGGAGCTTGGCCTGGACCCGGCGCCAGGGTTCGCAACCGCGAGCGAGGCCTTCGTGGCCTATGGCGCTGGCGCACGACATCTCAAGCTGTTCCCGGCCGTGACCTATGGAGCCGCCCATCTGAGGCAGCTCAAGGCCGTACTGCCCGCGGACGCCACCGTCTGGGCGGTTGGCGGCGTGGGCCCGGAAAGCCTGGTGGAATGGTGGGCGGCCGGCGCGGGAGCGTTCGGACTTGGCGGCGAAGTCTACCGCGCAGGGCAATCTGTCCTCGAGACGTCGGAAAAGGCCACGCGGGCGGTGGCGTCGGCGCTTGTCCTGCTTTCGCGCAATGCGCCTCAGGCGAGGATGACGCGCGTCAGGAATGGCGGGTCATGACTGAGGCTGTGTAAAAACGCGAAGCACCGTAGACTCCTGATGTAGCAGCGTTGGGGGTGATGAGATGTCCCGCTTCGTCGAAGGTGAAGACCGCCGGCAGCCGACGCTGCTTCCCAGCTGCCTTGATGACTACGTGTCGGAAGATAACCCGGCGCGGGTGATCG
The DNA here is from genome assembly GCA_943332615.1 of Phenylobacterium deserti. Lineage (GTDB taxonomy): Bacteria > Pseudomonadota > Alphaproteobacteria > Caulobacterales > Caulobacteraceae > Phenylobacterium > Phenylobacterium deserti_C. Next base: position 18,460 of record CALQQB010000076.1, read on the forward strand.
ACGTCTTCGTGGACGAGCTCGATCTGGGAGACCTGGGCTTTGCGGTGGCGCCAGCCGCGACAGGCCGGCCTGCCTATCATCCGGCGACGCTCTTGAAGCTTTACGTCTACGGCTACCTGAACCGCGTGCCGTCGAGCCGTCGGCTGGAGCGGGAGGCCGGGCGCAACGTCGAGCTGATGTGGCTGACGGGGAAGCTGGCGCCGGACCACAAGACCATCGCCAATTTCCGCAAGGACCATGGCGCCGCGATCCAGGCGACGTGTGCGCATTTCGTGGTGCTGTGCCGCCAGATCGGGCTCTTCACCCAGGCCTTGGCGGCGGTGGACGGCAGCAAGTTCAAGGCGGTGAACACGCGCGACAAGAACTTCACCGCGACCAAGCTGAAGAAGCGGATGGAGCAGGTCGCCGAGCACATCGCCGGGTACCTGGCGGATCTGGACACCGCCGACCGGCAGGAGGGCGAAGCGGCCGAGGCGCGGGCCGGGAGGCTAAAGGACAAGATCGAAACCCTGCGGGCGCAGATGCAGGCGCTGAAGGCGATGGAGGCCCAGGTGGACGCATCGCCTGACGGCCAGGTCTCGCTGACCGATCCGGACGCGAGGTCCATGGCGACGAGTGGCCGGGGCAGCGGTATCGTCGGCTACAACGTGCAGTCCGTCGTCGAGGCCGAGCATCACCTGATCGTGGCGCACGACGTGGTCATGACCGGCAGCGACCGAAGGCAGCTCACTGCCATGAGCGAAAAGGCCAAGGCCGCCATGGGCGTGGACGGTCTCGAGATGCTGGCTGACCGCGGCTACTTCTCGGGCGAGGAGATTGTGGCCTGCGAGGCCCTCGGCGTGACGCCGTACGTCCCTAAGCCGCTCACCTCAGGGGCGAAGGCGCAGGGCCGCTTCGGCAAGCAGGACTTTGTCTATCTGCCCGAGCAAGACGTCTATCGGTGTCCAGCTGGCGAACAGCTCACATGGCGCTTCACGTCAGAAAAAGCCGGCCTGAACCTGCGAGCTTACTGGCCGAGCAATTGCGGGACCTGTGCGATCAAATCGCAATGCACGACGGGTCGGGAGCGGCGCATCTATCGCTGGGAGCACGAGGCGGTCATCGACGCCATGCAGCGGCGGATGGACCTGGCGCCCCAGAGCCCGATGAAGCTCAGGCGCCGGATCGTCGAACACCCCTTCGGGACAATCAAAGCCTGGATGGGCCACACGCACTTCCTGATGAAGCGGCTGAAGAACGTGAAAACCGAGATCAGCCTCCACATCCTGGCCTACAACCTCAAGCGCGTGATGCAGATCCTGGGAACCGCCCCGCTGATCGCCGCCATCCGAGCCTAGAGGGGGCGGCGCGTCTCGCGTCGCACACAGCCAGCGAGCCCTTGCTGGCCGAGAGTTTTTACACAGCCTCGACTCTTTGCGGACGGTCGGCACGTCGGCTCAAGGGTGCGTAGATGGCGGTGCGGGCAGTCGAACGTCGAACGGCAACCGGTCTCCAGTTGGGCGCAATTTCCCCAACCCGGGCCTGGCCTTAGCCCGTGACGGTGCTGTCAGGCAAACGCTAACACGTCTCCAGATATGGCCGTGTTGCCAGGAAGGAGCCCGCGTTGAGACCGATTACGTATAAGCGCCACCGCTTCCCTGCGGAGGTGATCCGCTACGCGGTGTGGCTGTATTTCCGGTTCACGTTGAGCTTCCGGGACGTCGAGGAACTGCTGGCGCAACGCGGGATCGAGGTCAGCTATGAGACGATCCGGTGCTGGACGCTGAAGTTCGGCTGTCTCTTCGCCCATAACCTGCGGCGCTCGCGGCCCAAGCCGACGGGCCGCTGGCATCTGGACGAGATGGTGGTGAAGATCGGCGGCAAGCGGATGTTCCTATGGCGCGCCGTCGACGACGAGGGTGAAGTGCTAGACATGCTGGTCCAGGAGCGCCGCAAGAAGGCAGCGGCGCTGAAGTTGTTGAGGAAACTGCTTCGGAACCACGGCGTCCATCCCGAGACGATCGTCACCGACAAGCTTGCTTCGTACCGCGCCGCGGCCCGGGATCTCGGCCTGACCGAGCGCCATCGACCTGGCGGGATGCGGGAGAACAATCGGGCGGAAAATTCCCATCTGCCGATCCGGCGACGGGAGCGAAAGCAGCAGAAATTCAAGTCCCGAGCTTCCGCCCAGAGATTCCTCGCCACCCATGCCGCCGTCTACAACGTCTTCAATCTCCAGCCCCACCTGATCCGCCGACCAACCCTTCGCCAGTTCCGGGCCGAGGCTCATCGGACGTGGGTGGCCGCGACGGCTGCTGCGTAATCACCACGCCGGGCGGGGGGCTACTGCGGCCCTGGGGTGTTTACCTGACAGAACCGCCAGCGGCCACCTTGACCGCGTGTTCGTGTTCCTCCCAGGCGACCGAGTTCCGGTCCGAACCGGAGTTGGTGATCATGAACAGCAGCGGCTCGCGCCGGAACTTAAAGCCCCGCTCCAGCACCTCGATGATTGAGCGGTCCGGCAGCTCGTGGATCTCGTCGGCCAGCACGAAATAGGGCCGAGGTCCCGAGCCGGTCTTGCCGGTATCTCGCGACACCGGCCGAAAGAACGAGCCCGATCCATGGTGGGCGATGTTGAACTCGCGCCCGGGACCGCCCGAGAACTCCAGCCGTTTAGCCAGCGCCGGCGACTGACGCACCATCTTCACCGCGTCGGAAAAGAGGATGCCGGCCTGTTCGCGCTTGGCCGCCGCGGCATAGATCTGGGCCCCGGCTTCGCCCGCGGCGGTCATGCCGAAGAGGCCGATGCCGCCGGCGACCGGGGATTTTCCGTTGCCCTTGCCCTGTTCGATATAGGCCCGGCGGAACCGACGTCGTCCGTCGTTACGCTTCCAGCCAAACAGGCTGCCGATGATGAAGGCCTGGCTGGGTTCCAGATGGAACGGCTGGCCCTCGAACTGGCCCTCGGAAAGTTTGAGCACCTCCTCGAAGAAGCCGAAGGCATGGGCCGCGGCGTCTGGATCAAACCAGATGCCGTCCTTACGTTTCATGTCATCCAGATGCCGGCGGCAGGCGTTGCGGACATGGGGCCCGGCGATGACCTCACCGGCGACCACGGCCTTGGCATAGGCGCTGGTGCGATCAGCCGAAGAAGCGGTCGGCGGGGTCGGCCTTTTGCTCGCCCTCCGTTTCGATCCGGCTTCTGGCACTAGGCGTCATCCCGAATTCCGCGGCGTAGCGCATCATGTCGGAGGCGGCCTTGTTGGCGGTGCCCACGAGCGGGTTCTGGATGGCGTTGCCGTTGGAGGTCTTGATCATCAGGCCTCCGGTCAGCTGGTCCTTCTCGGCCATCTTCGCGATCGC
>CALQQB010000077.1 GCA_943332615.1 Phenylobacterium deserti
ACCAAGCGGCAGATCTACCGCGACCTGCACCGGGACGCGGCGAATTCGGTGCGCGCCGCCGAGGCGCTGCTGGTCGAGATGTCCCGTGCGCCCGACTACAAGGAGGGCGTGAAGGCCTGGATGGAGAAGCGGCCGGCGGCATGGACAGGCTAGGGCGCATCGCGGCGGCGCTTGTCGGGCTGGTGCTCGGTCTCGCGGGGCCGGCCTTAGCGCAGCCTGCGGCCGGCGTGGTCCGGCTAGCGCCCGCCAAACTGCTGGTGCGTGGCGCGGACGCGTTGCCGAGCATCGCGGCCCCCAAGACGCCGGCCACGGTCCGGATCAACGCCGACCTGCGCCGCCAGGACCGGATCTGGCTAAAGGGGCGCGCGGAGTGCCTGCGGCGGGGCAAGGACTCCTACATCGAGCGGGGCGTGTCGGCGCCCATGCTAGGGCCGGAGTTCCTGTCGGTGGAGGTGCGCCACGACGCCTACTGCGCCGGCGCGGCGCATCCCAACGCGTTTCCGGACATCCTCACCTATGACCTGACGACCGGCGCGCCGGCGAACTGGGCTGGACTGATCCCGCGCCTCGTGCAGCACGATCCGCGCGGGGACGCCGAGTGGGGCGATGTGTCGGCGACCGTCACCTGGCCGGCGGCGCACAAAATCTATGCCGCCAAGGTCCGGGCGGGCTCGGGCACCGACCGGGAATGGTGGTCGGAGTGCCGCGAGCTGGTGGAGCAGGGGGAGGGCGACTTCTACATCTGGCCGGACGCCAAGCGGCGCGGCCTGGTGCTGGAGCCGAACTGGATGCCGCATGCCGCCCAGGCCTGTGGCGACAGCGTGGTGTTCAGCCCCGCCGACCTGCGCCGGCTGGGCGCCGACCGCCGATTGATCCGCGCGCTGGAGGCCGCGCGCTCTTGACGGGCCGCGAGCCGGGCCGCAGGACGCTGCCGACAAGCCGGAGGAAATTCCCATGAGACGCGCCGCCATCGTCAGCCCCATCCGCACCGCCGTCGGCAAGTTCCAGGGCAGCCTCGCCAGCATGACCGCCGGCGACCTCGGCGCCGTGGTGTTGAGGGAACTGGTCGAGCGCACGAAGATCGACCCCGGCAAGATCGACGACGTGGTCTTCGCCCAGGGCTACGGTTCGGGCGAGGCGCCCTGCATCGCGCGCTGGTCGGCGCTGGCCGCGGGCCTGCCGATCGAGGTGCCGGGCTATCAGCTGGATCGCCGCTGCGGTTCGGGCCTGCAGGCGGTGATCGACGCGGCCATGATGGTGCAGACCGGCGTGGCCGACGTGGTCGTGGCCGGCGGCGTCGAGAGCATGAGCAATGTCGAGTACTACTCCACCGACATGCGCGGCGGCGCGCGGATGGGCTCGGTGACGATGCACGACCGCCTGCAGCGCGGCCGGGTGATGAGCCAGCCGATCAGCCGTTTCGGCGTGATCTCCGGCATGATCGAGACGGCCGACAACCTGGCGCGCGACTATCAGATCAGCCGCGAGGAATGCGACGAATACGCCGCCATGAGCCACAAGCGCGCCACGGCCGCCTGGGCCGCCGGAAAATTCGACGACGAACTGGTGAAGGTCAGCGTGCCGCAGAAGAAGGGCGATCCGATCATCTTCGCCATGGACGAGGGCGTTCGCGCTGATGCGACCGCGGAGAGCCTGGGCAAGCTGCGCGCCATCGAGAAGGACGGGGTGGTCACCGCCGGCAACGCCAGCCAGCAGAACGACGCGGCCGCAGCCTGCCTGGTGGTCTCGGAGGACAAGCTGGCCGAGCTGAACCTGGACCCGATGGGCTGGTTCGTCAGCTGGGCGGCCGCCGGCTGCGAGCCGTCGCGCATGGGCATCGGCCCGGTGCCGGCGGTGAAGCGCCTGTTCGAGCGCACCGGCATGACCTGGGACGACATCGACCTTGTGGAACTGAACGAGGCTTTCGCCCCGCAGGTGCTGGCGGTGCTGAAGGGCTGGGGCTGGGATGAGCGCGACCGGCTGAACGTCAACGGCTCGGGCATCTCGCTGGGCCACCCGATCGGCGCCACCGGCGGCCGCATCCTCGCCAACCTGCTGCGTGAGCTGCAACGCCGCGACGGCAAGTACGGCCTGGAGACCATGTGCATCGGCGGCGGCCAGGGCATCGCGGCGGTGTTCGAGCGGGCCTGAGATGACCCCGGCCGAGGTCCAGGCGCTCTTCCAGCATTTGGCCCCGGACCTCGATGCGATGGCCTCGCCGTGGGCCCTGATCGGCTCCGGCGCACTGATCGTCCTAGGCGTTCCGCTGGAGGCGGCGGCCGACCTGGACGTGGTCACGGGCATGGACGGCGCCCGGCGTTTGCGGGCTGCATGGGGCGCGTGGCTGGAGGAGGCCGAGCCCAAGGGGCCGGACGGCCCGTTCCGCTCGCTGGACTTTGCCCGCTACAACACCCCGTGGGGGCCGGTCGAAGTGATGGGCGGTCTCCAGGTGCGCGGTCGCGCGCTCGATGTGGTGGGGCCGATCCCGAGCGGGGCGGATCAGCTTCGCATCCTTCGCCTGTTCGGTCGTCCGAAGGACATCGAAAAGGCTGCGCGGCTGGAAGCCTTCCTCTCCGCGGGTTGAGTTCCTACGCGCCTTCGTGTAAACGCCGCCGCTTCGCCGATCCCCCCCGGGGAGACGCGAGGACGGACGGGCCTTAGGGCCTGTCCATCCTGTCCAAGAACTGTGGAGCCGTCGGGGCCACCGGCGGTCGGAACGCGAGGAAGAGCCCTTCCTCGGCCATAGGGAGACGGGAAGATGACGGCACGTCGTTCCACCGCAACTCCGGTGGGCGCGAGGCTGCGGCTTCTCTTAACAGGACAGGTGCTTACGGCGACCGCCTCTCGCGGCCGTCGAACCTGAGTATGGAGACCGCAATGGACCGCGCTCAAAAGCAGGATGCCATCGAAGCGCTGAAAGGCGTGTTCAATGGCGCCGGCGCCGTGGTCGTGACCCACTATATGGGTCTGACCGTTGCGGAAATGACCGATCTGCGGGGCCGGCTTCGTACCGAAGGCGCCCAGCTGCAGGTGGTGAAGAACACCCTCGCCACGAAGGCTCTGGGCGGCTCGATCGGTGCGGAGGGCGACGCCCTCTTCAAGGGTCCCGTCGCCGTGGCTTTCGCGCCCGATCCGGTGTCCGCCGCCAAGGTCGCGACCCAGTACGCCAAGGACAATGACAAGTTCAAAGTCATTGGCGGTTTCATGGGTCAACAGGTGTTGGACAAGGCCTCGGTGACGGCGCTCGCCGCCCTGCCGTCGCTCGACCAGCTCCGCGCCAAGATCGTCGGCCTTCTGCAAGCCCCCGCGACCAAGATTGCGGGCATCCTGCAGGCCCCCGGTGGTCAGCTGGCTCGCGTCTTGAACGCCTACGCGACCAAAGACGCCGCCTGATCGTCACTTCCCGACAAAACCTCTCTCTCTTTCTTTAAGGACTGAAATCAATGGCCAATCTCGAAAAGCTGGTGGACGACCTGTCCGCCCTGACCGTCCTGGAAGCCTCCGAGCTCTCCAAGCTGCTGGAAGAAAAGTGGGGCGTCTCCGCCGCCGCTCCGGTCGCCGCCGCCGCCGGCCCTTCCGCCGCGGCCCCGGTTGAAGCCGTCGAAGAGCAAACCGAGTTCACCGTTGTTCTGACCGCCGGTGGCGACAAGAAGATCAACGTGATCAAGGAAGTCCGCTCGGTCCGCTCCGACCTGGGTCTGAAGGAAGCCAAGGACCTGGTCGAAGGCGCCCCGCAGAACGTCGTCGAGAACGTCTCCAAGCAGCAAGCCGAAGAAGTCGCCAAGAAGCTGACCGACGCCGGCGCCTCCGTCACCATCAAGTAGCCGAGCGCGACGATCGTCGCGTTCTACCTCTTGCTGGCGGCGGTTCTCGCGAGAACCGGCGACGGGCGCTGGATCAGCGCTTCTGAAATGTTTGAAGGGGCCGGGGATCAATCTCCGGCCCCTTTTTTCATGCCCCCAATCGGGGGAGGGCGTTGGCTTGGATCGCCGTCATGCTGGCGCGATGATCACTCCCGCGCTCAAGGCCACCGGCCTCTCCGCCATCGCGCTGCTGTTGCCTGCGCCCGCATCTCACGCCCAGACGGCGGACCAGTACAACCGCGCCAGCCAGGCGATCCAGATCTGCAGTTCCGCTCAGGGTGCGCTGATCCCGGAGTGCGCGAAGCTTCGTGGACAGTTCGGCAGCGGCCTATCTGGCGGGCTTGGGGGCGGCGGCACGGCCGGGAAGGCGGCCGGCATGGCCGGCCTCCTGGGAAGTGTCATGGGCAGCGGCTCCGCCCCGGCCGCTCTCGCGCCGGCGCCCAGCGTCGGCATCGATCTCAACAAGGCCATCACCAACTGCGTCGCCCGCGCCGCCGGCGACCAGGTCCAGATCCAGCGATGTCTGTCGATCGCGACTGGCGGGGCGTCCGCGCGGCGCTAAGCAGAGTTGCAGGCATCGCCCAACGGATGGCGGGAATAACCGAAAGCCCTCCTCCTCGATGGAGGAGGGTTGGGTGGTGGTGTGGCCACAGTGGTGATGTAGGTCGCGCGGGTCGGCGCCGACGCCTTACAGCGTTCCTCGTTTGATCTCCGTGCGCACACCACCATCCCCGACCCTTCCTCCATCGAGGAGGACGGGAGTTCGTACGACAGCCGTCCGTGGAGCAAGCTTCCGATCTCTGCTTAGGCGAATGCCCGTACGTATTCCGCAGTGCATTTTTCCTTGGCCGGGGGCTTCACAAGCCAACTGGAATGGCCTATTTGCCGCCCTTCGCGAAAACACCAACCGATTCACATCTTTTCGATGCGGCCTTCGCGCGTGCAGGCCCCGAGGCATGGTCATCTACCCTCAGACCATGCGAGGGGGCGCTCCCGACGACACGGGGAGCTTCCGGCGTCCGGCTCCCGCAAGGGAGACCGAGGGTGGACGCAGGATGACAGCACGACGCCAGGAGTCCCTCCTGACGTCTTCAAGGGATCAAAATGGCGCAATCCTTCACCGGCAAGAAGCGGATCCGGTTTTCATTCGGCCGCATTCCTGAAGCTGTGGCGATGCCGAACCTGATCGAGGTTCAGCGCTCCTCCTACGAGCAGTTCCTGCAGCGCGAAGTCCGCGCCGTGGTGCGGCGCGAACAGGGGATCGAGGCGGTCTTCAAGTCCGTCTTCCCGATCAAGGACTTCAACGAGCGCGCGGTGCTCGAGTACGTCTCTTACGAATTTGAAGAGCCTAAGTACGACGTCGAGGAATGCGTCCAGCGCGACATGACCTACGCGGCGCCGCTGAAGGTGAAGCTGCGTCTGATCGTGTTCGAGACCGACGAAGAAACCGGCGCCCGCTCCGTCAAGGATATCAAGGAGCAGGACGTCTACATGGGCGACATCCCGCTCATGACGGAGAAGGGCACCTTCATCGTCAACGGGACCCAGCGCGTCATCGTCTCGCAGATGCACCGCTCGCCTGGCGTGTTCTTCGACCACGACAAGGGCAAGACCCACGCCTCGGGCAAGCTGCTGTTCGCCGCCCGCGTGATCCCATACCGCGGCTCGTGGCTCGACTTCGAGTTCGACGCCAAGGACATCGTGTTCGTCCGTATCGACCGCCGCCGCAAGCTGCCGGCGACCACCTTCCTGATGGCGCTGGGCATGGACGGCGAGGAAATCCTCGGGACGTTCTATGAAACCCTGCCCTACGAGAAGCGCGCGGGTGGCTGGGCCACGCCGTACCGCCCCGACCGCTGGCGCGGTGTGAAGCCGGAATTCCCGCTGATCGACGCCGACACCGGCGAGGAAATCGCCCCGGCCGGCACCAAGGTCTCGGCGCGGAACGCCAAGAAGTTTGCTGACGCGGGCCTCAAGACCCTGCTGCTGGCGCCGGAGGCCCTGAACGGCCGCTACCTGGCGCGCGACCTGGTCAACTTCGAGACCGGCGAGATCTACGCCGAAGCCGGCGACGAGCTCGACCCGGTCCTGCTGACGGCCTTGGAAGAGCAGGGATTCTCCACCCTGGACGTGCTCGACATCGACCACGTCACCATCGGCGCCTACATCCGCAATACCCTGCGCGTCGACAAGAACACCATCCGCGAGGACGCGCTGTTCGACATCTATCGGGTCATGCGCCCGGGCGAGCCGCCGACGGTGGAAGCCGCCGAAGCCATGTTCAAGTCGCTGTTCTTCGACGGCGAGCGCTACGACCTCTCGTCGGTCGGCCGCGTGAAGATGAACATGCGCCTGGAACTCGACTGCCCCGACGACGTGCGCATCCTGCGCAAAGAAGACGTGCTTGCCGTGCTTCAGACCCTTGTGGGCCTGCGTGACGGTCGCGGCGAGATCGACGACATCGACAACCTCGGTAACCGCCGGGTCCGCTCGGTGGGCGAACTGCTGGAGAACCAGTACCGCGTCGGCCTGCTGCGCATGGAGCGCGCCATCAAGGAGCGCATGAGCTCGGTCGATATCGACACGGTCATGCCGCACGACCTGATCAACGCCAAGCCGGCGGCCGCGGCTGTCCGGGAGTTCTTCGGTTCGTCCCAGCTCTCGCAGTTCATGGACCAGACCAACCCGCTGTCGGAAATCACCCACAAGCGCCGCCTCTCGGCGCTTGGCCCGGGCGGCCTGACCCGCGAGCGGGCGGGCTTCGAAGTCCGCGACGTGCACCCGACCCACTACGGTCGGATTTGCCCGATCGAGACGCCGGAAGGCCCGAACATCGGCCTGATCAACTCGCTGGCCACCCACGCGGTGGTGAACAAGTATGGCTTCATCGAGAGCCCCTACCGCCGGATCAAGGACGGCAAGACGACCGACGAGGTCGTCTACATGTCGGCCATGGAAGAGGCGAAGCACGTCATCGCCCAGGCCAACATCAAGCTCCTGGACGGCGTGATCGTCGATGACCTGGTCCCCGGCCGGATCAACGGCGAACCGGGCCTGCTGCCGCGCGAGCAGGTCGATCTGATGGACGTGTCGCCGAAGCAGGTGGTTTCGGTGGCCGCCTCGCTGATCCCGTTCCTCGAAAACGATGACGCCAACCGCGCCCTCATGGGCTCGAACATGCAGAAGCAGGCCGTGCCGCTCATCCAGTCGGATGCGCCCCTGGTCGGCACCGGCATGGAAAGCGTCGTGGCCGTGGACTCCGGCGCGGTTGTCGTCGCCCGCCGTCCCGGCGTCGTGGAACAGATCGACGGCACCCGTATCGTAGTCCGCGCGACGGAAGAGAATGACCCCTCCAAGGCGGGCGTCGATATCTACCGTCTGCAGAAGTTCCAGCGTTCAAACACCTCGACCTGTATCAACCAGCGTCCGCTGGTGCAGGTCGGCGATCGGATCGTGGCCGGCGACGTCATCGCCGACGGCCCATCGACGGACCTGGGTGAACTGGCGCTGGGTCGGAACACCCTCGTCGCGTTCATGCCCTGGAATGGCTACAACTTCGAGGACTCGATCCTGATCTCCGAGCGCATCGTGCGCGACGACATCTTCACCTCGATTCACCTCGAGGAATTCGAGGTCATGGCCCGCGACACCAAGCTGGGCCCGGAAGAGATCACCCGCGATATCCCGAACGTCGGTGAGGAAGCCCTGCGCAACCTCGACGAGGCCGGCATCGTGGCGATCGGCGCCGAAGTCATGCCGGGCGATATTCTCGTCGGTAAGGTGACCCCGAAGGGCGAAAGCCCGATGACCCCGGAAGAGAAGCTGCTGCGCGCCATCTTCGGCGAGAAGGCTTCCGACGTCCGCGACACCTCGCTGCGTCTACCTCCGGGCGTCGCCGGCACGATCGTGGAAGTCCGCGTGTTCAACCGGCATGGCGTCGATAAAGACGAACGCGCCCTGGCGATCGAACGGGCGGAAATCGACCGTCTCGGCAAGGACCGGGACGATGAGTTCGCGATCCTGAACCGCAACATGCAGAGCCGTCTGCGCCAGCTTCTGGTCGGCAAGGTCGCCGTCTCGGGCCCCAAGGGCCTGGGCCGCGGCGAGATTTCCGCCGACAAGCTGGAAGAGGTTTCGCCCGGTTTGTGGTGGCAGATCGCGCTCGATGACGAGAAGGCGATGGGCGAGCTCGAAGCTCTGCGCAAGCAGTTCGACGAGGCCCGCAAACGCCTGGACCGTCGCTTCGAGGACAAGGTCGACAAGCTGCAGCGCGGCGACGAGCTGCCGCCTGGCGTGATGAAGATGGTCAAGGTGTTCGTGGCGGTGAAGCGCAAGCTGCAGCCGGGCGACAAGATGGCCGGCCGTCACGGCAACAAGGGGGTCATCTCCAAGATCCTGCCGATCGAGGACATGCCCTACCTGGAAAGCGGTCAGCACGTGGATATCGTGCTGAACCCTCTGGGCGTGCCGTCCCGGATGAACGTCGGCCAGATCTTCGAGACCCACCTGGGCTGGGCCTCGGCAGGGCTCGGCAAGCAGGTCTCTGAGCTGCTGGAGGCCTGGCAGAATGGCGGCCAGCGTCAGGCGCTGATCGACTACCTGGCCGGGACCTATGGTCCTGACGAGGACCTGCCGGAGAGCGACGAAGAGCTGATCGAGCTGGCCCGGAACCTGTCGAAGGGCATCCCCTTCGCCACCCCGGTGTTCGACGGCGCCCACATCGAAGACATCGAGAACCTGCTGGAGAAGGCGGGCCTCGACCGCTCAGGCCAATCGTACCTGTACGATGGCCAGACCGGGGAGCGGTTCAAGCGTCCGGTCACGGTCGGCTACATCTACATGCTGAAGTTGCACCACCTGGTGGACGACAAGATCCACGCCCGCTCGATCGGCCCCTACAGCCTGGTCACCCAGCAACCGCTGGGCGGCAAGGCCCAATTCGGTGGCCAGCGGTTCGGGGAAATGGAGGTCTGGGCTCTGGAAGCCTACGGCGCCGCCTACACCCTGCAGGAAATGCTTACGGTGAAGTCCGACGACGTGGCCGGCCGGACCAAGGTCTACGAGAGCATCGTCCGTGGCGACGATACCTTCGAGGCCGGGATCCCGGAAAGCTTCAACGTGCTGGTCAAGGAAATGCGCTCCCTGGGCCTGAACGTGGAGCTGGAGAACAGCTGACGGATGCCTTGCCCTCTCCCTGACGGGGGAGGGCGATCCGCCTGCTTTCTTTAGATTTATTCGCGGGTCAGCCCGCAGAAGGAACCAAGATGAACCAGGAAGTCCTGAACATCTTTAATCCGGTCCAGGCCGCTCCGACCTTCGACCGCATCCGTATTGCCCTGGCCTCGCCGGAGAAGATCCGCTCGTGGTCGTTCGGCGAGATCAAGAAGCCCGAGACCATCAACTACCGCACGTTCAAGCCGGAACGTGACGGCCTGTTCTGCGCGCGCATCTTCGGTCCGACCAAGGACTACGAGTGCCTTTGCGGCAAGTACAAGCGGATGAAGTACAAGGGCATCATCTGCGAAAAGTGCGGCGTCGAGGTCACCCTGGCCCGCGTCCGGCGCGAGCGGATGGGCCATATCGAACTGGCCAGCCCCGTCGCCCACATCTGGTTCCTGAAGTCGCTGCCGAGCCGCATCGCGCTGATGCTCGACATGCCGCTGAAGGACATCGAACGCGTCCTCTACTTCGAGAACTACATCGTCACCGAGCCGGGCCTCACGCCCCTGAAGCAGCATTCGCTGCTCTCGGAAGACGACTTCCTGCGCTTCCAGGAAGAGTTCGGCGACGACAGCTTCACCGCCGAGATCGGCGCCGAAGCGATCCAGGGCCTGCTGAAGGGCATCGACCTGGAGAAGGAGGCAGAACAGCTCCGCGAGGATCTGAAGACCACCACCTCCGAGATGAAGCTGAAGAAGCAGTCCAAGCGACTGAAGATCATGGAAAGCTTCATGGAATCCGGCAACAAGCCGGAGTGGATGGTGCTGACGGTGATCCCGGTGATCCCGCCGGAACTGCGTCCGCTGGTGCCGCTGGACGGTGGCCGCTTCGCCACCTCCGACCTGAACGATCTCTACCGCCGGGTCATCAACCGTAACAACCGCCTGAAGCGCCTGATCGAGCTGCGCGCGCCGGACATCATCATCCGCAACGAAAAGCGGATGCTGCAGGAATCCGTCGACGCCCTTTTCGACAACGGCCGGCGCGGTCGCGTCATCACCGGCGCGAACAAGCGCCCGCTGAAGTCGCTGGCCGACATGCTGAAGGGCAAGCAGGGTCGGTTCCGCCAGAACCTGCTGGGCAAGCGCGTCGACTATTCAGGTCGCTCGGTCATCGTGGTGGGTCCCGAGCTGAAGCTGCACGAGTGTGGCCTGCCAAAGAAAATGGCGCTCGAGCTCTTCAAGCCGTTCATCTACGCTCGTCTGGACGCCAAGGGTCTCTCCGGGACCGTGAAACAGTCCAAGCGCATGGTGGAGCGTGAACAGCCCGCGGTCTGGGACATCCTGGACGAGGTGATCCGCGAGCACCCGGTGCTGCTGAACCGCGCGCCGACGCTCCACCGTCTGGGCATCCAGGCGTTCGAGCCGAAACTGATCGAAGGCAAGGCGATCCAGCTGCACCCGCTGGTCTGCGCGGCTTTCAACGCCGACTTCGACGGCGATCAGATGGCCGTCCACGTGCCGCTCTCGCTGGAAGCCCAGCTGGAAGCCCGCGTGCTGATGATGAGCACGAACAACATCCTGTCGCCCGCCAATGGTCGCCCGATCATCGTGCCCTCGCAGGACATCGTGCTGGGCCTGTACTACCTGTCGCTGGTCAAGGACGGCGAGCCGGGCGAGGGCAAGGCCTTCACCGACCTGGCCGAGCTGGACCAGGCGCTGGACGCCGGCGTCGTGTCGCTGCACTCGAAGATCCGCTGCCGGTATAGCGAGATGGATGCGGACGGAAACCTGGTCCAGAAGGTCATCCAGACCTCGCCGGGCCGGATGAAGATCGCTTCGCTGTTCCCGCGCCACCCGGCGGTCGGCCACCGGCTTCTTGAGAAGAACCTCACGAAGAAGGAAATCGCCAACCTGATCGACATCGTCTACCGGCACTGCGGCCAGAAGGCGACGGTCATCTTCGCCGACCAGATCATGGCGCTGGGCTTCCGCGAAGCGGCCAAGGCGGGCATTTCTTTCGGCAAGGATGACATCGTCATCCCGGCCCGCAAGGAGCCGATCGTCGCCGAGACCCGCAAGCTCGTGGAAGAGTACGAGCAGCAGTATGCCGACGGCCTGATCACCAAGGGCGAGAAGTACAACAAGGTGGTCGATGCCTGGGCCAAGGCGACCGACCGCGTCGCCGACGAGATGATGGCCGAGGTGTCCTCCGCGCCGGTCGGCGCCGATGGCCGCCAGGGCGAGATCAATTCGATCTTCATGATGAGCAACTCCGGCGCCCGCGGTTCGCAGGCCCAGATGAAGCAGCTCGGCGGAATGCGCGGCCTGATGGCCAAGCCGTCCGGCGAGATCATTGAGACGCCGATCATCTCGAACTTCAAGGAAGGCCTGACCGTCCAGGAGTACTTCAACTCCACCCACGGCGCCCGTAAGGGCCTGGCCGATACCGCGCTGAAGACGGCGAACTCCGGCTACCTGACCCGTCGCCTCGTCGATGTGGCGCAGGATTGCATCATCACCGAGGAAGACTGCGGCACCACCCGGGGCATCACGCTCCGCGCGGTTGTCGAAGGCGGTGATGTTCTGGTCAGCCTCGGCCAACGCGTCCTGGGGCGGTTCGCCGCCGAGGACATTAAGGACCCGGGCACCAACGACGTCATCGTTCCCGCCGACACCTATCTCGATGAGAACATGTGCGACCTCGTGGAAAGCGCGGGCGTGCAGTCGGTCAAGATCCGCTCGGTGCTGACCTGCGACACCAAGGTCGGCGTCTGCGGCGCCTGCTACGGCCGCGACCTGGCGCGTGGCACCCCAGTGAACATCGGTGAAGCGGTCGGCGTCATCGCCGCCCAGTCCATCGGCGAACCCGGCACCCAGCTGACGATGCGGACCTTCCACATCGGCGGCACCGCCCAGGTGGCTGAGCAGTCCTTCTTCGAAAGCGCCAACGACGGCCTGGCGAAGATCTCCGGCGGCAATACTGTCATCGCCCCCGACGGCGGGCTCATCTCGATGAGCCGCAACCTGGCCCTGACGGTCCAGGTCGATGGCAAGGACCGCGAGGCCTACAAGGTGCCTTACGGCGCCCGCCTGCTGGTCAAGGACGGCGAGAAGGTCAAGCGTGGGCAGCGCCTGGCCAACTGGGACCCCTACACCACCCCGATCATCACGGAAGTGGGGGGCAAGGTCCGCTTCGAAGACCTCGTGGAGAACTTCTCGTTCCGCGAGGAGGCCGACGAAGCCACGGGCATCTCCAACCGCGTGGTCATCGACTGGCGCGCCTCCTCCAAGGGTTCGGACCTGCGTCCGGCCATGGCGGTGATCGATGAGAACGGCGCCTACAAGCGCCTGTTGAACGGCGGCGAGGCCAAGTATCTGCTGCCGGTCGGGGCGGTGCTCTCCGTCGGGGACGGTGACGAGATGAAGCCCGGCGAGATCATGGCCCGGATTCCGACGGAAAGCGCCAAGACCCGCGACATCACCGGCGGTCTGCCGCGGGTGGCGGAGCTGTTCGAGGCCCGGCGTCCGAAGGATTGCGCGGTCATCGCCGAGATGGACGGTCGCGTCGAGTTCGGCCGAGACTACAAGAACAAGCGCCGCATCAAGATCACCCCGGAATCGGACGCGGGCGATGCGGTCGAGTTCCTGATCCCCAAGGGCAAGCACATCGCGGTCCACGATGGCGATATCATCCGCAGGGGCGAGTACATCATCGACGGCAACCCCGACCCGCACGACATCCTGCGGATTCTGGGGATCGAAGCGCTGGCCGAGTTCCTGGTGGACGAGATCCAGGAGGTCTACCGACTGCAGGGCGTGCCGATCAACGACAAGCACATTGAGACGATCGTCCGCCAGATGCTGCAGAAGGTAGAAATCCTTGATCCGGGCGACACCGGCCTGCTCAAGGGCGACCACCTCGAAAAGCTCGACGTGGAAGACGAGAGCGCCAAGGCCGAGGTCCGCGGTGGTCGTCCGGCCGTGACCCAGCCAGTTCTGCTCGGGATCACCAAGGCCTCGCTGCAGACCCGCAGCTTCATCTCCGCCGCCTCCTTCCAGGAGACGACGCGGGTGCTGACCGAGGCCGCGGTCCAGGGCAAGAGCGACACCCTGGAAGGCCTGAAGGAGAACGTGATCGTGGGCCGCCTGATCCCGGCGGGCACGGGCTCGTACCTGCGGAACCTGCAGCGTATCGCCGCCAAGCGCGACGAAGCCCTGACGGCCAGCCGCGAGCAAGCCATGGAGCCTCTGCCGATGGAGATCGCCGACGCGGCGGTCGCCGAGACGGTCGAGGGGTAAGCCCCTCGAGGACTGTCACGTGTAACGAGCGGCCCGGGAGCGATCCCGGGCCGTTTCGCTGTCTGGCGCGGTGGTGCTGGCTCCGATCTGGCAACGCGACAAACCGGTGCTCGGGACTAGGCGCCTTCGCGGACTCGCGGCTAAGCTGTGATTCTATCAAAGAACAGGCCGGGGTGGCGTTCGTGGATGGATTTCTGACTGCGGTATCTGCCGCCTTGCTTGCCGTGGCGGGCCCGGCCCTGGCCGCGCCACCGCCGGCCTCTGCTTTCGGCCGCATCCCGGCGGTGGTGGACGCCGCCATCTCGCCCGACGGCCAGAGGGTGGCCATCCTGGGCGGTCTCTCCGACCAGCGGGTTGTCTCGATCGCCACCATCGACCAGCCGGGCCTGCCGGCGCTCCCATTCGGGGAAGTCGAAGGCGTCGGCATCCAGTGGGCCGGCGACGACTACGTGATCGCTACGATCGCCTACTGGGAGTCCCTTGGAGACCAACGTCGTTCGTTCCGTTTCGAGCGGCAGATCTCGATCACCACCAACGCCAAGCTGGGCGCGCGACTGACACCGGACGCGGTGCTGGGCGGCGAGCGCGTGCTGCTGGAGCAGCCGATCCTACGGGTGACGCCGGCCCCGTCCGCGCGTGCGATGATGATCGGCCTCGTCGACAACGCCGGCGCCAGCGCCAGCAATGACACCCGCATCAAGCGCAAGGGCGAAGGCGGGGCGGCGCGCGCCCTGTGGCGGGTCGATCCTGCGACGGGCAAGGGCGCCCTGGCCGAACGCGGCAACTTCGACACCCGCACCTGGAGTGTGGATGCGAGCGGCGAAGCGCGCGTGCGGACGGACATCGACGAGATCAACCGCCGCTTTTCGCTGTACGGGCGCGCCAAGGGTACGAGTCAATGGCAGCCCCTGATCACCAACGCGCCGTACGAGGACTGGTCCAGGTATCGAGGCTATCAGGAGACGGACGACGCCGTTCTCCTCGCCGACGGCGACCGGATCGTCCTCAAACGCCTGGCAGACGGCCAGACGAGTTCCTTCGCGGACGCCGCCGCCGGCGAAACCCTGGTCTGGGATAGCGAGCGCAATGTGGTCGTCGGCGTCCGTGGTCAGGGGGATCGCCCGGTGACCCGGTGGATCGATGCCGAGGTCGGCGCGGCTGCGGGCGTGCTCGGCCGCGCGTTCAAGGACCGCAACGTGGCCTTGATCAACTGGTCCAGCGACCGCTCGCGCTACGTGGCCCGGATCTCAGGCCCGACCTCGCCGCCGGCCTGGTATCTCTACGACAGGCCGCGCAAGGAGATCTCGCTGCTGGCCGAGGAGTACCCCGAGTTGAAGGGGGCGGCCCTGGGGGCGATGCAGTCAAAACCCTATAAGGCGCGGGACGGTCTCGACATCCCGGCCTATCTGACCCTCCCGCCCGGACTGGCCGCGGGGGAGAAACCGCCGCTGGTTGTGCTGGCCCATGGCGGTCCGGCGTCGCGGGACGACTTCGGCTTCGACTTCATCGCGCAGTTTCTGGTCAGCCGCGGCTACGCGGTGCTGCAGCCCCAGTTCCGCGGGTCCACGGGGTTCGGCGCGGCCTTCCAGGCCGCCAGTCGCGGTGAATGGGGCGGCAAGATCCAGACCGACCTTCTGGATGGAATCGGCGCCTTGGCTGCGGCCGGCCTCATCGATCCAGCCAAGGTCTGCGTCGTGGGAGCGAGCTTCGGCGGCTATACGGCGCTGTCCGGCGCCGCCCTGCATCCGGAGGCCTATCGCTGCGCCGCGTCGATCGCCGGGATGTCGGACCTTGGCCTCATGCTCAATGATGAAGGCCGCCTGTACGGCCGCGATTCCGAGAGCGTCGAAGAGTTGAGGACGATGCTGGGCGGGGCGTCCTCCGCGTTGCTGGACGCGACCTCGCCTGCGCGACATGCAGCCGACGTCCGCGCGCCGGTCCTGCTGGTTCACGGGGACAAGGACACCATCGTGCCGATCGGCCAGTCGCGGCTAATGGCCGAACGGCTGAAGTCGGCCGGAAAGCCCTATGAACTCGTCGTCCTGGAGGGCGAGAACCACTACCTCACCAAGGCCGCCAACCGCACGCGCACCCTTGAGGCGCTTGAGCGGTTCCTCGCCAAGAACCTGCCGGTGAACTGATGACGACCTAGAACGGGACCTTCGCGGTCGGCTTGTCGCTGCCGGTGATGGCGCCGAGCGCCTCGGCGGTCGCGCCGGGCAGGTTGTTCTCGCGGCCGACCGCATTGCCCTTCGCCGCCGGACCCGCGCCTACGACGACGCTGGGGGTCGAGCGCATGTAGCTGTAGTCGCTCTCCTTGCGCTGCGCCGCGGCGGCGAGGCCCCGGGCCTTCACGGCGTCGATGCCGGTGCCCAGGTAGTCCGTCTGCCGGGCGCCGGCGGCCAGTCGGTCGTCGCAGGCCTCGCGCTCGGCGCGGCTCAGGCCGAGCAGGCTGGCGTTGGCGCACCCCAGCTTGCCGCGCAGCACCTGCCGGGCGTTCGCGGCTACCGCGTCCTCGGGCGGCGGACCACTCACGGTCTTCGCGCCGGACGTCGTAGCGGCGGGGCCCTTGCTCACCTCCAGGGGCGCCGCCACCAGAGGCTTCACGTCGGCCTCCTGGGGGACGAACCGCTGCGGGCGACGGTGCAGGCGGATGGGCTGCGGCTGGGCGCCCGGGGCCGCTGAAAGCGGTGGCGTGCGCGGCATGATCAGCACCGGGATCACCGCTTCCGGTGGACCCGACGCCGGGGTTGGTATCCGCAGACGTGGAGTGTGCAGCGCCAGCAGCGTCAGAACGGCGACGTGCGCGGCCAGCGAGCCCGCAACGATCCATCCGTTCCGGCGCTTCCGCGTCCCCGGCATCAACACTCCCGCGTCCCACAAAGCTGCGCCTCAAGAAGCGGCGCGTGCGAGGCGAATTCATGGCCGCGCCCCAGGTTGCACGGGGGGACGGGCAGGGGGCCTCGGCCGGGCGCCGCGCCGCAGCAGCGAGATTGACGGCGAGGAGCTTCCCGACTATGTAGCGCGCTCTTTCGAGGCCAGGGGATTCTTCCTGGCTCCGATGAGCCGCTTCCCGCCGGAACGCCGACACGGTGTCCCGGCGAGTTTTTGCGTTTCATGGGGTGGCCTCGACGACGACCACAATGACCCCAACCGAGGCGCCCCGGCCAAACGGCACACGCCTCCACGCAAGCGAGACTAGATGCCGACAGTCAACCAGCTCATCCGCAAGCCCCGGCAGAATAAGCCGGTGCGGAATAAGGTCCCGGCCCTGAAGGGTTGCCCGCAGCGCCGTGGCGTCTGCACCCGGGTTTACACGACCACCCCGAAGAAGCCGAACTCGGCGCTTCGTAAGGTCGCCAAGGTCCGTCTGACCACCGGCATCGAAGCCGTGTGCTACATCCCCGGCGAAGGCCACAACCTGCAGGAACACTCGGTGGTCCTGATCCGTGGCGGCCGCGTCAAGGATTTGCCCGGCGTCCGTTATCACATCCTGCGCGGCGTGCTGGACACGCAAGGCGTCAAGGATCGTCGCCAGCGCCGGTCGCTCTACGGCGCCAAGCGGCCTAAGTAAGGAAATTCAGAGATGTCCCGTCGCCGTCGCGCAGACAAACGCGTTGTTCTCCCGGACCCGAAGTTCGGGGATCTGGTCGTCACCAAGTTCATGAACTACGTGATGTACGAAGGTAAGAAGGCCGTCGCCGAGACGATCGTCTATGGCGCCTTCGATATCATCGAGAACCGCCGCAAGGACCTGGGCCCGCTGGAAACCTTCCACACCGCCCTGGACAACGTGGCTCCGTCGATCGAAGTCCGCAGCCGCCGGGTCGGTGGCGCGACCTACCAGGTCCCGGTGGAAGTGCGTCCCGAGCGCCGCAAGGCCCTCGCTATCCGCTGGCTGATCAGCGCGGCGCGCAAGCGCGGCGAAAACACCATGACCGAGAAGCTGGCCGGCGAACTGCTGGACGCCTCCTCGAACCGTGGCTCCGCTGTCAAGAAGCGTGAAGACACGCACAAAATGGCCGAAGCCAACCGGGCCTTCTCGCACTATCGCTGGTAAGCCCTTCCTAGACTGAGCTTTCCGGCGCGGGTGGTTTGAGCTAAACCGCCCGCGCCGTTCGTTCAGGCCCCTATAAAAAGCCCTTTTCCAAGAGCGTCCACGATGGCCCGCGCGCACCTCATCTCCGACTACCGCAACTTCGGAATCATGGCCCACATCGATGCGGGCAAGACGACCACGACGGAGCGGATCCTCTACTACACCGGCAAGAGCCATAAGATCGGCGAGGTCCATGATGGGGCCGCGACGATGGACTGGATGGAGCAGGAGCAGGAACGCGGCATCACGATTACCTCGGCCGCGACCACCGCCATCTGGAACGGCCACCGCCTGAACATCATCGACACCCCCGGGCACGTCGATTTCACCATTGAGGTCGAACGCTCGCTGCGCGTGCTCGATGGCGCCGTCGCGGTGCTGGACGGCAACCAGGGCGTCGAGCCGCAGACCGAGACCGTCTGGCGTCAGGCTGACCGCTACAACGTTCCGCGCATCGTGTTCGTCAACCAGATGGACAAGATCGGCGCCGACTTCCAGATGTGCCTGCGGACGATCCGCGAACGCCTGGGCGTCAAGGCTGTGCCGATCCAGCTGCCGATCGGCTCGGAAACCAACCTGAAGGGCATCGTCGATCTGGTCCGCATGAAGGCCGTGGTCTGGGATAGCGAAGGCCTCGGCGCGAACTATCACGACGAAGAGATTCCGGCCGACATGAAGACGGCGTGCGACGAAGCGCGCCACTACATGATCGAGAACGCCGTCGAGCTCGATGACGACGCCATGGAAGCCTACCTCAGCGGCGAAGAGCCCTCGGTCGAGGTGATCAAGAAGTGCCTCCGCAAGGCGGTGCTGACCGGCGTCTTCTATCCGATCCTCGCGGGCTCGGCCTTCAAGAACAAGGGCGTTCAGCCGCTGCTCGACGCGGTGGTCGACTACCTGCCGTCGCCGATGGACATCCCGCCGACGCCGGGCATCGATTTCCGCACGGAAGAGCCGGTGGTGCGCCGCGCTTCGGACGATGAGTCGCTGTCGGTTCTGGCGTTCAAGATCATGGACGACCCCTTCGTGGGCTCGCTAACCTTCTGTCGCATCTACTCGGGCAAGCTCGAGACCGGCATGGGCCTGTTGAACTCCACCCGCGACAAGAAGGAACGCGTCGGCCGCATGCTGCTGATGCACTCCAACAACCGCGAGGACATCAAGGAAGCCCACGCCGGTGACATCGTCGCCCTGGCCGGCCTGAAGGACACCCGCACCGGGGACACCCTTTGCGACCCGAACAAGTCGCCGGTGATTCTGGAGAAGATGAACTTCCCCGAGCCGGTCATCGAGATCGCCATCGAGCCGAAGTCCAAGGCCGACCAGGAAAAGTTGGGCGTCGCCCTGGCCAAGATGGTCGCCGAGGACCCGTCCTTCACCGTCCACACCGACCAGGAGTCGGGCCAGACGCGCCTGAAGGGCATGGGTGAACTGCACCTCGACATCAAGGTCGACATCCTGAGGCGCACCTACAAGGTGGAAGCCAACATCGGCGCGCCGCAGGTGGCCTACCGCGAGAGCCTGGGTAAGGTCACCGACATCGACTACACCCACAAGAAGCAGACCGGCGGCACGGGCCAGTTTGCCCGGGTGAAGATCAAGTTCGAGCCGGGCGAGCCGGGGTCGGGCTTCGTTTTCGAAAGTTCGGTGGTCGGCGGTTCCGTGCCCAAGGAATTCATCCCCGGCGTCCAGAAGGGCATCGAGTCCGCGAAGGAAAACGGCCTGCTGGCCGGCTTCCCGGTGATCGACTTCAAAGCCTCGCTCTATGATGGCAACTACCACGACGTCGACTCCTCGGTCCTTGCCTTCGAAATCGCCGCCCGCGCGGCGTTCCGCGAGCTTCGCGAGCGGGGCGCGCCGAAGCTGCTCGAGCCGATCATGAAGGTCGAGGTCCTGACGCCTGACGAGTACATGGGCGACGTCATCGGGGACCTGAACTCGCGTCGGGGCCAGATCCAGGGCACCGAGACCCGTGGCAATGCACAGGTGGTCACGGCCTTTGTGCCGCTGGCCAATATGTTCGGCTACATCAACACGTTGCGCTCGTTCTCACAGGGCCGCGCCTCGTTCACGATGCAGTACGACCACTACGACCCGGTGCCGCAAGTCGTCGCCGATGAAGTGATCAAGAAATACGCCTAACCCCATCCAACCCTAGTTAGAGGACAAGCCCGGACAGGGCTGGAGCTTGAAATGGCCAAAGAGAAGTTCGAACGCAACAAGCCGCATTGTAACATCGGCACGATTGGTCACGTGGACCATGGGAAGACGACGTTGACGGCGGCGATTACGATGACGCTGGCGAAGTCGGGTGGCGCCAAGGCGATGGCGTATGCGGATAT
>CALQQB010000078.1 GCA_943332615.1 Phenylobacterium deserti
CCGGCCGGCGCGTTCATCGTCCTGGTCGCGGCCACGGTGGCGAGGTTCGGGGTCCAGGGGATGCTCCTGACCGTCCTGCTGTCCGGCGCCCTGCTGACGCTTCTGGGCCTGCTGCGGCTGGGCTCCCTGATCCGCCTCATCCCGCATGAGGTGACGGTCGGCTTCTCGGCCGGAATCGGCGTCACCATCCTGGCCAGCCAGCTGCGGGACCTGGGCGGTCTGACGCTGGCGGGCGCCGAGCCCGGGCCCCTGATCCCGAAACTCGCCGCCCTGGCGAATGTGGCGGGGGCCGTCAATCCGGCGGCCCTGGCGCTGGGCCTGGGCGTCGCGGCCATGGTCTGGGGCATCCGAAAGCTGCGACCGACCTGGCCGAACATGCTGATCGCCCTGGTCCTGGCCGCCGCCGCCGCGTCGCTGCTGCATCTGCCCGTGGCCACCATCGGCAGCCGCTTCGGCGCGTTGGCGTCCGGCTTCCCCGCGCCGCACATCCCCCCATTCAGTGTCGATTTGTTGCTGGCGCTGACGCCGGCGGTCTTGTCCTTCACCCTGCTGGGCGGGGTCGAGAGTCTGTTGTCCGCCAAGATCGCCGATCGCATGACCGGACGCGTGCATCGCTCGAACATGGAACTCGTCGCCCAGGGGATCGCCAATATCGTGGCCAGCCTGTTCGGCGGCGTGGCGGTGACCGGGACCATCGCGCGGACGGCCGCCAACATCCGCGCAGGGGCCGCGACCCCGGTGGCGGGCATCCTGCACGCGGCCTTCCTGCTGGCCTTCCTGCTGGTGGCCGCCCCCCTGGCGCGCTTCGTGCCGCTGGCGGCCCTGGCCGGGGTTCTGGTGGTGGTCGCCTGGAACATGGTCGAGGGTGATGAGGCGCTGCGGCTGCTGCGCGCGCCACGCAGCGCGGCGATCCTGCTGGCGACCTTTGGCCTGACCCTGGCGTTCGACCTGACCACCGGCATCGCCGCCGGCTGTGTGCTGGCGACCCTGTTCTGGGCGGTCTCGCGCCTGCATCGAAAGCCCACGCGCCCTTGACCCGGCGGGCGCCGTCCGCCACCGCGAACTGAGCATTCCTTCCGCTACGAGTCGCCCCATGGCCGCCCCGCTTTCCGGACACCACGTCGCCGTTCTCCTGGGCGGGCTTTCCTCTGAGCGGGAGGTGAGCCTGGTGTCGGGCCGCGAGTGCGCCGACGCCTTGGAGCGGCTGGGCGCCAGGGTTTCGCGCGTGGACGCCGGGCGGGACCTCGCCCAGGTGCTGGCGAAGCTGAAGCCCGACGTCTGCTTCAACGCGCTGCATGGCGCCTGGGGCGAGGACGGCTGTGTACAGGGCGTGCTGGAGACCCTGGCCATTCCCTACACCCACTGTGGCGTGCTGGCCTCGGCGCTGGCCATGGACAAGGCCAAGGCGAAGGCGGTGCTGGCGGCGGCCGGCGTGATCGTGCCCGGCGGCGGCCTCTTCGACCGCTTCGACGTGGCGGCCGGCCATGTGCTGCCGCCCCCCTATGTGGTGAAGCCCAACGCCGAGGGCTCCTCGGTCGGTGTCTTCCTGGTGTTCGAGGGGGCCAACAGTCCGCCGCAGGAGGTGGTCGCCCCCTCCTGGACCTTCGGCGAGCAGGTGATGGTCGAGCCCTATGTCCGCGGCATGGAGCTGGCGGTGGGCGTCATGGACGGCAAGGCCATGACTGTTACGGAAATCTTACCGGCAACCGGCTTTTATGACTATGACGCCAAGTACTCGGAAGGGGGCTCGGAGCACGTGGTTCCGGCCCGAATCCCGCCTCATGTGACGGAAAAGGCGAAGAAACTCTCTGAGATGGCGCACGCGGCGCTTGGTTGCCAAGGTGTTACCCGGTCGGACCTGCGTTATGACGACGTTAACGATATTTTGGTCCTACTGGAGGTCAACACCCAGCCTGGTATGACCCCCACCTCGCTCGTCCCCGAGCAGGCGGCGGCGGGCGGGGTGGATTTCGATACCCTGGTGCTGTGGATCACGGAGGACGCTTATGCCCGCGGCGGTGCGGGGGGGATCGCAAAAAGCGGTGAAACCTCGGGCAAAAACGCCCGCTAGTCCACTCAGGCGCCCCCAGGCGGCGCCGGCGGACAGGGTGCGCCCCGGTCTGACCCCCAGCCATATCCTGATGATCGCCGGCGGCGTGCTGACGCTGGCGCTGGTCGGCGTGCTGGCCACCGGCGGGCGCGGCGCGGCGATCGCCGAGACCACCGTCTCGGGGATCGACAATCGCTTTGGCGACGCCGGCTTTCGCGTGCAGGCTATCCATGTGAAGGGCGCCTCGCCGCTGGCGCAGGCCGACATCATCCGCGCAGCGGGCTTGGGCATGGGCCAGCCGCTGCTGGGCCTCGACCTCCTCAAGGTGCAGGACAAGGTCAAGGCGGTGGGCTGGGTGCAGGAGGTGCGCGTCGTGCGCCTGTTGCCCGACACCGTGATGATCACCGTCAAGGAACGCCGGCAGTTGGCCGTCTGGCAGCACAATGGCCACAGCGTCGTGATCGACGAGCACGGCGACGCCATCCCCGAGGCCGACCCGGCCCGCTTCGCCGCCCTGCCGCTGGTGGTGGGGGCGGGCGGCGCCAAGCATGCGCCGGAAATCCTGCCCACCCTGGCCCAGCGGCCGCGGCTGATGGCCCGACTGGAGGCGCTGATCCGCGTCGATGACCGGCGCTGGGACCTGCGGCTGAAGGACGGCTCGCTGATCCAACTGCCCGCCGTGGACCAGGACCAGGCGCTGATGCAGCTCGAAGCCCTCGACCTGCGCCAGCATATCCTCGACCTGGGCTTCGAACGGGTCGATTTGCGTAACCCTGACGCCATGACCGTGCGCGTGCGCCCGGTCGTCGCTGCCGCCCCGCCCGCCTCGCCGTCCGCCGAAAGCCCCGCCTGATGCTCAAGACCGCCGAACGCCCCATCTCCGAACTGGCCGAGACGGCCCTGAAGACGGTGGAGAAGCGGATCGATCCGAAGCGGGACAACAGAGACGGCCTGAAGGCCGCCCTGGCTCCGCCCCGGGTGACCGCAGCCGTGGACCTGGGCGCCTCGAAGGTGGCCTGTTTCATTATGAAGCCCGAGGGCGTGCGGCGCGGGGATCGTACGTTGACCACGTGCGGGGTGGGCTACGTCGCCTCGCGCGGCGTGCGCGGCGGGGCGATCGTCAACCTCGACGAGGCCTCCGAAGCCATCGCCCAGGCCGTCGAACGGGCTGAGAACGTGGCCGGCGTCAACGTCCAGGCCGTCACCATCGCCACCGCCGGCGGGCAGCTGTGCTCCAGCCGCGTCCACGGCCGCGTCTCCATCGGCGCCCGGCCGATCGGCGACCACGACCTGGTCCGCGCCATCGGCAACGCGCTCTCGCAGATCAAGATTCCGGGCCGCCGCGCCATCCACATCCTGCCGATCGCCTGGGCGGTGGACGGGCAGGGCGGGGTGCGCGACCCGCGCGCCATGTTCGGGCGCAACCTGGGCGTCGAGCTGCTGGTCGTCTCGGTCGCCGAGACAGTGTTCAACACCCTGGGCGCCTGCGTCGAGCGGGCCCACCTGCAGCTGGAAGGCGTGGTGGCGGCGCCGTTCGTCTCGGCGCTGGCGGCGCTGGAGGAGGACGAGCTGGATCTCGGCAGCGTCTGCATCGACATGGGCGGCGGCTCGACCTCGGCCTCGGTGTTCCGGGGCGGCAGTCTGATCCACGTGGAGACGGTGCCGGTCGGCGGCCACCACGTGACCCAGGACATCGCCCGCGGCCTCTCCACCTCCATCGCCGGGGCCGAGCGGATCAAGACCCTGCACGGCTCAGCCATCGCCTCGGCCAACGAGGACCGCGAGATGATCGAGGCGCCGCCGCGTGGCGACGACCCCGGCGCGGGCCCGGTCGTGGCGCCGCGCAGCCTGCTCAAGGGCATCATCGCCCCGCGCGTGGAAGAGACCCTGGAACTGCTGCGCGACCGCCTGAAGGCCGCCGGCGCCGGGATCGAGCCCGGCTCGGGCCTGGTGCTGACGGGCGGCGCCAGCCAGCTGGCCGGCGTGCGCGAAGTCGCCGTCCGCGTGTTCGACCGCCCGGTCCGCCTGGGCCGTCCCCGCCGGGTGCCGCACCTGGCCGACGCCGCGTCGGGCCCGGCCTTCACCGCCGCCGCCGGCATCCTGCACCGCTCGGCCTTCGGGCCCCGCGAGGCGGTCTCGAGCCGGCAGCTCTCGTCCTCGAAGCTCCGCCGCGAGCCGCTGGACCCGCGCGCCAACGTCATCACCAAGGCCGCGAGCTGGCTGCGGGATAACCTGTAGCGGGCGGCGCGGGCTCCGCAGTCCGCGGAAGATCAGGCGCTGATGGAGTCCGCGGCCCGTTGCAGCGCCGCGTCCAGGGTGACGATTTCGGCGCCCAGGCGACGGGCCAGGCACAGATAGCTGGCGGCGTAGACGGTCAGCCGGAAGCGCTCGGCCAGAGCCACCACGTCGGCGTGGTCCACCGCTATCGTTTCGACGCCAAGCCTGTGACGCAGGTCGAAGCCGGCGAGAATCTCAGCGCGCTGCAGAGGATGGCGGCGGCATTTCATCACGCAGACATTGGCGAGTTCGAAGCCCAGGAGGCTGGGGGCCACGAGCTGCGCGCCGTCGAGGCGGACGGCGATCGCGTCGGCCTCCGGCTCCTCGAAGAGCAGCGCGGCCACGGCCGAGGCATCGACGACCCTAACGTCCGTCACGGTCGGCGCGAAGGAGGGCGGCCGCTTCGCGGGGTGTGCCCGGTCCAAGCTGGCGGACGCGGGCCAGCACTTCGCTGGGCGGCTCGGTCAGCGCGGCGGCCTCGATAATCGCCATGAGTTCGCCCTGCAGCGACCGATGGTTCAACGTCGCGCGGCGGCGAAGTCGATCGACGATGAGGTCGGGCGCGTTCTTGATCGAGAGATTGACCGGCATGGTGCTATTTCCGATCCACATTGGCGCCAAAGTGGCTCTATTTGTCGCGGGCGCCCGCCGTTCTTCAACGTCGCAGAGCGCCTCGTTCGCGCTGGCCTCACGGACCTGAGCCATGCTGTCGCAGCGTTGCTGTTGATTCGCGGTGTTCCGCTCGGGAAGAAGCTCAAAATTCCCCTGTGGTTAAGCTCGACGCCGTTACGACTCAGAGTATGCGGTTAACCTCCGATTAACGGTGTCGGCGCGTACTTAACGCTTCGTTACCATGTGCGTTTCCGGCCGGGGGTGGCCTGGCGCTGAACCGCATTCTGGGGAAGGACAAGACGTCCATGACCATCTCGCTCTCCGCGCCGCGCGCCACGGAACTCAAGCCTCGCATTGTCGTGTTCGGCATCGGCGGCGCGGGCGGCAACGCGGTCAACAATATGATCGACGCGGGCCTGGAGGGCGTGGAGTTCGTGGTCGGCAACACCGACGCGCAACAGCTGCAGTTCGCCAAGACCAACCGGCGCATCCAGCTGGGCGTGCAGGTGACGCAGGGCCTAGGCGCCGGCGCGCATCCTGAAGTCGGCATGAGCGCGGCCGAGGAAAGCATCCCGGAGATCGGTGAGCACCTGGACGGCGCCCACATGGTGTTCATCACCGCCGGCATGGGCGGCGGCACCGGCACCGGGGCCGCTCCGATCATCGCCAAGTGCGCCCGCGAGCGCGGCATCCTGACGGTGGGCGTGGTCACCAAGCCCTTCCACTTCGAAGGCCGCCACCGGATGCGCCTGGCCGACGCCGGGATCGCGGAGCTGCAGCGCTACGTCGATACCCTGATCGTCATCCCCAACCAGAACCTGTTCCGGGTCGCCAACGAGCGGACGACGTTCGCGGAAGCCTTCGGCATGGCCGACCAGGTGCTGCATTCGGGCGTGCGCTCGATCACCGACCTGATGGTGCTGCCGGGCCTGATCAACCTCGACTTCGCCGACGTCCGCACGGTGATGACCGAGATGGGCAAGGCGATGATGGGCACCGGCGAGGCGACCGGCGAGGACCGCGCCCTGATGGCCGCCCAGAACGCCATCCAGAACCCGCTGCTCGACGAAGTGTCCCTGAAGGGCGCCAAGGCGGTGCTGGTCAACGTCACCGGCGGCCTCGACATGACCCTGCTCGAAGTCGATGAGGCGGCCAACGCCATTTCCGAACAGGTCGATCCCGAAGCCAACATCATCTTCGGCGCAGCTTTCGATCCGTCGCTGGACGGCATGATCCGCGTGAGCGTCGTGGCGACCGGCATGGATGGGGCGTCGATCGCCGCCATCGAGCCCAAGATCGAGCGCCGCTCGCTGAACGTCGAGCCGCTGCGCGCCACGGTCACCCCGCGCGAACTGGAGCCGGTCGAAGCGCAGGCGGCCCTCGAGCCGGTGATGGCGGAGGCTGTTTCGGCCCCCCAAGAGGAACAGCCCGACATCTTCGGCCAGCCGGTGGCGGCCCAGGTTGCGCCGGCGCCAGCCGCCGCGCCGCAGGTGACCCGCATCGTCGATCCGGCCGTGGCGACCCCGGCGGAACTCGCCGATGAGCCTCTGTTCGCCGAGCCGGCCTATGAGCCGCGCAAGCCGCGCGGTGGGTTCCTCAGCATCTTTGGCGGCCGTCCGCGCTACGATCAGGGCCCCGCGCCGGTAGCTCAGGCGCCAGCACCCCGCCCCGCCCCGGCCCCGGTCCGCGGCGGCGCGCAGCCGCTGGAGGCCACCGCCCCCAACGAGGCCGCCGATCACCACGAAGACCTGGAAATCCCGTCTTTCCTGCGCCGTCTGGCGAACTAGAAATCGTCTCGAAATCGTCACCCTGTTTCAGGGCTTGGCTTGCTAGAACCTCCCGGAGCGCACCTCCGGGAGGTTTTTCATGACCAGTCTTCGCATCATCCTGGTTTCCCCCCTGGCGGATGGCTGGGCCGTCGTCTGCTCGGGGCTGGAGCCGCTGGTCTTCCGCTCCGGCGCGCGGGCCGAGGCCCAGGCCAAGCGGCTGGCCGCGTGCCTGGCGAAACTGGGCCGTGCGGTGCAGGTGCGCATCCACGACCGGGCGCGCAATCTGGTCGGCACCCGGCTCTATCCGGCGACCTGAACGCGGACGGCGTCACGCGACGATCGCGCGCGAATTATGGCGCTTTGGAGTCGGTAAAGTTAACCAAATTTGAAGCGAAACACTGCGAAACACGAAGTGCTTTGTTGCGCTGCATCAATCGGCTTAGCAGCACGTTTGGGGGCAAGGTCCGGTCTAGCACCGCGTCGTCTTGCAGGAAGGTCCGCCTTTGGCCGCGCCAGCGTTTCAGCACACCGTTCGCACGCCCGCCTTCTTCGCGGGAACCGGCGTCCATACGGGCGCCTACACCCGGGTAAACGTTCGCCCGGCGGCGACGAATTCCGGCATCGTCTTCGTGCGCACTGATGTGCGCGATCGTGACAATGTGGTTCCGGCCACCGGCGAGGCGGTCTGCAAGACCCAACTGGGCACGGTGATCGGCAACGCCGCGGGCGTCACGGTCGCCACCATCGAGCACTTGATGGCCGCCTTTGCCATGCTCGGCGTGGACAACGCCGTGGTCGAGGTTGATGGCCCCGAAATGCCGATCATGGACGGCTCGTCCGCGCCGTTTGTCCGTATCCTGGACCGCGCCGGCCTGCGCCCGCAGGACGCCGCCCGCCGCTACATCGAGATTCTGGACACCGTAGAAGTGGTCGAGGGCGACAAGCGCGCCACCCTGGGCCCGGCCGACGGCTTTGAAATGGCCTTCGAGATCGTCTTCGACAGCGCCGCGATTGGCCGTCAGTCGGTCGACTTCAACATGGACGAGAGGGTGTTCCGCGAGGAACTGGCCGACTGCCGCACCTTTGGCTTCCTCTCCGACGTCGAGGCCCTGCGCGCCATCGGCTTGGCCCGCGGCGGATCGATGGACAACTGCGTGGTGCTGGACGGCGACCGGGTGCTGAACCCCGAGGGTCTGCGCCGGCCCGACGAGTTCGTTCGCCACAAGGCCCTGGACGCCATCGGCGACCTCTACACCCTGGGCGGTCCGCTGCTGGGCCGCTTCGAAGGCGTCTGCGCCGGCCACGGCCTGAACAACGCCGTGGTCCGCGCCCTGCTGGCCCGCCCCGACGCCTGGCGCGTCCGCACCCTGGTAGAGGACCTGCGCGAGGCCGGCTGAATTCTTGCGAACGTCTCGCAATTATGACCTGATGTCGTCAGGAGGCTCCCATGCCCGATGACGCCAGCGCCGACCTCAACCGGCTCTACAACCCGCCCCACAAGTTCACGGTGGCCAAGTGTATCGACCATGTGGACAGGCATGGCCGGCGCTTCATCGAACTCTCACCCTTCGCGACCTTGGCGACCGTGGGCGCGAATGGGAGCGTGGATGTCTCGCCGCGCGGCGGCGGCCCGGGTTTCGTCCATGTGTCGGAGGACGGCAAGCGCCTGACCCTTCCCGACCGGCCGGGCAACAACCGGCTCGACAGCCTGCGCAACATCGCCGAGGGGACGGGCGAAGTGGGCCTGATGTTCATGATCCCGGGCATCGACGACATCTTTCGCGTCAACGGCCCGGCCAGCCTCCTGGTGGATGACGCCCTGGCCACCGAGTTCGCCGAGTTCGGCAAGGTTCCCAAGACCCTGCTTCGAATCGAGGTGCGGGAGGCCTACCTGCATTGCCCGAAGGCGCTGATGCGCGCCGACCTGTGGGGCGACAGCCACCGCATCGACCGCGCCACCCTGCCGTCGCTTTCGGAGATGGTCAGCGACCAGATCGGATTGCCGAAGCCGGAGGCGACCCACGCGCAGCAGGTCGCGGGCCTGCGCGAGACGCTCTGACCGATCCTTCCATGGGCGGCGCGAAGAAAGCTGCGACCCCACGCCCTTTGGTGCGCCGTTTGCTCGCCACAGTCCGTAGTGTAGATAGCGACTCCTCGCGGGGGCGCGGGCCGGCTTTGAGGTGATGGTGCTGTCGACTTCCAATTCTAAGCGCGTGGTGTTGATCGCCACCGCCTGCGCCCTGGCCCTGAGCGCCTGCGCCAGCAACAAGAAGCCCAAGCAGCGGCTGGCCTATGAAGAGCGCCCGGTAGAGCTGCTCTACGCCACCGGCGCGGACCGGCTGGACCGCCGGCAATGGAACCAGGCCGTCGCCTATTTCCAGGAGGTGGAGCGCCAGCACCCCTATTCGGAATGGTCGCGCCGCTCGATCCTGATGCAGGCCTACGCCCACTACGAATCCAACGATTACAATGAGGCGATCGCCGACTCCGACCGCTTCATTCAGCTGTATCCCGGCAACCAGACGGCGGCTTACGCCCACTACATCAAGGCCATCTGCTACTTCGAACAGATCGTCGATGTGAACCGCGACCAGGCGGCCACCGGCCAGGCCCTGGAAAGCCTGCGCGACGTGGTCCAGCGCTACCCGCAGACCGAGTACTCGAACGACGCCCGGCTGAAGATCGACATGGTCAACGACCAGCTGGCCGGCAAGGAAATGACCATCGGCCGCTGGTATCTGCGCCAGGGTGACACCCTGGCGGCGGCGAACCGCTTCAAGACCGTGGTCGATCGCTACCAGACCACCAGCCATACGTCCGAGGCGCTGTACCGGCTGGTGGAGGCCTATCTGACGGTGGGCCTGCTGGATGAGGCCAAGCGTAACGGCGCGGTGCTCGGCTACAACTATCCGGGCGATCCCTGGTACAGCAGCGCCTATAAGCTGCTGACGTCGAAGGGACTGCGGCCGGCGATCGAGCCGAAGGCGGGCGGGAGCCTTCTCCGTCTGCCCTTCACGAAGGACAAGGCCAAGACGGCGAAGCCGCCGGCGACGGCCGACGTCAAGCCTGACGTAACCGAAGCAACCAAGGTGGCCACCAAGGCCGCGGCCGAGGCGGCGTCTCCGCCGAAAAGGACGCTGTTCAAGATGCCTTTCGGCAAGAAGCAATAGAGAACAGATAGCGTCCGTCGCCTCTTCATTTTGAGGTGATTCCAGGCGACACTCCCCGCGATGCTGATCGGCCTGCAGATCCGCGATGTCGTGCTGATCGAGTCCCTGGACCTGTCCATCGGGCCGGGTCTCACCGCGCTTACCGGCGAGACCGGGGCGGGCAAGTCGATCATCCTGGACGCCCTGGGCCTGGCCACCGGCATGCGTGGCGACGCGGGCCTGGTGCGGCGCGGCGCGGCCCAGGCGATGGCGAGCGCCGCCTTCGCGCCGGCCCCCGACCATCCCGTCTGGATGCTGCTGGAAGACAAGGGCCTGGCCTATGCCCGCGACGAGGACCTGGTCCTGCGCCGCACCCTGTCCGCCGATGGCCGCAGCCGCGCCTTCGTCAATGACCAGGCGACCGGTGTGGGGGTGCTGAAGGAACTGGGCGAGGCCCTGCTGGAGGTGCACGGCCAGCATGAGACCGTGGGCCTGCTGGACGCGCGCACGCACCGCCCGATGCTGGATGCCTATGGGGCACTGGCCGCGGGGGCCGACGCTGTCGCTGCCGCCTGGCGCGGCTGGCGCGCCGCGCGGGAACGGGTCGAGGCGCTACGTGAAGAGGTCGCCCGCTCGGCGGCCGAGACCGAGGAATTGACCTTCCGACTTGCTGAACTCGACCGGCTGGATCCCCGCGCCGGCGAGGAGACCGAACTGGCTGAGGCGCGCGCCATCCTGGGCGCGGCTGAGAAGGCGCTCTCCGATATCGCCGCGGCCCGCGAGGTGTTCGACGGGCTGGGCGGCAAGGTGGCGGCGGCGATCCGGGCGCTGGAGCGGGCGCGGGAACGGGCGCTCACCGCTGGCGCGGCGGTCGAGGGCGTAGCGGTCGCCCGGCTGGCCGCGGCGTCCGAAGCGCTGGACCGCACCCTGGTCGAGGCCGGGGAGGCGGAGGCCGCGATCGAGGCGGCGGCGACGGCCTTCGACTTCGAACCCGACCGGCTGGAGAAGACCGAGGAGCGGCTGTTCGATCTGCGCGGTCTCGCCCGCAAGCTGAATGTCGCGGTGGAAGAGTTGCCGATCCTGCGGGTGAGGTTCGCCGAGCGTCTGCGGGCGGTGGAATCCTCCGAGGCGACCTTGAACGCCGCCGAGGCCGAGGCGGCCCAGGGCCGCGCCGCCTATCTGGAGGCCGCCCGCCGACTGACGGAGGCGCGCACGGCGGCTGGCGGCCGGCTGGCGCAGGCGGTGGTGGTCGAGCTTGCACCGCTGAAACTGGACAAGGCCCGCTTCCGGGTCGCGGTCGAGCCGTTGGCCGAGGATCGCGCCGGGCCCACGGGCCTGGACCGCGTGGGCTTCGAGATCGCCACCAACCCCGGCGCGCCGTTCGGCGACCTGGGCGCCATCGCCTCGGGCGGCGAACTGGCGCGGTTCGCCCTGGCGTTGAAGGCGGCGCTGGCCGAGCGGGACGCCAATTCTTCCAGTGCTAGGGGCCGCCAGCCGCTGATGATCTTCGACGAGGTTGACCAGGGGGTCGGCGGCGCCGTCGCCGACGCCGTGGGGCTGCGCCTGAAGCGGCTGGCCAGCGCCGCGCAGGTCCTGGTCGTGACCCACAGTCCCCAGGTCGCGGCCCGTGCCGAGGCGCACTGGCGGATCGTCAAGGCCGGCGAGGGCGAACGCCTCCGCACCGCCGTCGAGACGTTGAGCCCCGCCGACCGCGAGGAAGAGATCGCCCGCATGCTGGCCGGGGCGCAGATCACCGATGCCGCGCGGGCGGCGGCCAGGGCGTTGATGGATGCTTAGCTTGGGCTTTTCCCTCCCCCAAATGGGGAGGGGCAGACGGCGAAGCCGTCAGGGTGGGGAAGTCTGGGCCGGAGCGCGGGGGCGGAGCTTGATCGTGACTTCCCCACCCTGCTCGCTGCGCGAGCTGTCCCTCCTCATTGAGGGGAGGGAAACGTGAAGCCCGTCGCCGAGCTTACGGAATCTGAAGCCGCCGACGAACTGACCGCCCTCGCCGACGAGATGGCGGCGCATGACCTTCGCTATCATCAGGATGACGCGCCGACGATCTCGGACGCCGACTACGACGCCCTGAAGCGGCGGAACCTGGAGATCGAGGACCGTTTCCCGCACCTGCTCCGGGAGAATTCGCCATCGCTTCGGATCGGGGCGGTGCGGTCGGAGCAGTTTTCTGCCGTCGAGCACGGGGTTCCCATGCTCAGCCTCGACAATGCCTTCGCCGATGAGGAGGCCG
This sequence comes from Phenylobacterium deserti, assembly GCA_943332615.1. GTDB lineage: Bacteria > Pseudomonadota > Alphaproteobacteria > Caulobacterales > Caulobacteraceae > Phenylobacterium > Phenylobacterium deserti_C. Next base: position 12,106 of record CALQQB010000078.1, read on the forward strand.
TCGAGTTCGATGCGCGCATCCGCCGCTTCCTGCGGCTGCGGGCCGACGAGACGGTGGGCTACACGGCCGAGCCGAAGATCGACGGGCTGTCGTGTTCGATCCGCTATGAGGGTGGCGTGCTGGTCCAGGCCGCCACGCGGGGCGACGGGCGGTTGGGAGAGGACGTGACGCAAAACGTCCGCACCATCGCCGACATCCCCAAGCGGCTGGCCGGCGCCGGCTGGCCCGAGGTCATCGAGGTTCGGGGTGAGGTCTACCTGGGCCACGACGCCTTCGCGGCCCTGAACGTCGCCGCCACCGAGGCGGGCCAGAAGACCTATGCCAACCCCCGCAACGCCGCCGCCGGGTCGCTGCGCCAGATCGACCCGAAGATCACCGCCGCCCGGCCGCTGGCCTTCTTCGCCTACGCCTGGGGCTTCCACTCGACGGTCTTCGCCCAGACCCAGTGGGAGGCGCTGCAGCTGCTGAAGGCCTGGGGGTTTTCGACCACACCGCAGAGCGAGCGGGTGGAGAACGCCGCCGGCCTGCTGGCCGCCTACGCCCGCATGGAAGTTGTGCGGCCCAAGCTCGGCTTCGACATCGACGGTGTGGTCTACAAGACCGACCGCCTGGACTGGCAGCAGCGCCTGGGCTTCGTCACCCGCACGCCGCGCTGGGCGGTGGCGCGCAAGTTCCCGGCCGAACAGGCCCGCACCGTGCTGCAAGCCATCGACATCCAGGTGGGCCGCACGGGCGCCATCACCCCGGTGGCGAGACTGCGGCCGGTCACGGTGGGCGGCGTGGTGGTCGAGAACGCCACCCTGCACAATGCCGACGAGATCGCGCGCAAGGGTCTGCGCGTCGGCGACACGGTGATCCTGCAGCGGGCCGGCGATGTGATCCCGCAGATCGTCAGCGTGGTGGAGGACGAGCCGCGCGGGCCGGCCGCGTTCGTGTTTCCCACCCACTGCCCCTGCTCGCTGGCGACGCCCCTGGCGCGCGAGACCACGGCGGCGGGGGCCGAGACCGTGGTGCGCCGTTGCACCGGCGAGTTCGCCTGCCCGTTCCAGCGGCTGGCGCACCTGCGCCACTTCGTGTCGCGCCGCGCCTTCGACATCGAGGGGCTGGGCGAGAAGCAGCTGACCTTGTTCAGCGAGCAGGGCTGGGTGACCACGCCGGCGGACATCTTTCGGCTACACGAGAAGCGGGAGGAGATGCTGGCCCTGGACCGCTTCGGCGAGACCAGTGTCGCAAATCTGATCGAGAGTATCGAGGCCCGGCGCGACATCGCGCTGGACCGCTTCATCTACGGCCTGGGCATCCGTCACGTGGGCGAGACCACCTCGCTGGCCCTGGCGCGGCATTTCGAGAGCGCCGAGGTGTTCGTTGCGATCGCCAAGGCGGCGGCGGGCCAGATGGCCGGGCCGGTCTACGCCGAGCTCAGCGACCTCGACGGCCTGGGCCCGACCGCTGTGCAGGCGGTGCTGGACTCCGACGGCGCCGGCCAGGCCCTGCTGATCCCGCCGGACCTGTCGCTGGACTCGCACCTGCACCTGGCGATTCCGAAGCTGAACGCCAAGGCCCGCGCCGCCCTGGTCGCTCACTTCGCTGACTGGGCGACCTTTGAGACGGCCGCACGCCGGGCCGCCGCCGAGACGCCCGGCGAGGCCTTTCTGGAGGTGGCCGGCGTCGATGCGGTCGGCGTGGTCGCCGCCCGGATGATCGCCGAGTTCTTCGGCGAGGATCACAACCTCAGCCTCGTCGACAGCCTGCTTGCCGAACTGCGGGTGATCCCGGCCGAGCGACCGAATACCGACACCGCCGTGGCCGGCAAGACCATCGTCTTCACCGGCGCGCTGGAGAAAATGACCCGCGACGAGGCCAAGGCCCAGGCCGAGGGACTGGGCGCCAAGGTCTCCGGCTCGGTGTCGAAGAAGACCGACATCGTGGTGGCGGGGCCCGGCGCCGGCTCGAAGCTGAAGACCGCGACCGACCTGGGCATTCAGGTGATGACCGAGGACGAATGGCTGGCTCTGGTCGCCGCGGCCTGATCCCCGGGTTGGCGCTGGCGTTCGTGCTGGCCGTCGCGGCGGCGATCGCGCTGGGGCTTTGGCTTCATGAGGGCGGCGTGGTGCGGCCCGCCAATCCGGATCCCCGCAAGTATCCGGTGCGCGGGATCGATGTCTCACACCACCAGGGCGCCATCGGCTGGCGGCAGGCGAAGGGCGCCGGCGTCGCCTTCGCCTATCTGAAGGCCACGGAAGGCGCGGACTTCCGCGATGCCGCCTTCACCGCCAACGCCCAGGGTGCGGCCGCGGCGGGGGTGCCGACCGGCGCTTACCACTATTTCACCCTCTGCCGGAGCGGCGAGGAACAGGCGCGGAATTTCCTGGCGGCGACCGCGACAGCGCGCCTGCGCCTACCGCCGGCCATCGACCTGGAGTTCGGCGGCAACTGCGACCAGCGGCCGGCGCGGGCGGCGTTCAACCATGAGCTGGCGGTGTTCATCCAGGCGGTGCGCAAGAGCTCGGGTCGCGAGCCGATCCTCTATGTGACGTCGGAATTCCACAGCGCCTATCTGGCCAACAGCCCGTTTCAGCGCCGCGGCATGTGGGTGCGCGACCTCGTGGGCCGCCTGAACGTGCCGGCGCACGCCCGGGTCCGGTTCTGGCAATACGGCGCGCGGGGCCGGGTCGCGGGCGTCGCGGGGCCGGTGGACCTGGACGTGTTCGTGGGCCGGGCGGCGGCGTTCGAGCGACTGCTCGCACCATAGGGAGCAGGCGACCGGGCCGCCTCGCGACGGCCCCGTTTTCAGGTCATCGGCCTGCGCACATCATCATTCGTACCCTTCCTTCATCGAGGAGGAAGGGGCGCGAACGTCCGAACTTCGGTATCAGCCGCGCGCCGTCACGATCCAGGTGGCCGAGCCGAGCTTCACGCCGTCGGGGCCTTCGTGCTGGGCGAGCAGCGCGCGGACCGCGCCGATGGCGATGTCGCGCTTGTCCGGGTGCTCGCGGAGCAGGCTGCCCAGGGGACCGACCTTGAGCGCCAGTTCCAGCGCGTCTTCCAGGCCGCCACCGCCGATCGGCAGGTCCAGCGGCGCGATCCCGACATCCGCGAAGCCGGCGGCGCTCAGGATGCCGCGCACCCGTTCCGGGTCGGCGAAGGCGAAGGGGCCGGGCGCGCCGGGCACGGGCGGCGGGGGCGTCGGCAGGTGCTGCGCCGCAGCCATCATCGGGCCCATCATGATCGGGTTCTCGACCGGCGTGCGCCAGCAGACGAACGCCAGCCGGCCACCGGGCTTCAGGGCCTTGCGGATATTGGCGAAAGCCGCCTCCGGGTCGGCGAAGAACATCACCCCGAAGCGGGAGAACACCGCGTCGAAACTGGCCGGGGCAAAGGCCTGGACCTGCGCGTCGCCCTCGATGAACGCCAGTCCCCTCAGGCCCTCGGCGCGCCGCCGCGCGACCTCCAGCAGCGGCCGGGAGATATCGACCCCGGTCACCTCGCCGCCCGGGCCGACTGCCTTCGCCAGCTCCAGGCTGGTCTCGCCGGCGCCGCAGCCGATGTCGAGGATCCGCTCGCCCGGCTGGGGCGCGAGCGCCGCCATGGCCGCCCGTCCCAGCGGCGCCAGCTGGCGGTCCAGCGGGCCCTGCAGGCTGGCCCAGGTGGGACCTGCGGCGGTGTTCCAGTATTCGACCTGGGTCGCGTTGGGTTCACTCATCAGATCGGCCCCGTCACGTCGGCCAGCCAGGCGCGGACGTCCGGCTCCACCAGCGGCCCGATCTCGGCGGCGACGCGGGCGTGGTAGGCGTCGAGCTGAGCGCGTTCGGCAGGGCTGAGCAGGTCGCGGTCGATCAGGCGGCGGTCGATGGGGGCCAGCGTCAGGGTCTCGAACCCCAGCATCGGTCGCTCGCCGCCGGCGATCTGGGCGGCCGGGGTGATGACCTGCAGGTTCTCGATACGGATGCCGTAGCCGCCTTCCTTGTAGTAGCCAGGCTCATTGGACAGGATCATGCCAGGGCGCAGCGCCACGGTGTTCGGCGCCTTGGCGATCCGCTGCGGGCCCTCGTGGACGCCGAGGTAGGAGCCGACGCCGTGGCCGGTGCCGTGGTCGTAGTCCAGGCCATGCATCCACAGCGCATGGCGCGCCAGCACGTCGATCGCCGAGCCGGTGGTGCCGGCCGGAAAGCGGATGGCGGCCAGGGCCAGATGACCCTTCAGCACCAGGGTGAAGCGCTGGCGCATCTCCGGGTTGGGCTCCCCGATCGCCACGGTGCGGGTCACGTCGGTGGTGCCGTCCTGGTACTGGGCGCCGGAATCGACCAGCAGCAGCGAGCCCTGTTCCGTGCGCTTGTTCAGCCGTTGCGTGGGCCGATAGTGGACGATGGCGCCGTTCGAGGCGGCGCCGGCGATGGTGTCGAACGATAGGTCCTTCAGCGCGCCCGTGGCCTCGCGGAAGGCCTCCAGCTTGCTCACCGCCTCGATCTCGTCCGGCGGATTGGCCTGCCCCGCGGTGGCCACCCAGTGCAGGAAGCGGGTCAGCGCTGCGCCGTCGCGGATGTGTGCCCGCCGCGTCCCGGCGATCTCCACGTCGTTCTTGCAGGCCCGGGGCAGGGCGCAGGGGTCGTCGGCGCGGATCACGGTGGCGCCAGCGTCCTCCAGGGCCTTGAAGTACCAGGCCGACGACAGGGCCGGGTCCACGACCACCCGCTGGCCTTTCAGGTCGGCCAGGGCGCCGGGCAGGTCGGCCGGGGTCTCGAGGGTCACCTGGTTGCCCAGCCATGCGGGCAGGTCCTGTGTGACCTTGGCCGGGTCCAGGAACAGCCGCGCCGTGCCGTCCTTCGCCAGGATGGCCTGGCCGATCGGCAGCGGGGAGCGGATGACGTCGCCGCCGCGTACGTTGAACAGCCAGGCGATGGACGATGGCGCGGTCAGCACTGTGGCGTCGGCGCCTCGCTGGCCGACGGCGGCCCCGACCCGCGCCCGCTTGGCGTTGGAGTCCTCACCGGAGAATTCCAGCGGTTGCGGCACGACCGGCGCCGCCGGCTGGGCCGGGCGGGCCTGGCCCCAGGCCTCGTCCAGCGGATTATCGTTGACCGGCGTGAGCTCGGCGCCGGCCTTGGCGACCGCGGCTTTCAGGTGGGTCAGGGCGTCAGGGCTGTGCAGGCGCGGGTCGTAGCCGATCTTCGCGCCCCGACCTGCGGCGGTCTCCAGATAGGCGGGCACACCGCCCTCGACCAGGTCGCGGATCTCGAACAGGCCGGCGTCCACCTGGTCGCGGACCTGCAGGGTGTAGCGGCCGTCCACGAAGACGGCGGCCTTGTCCTTCAGGATCACCGCGGCCCCGGCCGAGCCGGTGAAGCCGGTGGCCCAGGCCAGCCTGTCGTTGGCGGCGGGCAGGTATTCGTTCTGGTGCTCGTCCTCATGCGGCACGAGGAACCCGTCCAGTCCCTGCCGGGCCATGGCCTGGCGGATCAGCGGAACGTGGCGGGAGCCGAAGGAGCGGTCGGTGGTCTCATCGAAGGACTGGCGCATGGCCAGGGATTTAAGCCCTTCGGACGCGGGGGCAAAGGGGTGTCAGCGTCAGGCCTTGCGCAGCACCAGGGTGGCCCAGGCGTCGCGGTGGATTCGGCGGACCAGGCGGAAGCCCTTGGAGGTATAGGCCGCCAGGACGCGGCGTTCCTGGGTGCGCAGCAGGCCCGAGAGGATGGCGATGCCGCCGGGCTTCAGCGCGCGCTTGATGTCGGGCGACAGCGCCACCAGCGGCGGGGCCAGGATGTTGGCGAAGGCCAGGTCGTAAGGCCCGTCGCGCCGCACCTCGGGGTGGTTCAGGCCGGACGCGTGGACGAACCGCGCGTTGGCGGCGTTCAGGTCGGCGTTCTCGTTGGCGATGCGCACCGAGGGCCCATCGATGTCGGTGCCAACCGCCACGGGCGACCCGGTGCGCGCCGCGGCGATCGCCAGCACTCCGGTGCCGCAGCCCACGTCCAGCACGCGGTCGAACCGGCGGGCCTTCAGCAGGTCGCTGAACGCCAGCAGGCAGCCCACCGTCGTGCCGTGATGGCCGGTGCCGAAGGCGGCGCCGGCCTCGATGCGCAGGTTGACCGTGCTGGCCGGCGCCAGGCCCTGATCGTGCGCGCCATAGACGAAGAACCGCCCCGCCCGCACCGGCGGCAGGCCCGACAGCGCCATCGCCAGCCAGTCGGCGTCGGCCAGCACCTCGACGGCGACCCGCAGGGCCGGGAATCCGGCCAGGATGCGGATGATCGCGGCCTGTTCCTCGGCCTCGGTGGGAAAGGCGTCGATGCGCCAGACGTCGTGGTCCTCATCCTCCTCCAGGATGGAGAAGGTCAGGGCCTCGGTCGCGGGCTCGGCTTCGAGCGCCACGGCGGCGGCTTCGGCCACGGCGCGGGGGCCGCATGCGATGATCTGGACGGCCTCGTCGCTCATGGGCGGGAGGCTCTACCGGTCGGCGACGGGAAAGGCGAGGGGGATCGTCGACCGCTATAGCCACTTCGATCGGCGGAAGAGGAAGAACAGGCTCCCGCTGATCACCCCGATCAGGCCCAGGGCGAAGATGTAGCCGTACTTCCAGTGCAGCTCCGGCATCACCTCGAAGTTCATGCCGTAGAGGCCGGCTATGGCGGTCGGAACCGCCAGAATTCCGGCCCAGGCGGCGAGGCGCCGTGTGATGTCCCCCTGCCGTTGCTGCTCGAACAGGTTCGAGACCTCGAACACCGAAGCCAGCACGTCGCGCAGGCCCTCGGCGGAACTCGCCACACGTCGCACATGGTCGCCGACATCGCGGAAATAGGGCCGCACCTGCTCGGTCATGAACGGCAGGTGCAGGTGCTCCAGGCGCGCGCACACCTCCTCCATCGGCCCCAGCATCCGCTTGAATCGCATCAGCTGCTGGCGGAGGTTGAACAGGTGGGTGACGTCCTCGCGGCTGAGGAAGGCGTCCAGCGCGCGCCGCTCCACCGCCAGCACCTCCTCCTCGATGTCCTCGACGATGGGCTGGTAGCTGTCGACGATGAAATCCAGCAGCGAATAGAGGATGAAGCCGGTGCCGTAGCGGAGCTGGGTTGGGCTGTCTTCCAGGTTGCGACGCAGCTGGGTGTAGCCGCGCTCGCTGCCTTTGCGGACGGTGATGATGTTGTTCTTGCAGAGGAACGCGCAGGTTTCGCCGTAGACGATTTCCTCGCCGATCAGCCGCGCGGTGCGGGCCGCCACGAACACCTGGTCGCCGTAGACGCTGACCTTCGGGATCGGGTGGTCGCAGAGCGCATCCTCGATCGCCAGCGGATGCAGCCCGAACCGATCCTGCAGCACCGCCAGCTCTTCGGCGGACGGGTCCACCAGCCCGATCCAGGTGAACTGGTGCACCTGCGGCTGCCGGTCATGCGGGTCCTCCAGCCACAGGTGGCGCAGGCGGTGCCCGTCCGAATAAACCCTGGCTGCGGCTATAGGCATGCGTCGCGTGTCCCCCTGGTTCGCGGCGGGATGAGACGACAAGGGAGCGCGCAACTCAACTCAATAGATGAACGTCATGGCCGGGCTTGTCCCGG
>CALQQB010000079.1 GCA_943332615.1 Phenylobacterium deserti
AACGCCGTGAAGAACCAGCTGAGCGGCGGCGACGGCAACGACACCCTGGTCTCGATCGGCGGCGTCGACACCCTCACCGGCGGCGCCGGCAAGGACGTCTTCAGCTTCACGAAGATCCCCAGCGCGATATCGACCATCACCGACTTCACCCGCGGGACCGACGCGCTCGATCTCCATGATCTGCTTGCATCCTACAAAGGGACCAATCCGGTGGCGGACGGCTGGGTGAAGTTCACCACCGACGCCACCGGCACGACAGTCTATGTCGATCCGAACGGCCCCACCGGCGCGGGCAGCTTCGTCGCCGTCGCCAAACTGGCGGGGGTCACCAGCGCCCTGACCGGCGCCGAGTTGGTCTACAATGTCTCGGCGTCCACGGCCCCGGCGCCCGCGCCGACGGTCGACGTCACTGGCGGCGCCGGCAAGCTGGTCACCGGCACGACCGCCGGCGAGGTGCTGACGGGGAGCTCAGGCGCCGACACGATCGACGGCGGCGGCGGGGCCGACACGATGAACGGCGGCGCCGGCGATGACGTCTACATCGAGAACAGCTGGGGTTCGTACGCCAACGAGACGGCGAACAACGGCATCGACACGGTTCGGACGTCGCTCGAGAACTATACCCTGCGCGGCAATGTCGAGAACCTGGTGCTCACGGCCACCACGTCCCAGCGTGGCTACGGCAACGCGCAGGACAACGTCATCACCGGCAACGGCGTGAAGAACCTGCTCCAGGGGATGGACGGCAACGACACCCTCGTCTCCAACGGCGGCGTCGACACTCTGACCGGCGGCGCCGGCAAGGACGTCTTCGACTTCAACAAGATCCCGACCACGATGGCGAACATCACCGACTTCACGCGGGGTTCCGACCTCCTGGACCTGCATGACCTGCTGGGCGCCTACAAGGGCTCCAACCCGGTCGCCGACGGTTGGGTGAAGTTCTCGAGCGACATCGTCGGCACCACGGTCTACGTCGACGCCAATGGGCCCAGCGGCCCGGGCGGCTTCGTCGCCGTCGCCAAGCTGAGCGGCGTCGCCGCGATGGGCTCCGCAGACTGGATCTTCTAGATCCACCCGAGCCTCGGCCGACATGAAGACGGCGCCCTGGGAAACCAGGGCCCCGTTCTCGTTGTGCGGACGGCCAAGGAGGTCGCGGCGCCGCGCGCTCGCTATCCTGGCGGCGCACGGCGAAGTATCGGGAGCCTGGCGCGGCCGCAAGGCCGGTGTCTCCTGGCCAAGCTTCTGAAGTCTGAAGCCGGCACTCCAGAGGCGACGCCGGAATGCTCTCTTGAAGAGCTGTTTGGGATCGGGTCCTAGCCGTTGCTGGCGCGCGAAGGTTCCTTCTGGCCAGCCATGAAATCCTCCTGGACGCCCTGGAACCAGAGGTAGGCGGGCAGTCCGTCCTCGACGAAGCTGTAGTTGGCGCCGGAGCCCTCTTCCTGCTGGCGCACCAGCAGCCGGTCGCCAGCCAACTGGGCCACCAGGCGCTTGGCCCCGGCGGCGTCGGCGGTCTTACCGGCGACCGCGTCGATGTCGCTGAGCTCGAACTCGCCGCCAGCCCGTAGCGCGGCGCCGGCCAGTATGGAGAGCATCTTGCCCATCCCCGCGTTCTTCAGATCTTCGACCCGCAGCATTGTCGACTTCGCGAGCCGGCCGGCCAGTTCGTGCAACGAGCCCTCAAGCGCGCTGGATATATCAGACGCCACCACCGTCGTGCGCGAGGCCTCGATCGCCTGCAGACCCGCGTGGTGGCAGATCAGAGAGGTGATATAGGGCCAGCCGCTGGCGATGCGCACCAGAAAGTCACGGGCGATGGGGTCGAAGGTCAGACCACTGGCCCGTTCGCCCATGACCATCATTTCGCGGGTCTCTTCCTCGGCCATCAAAGGCACTCGGACGGCCAACACGTTGCGGCGGATCGAGGGAATGTGCTCGACCAATTCGGCGATGTCGCCAGCGACGCCGGCGATCACCAGTTGCACACGGACCGAGCGATCGGACAGAATCTTGATCAGCTCGGCCAGTTCGCGGCGGAAAGTTGAATCCTCGGCGCGGTCGAACTCGTCCAGCACCACCAAGACCCGAGTGCCGGTCAGCTTGGTGCAGAGATCGCCGAACTGACGCGGTGAGAAAGCGCCCTTGGGAAGCACATCAGCGAAAGTGGAGCCGGCTTCGGCTTCCTCGGTTGTGGGGCCGTAGGCGCTGTGGAAGCGAAGCGGTATCTCGCCAGCCGCGGCCCGGAAAGTCTCCTGGAAGTTTGAGGCCGCGCCGCAGGATGAATAGTGGACAATATATCGTGCTTCGCGGCCCGCGTCTGACAACATGTGGACCAGCGAGGTCTTGCCGATCCCCCGAGGGCCATAGATGACCAGGTGGAGTTTTTGATCCTCGATCGAACCGATCATGGCGCCCAGGACCGCGCTTCGGCCAGCAAACATGCGACGGTCCACGACCGGCTGCGATGGTGTGAAGGCAGCGCGCAGCTTCATGCGCAGGGTGGTGAATCGGTCCGAGCGCTGGCGATCTACCTGATCGGCGGCGGTGACCTTGAAGCGGGGAAGGGATTGGACGCCGCGCACCGGCGGATCGATCGACTGCTGGGCGAAAAGTTCGGCGAGCGCGGGCGCAACCTCTGGGCGGACTTCGCGGCCCGGCTTTGTTCTGGTCGGCGACTTCAGGGCCTTTGTCGAGTTGGCGACTTTCGGCGCCTTGGGAGCCTTGCGCTTGAACGGATTGCCAAACTTCACAGCCACGAACCGAATCTCCAACTCGCGGCGCCCGAGCGCCAGCGGCCGCGCACTATGGCCATCGAAATCTTACCCAAATGATGGCGGTTCGATGTTGCGTTGCACGCACGAGAGCTTCGACGCAAGACTTCCCGCTCGACATAGCGCCCGATGCTCCCCAAGACGACGCCCATCCACTGGATACGTGCCTGAACGATGACGGACGCACGGGCGAGTTGCAAATGCTGAGAGACGCCGCCGATTGCATCCACCGACCGGACATGGCACCGCTCAGGGATCGCGGCGGAATTGGGAAGTTGCGAGTCTAGCATGCATGTGGCCATCGCCATTGTCGGATTCCGAAATCCGGACGACATTCTCGGTTGCCTGGACGCCCTGGCCCTTTCCACGCACGGCGACTTCGAGGTGGTGATCTGTGAGAATGGCGGGCCAGAGGCATTCGCGGCGTTGACTGCGCGTTTGCCGACGGACGTCGGCGCAGGCCGGCCCATTCGCGCCGTGCTCGCGATGTCGAACCTGGGTTACGCGGGTGGCGTGAACGTCTGCCTGCGTGAGACGCCGGGCGCCGATGCCTGGTGGGTCTTGAACCCCGATACCGTTCCGGATCCCACCGCCCTAAGGGCCATGATTGCCCGGCTGGAGCGTGGCGACTGCGATGCGGTGGGTTCGGTGGTCTATACTGGCCGCGGTACGATCCAGTCCGTTGGAGGCCGTTGGCTCGGCGTACTGGCCCGGGCCGTGTCCATCGGCCACGGCCAGCCGCTGGAATGCCTGCCTGCCCTGGCCGTCGATGCCGAGGCGCGGCAGAACTATCTGAATGGCGCCTCCATGCTGGTCAGTGCGCATTTCCTGGAAGTCGCCGGGCCGATGCGCGAGGACTATTTCCTCTACTGCGAGGAAGTCGAATGGTGCCTGCGCGCCCAGACGCGTGGCCTTCGCCTCGGGTTCGCCGTCGAGGCCAGGGTGATGCATCATCAGGGCACATCAACCGGCTATACTGCCGAAATTCGCCGGCAGGGCCGGATGCCGGTCTATCTAAACGAGCGTAACCGCTTGCTGGTGACCCGGGATCTCACACCGAGATGGCTTCCGCTAACCGCAGTCTTCGCCATCGCGCTGATGCTGGCGCGGTTCGCAAGACGCGGCGCGTGGCGGCAGCTGGGCTACGCCTTGCAGGGCTGGCAGGCGGGCCTGCGAGGCGAGCGAGGCCCGCCTGCCTGGGTCTAGGTCAGGCGACGCTCGGCCGTCGCGGCGGCATCAGATTGGGCTCATCGGGCGACCCGACACGCCCCAACTCTTCCTCATCCCAATCCGGCCGCCTGATCGGGCTGAGCCGTGACGGCTGACGAGGCGCAGGCTCTGTCTCCAGGATCTCCAGCCGGACTTCCGCCTCACGACGAGCCCGTTGAATCAGGGCGACGGTCATGCCCAAGTAGGCGAAGAAGAGGGGGTGCATATCGGCCTGTGCAAAGACCAGCTTGACCACAAGGAAGGCTGTCATGGCGACCGCCAGCGGAGTTAACAGGCTTACCTCGCGGTCAGCGCTTGCGCCCGCGACAAGCACGGACCGGACTGCCCAGCCGATCGTCAGCAGGAAGATCCCGAGGAAGGTCACGACGCCGATCATCCCGTAGTCCAGGCCGATCACCAGATAGTAGTTGTCGATCGCAATGAAGGATCCTTCAGCATAGCCCATGGCCTGTCCGGCGCCGCCGCTGCCGTGGCCGATCGGGTTGAGCATCATCTTGGGGAGGGCCATCACGATCTGATGCTGCCGCGCGAGGTTGCTGGCGACCTGGGCCCCGCCCCCAAAGACGAGCAGATTGATTGGCTTGACAGTCTTCACGACGACCGCCGCCAGCACGAAAAGGGCCGGGTAGGCGTAGATGATGGTCGCGGCCAGCAAGTCCCGGCGATTGCGCCGGAACCGCAACATTCCCCAGATCAGCATGTACAGGAATATGGAAGTCAGAAACGCGAGCACGCCCAGCCGTCCGTCCGTAAGGCGCAGGCCGTAGAACAGAGCCGGTACGAGGCAGAAGCAGGATATCTTGAGCCATCGCGGGTATTTGCCGATGGCGAAATGGATCGCGAAGGGCGTCAGCAGTCCAAAAAACTCCGCCAAGCCCAGCGGTGTAGAGAACACCGCTTTTGCCCGATAGAGGCCGGTTGCATTGCGCATCGACGAGGAGAAGATCGCAACCGCAATCGGGTCGTCGATCTTCAGCCAGGACGGGACGTAGCCGGCCCACAGCAGGTGCTTCTTGTAGAATTCCAACACGCCCAGAACCAGCATCGGAACGGTGGTCAACAGAACCAGTTTCAGATAGCGCTCGGGGCGGCCAGGGATGCGACTAATCCATGCGGCGGCGGCCGCAATGATCGTCCAGTTTACCTGCTGGATCAGAGTCTTCGACACCGCGGTCGACGGGGACTTGGATAGCAGGATGGTGACCACCTGCATGACAAGAAACGCGGTGAACCACATCCAGAGGCCCGGTACCGCGACCACCGCTCCTTTCACCTCGCTTCGAAACGTCGGCGAGGTTGAAAGCGAGACGAGGAACAGCATGGCCAGCGGTACGCCGGTGAGGCGGACCGCGGTGATCCAAGGTAAGCCGGGTAGGGCCAGAGCCAGATAGTTCGGCCACAGGATCAGGCAGATCATGAAGGAACTGAACAGTAGCTCCATGGTTTTCGTCGGGGCCCGCGTCCGTTCCGGCAAGGCCCAGACTGCCAGGAGCATCAGCGTCCCGATCGGCACCGCAAAAGCGATGATCAGGTACGGCGCCGTCAGGGCGAAGAAAAATCCGTAGATCAGGCAGACGAAGAACAGTGCGACCGGCGTCAAGACGAGCGCGAACTTCCGCCATAGCGCGTCCAGGTTCACGAACGGCTGCATGACCGGCCACTTGCGGGGCTTGGGCTTGCGAAGCTCGCGCACCTTGGCCTGCGCCCAGGCCCAGCCACGCCGCGCCTGCGCGTCCAGCGCTGCCGGCAGGCGTACGAGTGGCAGGCGGAGACGAAGTCGCTTGAGCTTCATGAGCGATGGGTGCGCCGATCACGCTGGAGTGTGGCCAGCAGTCGGTATGATAGCGACAAAGGATTGACCAAGGGTACTGCCCATCCGCCCGATGTGTCGGCGGACTACATTTTGCGATAGTACCGAAAGTCGCGCCGTCAGAGACGTCCACGCCGCCGCTGCGCGGCGTTCGGACGGCCTCTTTGGCGGGTCTTGGCCTTTTCATTGACGTTGGCCAACGGCGGCGGACTGAAAATCAGCCGAGCGGACCAGATGATGCCGCCGACAATGACCAGCAGCAGCACGGGAAGGACCAGGACCAGCATCCCGCGATCCTACGCCGCCACCGGCCCGCGCCAAAGCTCGTTGACCAGGTCGCGGGTGTTGCGGATGTTGCCGCGGCTGGAGGCGCCGAACACGATCGAGGCGACGTTCGGCTGATTGCAGACCCACTCTATGGCCTCGCGCGGAGGGATGGCGCCCGAGGCGAACACCGACATGGCGATGGCCCGGCACTGGCGCTCGCGCAGCGCCTTGGCGTAGGCCTCGAAGCCGCCGGACATCCGGAAGCCGATCTTGTTGATGTTGGCGCAGACGATCGGGTTCTCGACGCCGACCTCCTCCAGCACATCTAAGAGCTTCGGCATGTTCATTGTTATAAAGCCGGGCTCGGCATTATAGCGGCGCTTCACGTGATTGGCGAAGATCGCGAAGGCTTCCTTGAAGCCCAGCCCCAGCAACAGGTCCACCACGACGTTCTGCAGGAAGATGACGGGGGCGTTCAGGCCCTCGAACATTTTCATCTCCGCGTCGATCAGCAGGGTGGCCACGCCCTCGACGTCCTTCTTGGCCAATGACATGCCGCCCCGCATGGCGGCGTCGAGGATGCCCTCGCTGGGCAGGAACCGTTTCAGCGCGCCCAGCGGCCCGTCCTCGGTGACGGCGTTGGCGTACTTATGCGCGTAGGGCATGCAGGGGTAGAAGACGAAATCCTTGTACCGCGCCGGGTCCGCCCGCATGTGGTCGCAGACCGTCGCGATCTTTTCGTGCGTGGTGCACATGAAGGTCTTCACGCCCTCGTCGTAGGCGGCGTCGAGCACCTCGATGATCGCCGGCACGTCCTGGAAGCGGATCGACTGGGCGCGGGCCTTCTCCTCGGACATGTGGTTGACGCCGAAGAACTGGTTGTCGCCGAACAGTAGCTTGTCCATGTGATTGCGCCTCAGGCCTTGCCGCCGAACAGGGAAAATCGCTTGGGCGCCGCGGCCTTGGCGGGTGGCCGACCCTCGAGGGCCGCCGGGCCGCGCTCGGCGTCTAGGCGGATCATGGTCAGGATGTCGTCGGTCTGGGCGGCGCTGGCGAAGGAGCTTTCCGTGGCGGTCCGCTTCGCCGCCATGCACTGGGCGAAGTGGTCCACCTGGGCCGAATATTCCTCGCCGCGAAGGTAGAACCAGACCTCGTCGGTCACGTCGGTGGTGTAGTGGACGTTCCAGCCGTCCTTGTAGCCCTCCAGGTTGGCGGGGGCCTTGCGCAGATAGGCTTGGCACTCCTGGCGATCGGCGGTGATCCGGCCGTTGGCGCCCCAGATCGTAATCTTGGTGCTCATCTTGCGGTAGGATTCGTCGCTCCAGTTCACCGAAACCTGGGCTGTGATACCCTCGCCGAAGTGCAGCGTGCTGATCACCTCGTCATCGGTGTCGCGGGAGAAGATCTTCCCCAGCACCGAGCCCGACACCGTGTTGGCAGCGCCGAAGTACCAGTTCAGCAGGTTGATCGGGTGGGCCGCGTAGTCATAGAGGCAGCCGCCGCCCTCGCTGCGCTGGGTGCGCCAGGTCGAGCCCTTGGGCTTCAGCACCACCGGCCCGTAGGCCTCGGCCAGTACATGAGACACCGGGCCGATTGCGCCGGCGTCCAGCAGGCGCTTCACCTCCTGGAAGGCGCCCACGAAACGGTAATGGTAGCCGACTTGGTTCACCAGGCCCTTGGTCTCGGCCAGGTCCGCCAGGCGCTTGGCCTCGGCCGGGTCCAGGCAAAACGGCTTCTCGCAGAAGACGTGCAAGCCCCGGTTCAACGCGGCCTCGACCATGGGGCCGTGGAAGCGCGAGGGCGTGGCGATGACCACGGCGTCCAGTTCGGCGTCCTTCAGCATCACGTCGAAGTCAGGATAGACCGGGATGCCAGTGTACTTGTTCAGCACATCCAGGATGTAGCCGGTGGGGTCGCAGACCGCCGTGACCTTCAGCAGTGGATGGGCGTTGAAAATCGACAGGTGGGAGATACCCATCTTCCCCAAGCCGGCGACGGCGACCCTGATCATGCAATCCTCCCCAGCCGGACGCCCGAGCGGCGGTCGGCGAACTGTGCGGCCGTCATACGGAGCCGATGAAGTCACGGATGCGGGCGATGAACGGCTCGGGGGCCGTGCGCTGCATCGTCTCACCGTTCGACCCGCTGGCGCGGGCGGCGGCGATCGTCCCGGCGAAATCGGCGCTGTCCATGCAGACGAAGATTCCAGGCCGGTCGGCGAGCCAGCGCGCCGTCGCCATCTGATGGTCGGTCGTGTGTTCGCCCCATTCCAGGACCCGGGGCAGCAGCACGATAGGCTTGCCCTTCTCCATGGCGGTAATCACGCTGCCCATGCCGGCGTGGGCCACGATCACGCTGGCCTCGTCGATCTTGTTCACGAACTCGGGCCGTGGCAGCATCCGCGCGAAGGGGATGTTGACCGGCTGATACTTGCCGTCACCGATCTGAGCGAACCAGGTCTCGTCCGGCATGGATGGGGCCAGTTCGTCCGCCAGTTGGACCATGCGGTCGAACGGGAACAGCGAGCCGATCGTCACGAAGATCACAGAACCGCTCCCCAGTACTCGGGACCGCCTGGGCCGCCGGCGAGGTCGGGCCACTGGGTCAGCCACTGGTCGGCGAACCGGCGGGCCTGCTGTCCGGAAGAGGACATGCGCTCGCAATTGGCGATGCTATCGATCCAGATCGTCTTGATTCCGAAGAGCGTCTTGGCGAGGGCGATACAGACGAGGCCGGGCATCGAGCCGGTGGTGATCACCACGGCGGGCCGCTCACGCAACAGGATGCCGATCAGTTGCGGGATAAGGATCACGATGTTCAGCAGGCTGACGCGGGTGATGTCTGACACCACGTAGAAGCGATGCCCCTTCACGTCGTCGGCATAGTCGCCGTAGACGCTGACGAAGGTCAGATCGCAGTCGGCGAAAGCTGGCCGTAGGCGCTGGAGCTGGATCCAATGGCCTCCGCCGGAGGCCACGGCCAAAACTCTTTTCGGTTCGTCAGGCCGATGCATTCTTTCCCCAAAATCGGCACCGTGCAGCCGAGCGGCCGTCTCTGCCAAAGCCCTATCCGGGACCCTGGCGGCGCATTTAGCTCTTAGGAGGAGGATGTGAATAGATGGTGTGCGCGTGGACAACAACTGCTTGGTCGCGATGCTGCAACGCTGGTCTGGCGCGGGTTGTGCATGCGACATCGCTTGGCGGATGCGCTAGGACGTGCGACCGGAACGTGCATAGTTCGTACTAAATTCAGCATTTCGGGCGCAGGACGGACGATCGACGATGGTTGGAAAAATAGGGGGAAGAATGTTGCGAGCGAGGTTTGGATCCGTCGCGGTGGCTGCCCTGTGCGTGGCCCTGAGCGGCTGCAGCAAGAAGGAGCCAACCGGCCAAGTGGTCGCCGTGCTCGACAAGCAGGAGATCACTGCGACCGATCTCACCAATGAGATGCGCGGGTTCACGCCCCCGAATGCGCAGGTGCGCAGGCAGGCCGAGCAGGCGGCCCTAGATCAGATTCTTGCCCGCCGGGCTCTAGCCGCTGCGGCAAAGAAGGCAAAGATCGACAAGACGCCCGGCTACGCGCAACAGGAGCAGCGGGTGTTGGACGCACTCCTGGTTCAAACTTGGCAGGAATCCATCGCCAAATCGGTGCCGGCGCCCAGCAAAGAAGAAATCGACAAGTTCATCGCTTCTAATCCCGACGTCTACGGCCAGCACAAGATCTTCACCGTGGATCAGGTCCTTGTCCCGCGCGCCGTAAACCCGGCCGTGCTGCAGCAACTCGCGGCTGTAAAGACCCTGCCCGGCGTCACGGCGCTTCTGACTCAGAACGGGATCGAGTTCCGTCAGAACCGCGAGAAGCTCGATGCGCTGGCGCTGAATCCGCAGATCGTCAGCCAGATCGTCAAGGTGCCGGAGAATGATATCTTCGTCATCCCCTCGGGCCAGCTTCTGTCATTCAACGACATCGTCGAAACCCAGGTGCAACCGGTGCCGGAACAGCTGGCGGTTCGTCATGCCACGCAGCTGATCAAGACCCAGCGGACCCAGGAAGCCATCCAGCGCCAGTTCCAGGGTGTCATGGCGCAGGCGCGGACCAAGGTGAAATACGCCAAGGCCTACGAACCGCCAAAGCCGCCGGCCGGGGGCGCCGCGCCCGCGCCGAAGGCTGCGCCGGCCGCTCCGGCGGCCGCGCCGCCGGCGAAGGCGGGCTAGCTCGCCCCGGTGATTGTGGCTCGGACCGACGACGTCGCGACAGCGCGCTCGCCGTCGGCGCCGAGGTTGGCGTCAGGATCCTTGAGGGGAATCGAGAGTTGAGTGTTGCGGGTTTCAGGATAGGGCGCGGGTCGATGGCCGCGGCCTCCGCTGTGTTTCTGGCTTCTGCCTGCGCCGGCCCTGCCTGGAGCCAGGCGGTGGGGCTCGCCGGGAAGCGATGGGTGGTCGAACTCCAGGCCTCGTCCATCTACGATTCCAACGTGGCGCGCGGCAGCGACGCCGTGGCTGCCGCGCGAAAGCTGCGAAAAGGCGAGTTCACCTATTCGCCCAACGCCAACATCAACATTGGCCAGCCCATCTTCGGCCAGCAACTCTTCCTGGCCGGGGACGTCGGCTACACTTTCCATCAGTACAACAAGCGCCTGAAGAGCGAACAGATCGGTCTCCAGGGGGGCGTAAGGACGGGCTATGGGCCCTGCGGCCTGACCCTCGTGGGCGGCTTGAACAAAGGCCAGAGCGACCTTTCGCAGATCGACCTCAGCGTTTCCCGCAATAACCAGCGCTCGACGTCGGCGGCCGTCAACGTGTCCTGCAACCCCCTGCAGGGGATCGGCGTGACGGGCGGGTACACGTACGCAGAGACACGCAACAGCTCGGAGATACGCACCCAGGACTCCCATCAGGAGAGCGGCAGTATGGGCGTGACCTACACGAACCGGCTGCTAGGGACGCTTTCGATAAACGGTAACTATTCGCAGACCGGCTACGACAACGCCGAGCCCGGAGATCCCTTCACGCCCCAGGGGTTCCATCAGTACAGCGGGGGCGTCTCGATCGCCCGGCCCATTGGCACCCGGCTGACCGGTCAGGCTCAGATCAATTATACCGACCAGACCACCGATGGCGGGGGCGCGGGATTCAAAGGCCTGACCGGATCCGGCACCCTGACCTATCGGGTCAATCCACGCGTGGGCCTGAGCTTGAGCTACCAGCGGGGATCACAGGCCTCTATCCAGGAGGGCGCAAGTTTTGTGGTCTCACAATCTGCGGATTTCGGCCTGAACTATCGCCTGAGCCAGCGGCTGAACCTGAACCTGGGCGGCCACGGTCGCCGTCAGTCGTATCGCGGCCAGACCGTCATCCTGCCCACGTCGCTGATCAGCGACGAATCCTACGGCGTCTCCTCTTCGCTGTCGCTTAAGGTCGGGCGCAATTCATCGATCAGCGCCTCAGCCGGCTACGACGAGAGGAACGCAAAACCGTCCATCTATGATTATAGCGCCTACCGTATAGGCGTGTCGGTCTCGACCACGTTCTGATCTGGGAGCTTCGCGGTGAACCGCACTTTTCGACTGAGTTTCGTGTTCGGCGCGGCCTTGGCCCTCTTCGGCGGACTGGTCGCTTTCGCGCAACCCGCCGCACCGCCCGCGGCTGCGGTCGCCATCCCCGCGCCCGGGCCGCCGGGCGGCGAACAGCGCACGTCGGGTGACCGTAGCTATATCCTGGGCATGGGCGATGTCATCGACGTGGCCGTGCTCGGCGGCGGCGACTACAATACCCGCGGCCGGATAGGCTCGGACGGAGCTGTGCTGCTCCCTCTCCTTGGCGCCGTGCAGGCTAACGGCCGCTCACCCGGCCAATTGGCCGACGAGGTGCGCGCGGCCCTGCAGAAAGGCGGCTACTTCCCCAATCCCCTGGTGCGGATCGACGTGGTCACCGTCGCCAGCCGATTTGCCACGGTTCTGGGCTACGTCACCAACCCAGGCCTGATTCCGTTGGATCGGGACTATCACCTGTCGGAAATCATTGCTCGCGTCGGCGGACGCAGTGGCGGCGGCGGCGACTTCGCCGTCCTGGCGCGCCAGGGCGAACCGCAGGTCCGCTACAGCTTTGCGGACCTTGCGACGTCCGATCGCGAGAAAGATCCGCTGATCGTTCCAGGCGACAAAATATACGTCCCCGCAGTTGAAACCGAGGTCTTCTATCTTTCTGGGCAGGTGAAGGCCCCGGGCGCGTATCCGCTGTCGCCCGGCCTGACCGTTCGCCAAGCGCTCGCGCGTGGGGGCGGCGTAGGGGACAATGGTAACGAAAAGGGAGCCAAGATCATTCGCAAAGGCGTGCCGCTGAAGGACGTCAAGCTGGACTCGACGATCGTCGAGCCTGGTGATGTCGTCACTATCGGCGAGCGAATGTTCTAGGCCTCGAACGGAATCCGCATGAGCATCATTCAGTTTCTCAGGATCTTTTGGGCGCGGCGCATGGTCGTGCTGATCACGATGATCGCTTCGTTCCTGGGATCCTATGTGGTCACCTTGCTGGTGCAGCCTCGCTACGAGGCGACCTCGCGAGTGATGCTGGACGTGATTTCGGTCGACCCGATCACCGGCGACACCATCGGCCGATCGGCCGGCGCCTATTACGAGCTGCAGGCAGAGCAGGTGAAGGACTATGCCGTCACCGGCGCCGCGGTCGACGCCCTGGGATTTCTCTCGGATCCGGGAAGGATCGCCGCCTATCAGAGCCGCCCTGAGTCCGACAACCGCGACTTCCGGCGGTGGCTGGCCCAGGACGTCGCCGACGCCGTCAAGGTGGGCTTCGCCGGCCCAGTGCTAGAGATTACCTATCGCGCGCCGAACCCGGCCGCCGCCCGGGTGGGGGCCGAGGTCCTCCGTGACGCGTACATCCAGGCGAGCCTGGACAACCGTCGGGCCGAAGCCACGAAGAACGCGCGCTTCTACACCACCCAGGCTGAGAACGCCCGGAAACTGGCCGAGACCGCCGAAATGGCCAAGGCTGCGTACGAGAAGGAAAGCGGGATCGTCATGGACCGCGGCTCCACTGACATGGAGAGCGAGCGCCTCGCGGCCCTCGCCAGTCAGGCGGCGGCGGGCACCGTGGGCGCACCAGCGCCCGCCACGGCGACCTCGGCCATGGAACTTGCCCAGCTCGATGCGCGCATCGCCGACCTGAGCACCAAGCTGGGACCGAACCACCCGGTCATGCAGGAACTGCGCGCCCGCCGCGGGACGATCGCCAAGCTTGCCGAACAGGACAAGGCGGCCCAGTTCGCCGCGAGCAGCGGCGTCACCGGCCGAGCCGCGCTGAACGAGGCCTTGGCCGAACAGAAGGCGCGCGTCATCGGCCAGCGGGACAAGGTCGAGCGGCTGCGTCAGCTGCTGGGCGAGGTCGATCTGCGCCGCGACCAGTACCGCGCTGCAGCGGCCAAGGCCGGACAGTTCACCATGGAGTCGGCGGTCGTGGACAATCGCTTGTCCCCGCTGGGCGTTGTGGTCTCCCCCAAGGACCCGGTGTTTCCGAACAAAAAGCTGATGGTCGGCGGCGCGGTCGGGCTCGGCGCGGCGCTTGGCCTAGCGATCTCGCTCCTGCTGGAACTCCTGAACCGTCGCGTGCGCGGCGTTGAGGACCTGCATCTGGCCGATGAGATCCCCTGCCTGTGCGTCGTGGAGTCCAACCCCGGCCGCCGCCGCTTCACCTTGCGCCGCCTGTTCCATAGGCGCCAGATCGAGATCGGGGCTGCAGCATGAGCACAACCGCCCCCCAAGTGGAAACAGGCGCCGTGGCCGTGACGCCGACAAGGCTGCGTGCTGCCGGGCCCCCGGCCATCTCACCAATGCTCTCCACGCTCAGCCAGCCACTCAGTACGGCTGCCGAAGCGATCCGCTCGCTACGAACCCACGTGCTGTCCCAGCATATCCAGGCCGGCCGTCGCGGTCTGGCCATATGCGGTCCCAGCATCGACGTCGGCTGCACGTATGTCGCCGCGAATCTGGCCGTTGCCCTGGCGCAGATCGGACTGAAGACGTTGCTGGTGGATGGGGACCTGCGCGCGCCGGGGATCGACAAGTTGATCCCGCCAAGAACCGCCACGGGCGGCTTGTCGGCCTGCCTGCATGCCACGGACTCCCCAATCGGCGACTATATCGATGCTGATCTGCTGCCGAATCTTTCGGTATTCTTCGCTGGCGACGCCTCGTTGAACGCCCATGAACTTCTGGCCCGTGAATGGTTCGGCGACGTCATGCATCAGTGCCTGCGTGACTTTGATATCACCATCGTTGACACGCCGCCGGCGAACACGTCTGCGGATGTGCGCCGGATCAGCAATGTCATCGGCTACGGTCTCATCGTGGCGCGACGCCACAAGAGCCTCGTGTCGGATGTTCGCGTTCTCGTTGAGCAACTCATCGATGATCATGCCACGGTCATCGGAACGGTTATGAATGCCGACTGACCAGGTCGAAACCGCCGCGCTGACTCCCCAGCAACAGATCGCCGCTGTGGCGAAGATGCTGCGCTGGCCGTTGTTAATCGGGTTCCTGGTTCTGGCTGGGCCGACACTGGCCTCGCTGGGAAAACAGGTATGGACCCGCGAGTCCGGCGCCCATGGCCCGATTGTGGTCGCCACCGGGGCCTGGCTGATCTGGCGGCGCCTGGACTCCTTCAAGGAGCTTGCCCGGCCTGGAACCCTGTGGCTGACGGCGCCGGCTATGGTCGCCAGTCTGGCGCTCTATGTCTTCGGGCGCGCATTCGACTTCATCGCCCTGGAGGCCGCGGGCCTCTACGGTGTCGGCATTTCCATGCTGTTCTCCGTGGTCGGCCTGAAGGCGATATTGCGCAACTGGTTTCCGTTGTTTTACCTGGCCTTCCTGGTGCCGCCGCCCGAGTGGTTCCTTGACGGTTTCACGGGCCCCCTGAAGCAATTGGTTTCGGCCGCAGCCACTGGCGCCCTTTCCGCTGCCGGCCTTCCAATCGGCCGGGAAGGGGTGACCATCTATGTCGCCCAGTACCAACTGTTGGTCGAGGACGCCTGTTCGGGCATGAACTCGCTGACCGGCCTGGTCGCCATCAGTCTCTTCTATATCTACCTGCTGCGAGGCTCCTCGGTTCGCTACTCGATCCTGTTGACCGCCTTCGTGGTGCCGATCGCCGTGCTTGGGAATATCGTCCGCGTGATTACCCTTATCCTGATGACTTACTTCCTGGGCGACCAGGTGGCGCAGGGCTTCGCCCACGGGCTTTCGGGAATGTTGCTGTTCGCCGTCGACCTGGTGCTGGTGTTCGCTTTGGACTCCTTCCTTGTCCGTGTCCTCCCCAAGAGCTGGCGGCCCGCCACATGATCGCCCGACGCGACCTTCTGATGGGCGCGGCCTGCCTCGCGGCGGCGGGCGGCTCCTACATGTTGCGCCCCAAGCGTAATGTCGCCCTGCTAGGCAAGGCCAAGCTGACCGATATCGTGCCATCGACGTTCGGCGCCTGGCGTTCAGAAGACATAGGCGACCCGCTGGCGATCAACGGCCCAGGCACACTTTCGGCCAAGCTCTATAATCAGCTGCTGGTGCGTTCCTATGTCAACGAGGCGGAGGGCAGCCAAGTGATGATGCTGATGGCTTATGGCGGCGAGCAGACCGATGAGTTGCAGTTGCATCGTCCTGAGGTCTGCTATCCGGCCTTCGGCTTCGAACTTCTGACGAATGAGCCAGAGGATCTGCGGCTTCCCGCGGGCGTCACGATCCCGGCGCGGCGACTGCTGGCCCAGGGCGAGAACTCCCGCGAAGGCGTTATCTACTGGACTCGTATTGGCGAGGCCTTACCGCGGGACGGCGGGGAGCAGCGGAGCGCGCGGCTGGATATTTCCTTGCAGGGGATCATCCCGGATGGCCTGCTGACGCGCTTTTCGGCGCCCGCAAGTAACAGCAGCGGCGCATGGGATGAGATCGAATCTTTCGTGCCCCAGTTGATCACGGCCATCGCTCCGGCCTGGCGAAAGGTGCTGATCGGCAGCGAGCGGGCCAGGGCGATGAACACGGTCGCGCCGGCCGTCGCCTGACAGTTCGCCAGCCCCCCAAAGGGGGCGTGGCCTTGCCTATTCCCGGGAGGCGGCCGAGAGGCCAGCCTGGATCGCCCTCTCCTTGTCCAGGTCCCAGGATGTGTAGAAGCTTGTCTCGTTCACCAGATAGTCGACCGTCGCGACGGGCACGTGGCGTACCCGCGCTGCGGCGCTGATCCGCCAGACGAATTCCCAGTCCTCCTTCGGGAAGGTCGCCTTGGTCCGTGGCAGGCGGCTGAACAGTTTCAACGCATCGCGCCGGACGGCGATGGAGTTGGCGTCCACGAAGGAGCGGATGTCGCTGAACAGACGCCGATCCCAGGGCGCCCCGACAACGTCGAACGGCTTGCCGTCTGCCGTGTGTCGTTGAATGTTCGTGTAGGCCAGATCGACGCCATCCTCCAGAGCTCCGATCGCCTCGCTCAGGTGCCGAGGCGTCCAGGTGTTGTCGTCATCCAGGAAGGCGACATAGCGTGAGTTCGTCAGCCGGATGCCGACGTTCCGCACCAGCCCGAGCACGGCGGAGTTTCGCGAAAGCGACACGGAAAACAGCCTCGGGTCCTGGGGCAGCACCGCCGGCAACCCGGCGCCGTCGTCCACGACGATGATGACGAAATCCTGTCGTTCCTGGGCGAGGATGGAATTGATCGAAGCCACCAGCCCGTCAGGCCGCTTGTAGGTGGGAATGACGCAGGCGATGTTCGCCGTCGGGACGTGGCCAAGCTCGGCGGTGAGGCGGCTGACTTCGTTGTTCTCAAAGCGCGTCAGGCGCGGCAGGGCTGGGGCCATCGTCACCCTGTTGCGCAGTTCCAGGATGGGCCAGAGGCCGAAGCGCTGACGAATGGCGCGCCTTATGCCAGCGGATATTCGATCAATCGCACCCATTATTCCTGTCCCTCGGCGGGCATTGAACGCGGCGCCTGCGTGCGCCACACGACGTGCAGAATGTGGGTCAGGGTGGCGGCGCCCATCATGGCGGCGAGAACGGGATGGCCCGACCGTCCGGCACAGGCGGCGATGAGACAGCCCACCGCGGCCGGCAGGGCCGCGGCAAGCATCTCGCGCACGGGCTGCCGACGAAAGAGACAGAGGACGCAGTGCAGGAGCAGCGTCAACACGACGGCGAGCGTGCCCAAGTCAGAGACCGTCATGCCGTCGTGTCTTCAAACAGAGTCGTGTCTCCAATCAGAGCCCAGTGGCGACGCGCAACGCGTCCGCGGTCCATGCCGCCGGTCTGATATCTTAGCGCAGAAAGTTCGATCCAAGGGTTACCGGGCCCGTTCAGCGGACGGCCTTCGCCAAGTCCTGGCGATAGCGGGCTTCGTTCTCGTCGAGTTGCATTTCCCAAGCCGACTGTTCGGCGGTTGACCGGCTGAGGCCGCCCTGGGAGACAGCGCCCCGGCGCGCGACGCGCTCGGTGTTGACGTCGTAAACCGCCCAGCCGCTGCCATCCCGTCGCACCTCAAAGCGTGGCGGCAGGGTCGCGGCGTCCGGATTCTCATCGCTCTCGCGTTGCTCGATCTCGATCGCGTTGGTCATGATCCGGGCTTCCCGAGCCTGACTCTTAACCTGACTCGCGCTGGCCATCTGTTCGGTGGCCGTCCGCACGGATTCGGCCGCGCGGCCGATCTCCGCGGGCTGTTGCCCGCATCCAGCCATGCCTGCTGCCAGACAAGTCAGCAAGAGCACCCGTATCTTAAAATCTCTCGCCCCGGGGCCGCTTGATCGGAGCGCGTCCCTTGAGGCCAGCCTGGCGGCGCCATGATTCAACTGTCGCTGGCTCAATGAACCCGAGCGTTGCATCGCTGTCCTTGGCCTACCTTTTGCCTAGGGATGGAATGCAGCATGGAAGCTGGTCTCCGTCGAGCGCGTGAGGCATTGTTCCGACTGATATTCAGCCTATGCATGAAACATGTTTACGTCATGATAAGTCGCTATGCGGCAGTGACGTGGGAGCGCCGGATATTTTCGATGGTGCACCCCGGGGGGGAATAGCGTGAACCTGTTGGTGTCGAATACGGCAGAACTCAGTGCGGCCCTTTCGGTCGCGAGCGCCGGTGATACGATCAAGCTGGGGGCAGGCGACTATTCCTACCTGACTCTCACCGGCGTGAAGTTTGCCGGCGACGTGACGATTACCTCGGCGGACCCCGGCAAGCCGGTGGTGATCGATGGGATCATGCTCACCAATTGCTCGGGGCTGAAGTTCACAAACGTGGACATCGACTACACCGAGAAGTTGAACGGCTCGATGCAGATCCTGAACTCGAGCAACATCACCCTGGATGGGGTTGAGTTGATCGGCGCCACCGGCCGTCCCGGCAACGGCCTGATCATCCGCGGCAGCGACAACGTGACGGTGAACAACGCCGACGTTCACGATTTCACCGCCGGCATCGGCCACCAGGACAGCACCCACGTCACCATCACCAACAGCCAGTTCCACGATCTCGGCATGGACGGCGTGCGCGGCGGCGGTTCCAGCTGGGTGACGATCAGCGGCAACACCTTCACCAATTTCCACAAGATCGCCTACGCCCACAACGACGCCATCCAGTTCTGGACCAGCGGCACGACCGCCTCGGTCCATGACCTGGTGATCACCAACAACACGATCACCCAGGGTTCGGGCGATGCCGTCCAGGGCATCTTCATGAACAACGAGATGGGGTTCACCTACGAGAAGGTGACGATCACTGGAAATGCCATCATCGGCCCTGGATATCATGGGATCACGGTCGAGAAAGCCAACAATATCACTATCGAAGGCAATCTCATCGAAGGCTACAAGGACCTCGGAGGCTGGATTCAACTCAGGAACTCCAGTAACGTCTCCCTGCAGCACAACGTCTCCACTTCGTGGAAACTTGACAACAATACATCGATCATCACGAGCGATAACAAGACCATCGCGCTGGGCGACGTCAGCGACACCTCGATCCTGAACTACTGGAAGACCCACGGACACACGGTTCCGGACTCCGCAGTCATCGGCAGCGCCCCTCCCGGAACCACGGGCGGCGTCACGCCGCCGGCGCCGCCGGTCCTCCCCGACGCCGACCGGTTGCTGATCGGCGCCAGCGGCTCCGACACCCTGCTGGGTGGCTCGGGCAACGACACCCTGAATGACGGCTCTGGTGGCTCGGACAACCTCATCGGCGGCGCGGGCAACGACACCTACATCATCAATAGCTGGGGCAGCCTGCCGAACGAGAAGGCCGATGGCGGCATCGACACGGTCCGGACGGCACTCGAGAACCATACGCTCCGGACCAACGTCGAGAACCTGACCCTGACGGGCACTTCGGCCCAGCGCGGCAACGGCAACGCCCAAGACAACGTCATCACCGGCAACGCCGTGAAGAACCAGCTGAGCGGCGGCGACGGCAACGACACCCTGGTCTCGATCGGCGGCGTCGACACCCTCACCGGCGGCGCCGGCAAGGACGTCTTCAGCTTCACGAAGATCCCCAGCGCGATATCGACCATCACCGACTTCAC
>CALQQB010000080.1 GCA_943332615.1 Phenylobacterium deserti
CCCATCCGACCCACATTCCAGTTTTGAGATCTGGCTCCCGGCCTCCGCCGGGACGGCCGGGGGGTTGGGAATCGCCCAGTCCCGCCGGATCGACCCCCGTGACCCGGAGCGGCTCAGGCCCTCCGGCGCCTTCCGTGGAAATCCGGGGTGTCCCAAGCGACGGCGCCTTGCCCTTCACCTGCGGACGACGGCATTCAGGGGGCTGACCTGGCTGGCCCACAGGAATCCTCATGTCGACGTTCCAGGCGCTCTATGCCGCCAAGCTCACCAGCCCTGAAACCGCGGTCGCGGCGATCCCCTCGGGCGCCCACATCTCGATGGGCATGGCGCTGAGCGAGCCGCCGGCGCTGCTCAATGCGCTGGCCGCCCGGGTGAGCGCCCGCGAGCTGGTCGATCTGCATCTGTGGTACTTCCACTCCCTGCCGCACGCCGGCGCCAGCATCCTGCGCTACGAGCTGCTGGATCGGGTGAAGCCCCACTGCATGTTCCTCGGCGCCATCGAGCGGGGCCTGATGGCGCGCGGCGAGAAGGACGGACGCCACGTCCTCGACTTTGTGCCCGTGGCCTTCAGCGCGTCCTCCAAACTGCTGTCCACGGACGTCGATATCGACACCTTCGTGGTGACCGTCTCGCCCATGGACCGGCATGGCTGGTTCACGTTCGGAACCGGCAACGACTATGCCTCGACCGTCGCGCGCAGCGCGCGCCGCCTGATCGTCGAGGTAAACCGGCACATGCCCCGGGTGTTCGGCGACTCCCTGCTGCACGTCAGCGAAGTCGATGCGATCGTGGAACATGACGCCCCCCTGCTGGAGAGCCCGGTGCACGACATCGACGCCGCCGACGC
Organism: Phenylobacterium deserti; assembly: GCA_943332615.1. Classification (GTDB taxonomy): domain Bacteria; phylum Pseudomonadota; class Alphaproteobacteria; order Caulobacterales; family Caulobacteraceae; genus Phenylobacterium; species Phenylobacterium deserti_C. The sequence goes on from CALQQB010000080.1 coordinate 848, forward strand.
CGAGATCGGCCGCATCGTCGCCGGGATGATCCCCGACGGGGCCTGCCTGCAGATGGGCATCGGCGCCCTGCCCAATTCCGTGTGCGCGCAGTTGGGCGACCGCAAGGACCTGGGCATCCACACCGAGCTGCTGACGCCGGGGCTGACGAACCTGATCGCCAAGGGCGTGGTCACCAACCGGATGAAGGCGACCTATCCCGGCCGCAGCGTCTTCACCTTCGCCCTGGGGGACCGGGCGCTCTACGACCTGCTGGACGACAACCCCTCGATGAACAGCCTGCCGGTCCAGGTGGTCAACGACCCGCGCCACATCGGCAAGAACGACAAGGTGGTTTCGGTCAACGCCACGCTGCAGATCGATCTGTCCGGGGCGTGCAACTCCGAACACATGCTGGGTCGGCAGTACAGCGGCGCCGGCGGCCAGCTGGATTTCGTCCGCGGGGCGGCGGTGTCGCGGGGCGGAATGTCGATCATCGCCTGCCATGCCACCGCCAAGGACGGCGCCATCTCGCGCATCGTGCCAGCCCTGACCGGCCCGGTGACGACGCCGCGCAACGACACCCAGATCGTGGTCACCGAGCACGGCAGCGCTGATCTGCGGGGCAAGTCGGTGGCCGAACGCGCCACGGCGATCATCGCCCTGGCCGATCCCGCCTTCCGGGACGACCTGTCGCGCGCGGCCCGCGAGCAGGCGCTGATCTGAGGGCTAGCGGCCGCTTCCACAGAGCGCTCACCCGGCAGGCCAGGCGGTTGCGTCAGCCTCAGTTCGCCGCCGTCGTCGCGGTCTCGCCTGCCAGCCGCCACCTGGCCGCTGTCGCCGCATACAGGTCCACCAGGTCGAGGTACTCGCGGCCCTGGGCCTTGGCGAGCGAACGCCGCGCGCGGTTCAGTTGCAGGTGGGTGTCGATAACCTGGACCATCGTGGCCGCGCCCAGGGGATAGACCAGGTCGGCCTCGTGAACCTTGGCGGCGGCGATGGCCTGGAGCCGGAGATGGGCGTCCACCTCCTGGCGATCGGCGGCGAGGGCGGCCAGGACGTCGCTGACCTGGACGAAGGCGCGGAGCACGGTCTGCTGATAGCGCGCCTGGGCCACGCGGGCGTCGGCCTCGGCCGCCGCCGCCCGGGCCTTGAGAGCGCCGCCGTGCGACAGCGGCGCGGACAGGCCGGACATGATGTTCCAGCCGCTGGCGCCGTAGCCGAAGATGTCCTCCGGGCTGCGGGTGACCTGACTGAGGTTGGCGCTGAGACGGATGTTCGGATAGCGATTGGCCGTGGCGACGCCGATGGCGGCGGTCGCGGCGTGCAACTCGGCCTCGGCGGTGAGAATGTCCGGACGCAGGCGCACCAGATCGGACGGCAGGCTGACCGGAATGCTGTCCGGCGCCTTGATCTGGCCGGGATCGATCTCCGGCGGCGCCCAGGCGGCGGGCGAGGCGCCCACCAGCAGCGCCAGCTGATGGCGCGAGACGGCGTAGTCCCTGAGCAGCGGCGGCAGGTCGGCTTCGTCCTGCGTGAGCTGCGTCAAGGGCGCCGCCTGCGCCGACGGGGCCTCGCCGCCCGCGGCCTCGGCGCGTCGGACCATGTCCACGATGCGCCGGTCGTCCGCGATGATCGCCTGGGCGGCGGTGATCTGCGCGCGGATCGCGGTCATCCGCAACGCCTCGCGCACCACGTTGGCGGCGAGCGAAAGATAGGCCGCGTCGGCCTCATGCCTGGCCGCCTCGGTGCGGGCCAGGCCCTGCTCGACCCCGCGGCGGCGAGCACCGAACAGATCCAGGTCGTAACTGACCGTGCCGCCGACCGAGTAGAGGCCGACCGTGGAACTCGGGAAACCGGGGAAGCCGAACTGCGCGGAGTTGAACCGTTCGCGCCGTACGCCCGAGGTCGCGTCGACCTGCGGCTTCTGCCCGCCCTTGGCGGCGTCGGTCTCGGCCTGGGCGTGCTCCAGCCGCGCCGTCATCTCAGCTACCGAGGGGCTATCGCGGAAGGCGGTGCGGACCAGCTGATCCAGCTGCGGCGCGCCGAAGTCCTGCCACCAGGGCGTGGCGGCCGGCAAGGCCGGCGAGAGCTGGGGCCTGGTCGATGAGGGGTCGCCGGACATGGCGTAGCCGGCGGCGGACCCGCCCTGCGGCGGGACGGGCGGCTTGAAATCGGGGCCGACCGTGGCGCACCCGGCCAACGCCAGGGCCGTCACGGCCGCCATCGCGCGGCGCGCGCTACTTGCCGGCGGCATCGGGAGCCTTTTCGCGGGCGCCTTTGACATCGACCTTGATCTTGGCGGACAGGCCGGCGGCCAACCCCTCCGGGACACGATCGAACTCTATGCGGACGGGGAGCCGCTGGGTGACCTTCACCCAGTTGCCCGTGGCGTTCTGCGCCGGCAGGGCCGAGAAGGCGCCTCCGGTGCCCGGCGCGAAGCTGACCACGCGGCCGCGCAAAGCGCCCTTGGGCCGGGCGTCGATGTCGATCTCCGCCACCTGGCCTGCCCGCATGTTGGCCAGCTGGTCTTCCTTGAAATTGGCCTCGACCCAGGGTCGTCCGGAGAGCAGCCAGAAGGCGGTCTGCGAGGCGTTGAGATAGGTGCCGACCGGCAACTGCTGCACCCGCGCCACGATGCCATCCGCCGGCGCGGTGACGGTCGCGTAGGAGACGTTGAGCCGCGCACGGTCGAGCCGGGCCTGGGTCAGCATGACCGAGGGCGCAGCCTCCGCCGCGAGGTTCGGGTCGCCGCCGAGCGCCGCCAGGGATTGGGCCACCGACTGTTCGGTGGTCGCCACCTGGGCGCGCGCCACCTCCACGGCGTGCGCGGCCTGATCGGCCTGTTGTTGCGAGGCGACGCCGATCGCGGTCAGCTTGCGCATCCGGACCGCTTCGCGCTGGTCGAAGGCCAGGGTCTCGCGCGCCGCGCCGAGGCTGGCGGCCTGCTGGCGATAGGCAGCGCGCAGGCCGGCGACCGTCAGTTTGGCGTTGGCGACCTCGGCCGCGGCGGCCTGTAGGTTGGCCTGGTTCTCGCGAGCATCCAGCCGGAACAGCGGCTGGCCCCGCCGCACGACCTGGTTCTCATGCACGAACACCTCGGTCACGCGACCGGCGATCGAGGCGGCCACGGGGGCCTTCTCGATCTGGACATAGGCGTCGTCGGTCGTCTGATAGCGTCCTCCGGTCAGGATGTAGGCGGCGATACCGGCCGCGACCAGCAGCGGTCCGGCCGCAATCAGCACCCAGCGCCAGCGGCGCAGAACCGACGGGCGGGCTGGCAGGCCGGCGGCCCCAGATGCATCCTCTAGGCCGCTCATCGCCCCATCTCCTCGTCTGGTGTCTCGATCTTCATCTCCAACAGCCGCTCGCGAAGACGCCCCAGGGTATGCGCCAAGTGGGTCACATCCTCCTCGGAGAGGTCGCGGTAACAAGCCTTCTGCAGATCGTCGGCGACTTCGAACATCTGCGGCAGGAGCTCCCGCGCAAGGGGCGTCAGAATCACTCGCCACACCCGCCGATCGGCTGGATCGGCCCGCCGCGCCACGTGGCCGGTCTTCTCGAGGCGGTCGATGGCCTCTCCCAGCGCCACCCGGCTGATCTCCAGGCGGTCGGCCAGGTTGGCCTGGCTCTGCCCGTCCTCGCGCGCCAGCGAGGTGATGATCCGCCAGGACGCGCCGGTCAGCCCAACGCCGCGCATGCGCTGATCAAAGGCCGCGCGAAGCAGGCGGGTGACCTCGGACAGGCCGTAGCCGATCTCATGTCGCGGATGTTGAGCCGCCTTAGCGACGTCTGACTCAGTCATTCCCATAGCCATCGGATGTGATGCACCTTATCGTCAAGTGCCTTGCGAAAAAGGCGCCCGCGGCATGGGCTGGCGAAGAGGACGATCCGTGGCGACGGCCCAGGACATCAAGAACCGGATCCCGATCACCGGCGCCCTCATGCTGGCGACACTGATGAACACCCTGGACTCGACTATCGCCAATGTGGCCCTGCCGCATATCCAGGGCAGCGTATCGGCCGCCCAGGACCAGATCACCTGGGTGCTGACGTCCTACATCATCGCGACCGCGATCATGACGCCGCTCTCCGGCTGGCTGTCGCAGAAGATCGGCCGCAAGCGGATGTTCATGTTCTCGATCGTCGGCTTCACGGTCGCATCGGTGGCCTGCGGCATGGCCACCAGCCTGCCGGAGATCGTGATCTACCGGCTGTTGCAGGGGATCGCTGGCGCGTCGCTGATGCCGCTGTCGCAGGCGGTGATGCTGGACCTCTATCCCCAACGGCTGATCCCACGGGTGATGAGCCTTTGGAGCGCCGCCGTGATCCTGGGGCCGATCGCCGGCCCAACGCTGGGCGGCTGGCTGACCGAGAGCCTTAACTGGCGGTGGGTGTTCTATATCAATGTGCCGATCGGCATCCTCGCCTTCCTGGGCATCTACAGCTTCATGGCGGCGGACGACGGTGGACGACAGCGACCGTTCGACGTCGTGGGATTTGGTTCGCTCGCGCTGTTCATCGGCGCCTTCCAACTGATGTTGGACCGCGGCCCAAGCCAGGACTGGCTGCAATCGCGTGAAGTTATCGTCGAGGCCGCGGTGATGGCCGCCGCCCTCTATGTCTTCGTAACCCAGACCCTTTCCGCCGAGCACCCGTTCTTCCACAGGGACCTGGCCAAGGATCGAAACTTCGTCGGCTCCGCCGTCTTCGGGTTCTTCGTGGGTGTATTGTTGTTCTCGACCAGCGCTTTGCTCCCGCTGCTGATGCAGAATCTGATGGGCTACTCGGCCCTGCAGAGCGGCTGGGCCAGTGTGCCGCGGGGCCTGGGTTCGCTGGTCGCCTTCCTGGGCGTGCCCTGGCTGGTCGTGCGGCTCGGGGGGCGGCTTGTCCTGTTCATCGGCCTGGCCGTCTCGATGGCCGCGCTCTGGCAGATGAGCCGCTTCGACCTGTCGATGACAGCGTCACCGATCATGATCTCGGGTTTCATTCAGGGGCTGGGAACCGGCCTGATGTTCGCCCCTCTGAGCCTGCTGGGATACGCCACACTCGACCCGGTTCACCGCACCGAGGGAACCATCGTGGCCACCATGGCCCGGACGCTGGGGTCCAGCGTGGGTATTTCCATCGTGCAGGCCCTGCTGACCAACAACTCCGCCCTTGCGCACGAACGCCTGGCCGAGCGGATCGCGGTCGGCGACCCGGTCATACGCCAGGTTCTGCCGCCGATGTTCGACCCCTCGACCTTGGCCGGCCTGCACATCCTGAATGCCGAAGTCACCCGCCAGGGCGCGATGATCGCCTACGGCAACGTGTTCAGCTGGATGACCCTGGGCATCGTCGCCCTGCTCCCCCTGCTGCTGCTCATGAAACCCGCGGCGCCGGCCCGGCCGACGATGGACGCGCACGCGGAGTAGGCCATTCGTGGCTCAGGTGAAGTCAGTCCCGGCACGACGAATGGTCGCTCCCTGAGCAGGAGTCTGAGCGATCAGCGGTTCAAGGGAACCGTCGATCTCTCCAGGGGCGTCACGCGCTAAAGACCGCCCACGACCCGCGCCTTGATCGCCTCGTATTCCGCGTCGGTTATCAGGCCCTCCTTCAGCATGGCGCGGGCGCGGGAGAGACGTTCCACGGGGTCGTCTCTGGTGGAAGCCGAAGCCGACGCCGAGGCGGCCGAGGTCGCGAGCCTTGGCGGTTCCTCGAACCCGCCGCCCGTGCCGCCAGGACCATAGACGCCGGTGGCGATCTGGACGCCGCCGGAACTGGCGCGCATTTCCTCCATGGTGCGGACGCGGCGCTTTTCACGCCAGGCGAGTTCCTGCGCCTGGCACTCGCGGTAGAGCCCCTGGGCCGCCTCGATGGTCAGACTGGCGCAGCGCAGGGTGCGTTCGTCGCCGTCGCCCGCGGCGGTATCGGACCGGTTGGCGTAGTAGGTCACGGCAAGGCTGGCTGTGAACATGCCGACGGTGATCCGGGCGTCCTTAAGGTCCTGCCAGCGGATATCGACGGGATGGTAGCCGCCCAGCAGCGGGCGGGTCATGTGGATGAAGCGCGCCGTGGTCGCCGCTGTGACCTTGCGGCGGTGGATCAGCGCGTACAGGCGATGCTGCAGGCCGTGGCAGACCAGGGCCTCGCCAGCGACGAGAAGGGTATTGAGCTGCTCTCGTGGCCCGTTGGCGGCGGGCTTTGCCGCAGGCAGCGGCGTCGGCGGGGTGTCGGTCATGGGAAAGCTCTCCGGGGGGCTATCAGGCTACGGCCTATCGGCGCCCGTGGAAATCGGCCGCCGCAACCGACCCAGCGCGAACGGCGCCAGCGCTGCGGCGACGCCGGCCACGTTGCTTGCCAGGTCCTGCCCCTGGGCCGTGCCTGAGACGAGGCCCATGGCCTGGGTCGCCTCAAAGATCACACCGATCCCGAGGAAGGCGGCCCCGATCAGCCAGGGGCTGAAACGCGGCGCGGCGGCGATGGACAGCACCGTCAGCAGGTAGCCATAGATCACGTGCTCCACCGCATCGGGCGGCGGCGCAGAAGCGGCGTGGTCGTGCTGCGGGTCGATGGCGCCGTAGAGGGCCACGGCGAACACCGCCAGGAGGGCGGCTCGGGCGGCCCCGGCGATGGCGATGTGGTTCACGCGCCCCTACCTGCCGCCGACCTCGGCCCATAGGCCGTTGGTCCGACTGTCGTTCCAGAAGCCGCTCGGGAAGGACCAGAGCTCGGTGGACTTCAAGCTGGCGATGAACCCGTCCTTCGGCGTGCCGGCCTCTACCGAGGCGCGGGCGCGTCCCAGCAGCGTCTCGAGCTTGTCGCGATAGACCTTCACCTGGGCCTTGGTCCAGGGCTCCGCGCCGTGGCCGGGGACCGCCCAGTCCCAGTCGAGCTTCAGGGTCTGGTCCAGCGAATTGACGAACCCCGCGAGGTTGCCGCCGCCAGCGTAGTCGATGTTGGGCGCCAGAGCGTTCAGTTCGTCGCCCATGGCCACGACCTTGAGTTCGGGAAAATAGACGATGGTGTCGGCGCTGGTGTGGGCCGGGGAATAGTGCGTCAGCCGCACGGTCTTGCCGCCCAGCTTGACGGTGTAGGCCTTGTCGTAGGTGAAGCTGGGCTTGGCCGGCACCTTCAGGTCGGGATTGTTCGCCGGGGGGACGAACTTGTCGAGCTCGGCGGGCAGGTTCTTTTGGGCGATCACCTGGGCGCCGGAGGCCAGGAACAGGCCGTTGTTGCCCGTGTGGTCTGCGTGGTGGTGGGTGTCGATCAGGAACTTCACCGGCGCCTGGCTGACGGTGCGGATCTGGGCCATCAGGTCGCCGTAGAACTGTTGGCCGGGGTTCTTGCTGTCGATGACGATCAGGCCATCGGGGGTAATGCGGATCGTCGAGTTGCCGCCGCCGCCGGTGACCATGAACAGGTCAGGCTTGATCGGATGGATGGTCTGCGGCGCCGTGGCCGGCGGCGGCACGGCGGGGGCCGGGACGTCGGCGGCGTGGGCGGTGGTGCTTGAGAGCAGCGCCGCGGAGAGTCCGGCGACCACCAGGGTCAGTTCAGCTCGCATCAGGCGATCCTCGTTTGGAGTGGTACCGGCGCGTCCTTCGGATGCGGACTCCGCCGCACTTGCCGTGGTGGATGCGAGCCTGAGGGCAATGCGATGTCAAGGAGGGCCCCAGAGGGGCCGCCTCGGCGCGGCCGGCCGGAGGCCCGTCCTTGAGATCGCTTTCCCCTCAGGCAGACGGCTTGCCATGGGACCCATGGCTCAGCTCGCGCCGACGCGCAGCTGGCGACAGGGAGGCCTGCTTCCGGGTGGGTCGCTGATGCGGCGTTCGACACGTTAGTGGATGTTGTAGTCGTCCGCGGCTGGGATTTGTTAAGCGGCGCTGTCTCGGTAGGTTGCGCTATGCCGATGGGGAAGCACGCCATGCCGTCGAAGGAACCTGTAAGCGACGAGAAGCGCGGCGGGTCGCGCCATGAGCGGTATGGCACGCTTGGCACTGTGGTGGGCCTGCTGGCCGTAGCCGCCCTCTTTGGCGCTTTTCTTGTCCCCCTTCCGGGTAAACCCGCGCCGGGGTACGAGCGCGACCTCATGTTTCAGGTCCAAAATTGGAGCCGCGTGGTTCTGTTCTACGGCTCTGGCATACTGCTCATCGTAGCCATTGTGCTCTGGCGGCTTGGCCGGGAACCTCGCTAGGTCCGCCTGCCAAGCTGTGCACCACACGACGGTCGTGCCGGTCCCAGCGCCCTCGACCTGGGCGATAATGCTGTTGGGCTTTTGCGGGCTGGGCGCGGCGCCTCACATCCCGGGTCGCTTCGGCGCTGGCCTCGCGGGCCCAGTGCGGACATGATCCGACCCTGACAAAGACCCTCCCCGCCTAGCCGGTGAGAGGCGGGCTGGGGAGGGTTTTCGTGTTCAAACGTGTGCTGATCGCCAACCGGGGCGAGATCGCCATCCGGATCGCCCGCGCCGCCGCCGGCCTCGGGTTGGAGAGCGTGAGCGTCTTCGCGCCCGCCGACTCCTTGGGGCTGCATACACGGGTGACGACGCAGAGCCGGGCGATCGGGGCGGCTGGCAGCGATCCGGTCGCGGCCTATCTGGACAGCGAGGCGCTGGTGGCAGCGGCCCTGGCGACCGACTGCGACTGTGTCCACCCTGGCTATGGATTCCTCTCCGAGAACGCCCGGTTCGCGCGTCTGTGCCTGGCGGCGGGGCTGGCGTTCATCGGGCCACGACCCGAGGCGCTGGAGCTGTTCGGCGACAAGGTGAAGGCCCGCGCCCTGGCGGCGTCGCTGGGCGTGCCCATCGTGCCGGGCAGCGACCGCGCCCTGGCCTCGGCGGAGGTGGCGGCGCAGGCGGCCGCGACGATCGGCTATCCGGTGATGCTGAAGGCCTCGGCCGGAGGCGGCGGGCGCGGGATGCGGCTGGTCACCGGCCCGGACGAGATGGCGCAGGCCTTCGAGCGGTGCCGCAGCGAGGCGCAGACCGCGTTCGGCGACGGCTCGGTGTTCCTGGAGAAGGCGGTGGGGCGGCCCCGGCATATCGAGGTGCAGGTTCTGGCCGACGCGGGCGGCGAGATCGTGCACCTGTGGGAGCGTGACTGCTCGGTGCAGCTGCGCAACCAGAAGGTCGTCGAGATCGCGCCGGCGGCGGGCCTGGAGCCCGGCTTGCGGGCGGCGATCCTGGCCGACGCGCTCAGACTGGCGAAGGCCGGCGGCTATGTGAACGCCGGCACGGTGGAATTCCTGGTCAGCCCGGAGACCGGCCAGCACTGGTTCATCGAGTGCAACCCGCGCATCCAGGTGGAGCACACGGTCACCGAAGAGGTCACCGGCGTGGATCTGGTGGAGGCGCAGTTCCGGATCGCGGCCGGCGCGAGCCTCGCGGACCTGGGCCTCGCCGAACCGCCCGCAACACGCGGCTTCGCCGTGCAGGCGCGGGTGACGGCCAGCGGAAGCGGCACGCTCAGCGGCTACAAGGAACCGGCCGGGCCGGGCGTGCGGGTGGACGCTTGCGGCTATGCGGGCCTGGCGCCCCCGCCGCAGTTCGACCCGATGTTCGCCAAGGTGATCGGGCGGTCGAATTCGTCCGGAACCCTTGCCTCGGCGGTGGCGCGTACGAAGGCGGCGCTGGGCGAATTCCATATCGCCGGTTTGCCGACCAACCTGGGGCAACTGCGGGCCATCCTGGACGAGCCATCGGTGGCGGCAGGCGATGCGCGGACCACCCTGCTGGCGGAGAAGCCGGCGCTGGCCTCTCCCACCGGCGGACGGAGCGGCAAGCCGGAGGGCGCGTTGGCGCTGCTGGAGCAGGCAAGTGGTCCCGGACCCGGCCGCCGGGCCCCTGCCCTGCCGACGCCGGCCGCGCTGCCCGTGGGCGAAGGCGAGGAAGGGATCGAGGCGCCGATGGGCGGTACGATCCTGGAGGCCTCCGTCGTGGTCGGCACGACCGTCTCCGCCGGCGACACGCTGATGGTGATCAGCGCCATGAAGATGGAGACCTCGGTGACGGCGCCGTGCGCGGGCGTGGTGACGGCGCTGGCGGCGGACGTCGGCGCCACGGTGTCGCCCAGCCAGGTGGTGGCGGTGATCGCACCTTCCGAGGATGCGGAGACCCGGGCCGCGCGGCAGGCTGTCGCCGCCGCCGACGGCTGGGCGCCGATGATGGCGAAGGTGGCCGCGCTGCAGGCTATCGCCCACGTCAGATTCGCCCCTGGCTCCAGGGACCCCGGCGTGGTGCGCCAGCGCACCCGCTCGAAACTGGACTGCCGCCAGCGGATCGAGCTGCTGCTGGACGCCGGCAGTTTCCGCGAGGTTGGCAGCCTCGCCGGGTTCGCCAGCTATGACGCCGAGGGGCAGGTGGCCGATTTCACCCCGGCCAATCACGTCGGCGGATGGGGTTCAATCGCCAGGCGCCGCGCCATCGTCTGCGCCGACGACTTCACCTCGCGCGGCGGCCATTCGGATGGCGCGATTGGGCAGAAGAGCCGCTACCTGGACCAGCTGTCCCTGGACTACCGCTGCCCATCCGTGCGGCTGCTGGATGGCTCGTCCGGCGGTGGCAGCGTCGCCAGTATGGTGCCCAAGCAGGCCGAGGGCGACAGCGCCGCGCAGGAAAGCGGAGCGAAGGAAAGTACGGGGGCGATCAAGGCCGGGCGGCCCCGCGTGGAAGGCGGCGGCGGCTCGTTCCTGCCCGGCCATCTGGGCAGCAGTCTCTACGCCGAACAGCTGGCCTGCGTGCCGGTCGTGAACCTGTTGCTGGGCAGCGTCGTGGGGATCGGCGCGGCCAAGGCGGTGCTGGGCCACTTCTCGGTGATGGTGCGCGACATCGCCCAGCTGTTCGTGGCCGGGCCGCCGGTGGTGAGCCACGCCATGGGCTATGATATCTCCAAGGAGGACCTGGGCGACTGGCGGGTGCACTGCCGCAACGGCTCCGTGGACAACCTCGCCGAGACGGAAGACGAGGCGGTGGCGCAGGCGCAGCGGTTCCTGTCCTACCTGCCCAACAGCGTCTACGAGCCGGCCCCGGTGATCGCCTGCGACGACCCTGTCGACCGGCGCGAGGAGGAGCTGTTCTCCATCGTCCCGCGCAAGCGGATAGCCACGTTCGACATGCGCCGCGCCATCCGGTTGATGGCCGACAAAGGCAGCTTCTTCGAGATCGGCGGCCTGTGGGGCACGGACCAGATCGCGGGGCTCGCGCGGTTCAACGGCCATCCGGTGGGCGTGATCGCCTCCGACAGCCGGCACGAGAACGGCGGCGCGCTGACCGCCGACGGCTGCGACAAGCTCCGGCGCCACCTGGACCTCTGCGACCTGTTCCATCTGCCGATCGTGAACCTGGTGGACAATCCGGGCTTCGCGGTGGGGCTGGAGCACGAGATGGCCGGGACCATCCGCAAGGGCGGCGAATGGATGATCGCCTTCGCCCAGGTCAGCGTGCCGATCTTCACAGTGATCCTGCGGCGCAGTTTTGGCGTGGCGGGCAACAACTATGCGACGCCGAAGGCCGGCGCCTCGGCGCGGGTGGTGTGGCCGGCGGCCGACGTGGGCGGGATTCCTCCGGAAGGCGGAATCGAGGCGGCCTACAAGCGCCAGCTGGCGGAAGCGGCCGACCCGGTGGCCCTGCGGGCCGAGATCGAGGCGCGGATCGAGAGCGTACGCGGGCCGGTGGGGCCGCTGAACCGCTTCCAGATGGAAGAGATGATCGACCCGCGCGACACCCGCCCGTGGATCTGCGAGTGGGTGGAGAACGCCTCGCGCATCGCGAGCCAGCCGGCGAGATTGCAACCTCGGGCGCTGGGCTTCCGGCCGTAGGAGCCCCAGATCGCTGAGGTCGCAGGCCGCTTCCGAACCCGGTCGCCCCAGCTGCACCTTGACCCGCCCTGCCTTGCACCGTGCCATCAAGGTCCGGCGGACGGGACCGCCTGAATGATCGGTCGGCACACAGTGGCGGGTCGTGGATCTGCAACGGGGACTACGGCGGCGCTGTCCAGCGCGCTGACCGCGTTGACGCAGGCCCCGCTGGGCCTCGCCATCTTTGACCGCCACATTGCGCTACCTGACCGCCTCGCGGCAGTACCTCAGCGACCAGGGGCGCCGCTGGCGGGCCGGCTGCACTACGACCTCTTCCCGGACGTCCCCCCAGAAGTGGCGAGACGTCCATGCGCGCGGGCTGGCCGAGGGCGTTGAGCTCAGTCACATGGCCGACCCCTATGTGCAGGCGGATGGGCGCGTGGAATGGATCCGCTGGCGGGTCGCGCCCTGCTGCGAGGACGGCGGCGATATCGGCGGGCTGGTTCTGTACACCTCGGTGGTGACTGGCGCGGTGGAATCGCGCCTGAAACTGGAGGCTGCCGAGGCCCGCTACCGTGCCGTCTTCGATCAGGCGCCGACCGGGATGGCGCGGGTATCGCCGTCCGGTCTGTTCCTGGAACTCAACGACAAGTTCTGCGCCATCGCCCAGTACAGCCGCGAGGAGATGTTGCGGCTTTGGGGGTGAGCTTCGGGGCCAGGCCCAGATGCGCTACGAACGGGACGGCCTCACCTGCGTCATGGAAGCCCTGTTGTACATGCCGCCCGACATGCTGACCCTGTGCGACGGGCCATCGCCGGTTGGCGCCGGGAGCTGAAGCCGGCGCGCTTAAATCCCGATCAGGTGCGCGGCCATCGGCGCGATGAAGGCCATGAAGCTGAGCGACAGGCCTACCAGCATAACCCGATAGGCGTAGCCGATCAGCTTGTACTTCTTCAACGCGAGCACCCGGCCGTTCTGGTAGATGTCGTGGGCGAAGGCCTCGTAGACCATTCGGCTGTCGCTGACGACGTCCAGCAGACGCTCGACATACTCGTCCTCGTCGAGCTGGGTGAATGAGGCGAAGAAAAGGATGTTGCGTATGTTGGGCTTCGGGCCCGGCTTCACGGAGGGCAGCACCGCCAGCACGGTCAGGAAAGCCGCCACGAACGCCGCCGCGCCTAGGATCAGCAGGGCTGGCTGCGGCTGGCTGAACTTGGCCTGGCCGACCGAGATTGTGAAGATCACGAAGGTGATGCCCAGCAGCATGCTGGCCTTCTGATCGGCCATCTGGCTCAGCTGGTACTGCACCTGTTGGGTCGTGCGCAGCAGATGGACGCCATCCACCGAGAACGTCTTCGTGGCGATCGGATCGACCTGCCCGTCATGCATGCCGCCGCCTAGCCTCCTTCATGCCACCAGGCGGGGCCGAAGCACCGCCGCGCAGTGGCTCCAGTATGTCAGAAACACCAAGCCGCCAAAGGCTCTCTACGCGGCAGGGGCCAGGTAGACCGGCCGGCCGCCGAGCAGGGTGGCGCGGACCTGGGCCAGACCCGGGTCCGCCAGCGCCCGGGCCAGCGGAGCGGACAACAGGCAAAGATCGGCCACTACCCCGATCTCGACCCGGCGGGTGACCACGCCGGGGCCGGCCGGGTCATCCAGGTAGAGTCCGAGCGCGCGGGCTGGATCAAGGGCCTCGCGGTGGCCCACGACCCGGCCTCCGAGGCTCCGGCGCGAAACCGCTGCAGCGATCCCGGCCCAGGGGTCTGCGCTGGCGTAGGGGGCGTCGGAGCTAGCCGCCACCGGCACACCGGCGGCGATCAGGCTGGCGCACCGGTAGAGGTCGGGCTGGTCGGCGGCGTCCACCTCGGAGACATAGCGGTCGCCGCGCGCGTGAATGAAGGCCGGCTGGGTGACGACGGTGAGGTTCAGGGCCTTCAGCTGCGGGATCGCGCCGGGCGGGATGACGCTGCCGTGCTCGACCCGGTCGCCGGGACGGGCGCCGGCGGCTTCGAAGGCGGCCAGGGTCAGGGCGAGTTCAGCGGCGGTGACGCAGTGGACGGCGACCGGCCGGCCCCAGGCGCGGGCGTTGGCGATCCGACCGACGAAGTCGTCCAGGTCCGGCAGGCTGTGGTCGTCCAGCAGCACCTTCAGCGGACCCACGGCGAAGGCGCCGTCGGCGGGCGCTTCGAGGGCGCCGCCGCTCATCAGGGTGAGGCGCTGGGGCAGGTCACCGGCGCGATGGGCATCGGCCAGTCGGCTCGCGGTCTCGGCGTCGGTGGTGACGCTGGCGTCGGTCAGCGCGGTGATGCCATAGGCGGCGAGTTCGGCGCCAATCGGCGCCAGGGGCGGCGGCTCGGCGGCGATGCGCCCGCGCAGCCAGGCGTCGCCTCGCCAGATGCGGCCGGCGTCGCGCTCCAGGCCCGGAGGATCGTCGCCTTCGCCCAAGGCGGCCAGCGCGGCGCTATTCAGGATCCATAGCGCACCGGTCTGGTGCTGGACCCGCAGGCGATGGCGTGGGGCAAGGCGGTCCAGCGCCTCGCGGGTCAGGTCGCCGGCCATGGCCTCGTGATAGCCGAACACCCGGATCCAGGCGCCCGCCGGACGCGCCGCGGCGGCCCGCATGATGTGGGTGGCGAAGGCGTCAGCGGACGCGACGCCCTCCAGAGTCACCGAATCGGCGCGGGCGGCGAGGCCGAAGATGTGGATGTGATGGTCGCAGAGGCCGGGAATCAGCGCCCCGCCTCGCCCGTCGAGGTCGTTGGCGGTGCGCGGCAGGCCCACGCCGATCGCCACGATGCGACCCTGATCCATATGAACGTCAAAGCCCGGCCGACCGGCGACCTCGACGTTGCGGATCGTGAGCGGGCCCGTCATGTGACCCGGGCCAGCCCGCAGACGCTGGCGGCCGCGCCGGCCGAACGGGCCAGGGCGACATCGACCAGGACCCCGCCGCCTTCGTCCAGGCCCTTCAGAGCGCCGACGGCGGCAGCGAGGCCGGTGACCGGGTCGGCCAGCGCGTCGCCCAGGAAGCGCGGCGCGCCACCCGGCGTCCAGCGCACCAGTCCGCCGGCCGCGGCCGCGTCGTCGCCGAACGCCACCCGCTCGGCCGCCGGGCCGGTAAAGCCGTAGCCGCTGACCGCTACCCACACGAGGCCTGGGTTGGCGGCGAACACGGCCGCCGGTTCCAGGCCCAGGGACGCCAGGCCGCGCGGCCGTGCGCCGGTGATCAGGATATCGGCGGCGAGCACCGCGTCCAGCAGTCGGGCGCTGTCGCCGGCGTGGCCAGGATCGAGGCTGAGATGGGCCTTGCCCGCGTTCAGGCGGCGGTAGAACTCGGGCGTGTTGTCCCGTGTCGGGTCCGGCCGGCGCGCGCTCTCGATGCGGGTGACAGAGGCGCCCATTGCCGCCAAAATCACCCCGCACATGGGCCCGGCCCAGAGCGCGGAGAGATCGACGACCCGCGGCGGGCTGGCGGGCCGGCGAGTTACGCCGGGCGCGCAGCGCAGGCGCGGGGCTTCGACGTCGTCGTTGGCCGCCTCCCCCACCGCACCGGCGGGCAGGGCCAGCAGGGTCGCGGCCTCAACCAGGGCGGCGCGGGTGTGGCGGCGCGCGTGGATGGCGACCGCGTCCCAAGGATCGGCGCCAAAGTCGCAACCGAGCCAGGCGGGCACGAGGTCGCGGTCCTCCTCCCGGGCCAGGTTCAGCGCCATCCAGCCATCGGCGGCGCGGAACAGGCGGCAGGCGCGGTTGGGAGAGATCAGGCCAGGCGCGGTCAGCTCGACGTGGCCGGTGCGCTGGAGGATGCCGAGCTCCGACACCTGGACGCGACGACCAACCCGGGCGGTGAGCGCCGCGACCTCGGTCTCGAGAAGGGCAAGCGCGGATGCGATCGGGCTCACGCCCAAACCCCATCCACCAGGCGCCAGGCGAGCGCGGTGGCGAGGTCGATGTCCTCGCCGGAGATGGCCAGCCAGCAGGTCCGGTGGCGGCCGATGCGGCGGGGGATGGTGGCCGTGCCCCCGGCCCCGGGGATCAGGCCCATCGAGACCTCGGGCAGGCGAAACAAGGTCCCTTCGGCCGCCACCACACGCCCCGCGGCAGCGGGAACTTCGATGCCGGCGCCCACGCACGCCCCGTGCAGGTGGGCGGTGACCCGGGGGGCGAGCTCGCGGACGCCCTGGGCGGCGGAGCGCAGCACGCGGATCAGATGCGCCTGGCCCGGATCGCCAGCCTGACCGAACTCGTCCAGGTCGCCGCCGGCGCTGAAGGCCGGGCCCGCGCCGCTGAGGATCACCGGCGGCGCGTCGGGGTGATCTGCGGCGAAAGCCAGGGCGGCGCAGAGCGCGTCTCGCATCCGCGCGTCGAAGGCGTTGCGCGCGGCGGGTCGGTTGAGGCGCAGGGTGAGCGCACCGTCCGCCTCACCGATCAGGACGCGTGGGGCCAGGTCGTCCGGCCGCCGGCGGGGCGGGTTGGACGCACGCCAGGCGAGGAACCCCTCGGCGCCCAACAGCATCGAATAGGCCAGCGACTCCTGGATCAGCGCCAACTCGAACGGCAGTTGCAAGCTGGCGCGCAGCACCTGGGCGCAGGCGGCGGCGGCGGCCGGCTGGGCGGCGACCTGGGCCGCGATCCGGGCCAGCGCGGCCCCCAGGTCCGCCACGCCGATCCAGGGCGCGGGCGGGTCTTCATCATTGGTCAGCAGGATGTCGCAGGCTTCGAAGCCGCTCCAGGGGCGCGGGCCGCCGTCGTGGACGCCGACGCAGACCACGCCGGGGCCCAGGGCCGGGACCTCGCCCGCTGCGAGATCGGCTACGAACAGCCCCGCGCCGCCAAGTGCGATCAGGTCAGCCATGACCTCAGGACCTTCGGGCGCCATGGACGTCACCCTACCCGCGCCCTCAGGCCGTCGCGAGCCCCTTCGCCATCTCGGCCCTCAGCTGGCGGCGCAGCAGCTTGCCTGTGTCGTTATAGGGCAGCGCCTCGCGGAATTCCCAGACCTCGGGCGTCTTGCTGGAGCGCAGGCGTTCCTTGACCCAGGCGGCCAGTTCGGCGGCCGTGGGGACGCCGTCCTTGGCCACGATCACCGCGGCGACCTTCTCACCCCAGTCGTTGTCGGGCAGGCCCAGCACGGCCACGTCATCCACCTGCGGGTGTTCGCGCAACACGTCCTCGATCTCGCCAGGGCTCATGTTCTCGCCGCCGCGCACGATCACGTCGTCGAGGCGCCCCTCCACGAAGAGATAGCCCTCATCGTCCATCTGGCCGCCGTCGTTGGTGGCGAACCAGCCGTCGTCCTGCACGACCTTCTTGTGGGTGTATTCGCCGCTGACCTGTTCGCCACGGACGTAGATCTCGCCAGACTGGTTCGGCCCCAGGGCCTTGCCGTCCGGATCGCGGATTTCCACCTCCAGCGACGGCAGCGGCTTGCCCACCGAGCCC
>CALQQB010000081.1 GCA_943332615.1 Phenylobacterium deserti
GACGTCCTGGCCCGCATCGCCGATCACCCCGCTCAGAAGCTGGACGAGCTGCTGCCGTGGAACTGGCGGCCACAGTCCGCCATCAGCCGCGCCGCCTGATCAGCGCCGCCGATCCGCCGTCTCCGCGGTGCTCACCGGATGCACACGGCTAGGGGGACAACGCGCGCTTGATCTACGCTGGCCAGCACGTCGACGCGTCCGGGATCTATCGCGAGCCGTGGGGGCGGCCTGAAGACTCTCGCAGCTGCTGACAGCTCGAATCGGTCCGGTCACGGAAGTCCCCGTGTCACCCAGATCATCCCGCCGCTTCGGACGCGGCTGCCGTTCGGGGAACTGCGTCAAACCGCAGATAAGTTGCCGTCCGTCTGACACCTCCGGCCAAACAGACGACAGCACCCCACCAGGTTTCAGCGTCACCCCAACTTCAGCCCTTTGGTGCGGGGCCATCCATAGATGTCAGCCCGCCTTGGCTTGCTCAGCGTGCTCTAGGGATTTGAGAGTCTGGACGGTCTGCAAAAAGCTTTTGTTCGTTAAGCTGTAGAGGATGAAGCTCATAATAAGCGCAGGCACTGACACGATAATAATAGCCCACATCAGATCTCTGGGATTCTGTCCGAAATGATCAGACATCAGGCCGACCAGAAGTGGCCCGGGGATGAAAGAGAGACTTGTTATGAGCGAACCAACACCGAATATCTTCGCACGCACGCCTGGAGCAGACAGATCCTGCGCCATATTATTGAAACTCGCCGTACCAAATGTGGCAAGAAAGTTCTGTATTCCGAGCACAATTAGAAATGTCCATGATGTTTGCGCCGCCATCAGCGGTATATAAGTTAGCGCGATACCGCATAGAGAAAACTGAAATATGTATCTCGGGGCCATTGGTCCCAAAAGACGATATAGTTTCTTAATCGCCATGAACCCGAAAACAACGCCGATGACATCCGCAATTCCGATAACAAGTCCAATACGCATGCCAAGTTCTGCCGGTGTCATTCCAAATTGTCGCAACAGATAAATAGACGTCCAACTCATCGTGGCAGATGCGCAGATAAAAAATCCCGCGTTCGAAATGTTGAAATTGATTACGGATTTGCCGTATTTTTTCCAATATTCAGTAAAGTACGAAATTTTGGATATTAACTCGTGATTGGACTGTCGCCGGTCTCTGCCAAGGATCAGCGTCATACAGGCGAGGGGTATCCCTATCAGGCCTGTAACAACCATTGCCACGCGCCACTCCGAGGCTCCGTGCCAAAAAGGCGTGACGCTGCCCAAGTTCTGTGCAGACCAATGTAACAGCAACCCCCCAAGAAAAGATCCGACGCCCGTCGTTAACCCGCCCGCCGCGAAGTAGATCAAATTTGCTTGAATGCGGTCGTCGCCTTTGTATTTATCGGCAATAATCGAACCAAATAGAGGCACGACACTGGTTTCAGCCAATACAATGACCGATAAACTAATGCATAAAATTACGTACCCGGCCGCCATGCCATAGGTTGCGGTGGCAAAAGACCAGATCAATACACTGACAAGCATGAATTTATGTCGATCAAATTTGTCAGATATTTGCGCAAGCAACGGAACAATCAAAGCAACGACAATTCCAATAATGCTGGCAACGCCGCCGAGTTGAGTATCACTTAAACCAAATTCGACCTTCACGGACTGCGCTATCAGGCCAATAAGCTGCCGATTAACACTCGCGATGACAGTAACGATTACGATCATCCATATCGGCAACCACATGGCGGCACGGCGAAATAGTTGACCAATGTATTGAGACATCAGAACCTTGGAAAGATAGACGACAAATTGTGAATTATAGGCGGTGAGTATTGACTCACATGCGCTGCCATTGGGCAGCGTCACTTGTTACAGCTGGTATCCCAATGACGCGGGATTAGGTCTCTGTGAAATTAGACGCCTTATATCCGGTTGTTCCCGGATAAATTACAATCATAGGCTACATCAAGTGTGCGCAGATGCTGCATATCTTAGCCATCTAGCGACAGAGTTCTGACTGCGGCCTTAGAATTGCAGTGTGTGGCCGCAGTCAGAATTCGATGACGTCAATATAGTTATACTAAATCGATTGGGTTTCGATCACCACGAACCAACGAACGAGATCCCGAAGTTCCGGGGCCGCGCGTAGTTCGAGAGAACATAGAAAGGCGGTCCGGCCGGCGGAAACCGCGCGAGAGAAGTTTGTTCGTTGAGGACGTTGTCCGCAAAGACCTTGACCGATCCCCAGGCGCCGGAAAGTCCGAGGCCGATGAAGAGCTGGCTGGACGCGCCGTTCTTGAGGTCCACTGCGTTACTGGGATCGGTGAAGTTGGACGACGCCCAGGTATATCGGGCGTCAAGGACACCCGACAGCTTGTCCGTAAGGTCCTGGGTGTAGCTGCCCGACAGGGCGATCTTGTTTTTGGACGTGAGCGGAATCTTCGAGCCCGCCTTTGCGACGACGCTGGCGTTGTGGTTGCGCACATCACTGTCGATCGCAGCATCGATGTACGAGTATGACAGCGACGTCTTGAGGTGCTCCCCGATCTGCCATCCGGTTTCAAGTTCGGCGCCGTCTGACGATGCCTTTCCGGCATTCAGGGTAAATCCGAAGACCCCGTCATCGGTGCGGAAGGGCAGTTGGAGGCCGCGCCAATCGTTATGATAGACAAACGCGTTGAGGTACAAACCGACCGCCAGTTCAGACTTCAGGCCGGCCTCATAGGAATCGACGGTTTCAGGCCCGTATTCCGATGGCGCGTAGGCATACTTGACCGGAACTGTGTTTGTGCCGCCGCTCCGGAAGCCTTTGGCGTATTTTGCGAAGAGAATTGAATTGCTATTCACCTTGTAGGTCAGGCCCAGCTTCGGCGAGGTCGCGGTTGCGGAATCCTTGCCGATCCGCAGGTCTCCGGCGGGCGCGAAGCCCAGGGGCAACGCGGAGCCTTTCAACTGCCGGACCGAGAAATCCTTGTTGTCGGAGAAGAAGCGAATACCGGCCTGGACCGAAAGGCGGTCGGTGAAGGCGAAGTCGGCGTCGCCGAAGACCGCCCACGAAGTGCCCTGCTGTTCAGCGTGCGATACCGGATCATCCACCGTGCTTATCGCAGGTATGGTGAAGATGAATCCCTCATCGACCGTCCGCTTCTCATCCTTGATGTAGGCGCCAACCGTCCAG
Organism: Phenylobacterium deserti; assembly: GCA_943332615.1. Lineage (GTDB taxonomy): Bacteria > Pseudomonadota > Alphaproteobacteria > Caulobacterales > Caulobacteraceae > Phenylobacterium > Phenylobacterium deserti_C. The sequence continues at coordinate 3,188 of CALQQB010000081.1, forward strand.
TCAAACTGCTTGTCGCCGTTGGAAACCAGGCGGAATTCCTGGCTCAGCGCCCGGCTGCCGACGGAATATGTAAACTTTGCGTCTGCGCCCGGCAAAAACGACGGCGGGAAGACGAGAGGAAGCGCCGAGGAGAGATCCCGGCTCTGGTCGTTGTCCGACTTGGTGACCGCGGACGCCGAAATGAAGGTGGCGAAGCCGAAGTCGTAGCTGACGGTGACGGCGCCCACTTGCAGATTGGATTCAGAGGGCGATAGCCCGAGTACCGGTCCCGCGCCGAACGCCTTGCCGGCTGTTCGCGGGTCGAGCTTGCCGGGCGATGTCCCGAGGAAATCGAAGGTCTTGCTGTGACTGTAGAGATAAGACGAATCTACTGTCAGCTGCGCCGTGGGCGTATAGCGCGCCGCTAGGCGAACGTCGGTAACATTGGCTTCATTTGTGTCCTTACGGCGGAGGTCCGGAACATCGATCCAGCCCGGCAACTTGCGATAGCTGGCGGAAACAGACGTCGCGAGGACGTCTTTCTGGATCGGCACGTTCACGCTGGCCTGGGCGCCAAAGCCCACGTCGCCGCCTTCGGTTGAAGATCCGCTCAGCTTGTAGCGACCGAAATAGCGGGTCGAGTCCGGCTTCTTGGTGATGACCCGCAGCGTACCGCCCATGGATCCGTCACCGAACAGGGTCCCCTGCGGACCCCGCAGCACTTCGATACGTTCGATGTCGAACAGTCCGACCTCGGGCATGTAACCTGACACATAGGAGATCGCGGTTTCGTCGATATAGAAGCCGTTGACGGTGGAAGACTGGTTGCTACCCGAGATGTCGCCCATTCCGCGAATGGTGAGCCGCATCTGGCCAGGGTTGCTAGAAGCAATGTTCACAGCGGCGACCGTGTTTCCGAAGTCCTGTACGCTGGTGAGGCCCTGGGCCTCGAGTTGTTCGCCCGTCGCCACGTAGAGGCTCACGGGAATGTCTTGCGCAATCTGCGCCCGCTTCTGGGCGGTGACTACGATCTCGCCGACATCCGCAGCATAGGCCATGGCCGGAACCCCGGCGATGGCGCCAGTCAGGATCGCTGTGGTACAGGCCGTCGACAGAAGCTTACGAAGATTGAATAAATTATTCATAGGTTGGGTCCGATTTCTTAAGCGAATTGAGCGATAGTTCAGGCTGAACCTTCGAAGCGGCTCAGAGCCGGGGCTAGCGGCGAGCGCTTGAAAGCCGCTGGGTTTCGAGGATTTCTGGCGTGAAGCCGAGCCGCGTGATGTACGCGCCATCAAGCCGCCGCCCGGGGTTTTCCACCTGGTAGAATTCGGCATGGGGCTCAACGAGCGAAGGGCCCGTGTTGGCGACATCCAGCGGCGAGATCGACATCCCGGCTTTCTCCAGAAGCTTGTCGATCTGGCGGCGCAGTTCCTTACGCACATCCGAGCCATCGTCATCGGCTTTCCGGAGCGCCATCAGCACGTAGAGGTCCGTACGCTGCTCGCTTGTGGCGCGCCGGCGGAAGGCCATGTTGACGCCCGGGATGGATCCCAGGCCAGGCACCTTCGATTGTGCGTAGCTCTTCTTGTAGAGCGAACCTGCGGACACCAGCATGGCCTGGTTGAAATTGAGGTCGGCGACGATGCTCGTAGCGTCCTTCTGGGTCGCAATTTCCTCGGCGAACGAACTGAGGCCGCCGCTGAGGAGGGTTTCCATCGTCGCGGACACAGCCAGGTTGACCGGCCCCCCGTCGCGGAATTGCGGTGTCACCGTCAGCTGCAGGCCGACATCCTTGGTGAAGGTCGCGCCGCCGAGATTTCCGGAGACGCCGTAGGTGATGGTTGCTCCAGAGAACAGTTTGGAAGCCTGCCCGTCGTAGACCAGGAGGCTCGGATGCCCCTCAATGGTGGACACGCCGCCGCTCGCGTTTGCGATGTTGAGCGAATAGGTGACCGCTGGCACGTCGATATTCACCGAGCGCGAATTGGTTTGGGTATTGGAAGTCACCGTGTCGGTGGACCGGTCCCGAATCTTGTCGGTGGCCGAATTCACCAGACTGGCGGCGAAATTCAGGTTCAGGTAGTCCAGCACATTGAGCCCCTGGCCCGTCTGGTTGTTCACGTCACGCCGCAGGAAGATGACGTCGATCACGGCCGTCCGGTTCAGGGAAAGATCGAGGAGCTTTGGCAGCGCCGGAGGCGCAGCGGGAGCGGATCCCGGAGGTGGGGGAGCGGCCTGATACATGACCCGTTTCAGAAGCTCCTGCGTACGCCCCCGGGCCTCATCGTAGCGGACGTCATCGGCCACGCCGCGAAAGCGCGACAGCCAGGCCGCAGCGCCGGCGCCGTCACCGGTCGCGGCCTTCACCAGCGAGGCGGTGAGATAGCTGTCGCGGCTGTCCGGAGGCGAGATCGCAAGGGCACGCTCGAGAGCGGCAGCCGCCGTTCCGTAGTCACCGGCGCAATAGGCGGCCCGGGCCAGCGCGTAGGCCACGATGGACTCCCGCGGGGCATAGGCGGCGGCCGTTAGCAGCCAGCGCTCCGCCAGCAGCGCATCGCGATTATCCATGGCCAGGAGGCCCAACTGGTAGGCCGCAGGCCAGAACGTCGGATCGTTCCGGAGCGCGACCTCGTATCCAACCCGCGCCAGCTCGCGGCCAGAGGCCGGTGTCGATTTGGCGTCATAGATCAGGCCGTTCAGATAGTTCAGGCGCGGGTTCCGGGGATCGGACTGCAGGGCGCGGTTCACCAACGCGCTCGCCGTCGCTTGCCGCCAATAGGCAGAGGTCCGCGCCGCCGCGCCCGAGTTCGTCGCAGCGCCGACGTCGGCGGCCAGGGCCGAACTTGCCGCCAATGCAGCGACCAACGCTGAAACCGTCCTCAGAACAACCATGGAAAACCTTCGTTTGTTGAGGCTCACAAGATTCAAAGCCCTTGGAAATCTGAACATGCCGACTATCAATCGACGGCTATGTTTCATTCAGCAGCTAGTGCAGTCTTCTGTTCGTCAAATACCTCAGACAATAGGCCTTGACTAATGTCGAATCTACGGTCTGCACAATTGAAGTATTTATCATCGTGAGTGATCGCGATGACTGTCGATCCCGCCGCTTTTAGGCGAGGGATGATTTCGTTGTAGAATTTCGCTCTGAAATACGGGTCCTGATCCGCCGCCCATTCGTCGAATACATAGACCGGCTTGCGCTCGAGCATGGCGGCGATGAGAGACAGTCGCTTGCGCTGCCCCGCCGACAGTTTCGTCGTGCTGAAGGCGCCGTTCCGGAGACTGACCTTGCTCTCCAGTTCGAGCAGACGGATCAGGTCCGCCGCCTCGGCGTCGCTGGTTTCACGCAGCCCGTAGATCCGGGAGAAGAGATGGCTTCCGGAAAAGATGACCGCGAAGAGGTCGCGATAGGCGATCCGTCTCGCACCTTCGATCCGGACGCCATCGAGGCAGATCGAGCCTTCCGTGGGCGGGTAGAGGTCCAGGAGCAACGACACCAGGGTCGTCTTCCCGGATCCGTTGCCTCCGGTGATGAAGACGACTTCGCCACGGCGAAGTTCCAGGTCGATCGGTCCAACGTGGAAGACCCGCTCGCCGTCGCGGCCTTCATACCGAAACGAGACGCCGCGCATTTCAAGGCGCTGGAAGTCACCGAAGCGGCTGGTGTCGGCGAAATCCTGTTCAGCGGGTTGAACGGCTACAAGCCGGACTTGCAGCTCGGCAATTTCCCTGGCCGCCGCGCTGGCCTGTTGCAGCAGCGACAGGCTGTAGGCGATGCTGCCCACCGGCCCCAACATGAACAGGCTCGCCATGGTCAGGGAGGTCGACGTGTGGCTGTCGGCCTTGGTCATGACCGGAATCACGAAAGCCATCAGGCCAGCCATAAGAAAAAAGCTGGTGGTCGAGAACGTGTAGTCTTTTGCGAACAAGTGCTGGAATTTTACCTTCTTGTCCCGGGCATTAAGAGCTGACTTCTTGATGTCGCCTGAAACGTCTTCCATCTTGGCGGAACTGATCTTCAGCTCACGGAAACCGTCGAAGACATCTGAGAATCCGGCAAGAAGTTTCCCTTCTTGCTCAGTAACCTCGGAGAGCAACTCGGATGCCTTGGCAAATCGGACGAGGTGAAGCCCGATCGTCAGGCCAATCACGCAAAACCAGAGGCCGAAGGCGAGCGGCGACAGGTACATGATGTAGCAAGATGCCAGGCTGAGCAGGACGACCGACTGCATGGCGAGGACCAGGTTCGGCGTGACCTGGGAGATGACCTGCGTCGCGCGGCTGAGCGCGTTGTAAAGATCGGCGCGTCCCACTTCGTCGATCTGAAGCACCTCGGAGGCCTGGGCGCGTTCCAGAAGGTCAATTCGGATATCGTGGATCATCGCTTCAATCCGCGAAGACACCTCGGTAAGCATCCGCCGCTGCGAGATCACGAAGATCGCGATGGCCAGCCCGAAAAGGATCAAATTCCGCAGCGCGACGAGCGTCACGCCGGACTTGCCCACGGCACTGATCAGCATCATGACCGCGGTGTTCGAGCCCGCCGAAAGCAAGACGAGCACCAGGAAGCGCCACCGGATGGCGTCTGCGGACTTCCAGAACAATTGGATCAAAGCCACGCGGAATTCTCCGGTCTCATGAGAATCGGGCCGGCGGGATCAGGCCGAGCGCCGACCTGGAGCGCCGCCCACAGCGGGGTCTGGCAGCGCCAGGCGGGGCTTGACGTTCCTGGCGCGACGGCGGCCGGGCTCACTGTGACGCCTTCGCGGGCTGGGGCGCCTTCGCGGGCTGTGGTGCCGTCGCGGGCGTTGCGGCCTTGGCCTGAGGTTTGGCCTTCGCTGCGGGTGCAGGCTTGGACGAATCGTCAGCGTTGAAGATCAGAGGAAGCCCGTTCTGGCCACCGACGATGACGACCTTCGTGTTCTCAGATTGCGCGAGGGTTAGCGTGGCCTCGATCCCCCGCCACTTCAGGTAGCTCGGGGTGATCCCAGGTTCGACCTGCCGCTGGAACGCCGCGATGCCCCGCCCTTCGATCTCCTTGCGTTCGGCTTCAAGGATTTCCTTCGAGATGCGAAATTTGTACTCTTGGGAGAGTTGGTCAGCTTCTTCTTTGCGCTCGATCGCCGCTCGCACCGTGGCGGGCAGAGTTACCCCCTTGATGAGGACGTCCATCAACTCGACCAGGTTCCCGTTGTCATCGACCTGCACGATGCGGCCAAAGGAATTGGCCTTTTCTTTTATCGCGGCGATATCTTTCGGTACGGCCGTGACCATATTGTTGTTCAGAGGAGAGACCACGTTTTCGTAGACCTCCTTCTGTATTTTCCCACGAGCACCGCCGTAGACTTCGACAGCTCGGTATTTCGAAACTTCTTGACGAAGAATGGACGAAATTGCCGGGTCCAGCAAACTCATGCGGTAATCCGGTCCGATAACCTTGTGCAGACGCCCTACCGACGAGGCTAGCGTCCGGTATCGGTAGGTAACCTCCATTTCGATATGAAGATCATCACTTGTAATGGCCTCGAACATTTGGGTGTATGCCTGAACGCGGGTGTCGTATTTTACCACGTTGTTCCAGGGCAGCACAAAGTTGCGCCCCTCAGGCAAGGCGGACGAGACAACGGTGCCCCCCGCCCAGGGTCTAAACAACACGCCGACATGCCCTGCCGGGATCTGGACGAAGATGTAGGGGCTGAGGAAGACGATCGTGGCGGTAAGCACCAGCGCCACAAGCACCAGCCCAATGAGACGCGGCAACAGGAAGCCCCTCAGCGAGGCTGCGGCACTCCAGAACTTGCCGACAAAGCGGGGCCTCGACTTTTCGCGGGGGGAGAGCATGAGTTCGAGCTCAGACCTCGGTCTGGGGCTTGATACTGACCTCGATCTTGGGCTTGCTCAGGGAACGGGCGAAGTCAGGGTTGGCCAGGAACAGGACCAACAGGCCGACAACAGGGCTCAGGGCAACCGAGAGCACGAGGTACAGCAGGGGGCCGCCGCGTGCGCGGAACGACATCGCCGTCACCATCAGGCACAGCAGCGCATAGACAATGATCGGGAGCATGGCGGTCATTTGGCCTCGCAGGATAATTGAACAGCCGCACGGAGATGCGGGCGGCGCGTTCCGCGCAGCCCGCAGGGAGATCCGGCTAGAGTCAGCCCGGTTCAGACGCGATCATCTGAACCGGGCTAACAGGCGCGTTTTGATATATTTAGAGCGTGACGGGCGCCTGAAGCGGTATCCGCTTCAGGCTGTCATGCTCTAGGCGGCGACCAGTTCGGCGTCGTTGACCGCGGCGGCCGGCTTCTTCGACGCCTTTTCCTTCAGGGCCTCGAACTCGGCCTGGAAGTGGGCGCGGATCACCTTCGCATCCATCGACAGCAGGGTGCCGCCAGCTTCGAAGTGCTGGGCGAAGGCGCGGCCGAGCGCGGCGGTGGTCACGCCCGCCATGGCCGGGAGCAGCGCCAGGCCGAGGTAAGTCCCGACAACCGGCACGCTCTTGACCAGCGAGCTAAGCACGGTGGCGTTCAGCAGCGTGGGAACGCCACCGCCGAGAACCGAGATCACCGCCGACCTGATGCGCTCCTTGGAGGCGTCCACACCGTGGATGCCCGCCAGTTCGGAGATCATCTTGTACTGGGTGCCGGCAATCGCGACGACATCGATGATCGGGAACGGGACCAGGCCGAAACCGGCCGCCATCGCGGAGTAGGTGCTGATGACCTTGGCGGACTCAGCGTCATGCGACGTGACGGCGGTTTCAACTTCAACTGCCGCGTCTTCAATCTTCTTGGTAGCCATTTTTCGATCTCCAGCCAGTGCGATACTCAACCTCTTAGTGCTCAAAATCCAGGCAATGATCCAATGCGCATCTGGCCAAACCTGCGTTCATTCGCGCAGCATGCGGGGTGAACGGGGCGCGCCGCGAGCCACCTCCCCTTTTCAACGACGCGAACGGGCCGTGCAGCGGTTCCGACGAATGAAGACTTTTCAGAAATTCGTCGCGACCCCCGCGTCGTTCCACAACCACTTCAACGAGGCGCGCCGCCTGGTCGGCTGTCAGGAATATCGAACTCGACGCACAGCTGCCCTGGCAGAGTGGAGATCCCTGGTGGGGTGACGGTCGCTCAGGGTTGGGCGACGTGCGCCAGATTGCAGACGAGTCGCCGTTGGACGGACGCCACCATCCCCATCTTCTGGCTTGGGCCTCAATGAGTCATGAGCCTGGGCCCGGAGCATTGCTTCGGAGGCGGCCACCGTGTCCGCAGACGCGGGCCCCGTCATTTATTCGTCGGAGTGACAGATGTAGGCTTCAAATATCCAACAAAGAACAATCCTACGGTTTCATATTTGTTGTTTTTTATCGGCTCATATCCAGTAATGTAGGTCTTGTTAAGAATATCCGCTTCACCATAATAGGCCTTACCTTCACGCGCTTTCTTCATCGCGGGGCTAGTGGCCGCAAGTAATGTTCCAACAGCGCGGTTACCGTCACCCATTTTAACATTCGTTGTAACGCGTACGTAATCGTCACCTGATTTAACGAATAACGTCGCGACACCACCGCCCCGCTTTGCGACAGAATCTACGATGTCTATAAATCCGTTCATTCGGACGTTTCCAAAGAACAGAATGGGTACTTTCTTGCCGTTAATAATGTCAGAGCCCTCGATCCTTGCTTCGCCGTATCTTTCAGAATCACTGAGAAGTATCGACATGGATCGAAGTATCGCCCCATCAGGGGCCATTATACTTTGATAGACATCCTCGAATGGCGCGCTTTTAACGCTTACAGAACCACGGAATGGATGATCCATTGATGCGATCAGAAAAATAACCAGACCAAGGAAAGCTGATAATAGTCCAGACATCCAAACATGCGCAACAATGCCGATATCGAGCATAGCCAGAAGCAGGATGGTTATGGCCGACCCGACGACAACCACGGCCCAGAACACCGAGGGAATCCCGAGCGAGACATTGGCAATGCGAGATGACTGTAGGGTTTGATATAGGTTAAACTGCCGATACGCTTCGGCGTGCAATATTTCTTCCGATTTTGTAGATGGAATAAAATGAGTAAGGTCGTCAGCGAAACGCGTCATTCGATGAGTCCCCTCTGTCGGTATGATGCCTTGTTGCTGATCGGGCCAGGCGCGATCTATCGTAAACCGTGTATAGTCTCGCAAATCGTTTTGAAGCATACCCCTGGTCGGCTGCGGATAGGCCTGCACATCGCGGTATAGCGCCCCCAGACTTGAGGCTTCATTGTTCACAAGCGTAGATACTTCGGTCAAATTCTGATAAGCAGCAACCGCCAAAAGGCCGACTAGCAACGCGTATAATACTGAAAAATTGGAGAGCATTAAGCCCACCAATTCGTTATTTTTTGCGTCTCTATGGAATATCGACTTTAGAAACCGGCGAAATATATATAACGTCGCCCAAGTTAGGCAGGCAAATACAATCGCAAACATCGGCCCGGCTAGCAAAGGTGATAAGTCGTAAACCCAATAGAACACGTCAGTCACCCTCCGACACAATACGCATCACAGTAGATTAGAAATTATACGATATTTAGTGCCGCGGGTTCCTCCATACGTTACATATAGGGGAGGCCGAGATACTTCGTCTGGGCGTCACGCAATTTCTTCAGCTGATAGGCTGAGCGCATTTCCTTGGAAAATTCCACGGTGTCCGCACAACTGAAAAACGACGCCATCTGCGATCCCCTGTTGTTGGGACTACGGCGACGGATGGGTGAGCGATCACGCCGATGGAGGCTCTCGGGATGCTGTCGGGCCTAATGCCGAAATTCCAGGCGATCATCCAATGCGCATCTGGCCAAACCTGCGATCATTTGCGCAAGAAGCGGGTCGATCGGCTGCGAGCCCACACCCACCGGCGCTGACATTTCGACCCCAGGCCTTGGCAGGTGGGCGGTCTTGGCAGGCGGGGGGTCTTGGCAGGTGAACCGCATCGCGGCGGTTCGGCGGTGACAGACGCCTCCGATCGCCCGCCATCCCAAGCCCCAAAACCCGTTCCGCGGATTTGTTTCCTGTCCGGAGGTGATCCGGATGGTGGTGATGCAGCAGGTGGGTTTCCCGCGGTCGCTTCAGGTGTGCCGAAGACCTGGCGTTTGGGGGGCGGCATCGACGTCTGCCATCAGATGATGCGGGTGTGGTGGAACCGGTTCGCGCCGATGTTCGCGCCCGGGATCTGCGGAAGGTAGCTTGATGGCCTAGACAGTCCGGCCGGGCGAGAGCCCGCCTTCAGGCTCCCTTCCACCGCCAATGGGAGCCAAAACCGCCGGTTAACCCCGCGGGCTAACCCCGCCGCAGGCGGTAGAGCGGGAAGGTTCCGTAGCCCTTCGGCAGTTCGACCTGGCCGACATAGTCACAGGCGAAGTCATGGGACGGCTCCATCTCCAGGATGGCGGCGAACGGCTCGGTGACATAGACACTGCCGGGCGGTGTCACCGGCTCGATCCGCGCCGCGCGCGCGACCTCGGAGCCGTAGAAGGTGGTCCTCTCGGTCACCGGCTCGAGGCCGTGATAGGTCGGGCCGTAATGCAGGGCGATCCGCATCGCCTGACCCTGTCGCAGGCCCAGCTTCTGCGTGTCGACATCGCGGAACCCGTCACAGAGATCCAAGGCGGCTTCAGCCCCCGACAAGACGTCGTTGAACACCACGTACAGCGCATCGCCCCAGGTGTTCTTGTGCAGGATGGAGGCCGAGTGACGCCGTAGCGAGGCGGCGGCCCGGGCCATGACTTCCTCCTGGAACAGCGGCAGCACGCGCTCGTCGAGCCGCGCGAACCCGGGAAAATCGGTGAACATCAAGCCGTAGGTCCCGCGCGCCACATCCGTGGTCATGGTCCGATGCGGCATCGTCGGGCGCGCCAGGGGTTCCGTCTCGATCACCAGCGAGCGGCCGCCAGTCGCATTCCAGGCCACGACGTCAGACCGCGCCGGTCCGGAGCCGGCGTTTGCCTCCAGAAGGGCCAGCTGCAAGGCGCCGCTGTTCAGATGACGCGCGCGCAGGCGGGCCATGCCCATGGCGACGGTGGAGCCATAGGCGAACTGCCCCTGCCCGCCCACATGGCTCATGCTGCTGGCAAAGGTCACAGAGGTCGCCGCCGCGCGGCAGGCGGCATAGCGGTTGAGCCAGGCCTCGCCCGCCGGCGCCACCGACTGGGCCAGGAAGTCGGCCTCGGTCACGGGGAGCACGACGTGAAGCTCCGCGCCCATGGCCAGAAGCTGTTCGGCGACCAGGATGTCGCTGCCAGCCGCCAGCGATCCGTAGGCGAAGCCCACGTTTTCCGCATCCAGCGCGGCGCGGACCTTCGCGGCGAGCCGCTGTTCCATCGCCGGGTCACCCAGGAAGATGTGGCCCCGATAGGTGGCCACGCTCGGGGGCCGGATCAGGTCGAGGATCGCCTCGGCCTCGACGCCGCCACCGGTCGCGTGCAGCAGACGCTGCAGCTGGAGCACGGTGGTGGAGCGTTTGCCGACATCGACGTCAGCGGCGGCCATCGCGCCCTGCAACGCGACGCGGGCGCCGATCATGTCGCCCAGCACCAGCCGCGCCTCGGCCAGGGTCGCGAGCGTGTAGTAGCCGGGTTCTGGATCGGCAGCGGCCTGCCGTGCGGCGGCGCGCGCCATCTGCGCCGCCAGCCGGGCGCGCCCGACGATCAGGGCCAGGGTGGCGACGTTGATCGCCGGATAGGCGTCGCGGGTCCGGCGGTAGACCGAGGCGTAGAGCGTGCACGCTTCCCGCAGCATGGCCATGTCCGGCCCGCCCCGTCCGCTGAATCCGGCGTCCTTCAGAAGGCGCGCCCGCAGCGCCAGGGCATCGACGTCCTCGCGAGCGCCTAGCCCATAGCCTTCGTAGAGCCTGAGCGCGCGCGCGTTGTCGCCCAGGCGGGCCAAGGTCAGGACTTCGAGATAATCCAGGTTCGGACTGTCGCCGTCGTGCTTTTGGCGGGCCAGGTCATAGGCGGAGAGCAGGTCGCCCCGCGCGAGGGCGGCCCTGACGGCGGCGACGGCTCTCTTGTCCGACACGCTTCGCTCCCGAACTCTGACTGACTGTCTAGCTGGTTCCACGCCGTCGATCCTAGGCCCTTTCGAAGGACCAGGCGCCGGCCGGTCCTACGACCCCAGGAACTCCAGCAGGCGGCGTCCCGGCAGGAAGAAGTATCCCCCGCCCCTCGGCGTCACGAACCGCGCCATCGGCGACAGCCGCACCGGCCCATCGCGCGTCGGCACCGTGTAGCCGACCGGGCAGCCTTCGCGGACGCCGGCCAGGGGATCGCGTTCGCCAGCCAGGCCGTGGAAGGTCTCGCTGCCCATCCAGGTCTGCTGGACGAATTCGAACTGCCGTTCCAGGTCGCCGTTCAGGCACATGAACATCAGCCCCGGGTTCTGCCCCGCCTCGGGGACATAGCCGCGGCCGACGCGCAGGATGCGGTGGCGGTTGGAGATGTCGATCTGGTCCTGCGAACCGGGGTCCAGGCTGTCGCGCGGGTTGGCGCGGCGGATGTGGGCGCCGAACGGGCAGCGGACACCCTCCGGGTCCTCCGTCCCGAACAGGAAATCGTTGTCGGCGGCGCCATTGGCGACGTTGGCGGGCGCGGCGTGGACCGCCGGCGCGCCGTCCGGGTTGGCGGCCGGGCGACCGGTGGGGTTCTGCAGCTTCTCGTCAGTGAACTGGCGGTACGGGTTGCGCACCAGCGACGAGCCGTCGGGCCAGCGGCCGACCAGCTTGGCGCCGATGAACTCCGGGGTGATGTCATAGGGCTCGCCCAGGCGTGACTTCAGCCGCTTGGACTCAGCCTCGCAGTAGTTCCAGAAGGCCTTGGCGTCCTGCTCCAGCTGGCGGATCACCAGGAACGAGCCATTGCGGGCCACATCGCGCGGGGAATTGGCGGCGTTGCCGCCGAAGCCGGCGTCGCTGTCGCAGCGGATTGGCAGGCGGTTCTGCGGGTCCTCGGTCGCCGGCAGCTCAGGCCCGGGCGGCAGGTTTCCGCGATTGTCCGGATAGCCCAGGATGAACTCTCCAGGCTCCACCAGGTGGATCGGATCGGGCGAACGCAGGCCGCGGTAGGTGCCGCGGATCACCGGCTGCGACGTACCGTCCACGAAGCCGAACGGCTCCAGGCGCTTCGAGGCCTTGGCATCGACTGGGATCAGCTTCACCGCATGCGGCGCGCCGTGGCCGTGGGTGGCCAGCAGCTTGGTGATCTTGGCGCTGAGCTGGGCCACCGCCGTGTCGTTCTTGCCGTACACCAGGATGGCGGCGTCGTAGCCGGACTGCCACCAGGTGAGTTCGTCGGCGCGGTCGCCGAGGATGCGGGCGCGGCCGTCCTGGCGCATGCCTTCCAGATAGGCGGGTGGGAAGGTGTCCAGCGTGGTGTCCGACAGGCCGGCCTTGGCCATGGCGCCGGGGCCCAGCGCCAGGGTGACCACGGCGTCACGGCCCAGCCGACGGCCGTCGTCGAAGGCCACCTCCGGCAGAATGGCGCGCAGCCAGTCGCGGGTGGGCGCACCGGTGGCGGCGAAATCAGCCAGCAGCAGCTGGCCGTGCGGCATGAAGCTCAAGCCCCCGAATACCAGGCTCTGAATCTGGTTGCTCTCCAGCTTGGCCACGGGCCGTGAGGCCGAGCCGAACAGGGCCAGCCAGGTCTTGGCCTCCTCGTCGGTCGCCGCCGCCGCCAGCCCGACCCGGAGCGCGGCGTTGGTGCGGATGTTGGCGCTGGAGACGGTGGGATAGGCGCAGTACCAGAACGGCGTGGGCAACATGCTCTGGCGGGCGAAGCGCTTGAACCGCTCGCCGTCGGTGGCGCCCTTCTGGAACAGGTTCTCAGCGCGCGGGAAGCCCACGGTGTTGGACCAGACCGCCGTCAGCCCGTCGTGGGCCTTGGTGATGAAGTCTTCGAGGTAGCTCTCCCAGCTGCCGCCGAAGTTGGAGAAAAACACCACCTGCCGCGTGCCGGGAATCGTCACCCAGCGGGCGAAATGGATGGTGCCGATGTTCGCCAGAAAGCCGGGGCGGAAGGTCCGCGCCGCCAGCGCCAGGATCAGCCAGAACGCCAGCTTCAGCGTCACCATCCGGGTGAATCCGGGCTTGCGCAGGGTCACCGAGATCATGTGGTTCTGGACGTAGTGGTTCTCGCGCTTGACCATCTCGAGGAGCACGTCGCGCCGGGGCGCCACGTCGGACGTCCCGTCGCTGGCCTCTTTCGTGCGCAGGCTGATGTAGAGCACCGCGGCCAGCGCCAGCATGGGTACGGCGAAGGCGGTGATGGCGGCCAAGGCCCACAGGAGGGCGTGCCACAGGCCTTGGACGATGTTCCAGGCCTTCAGCCACAGGGCCACGGGCTCGGTGAGGATCGCCATGGCCGCCGCCCAGACATGGACGGCGCCGAAGGCCAGCACGACCAGGAAGGGAATCAGCAGCGGCCAGAGGTAGGTGGCGGCGAATGAGACGACGAGTTGCCACACCAGGGTCAAGGTCGGCAGGTGCGGCTGTCTCGGCAACGCGGTGGGGACGCCGAGGCCCCAGGCGTAGTCGGGGTTCTCCCGCACGGTCCTGCGTACGACCTCCAGCCGCTCCAGCGCCGGAACGCCCGCCGACTGGCCCTCAACCAGGCCGGCCAGGAACCCGGCCAGCTTCGCCTCGCGGCGGATGCGGCCGACGCTCATGCCGGGCGTGCCGGCGAACACCAGGCCCGCCTCGCCGAACCAGCCCTGGCCGATGCGCACCTTGTGGGCCTTCAGATAGCCGGCGAGGCTTCCGCCGCGCCAGTCCTGGGCGCACGCGAAGACCGGGCTCAGTCCGTGGCCGATGCGCTGCGCGATCCGCTCGATGGCCGCATCCTCGGTCCCGTCGGCGGAAAACTCGAACACCAGGTGGCCGCGGCCACTCTTGGCGTCCTCGGGCGGGACGGCGTGCAGGCTGGTGAAGTGAACGCCGTCGTCACCCTCCAGCCGGTCGAGGGCCTCGGCGATCGCCGGACTGGCCGGATTGTCCAGCGCCTGGATCAGGGCCAGCGCCTCGGGAAGGCGCACGACATCGATTGGGGCGGTGATGGTGACAAGGGCATGGCTCATCGGGAAGCTCCCAGCCGGACGGTCAGGCGATCCGGGAGGGGCACGCCCGGGCGATGCGAACATCTTCCAGACCGCCCCGGTCAGCCCCTCCCTGAACCAGGATTGCCCGATGATCGTGAAGGTTGTTGTGGGCCTTGTCGAGTTGTGAACAGTGAACCCCCGATTGAGCACAGCGGGGACTGAGCATGGCCTCGACGACCGTGTACCGCCTCATCTCGGCGCGGATCAGCCCCATGGTCGAACTGACCCGGTGGCTATTCGAACGCCAGGGCCTCGCCTTTCGGGAAGAGGCCCACGTCCTGGGGTTCCATGTGCTGGCGACGTTGCCGGCGAAGGGTGGCCTGCATGTGCCGGTGATCGTCACGCCGGACGGTGCAGTCTGGAAGACCGCGCGAGACATCCTGGACGGGCTCGACGCGGCGGGGCCTCCGGGGCGTCGGTTGCTCGGAGAGAAAGAGCTAGCAGGCTGTTGAAGAAGTCCGTAGCGGCGCAGGACTCGGCATGATTCACTCTGGGTGAGAGGTCGCCTGAGGTGGTTTGATGCGTGGTTCGGACGAGCGGACGGGATCGTTGTTCTCGTATGTGGACCTGGAGGCGCGGGTGCGGC
>CALQQB010000082.1 GCA_943332615.1 Phenylobacterium deserti
CAAGGCCGGCGTGCAGGTGCGCGTCCGGTCGCGGGGCCTCAAGATCGAGGACCATGTGTCGCCAAGCCTCGCCGCCAACCTCAAGGCCGACGGGATCGATCCGGCGGCCGAGCCCGCCCGGCCGCTGTCGGAGGGTGACGTGGCGGCGGCCGATATCGTGATCGCCTTCGACGGGGCCGCCAAGGCGCTGCCTTCGGCGCGGGCCTGGGACATCCCGTCGTGGAACGAGGATTATCCCGCCGCCAGGGCGGCGCTGGCGTCCGACGTCGATCGCCTGGTCGCCGAACTGCGCGCCCGCCAGTCGTCCGGCTGCGCGCCTCGATGACGACGGCAAGGCCCGGTGACGCCGTTCCGTTCGGCGAGGCCTTCAAGGTCTGGGCGCGGGTGGCGGCGCTGAGCTTCGGCGGGCCGGCGGGCCAGATCGCCGTGATGCATCGCATCCTGGTGGAGGAAAAGCGGTGGCTGGGGGAGCGGCGGTTTCTGCACGCCCTCAACTACTGCATGCTGCTGCCCGGGCCGGAGGCGCAGCAGCTCGCCATCTACATCGGCTGGCTGATGAACCGCACGGCCGGCGGCCTGATGGCCGGCGCGCTGTTCGTGCTGCCGGGCTTCCTGGCCATCATGGGCCTGAGCATCCTCTACGCCCTGTTCGGGACGCTGGGCCCGGTCGCGGCGCTGTTCTTCGGGCTGAAGGCCGCCGTGCTCGTGGTTGTGGTGCAGGCGGTGATCCGGGTTGGTGGCCGCGCGCTGAAGAACAAGGTCATGATCGGGTTGGCGGGCGCCGCGTTCGTGGCGATCTACGCCCTGCACGTGCCGTTTCCGGTGATCATCCTGGCCGCCGGCCTGATCGGCTATGCCGGATCGCGCGCCGGCATAGCCGCGTTCACGGCCGGTGGCGGCCACGGCCCGAAGGCAGCCCACGAGGTCCCGGACGCCGAGACGCTGCTGGGCGAGGAGACCCCCGACCACGCCCGGCCCAACCTGAGCTGGGCGCTCCGCATCGGCGGCGTGCTGTTCGTGCTCTGGGCGGTTCCGGTCCTGGCCCTGGGCCTGACGCTGGGCTGGGACAGCCCCTTCGCCAAGATCGCCGTGTTCTTCTCCAAGATGGCGGTGGTCACCTTCGGCGGCGCCTATGCCGTACTGGCCTATGTGGCGCAGGAGGCCGTCCAGACCTATGGCTGGCTCCGGCCCGGCGAGATGCTGGACGGGCTGGGCATGGCCGAGACGACGCCCGGGCCGCTGATCATCGTCACCCAGTTCGTGGGCTTCATGGCCGCCTATCGGGAGGCCGGCAGCCTGAACCCATTGCTGGCCGGCGTGCTGGGCGGCGTGCTGACCACCTGGGTGACCTTCACGCCATGCTTCCTGTGGATCTTCCTGGGCGCGCCCTTCGTCGAGGCGTTGCGCGGCGCCAAGGCCCTGAACGCGGCGCTGGCGGCGATCACGGCGGCGGTGGTGGGGGTGATCCTGAACCTCGCGCTGTGGTTCGGCCTGCATGTGCTGTTTGGTGACGTGCGCGCCTTCAGCGTCGGGCCGCTCCGCCTCGATGTGCCGATGCTGGCCAGCGTCAACCTGCCCGGCCTGATCCTGTCCCTCGCCGCCGCCGTGGCGGCGTTTCGGTTCAAGGTCGGCGTGATCCCGCTGCTGCTGGCCTGTGCGGCGGCGGGGGTGCTCTACTATCTCGCGACCGGGTTCGCGACAGGGTCAGGCTTGGCGGCGTGATGTCGGGTGCGGGGCGGGACCTCTCGCGTCGCATCGCCAGGTTCCCGGTGGCCCTGGGCGTCCCGCTGGGATTGCGGTGACGGTGCATTAAATTGGCCGCTGCGGTCGTCGCCGACCCACGTCAGTCGCCAATTAAATGCACTGTCACCGAAAAGCCGAACGTAGGGCCCTGATCTTATAGTTTCTGACAGTTTCCAACAGCTTTAACGCCCCTTGTGGGGAAAGATCGGCTGGATCAAAAGATTTGCGCGATTCCAGCGTACTTACAATCGCGTCATCCGTCGGTGAAAGGGTACGGCCACACATGCCCCATTCTTTAAAATCACGCCGCTCGATGGGTCCAGCCTTGATGATGCGCAGGTCCCGGTGCCGGGCATCTTGGGAGATCAAGTAATAAATCTCGCCAACCCTGAGCCGATCGCCTTCCAAGGCCTGAAGAAACCACTTGTCACATGCGAGAAGCACTCCGGATACGCCGCGCCTGGCGTTTCGGGCAACTGCGGCTGCAAGAATTGAATCCATTATTGGAGCTAGCTCGTCGGCCGCATTGACCGTTGCGCGACTGAAATACACAAGGCGATGTAGGGAATGAATGTCGGCGTCATCGAAGGACATGGCTGTTTCCCGTGCGGCTAACCCGCTCGAGCGTTTCGAGGAACGCCTCTTGATCAATGGGTTTCGTGATGCAGTCGTTCATTCCTGCAGCAAGATACCGTTCGCGGTCGCCAGGCATCGCATTCGCGGTCAGTGCGATGATCGGTACGTTACATTGCGGTTGCGCCATCGCGCGGATCTGCTGGGTCGCGGTCAGGCCGTCCATGACCGGCATTTGAATGTCCATCAACACGACGTCGAACATCTTATGGACCATCGCTTCAACAGCTTGTGCCCCATCTACGACGAGCGTGACGTCGTGCCCCCCAGGCCCCAGGAACATCTGCACGATCATGCGGTTTACGGGGTGGTCATCGGCCACCAGGATTCGAAGCGGCCGCGCAAAGATGGGTTCTCCTGAGACGACCCCGTCCTTGGCGTTTGCAGCTTCGGCCAGCGGCGCGTTCACGGAGAACCAGAAGGTGCTCCCCGATCCTGGCGCGCTGCGGACGCCGATCTCGCCGCCCATGAGATGGACCAGGTTCTTGCTTATGACGAGCCCCAGGCCGGTACCGCCAAACCTGCGCGTCGTGGTGGCGTCCGCCTGGACAAACCGTTTGAAGATCTTGTCGTGCGCATCCTTGCTAAGTCCGATGCCGGTGTCCCGGACCTCGAACCTCAGCTGGCTTTCGTCACCCAACGCGCCGTAGCTGACGTCAATGGCGACGTTGCCATAGTCAGTAAATTTTATGGCGTTGCCGACGAGGTTGATGAGAACCTGGCGAATCCGCGTGGGGTCGCCGCTCACCCAGGTCGGCACGTCCCGGGCAACGGTCCAATGCAGCCGGAGGTCCTTTTCCTCAGCCCGATGTGACAACAGGAGGCCCACCTCTTCAATGAGGGGGCCCGGCCTGAAGGCGATCGTCTCCAGACTGACTTGGCCGCTCTCGATTTTGGAGAAATCGAGGACGTCATTCAGGACCACGAGCAGGTTTTGCGCTGAACTGAGCGCGACGGAGGCGCGGAGCGTCTGCTCCGCATCGAGGCCCGTCTTCATCAACAGATTGAGCATGCCAATCACGCCGTTCATGGGCGTGCGGAGTTCGTGGCTCATGTTCGCCAGGAACTCTCCTTGGGCGAGCGTCGCCGCTTCCGCCTCCCGCGCATGCGCCTTGGCGTTCATGATCTCCGACACATCCGTTTCGATCGCTAGAAAGCCCTCGAGGGCCCCTCCGGCGTCAAAGACGGGCCGAATTTCGAGGTCCAGCCAGTAGCGGCGGCCGTCCTTCGAGCGATTCAGGATCTGGGTCTTGATCGGCGAGCGACTCTCAAGGGCCGATCTGATCGCCGCGACAACCGTCTGATCGGTCTCTTCGAATTGCAGCAAGCTGCCAGGGCTCTGGCCTCTTGCTTCGGCGGCTGAGTATCCCGTCAGGGCCTCAAATGCGGAATTTACCCACGTTATCCGACCTTCTGGATCTGTCTGCACAATCAGGTTGGACGCGAGCGTGACGATGCGATCGAGCCAGGGACTCACCTCCCCGCCGAAGGGCGGCTTTGGCTTCGATATTTCTCCGCCAGGAAGCGATGCTGACGGGCAAAGGGACGGGCCGACTTCGGCGAACTGCTCTAGCACGCGGAGAGTATTTGAAGGTTGCCCGACCGATTTCGAACCCATGCGGTTGCTTGTAGGAACCCGCGCGCAACGAAGATAGTTGGGAGGAATACCTAGAGTAAGATCTTAGCCCTAAGTAACCGATACCCGTTTGGGCGCCCCCAGACGATGTCCGCAATCCCCCCATCTCACCCGTTGGGAATGTCCGCTCATGGCCATGTGGCGATGCGGCAATCCACGGTCCAGCCGGTCCATGGCCGCAGGGGCGCCGGGCGTCAGATTCTTTCCACGAGCTCAGGCCGCCGTCGCCCTGCGGAAGGCCTGGTTGGCGTTCTTCCACGACACCGCCTTCATGAAGGCGTTCACGTAGTCGCCGGCCTTGGAGCCATAGTCCATGTGGTAGGCGTGCTCATACATGTCGAGCGCCAGGATCGGGGTTCCGCCCGCCAGGGTCTGGGTGTGATCGGAGGCCCAGGTATTGACCAGCCGGCCATCGTGCGGGCTCCAGGTCAGCAGCACCCAGCCGGAACCGCCCCCCAGCGCCTTGCCCATGGCGGAGAACTCGGCCGCCCAACGGTCCACGCTGCCGAAGTCACGCTCGAGGGCCTTGGCCAGCCCGGCGCTCGGCGCCTCGGCCGCGACGAAGCCGGCGAAATAGACCTCGTGCAGGATCATCGAGTTCCAGGCGATCAGTTCCTCGCGCTTCAGGCCATTGATGGCGAAGACGGGGGCGGTGGCCAGGTCGAGCTTGCCGAACTCCGCGCGGATCGCGCCCAGCCGCTTCACGGCGCCGACGTAGTTGTTGTCGTGGTGGCTGACGAGCAGCTTCTCCGAGAGACCGGGCACCGCCTTGGGATCGAAGGGCAGCGGTTGCGGCGTCGGTCCGGCCGCGGGCGCGGGGGCCTGGGCGGCGGCCGGTGAGGCGATGGCTGCGCCGGCCAGGGCCATGCCGCCGAGCAGCAGGCGGCGGTCGAGACGAGGTTCTGACATGGCGGTCTCCGGGTGCGGGCGAACGATGCTCTCGGTTTAACAGACGCCAGGCATCACGCGACACCTCATCGCGGATCGGAGCCGGCCCAAGGGTCGAAACTCAACCAAGGTATTGAAATATTACCTCGTCATCCCCCGGCTTGTCCGGGGCGCCCATCGTTCCGCCGCGCGGAAGGCGGTGACGAGCCGCCGTATCGACGCTGCGGGCGCTTCCGGGAGGCCTATTGTTGCGGAGGAATGGGTCCCCGATTTCGGCGCCCCGATTTCGGTGACGGTGCATTCAATCCGCCGCTGCGGTCAGTCCAGACCTAAGTCAGGCGCCAATTCAATGCACCGTCACCGAAATTCTGTTCGGGTAACCCCCCGTCTCAGCCATTGGTGAGGTCCGGTTCCGGGCGCGATGGTCGAACGTCGGGTTTCAGCGGGTGATCCGCTAGCCGCGCCCGACCCAGGGCGGTCCTAAGGAGCGTTCCAATAGCCACTCGGATTGAAACGATATGCAGCCATAAGGAAAGCACTGAGTCTCCTGAGAGGCGAAGTCGATTGCCATTCTTGGAATGAGGGCGCCTGTGCGGAGCATTGTACCCTCACCAGACTTTGGATCAGGGGCATGGGGTACGACACCGACCAAATGATCCGGAGTTGCGAAATGAATACCCCGAGCCTCGGTCGCCTCGCTGCGGTCGCCGCCTTTGGAGCCGGTCTCGGCGCATTCGGCGCCGCCAGCGCCGCAACCAACCTGCTGACTAACGGGGGGTTTGAACAACCGCCGGTCACCGTTACCGACTACTCGGCGGGAAGTACGGCGATCACCGGCTTCACGGTGGTGGGGTTACCCGGCGGCGATAGTACCGTCTCATTGGTCAACAACAGTGCCTTTGGCGGCCTCGGCGTGCTGTCATCCGAGGGCGCACAGTTCGTGGACCTGACCGGCAACGTTGGCCGCGGTGCGGGCGTGCGTTCGGACAACTTCGCGACCCAGGCCGGAGCCACCTACGCCGTCACATTCGACGTCGGCGCATTTTTCGTAGGCACTACCAGTTTCGGCAATGCGACCGTCGAGTTGTTCGTCAACGGCGTTCAGGCCGGCAGCTTCCAGAACATCCTGAGCCTGTCGACAGCCGGTTCGGACTATCAAACCTTCAGCCACAGCTTTATCGGCACCGGTGCAGCCACCAACGTCGCCTTCTACGCCAGCCAATCCGTGACTTCGAGCAACCTCGGCGTAGGTCTGGACAATGTCGGGGTCACGATGACAGCACCTCCTTCCTCGGGCGTTGTGCCGGAGCCCGCGACCTGGGCGATGATGATCATCGGCTTCGGCGCTGCCGGCTCAAGCATCCGCCGCCGAAAGCTCGTGGTCGCCTAGCATACGACGCCTGATAGCCATGCGCCGCCGGTCGCAGGATCGGCGGCGTTTCTGCGCCTGGGTAGGGTCTGGCGCTATGTCAGCTTTCCCCCCGTCTCAGCCATTGGTGAGGTCCGGTTTCAGCGGGTGATCCGCTAGCCGCGCCCGACCCGAAGCGGACCCAGATTGCGCCCCGTCGGGGCTCTTGCCTTCCGCCAGGACGAGACCCTCGAGCGTTGTGCGTTGCGCGGCAACCTGTTCTCACGGCGTGTGAAGCTGAACCAGCAGCATTGCGCTATCTCTGTTTTGCGACCCTAGTGATCGGGGCTCGCCGCGCCCGGCTGGGGGGCCGCATGACAGACGCTGTAGAAGAGGACTTCGCGACAGCGTCTGCGCCGATTGCGCCGGCCGCGCCGGCCGGGGCACCCTATTCCAAGGCCTATACGCGCTATGCCATGTGGTTGCTCCTGGGCATCTATGCCGTCAACTACATCGACCGGCAGATCATCGGGATCCTCGCCGAGCCGATCAAGCGCGAGCTGAACCTGGCCGACTGGCAGGTCGGGCTGCTGGCCGGACTGGCGTTCGCGGTCCTGTACACCTTCCTGGGGGTCCCGATCGCGCGACTGGCCGAGCGCAGCCACCGGCCGCGCATCATCAGCGCCGCGGCGGTGACCTGGAGCGGGTTCACCCTGCTCTGCGCGACCGCCGGAAATTTCTGGCAGATCCTGTTATTCCGCGTCGGTGTCGGCGTGGGCGAGGCCGGTTGCGCGGCGCCATCCCACTCGCTGATCGTCGACTATCATCCGCTGGAGAAACGCGCCTCGGCGCTCGCCTTCTATTCCATCGGGTCCTCTGTCGGGACACTCCTGGGCCTGGTGATGGGGGGGCTGGTGTATGACGCTTACGGCTGGCGCGTCGCCTTCGTGGTGGCCGGCCTGCCCGGCCTGGTGTTCGGCGTCCTGGCGTTCTTCACCCTGAAAGAGCCCCGCCGGATCCTGGCCCAGCACGCGACGGCGGCCGCGGCGTCGGCAGCCTCCTTCGGCCAGGCCATGGCCTATCTGCTACGGAGGCCAACCTTCTGGCTCGCGGGAGCCGGAGCGACCCTCATCAACCTCGGCGTTGGGGCCCCGTTCACGGCCTCCTTCTTCCTGCGTAACCACACCGCCGAAGTGGGCCAGTTGGCCCAGAGCCTGGGCCTGAAATCGGTGGGATTCCTCGGCTTGGCGATGGGCCTCACCCATGTCGCCGGGGGGGTCGGCATCTGGTGCAGCGGCTGGCTTACGGACCGATACGGCGCGCGGGACCTGCGCAACTATACGATCGCGCCTGCCATTGCGGCGCTGTTGGCAATTCCGTTCCGTCTTGCCCAATTCACAGTTGAATCGACCGTGCTGGCCCTGGCGCTGATGACCGTCTCCGCCTTCCTGGGCGCCCTTTGGTGGGGCCCGGTGTTCAGCATCGGCCAGTCGGTGGCGCCGCCGCGCATGCGCGCAACGAGCGCGGCCGTACTGATCTTCCTGATCGTCTTCGTCGGAGGCTTCGGACCGCTCGGCGTCGGAGCCGTGTCCGACTATTTCAACAACGGTCTGGACCTGGGGCCGGCCGAAGGGGTCCGCTGGGCGCTGGTCGCCACCACAGCCCTCTGGCCGCTCGCCTTCGCCTGCTTCTGGCTGGCCCGGCGGACAATCCGCGAAGACTTTGTCGGCTGAGGAGGGACCGCTCCCCCCGAACGGCGTCTGGGAGGGCCCGCTATCCGAAGCCGAGCCGGAATGTCTGATTCCGGGCGCCGGGCTGAGAGCCGCCCTCGACCCGTCGCGGACGTCCCCGATGCCATTTGAAACGGCCATCTCACGGCGATCGTGATCCTGGTGTCGGTCGCCCAGGTCGGCTCGAGACGCGGTCGAGGCTTGACAGTCTGTGATGGCGCGCCCCCACATCAGGCCCCAAGGAACAGTCGCAGGTGGTCAGATGTCCTTCGTCGTGGACTGCGATTCCCACGTTATGGAGCCTGCGGACCTGTGGCAGCGCTATCTGGAGCGTGAGTTTCGCGACCGCGCGATTCGGATCGAACGCCGCGAGGGGATCGAGCATCTGATCATCGGCGAGGAGTCCGTCCTGTCAGGCGTGCTGGCCGGACTCGGCGGCGCACACCGGGATCGCGGGGACCTGTTCACATCGGGCCTTAGCTATGCCGATGGCTGTGAGCCCGCGAGCTACGAACCCCAAGCCCGCACGGCGCTATTGGACGCCTGGGCCGTCGATGTGGGTGTGCTTTTCCCGACTATCGGCATCCTTCCCTTTCCAACCGAGGATGTCGCCTTGGCCTCGGCCTATTGCCGCGCCTACAACCGATGGCAGATGGAGTTCCACCAGGGCGCACCCGGCCGCGTCGCGCCGATCGCCACCATAAACTGGCGCGACATCGAGACCGCCGCCGCCGAACTCGCGACCTGCATTCGGGCCGGCTTCAAGGGCCTGTTCGTGCCGCCGGAGGTCATCGACGACCGCCGACCCGGCGAAGCGCATTTCGATCCGATCTGGCGGCTGTGCGAAGAGGCCGGCATCCCGGCCTGCCTGCATGTGGTGGTCCGGTTCAGCGGTGCGTCGGGCAGCTTCGGCTCATGGCATGCGACGAAGCCGGGGACGGTCTTCTCGTTCGGGATGGGGGCGACCGGACAGCTGATCCCGGCCATGGCCGCGATGGTCACTGACGGCCTGTTCGAGCGTTTCCCGCGCCTGAAGATGGTCAGTGTCGAGGCCGGATGCGGCTACGCCGCCTACCTCATGGACCGCCTGGACGAGAAGTTCGACATCCTGCGGGCTCTGCTGCCCACCCCCTTGCCCCTCAAGCCCAGCGACTACATCCGGCGCAACTGCTGGTTTGTCGCCGAGCCCGAAGAACGGACGATCGGGGCCATGTTGGATCTCGTGGGCGAGGACAAGATCCTGTGGGGCAGCGACTATCCCCATATCGACTCCACGCTGGAGGCTCCGAAGCTTATCCGGCAGTCCCTGGCGGGTCTGTCACCGGAGCGCCAGGCTGCGGTGCTGGGCGAGAATGCACGCAAGGTGTTCGCGCTCTAGGAAATCCGCAGCATCGCTCCGCCACTGAAGGCGGGCGCAAGGCCTGACCGAAAAAGGGCGCCTGTGAGGCAAGGCGTTGCGTTCGATTTTGACCGCCGAGAGTTATTGCACAGGCTGGACCCTTAGCGGAAGTTCGCAGCCCCTCGCGCCCCGCTCTACGATACCTTGAATCTCCTGCGCCATCTGATCCGCCGACCGACTATTCGCCATTTCCGGCCCTCGGCTCGCATGCGTCGTCTGGCGCGCATCTGCGCGCTTGCTCCGGGCGACGTGCGGAGATCAACAGAATTTGCGGTTGAGCCGAGGGGGCCAGATGGCGCGTTTCTTCTTTGAGGGCCATACCTACGAGTTCGTTGCGGCGCCCCGCACTTGGCAGGACGCGTCGACGTATGCTCAGGCCCAGGGCGGCCATCTGGCCGCGATCACGTCGGCCTCGGAAAACAACGCGATCATCCAGGCGGCACTGGCCGATACCAGCCTGATATCGTCGGCGCCCACGGCCAATAATGGCGGGCGCGCAAAGTACCTCTGGCTTGGAGCCACTGACGTGGTCGCCGAGGGACACTTTGCGTGGGTGCCCAAGCCTGCCCCGCATAGAAGCCAATCTCCGGGGATTTAGATGTCGGTAGACGGCTTAAAGCTTAGCGTAGTGGCTCTCATATTGGCCTTCATAACCGCTTGCAGCGGGGGTGGCGGTGGCTCAGATCAGCTTTCAAATGTCTCGGTTGTCGCGCCTGTGCCGCCAACCAGTACTGGTACGGGCGGGTCTCCAGGCGCTTCTCGTGCTTGGCCCGAAGCCAGACCGGACAGTCAGGGCATGTCGGGACAGAAGCTAGAGGAGGCTGCAGACCTGGCGCTGCGCGACGGAACCTTTGGGCAGGCCTTTTTAGTGATCCGCAACGGCAATATTGTATTTGAGCGATATCGAGGTATCTCCGATCTAGAGGCCGAAACGATTGGTAATTCCAATCCACAGATGTCCAAAAGCTCAATTATTGAAAAATACGGAACTCGCGACAAAAATAGCCTTGCGACCTCTTGGTCGGTCGCCAAATCCTTTACCTCCATGCTGTTTGGTATTGCCATTGAGCAGGGTGCCATAACCTCACCACAGAGCCAGGTTGCACTCTATCTTAGCGACTGGGCCACGGATGAAAGAGCATCCATTACACTTCAAGACGTACTTGATATGCGATCAGGGTTAGTCCCGATTTGCTCAAAAACAGGAACCACTCAGTTACAGGAATGTCTTGGAACCGCCACAGCGGGCGGTGATTTAGTCTATGCCGACGATCAAATGACGCTGTGTGTGACCCGACCCAAGGCCAAGGCTGGCATCAACTACGGTTGGTGGAATGAGGGGCGCACCCCCTATCCAGGCCAATCCTTTCTCTATTCGAACTGTGACACCATGGTCCTGGCCAAGGCGCTCGCCCATCGTCGTTCGGAAGACTATTTGAAATGGGCACAGGACAGTCTGTTCAGCAAGATTGGTATGAAAGCCTACTGGTGGAAGGACAACTCCCAGCCTCAAGGTGGCAATGTACTCGGATATTGCTGCATCGATGCCACACCCCGAGACTTCGCCAGACTGGGCGAACTGGTGCTTAACCGGGGCATGGCGTTAAACCAGCAGGTTGTTTCACGAGCTTTTGTTGACGCCATAGTGCAAGCCTCAATTACGCCCGGTACCACTTACGCTTCACAGTTCTGGATTAATACCGATAGCGTCGGACGTCGCTTTATCGTCGCTGTCGGGTATGACGGCCAAACGATTGCCGTGGATGTCCCTCGAAATATTATTGTCGTTAGGATGGGACTATATAAATCCATTTTAAATTCCTCGGGTGAGCGGGTCATGAGACTTAAATCTGGCGATGTTGAGAATTCCAATTGGGTCGGCAGCCTACCTCAAGGAATGGCATCTAAATATTATGCAAACTACAATGTGAACCAGGTGCTGGGGCTGGTTAGCCAGTCGTTGGATGCGCAATAGGTGTAAATCGTCAGAGAGTTTGAGACAGGTGCGGCTGGGATTTAGCGAAGAACTTCGCTTATCTGGGGCTGGAAGCCGGACGGCAATAATGGGTGCACAACTTGACGAAAAAATTGCCCATGTCCGCAACGACTGCGAGTCTAAGGTGGGGCCAAAGCCCAAACCGCCGAGAAAATTTCAGCTAAATTCGGCATAGTTTCTGAAAAGTAACTCAATGATTGACCCTAAGAATTATTCGGATTACCGTAATAAAAATTTGGATTAAAGGGGTGTATTGATGGCCAAAGCAGCGATAGCAACGTTCGGTAAAACCTTGGCTACCTGCCCCAACTGCAAATCCGAAAAGCCAAAAGAAATTGTCTCGCGTAAAAATAAATTAGGATTGTTGGGGCGAATTATCGTCATTTGTACTGCGGGGATCGCGTGGCTATTGATAAGCCCATTTAGACCGAAGGTAATACTTGTGGCGTACTGTGACTGTGGGACATCATTTGATGTAAAAAACATCTGAATCAATTCCGTGAATTTGCTATATAGCTGTGGTATTACGGTGACGGTACATTAATTGACACCCGTTGCTCCAGCGTGGCGGCCTCCAGTCATGGCTCGCACGGGGTTCGAGGGCGTTCTCACTAAGTTACTTAGCGCGGCAACGGCTTGGCACGGCCTGAAGCCGAAGACGTCATTGAATGCACTGTCCCCGTAACCACACCTGCCTGAAAACCCTTGCCTCAGGCCAATGCTGCCGTTAAGAACAAAACAAGAACTTTTCCCCGCTCTTTCTCAAGTGAATTCAAACTCCCTCGCGCGCCCGCGCGGGGCTTGTCCCATGTCTTGATCATTGCGACCGACCCGAACGCGTCCTCCAGCGCCGCCAGCCGCGCCGCTTGGTCCTCGGGGCCCGAAGATTCGAAGGTTCGAAGATGAAGATTCGGGTGACAGGTTGACCTGTCCCTGGCCACGCCTCAGCCCTCAGGCTCGCAATCAACCATGGGATTTAAGGGCGGGCGGCAGCCCCAGGATGCCTTCCGTAGCCGGGCATCTGATGTCCCCGAACCCCAGGATTTACTCCCGCTCATTGAAATAATGTATGGATTACAGGTCCCCCCGCAGCACCCTGGCGAACTGCTCCGGGTCGACGTTGCCGCCGGAGAGGATGAGGCCCAGGCTGGTCGCGCCGCCCAGCTGCAGCTTGCCGGCCAGCTGCAGCTTGCCGGCCAGGAGGGCGGCCAAGGCGGCTGAGCCGCCTGGCTCGACCACCAGCTTCAGGACCCGGAAGGCGTAGCGCATCGCCTCGGCGACCTCGGCGTCGGTGACCACCGCGACGTCGGCGACGGTCGCTTTAAGGATCGGGAAGGTGAGCTCGCCCGGGCACGGGGTCTCCAGCGCGTCGCAGAGGGTGCGGTGGGTCGGGATGATCGGGGTGCGCACGCCGGCCCGCAGGGACTTCGCCGTGTCGTCGTAGCCGGCGGGCTCGACGCCCCAGACCGCGGTCGAGGGCGACAGCGCCTTCACCGCCGTGGCCACGCCGGCCAGCAGGCCGCCGCCGCTGCAGGGGGCGGCCACGGCGCCCAGGGTGACGCCCAGGGCCTGGGCCTGGCGCACCAGCTCCAGCCCCACCGTCCCCTGGCCGGCGATGATGTGCGGGTCGTCGAAGGCGGGCACCAGGATGGCGCCACGCTCTGCGGCGATCTCGGCGGAGATCTGCTCGCGGCTCTCGGTCAGGCGGTCATAGAAACGGATCTCTGCGCCGTAGCCGGCGGTGGCCTGCGCCTTCACCTTCGGCGCGTCGGCGGGCATGACGATCAGCGCCGGGATGCCCAGCAGCCGCGCCGCCAGCGCCACGCCCTGGGCATGGTTGCCGGAGGAGAAGGCCACGACGCCGCGTTGGCGCTCCTCAGGGGTCAGCTGGACCAGGCGGTTGTAGGCGCCGCGGAACTTGAACGCTCCCACCCGCTGCAGCGTCTCGGGCTTGATCAGGACGCGGACGCCCGCGCGCTCGTTCAGCGCCGCGCTCTCCAGCAGCGGCGTCTCGACCGCATGGCCCTTCAGGCGCGCGGCGGCGGCTTCGATGTCGGCGAACGTGACGGCGAGGCTGCTCATTTCGCGAACACCATGGCGTCGTCGGCGAAGGCCTTGAACTCGAGCGCATTGCCTGACGGATCGAGCAGGAACATCGTCGCCTGTTCGCCAGGTTCGCCGGGGAAGCGGGTGTGCGGTTCGATGATGAACCGGGTCCCGGCCGCCTTCAGCCGCCCGGCCAGCGCCTCCCACTCGGGCAGCTGCATCAGCAGGCCGAAGTGGCGGACCGGCACGTCATGGCCATCGACGGGGTTTGTGGCCCCCTGGCCTGATACGGTGGGGGCGACTTCGCCCGGCGACAGGTGCGCCACGATCTGGTGGCCGTGGAAGTCGAAGTCGACCCAGTCGGCGCTGGACCGGCCCTCCGGGCAGCCCAGCAGGTCCCCGTAGAAGGCGCGGGCCTCGCTAAGATCGCGGACCGGGAAGGCCAGGTGAAAGCGCGGAATGTCCATGATTTTGCTGATAGCCCGCACACCCCTTGAGGGCGAGGGCCACTTCGTCTAGACCAGCGCCGCAAATTGATCTCCACCCCCACGCCGAGCACCTGTCGAAGGGCGCGGGGGCTTCTCCGGGCAGGTCGGGAGATCGTATCCAGATGGCCAATGTCACGGTGATCGGCGCTCAGTGGGGCGACGAGGGCAAGGGCAAGCTCGTCGACTGGCTCTCCAATCGCGCCGACGTCGTCGTACGCTATCAGGGCGGCCACAACGCCGGGCACACGCTGGTGGTGGGCGACCAGACCTACAAACTCTCGCTGCTGCCGTCGGGTGTGGTGCAGGGCAAATTGAGCGTGATCGGCAACGGAGTCGTGGTCGATCCGTGGCACCTGATGAGCGAGATCGAGACGCTGCGGGGGCAGGGGATCGCGATCACGCCGGAGCTGCTGGTGGTGGCCGACAACGCCTGCCTGATCCTGCCGATCCACCGCGACCTGGACCAGGCTCGCGAGAAGGCGGCGATCAACAAGATCGGCACCACCGGCCGCGGCATCGGCCCGGCCTATGAGGACAAGGTCGGCCGTAGAGCCATCCGCGTCGCCGACCTGGCCGACCGCGAGGCGCTGGAGGCCAAGATCGACCGCCTGCTGGCCCACCACACCCCGCTGCGTCGCGGCCTGGGCCTGCCAGAGGTGGACGCCGCCGCCCTGCTGGCCGACCTCCTCGCCATGGCCCCGCGCGTGCTGGAATATGCCCGGCCCGCCTGGCTGCTGCTCGATCAGCAGATCAAGGCCGGCCGTCGCGTGCTGTTCGAAGGCGCCCAGGGCGCGCTGCTCGACGTGGACCATGGCACCTACCCCTATGTGACCTCCTCCAACACCGTCGCAGGCCAGGCCGCCGCCGGCTCGGGCCTGGGTCCCAAGGGCCCGGGCTACGTCCTGGGCATCGTCAAGGCCTACACCACCCGGGTCGGCGAGGGCCCGTTCCCCACCGAGCTGTTCGACGACGTCGGCCGCCACCTGGGCGAGGTCGGTCGCGAGGTCGGCACCGTCACCGGCCGCTCGCGCCGCTGCGGCTGGTTCGACGCCGCCCTGGTGCGCCAGTCGGTGGCGCTGAACGGCATCGCCGGCATCGCGCTGACCAAGCTCGACGTCCTCGACGGCCTGCCGACCTTGAAGATCTGCACCGGCTACACCCTGGACGGCGCCGCGATCGGCTACCTGCCCGCCGGCCTGCGCGCTCAGGCGGCCCTGGCCCCGGTCTATGAGGAGATGGAGGGCTGGACGCAGACCACCCAGGGCGCCCGCAGCTGGAAGGACCTGCCGGCCAACGCCGTCAAATACGTCCGCCGCATTGAGGAGTTGATCGGCGCCCCGGCGGCCCTGGTCTCCACCAGCCCCCAGCGCGACGACACCATCCTGATGCGCGACCCGTTCCACGACTAGCGCCGCCACCTGAACGCGAGTCGGCGTCCAGGCTAAGGCCTCCTTTACGGTTGAGGTTGTACACCGCAGGCAGACACTCTGCGGGATCGGGCCCTTGTTCGAAGACGACAAACGCTCCATCGAAAAGATGGCGTCCTTGCTGAAGCGGGTGCTGATCGCGGACCCGATGCCGGCGAGCGCGCGGTTGTTCGGCGACATCATGCGCGACATCGCGCGCAGCCACGTGTGGGCGGCGCCCAGCATGGAGCGGGCGCTGAAGATCGCCCAGACCTGCGACCCGCAGCTGATCGTGGTGGAAGTGGGGGATGAGGATTTCGACGGGCTGGCGTTCGTGCGCAAGGTGCGGCGCTCGACCTGGTCGTGCCGACAGGTCCCGATCATCACCGTCACCGGCGCGGCCACGGCCAGCGCCATCCTGGCCGCGCGCGACGCCGGGGTGCACGAGTTCCTGCGCAAGCCCTACAGCATGAAGGACCTGGTGCGGCGGCTGGAGGCGGTGACGCTGAAGGAGCGGGACTGGGTGGAGGGGGTGGGCTACATCGGGCCGGACCGTCGGCGGTTCAACTCCGGGGAGTATGCCGGCGACCTGAAGCGGCGCACGGACGGGTCGGAGACGCCCTACCAGCAGAAGATCAATCAGGCGCTGAAGATCGTGCGCGCCGCGGTCGCCGCTTCGGACACCGACCCCGAACAGGCGCTGCGCGCCATGGTCACCCAGGCCAATGGGCTGCAGTCCACCGCCACCGACTTCCGGGTGACCCTGGCGGCCAGCGAGTTCTACCGCCACCTGAGCAAATGCGCCCACGCCGGCGGCCGCTTCACTCGCGCCGAGGCACAGGGCTGGGCGGCGCCCCTGCTGAAGTTCCTGCCGAAGGATGCGGACACCGGGCGGGGGAAGGCGGCGGCTTAGGGGGTGATGGCGGGCCCCCTGAAAAAAGGCGGCCGGATCGCTCCGGCCGCCTGATCCCGATGTCGCCGATCGGCCTTGGCTCAGGCGTCGATCAGGTTCCGGCCCAGCGCGGCGGCGCGCATGGACTTCTGCAGTTTCTCAAAGGCGCGGACCTCGATCTGGCGGACCCGTTCGCGGCTGACGCCGTATTGGGTGGCCAGCGCCTCCAGGGTGGTGGGGTCGTCCTTCAGGCGGCGTTCCGTGAGGATGTGGCGCTCACGGTCGGAGAGTTCCGTCATGGCGTCGCCGAGCAGGCTCATGCGGACGGTCTTCTCCTGGGTGTCGGCGATCACCGTCTCCTGAGAGGGGGTGGTGTCATCGACCAGCCAGTCCTGCCACTCGCTCTCGCCGTCCACCCGCATCGGAGAATTCAGTGACGCGTCACCCCCGGAAAGCCGGCGGTTCATGGAGATGACCTCGTTGTCCAGCACGCCCAGCTTGGTGGCGATCAGGCTAACCTGGTCGGGGCGCAGGTCGCCTTCCTGGAAGGCGGCGATCTGAGACTTGGCCTTGCGCAGGTTGAAGAACAGCTTCTTCTGCGCCGCCGTGGTGCCCATCTTCACGAGCGACCACGAGCGCAGGATGTACTCCTGGATTGAGGCCCGGATCCACCACATGGCGTAGGTGGCCAGGCGGAAACCCTTGTCCGGGTCGAACTTCTTCACCGCCTGCATCAGGCCGACGTTGCCCTCGGAGATCACCTCACCGATCGGCAGGCCGTAGCCGCGATAGCCCATGGCGATCTTGGCCACCAGGCGCAGGTGGCTGGTCACCATGCGGTGGGCGGCCTTGGAGTCTTCGTGCTCCTGCCAAGCCTTGGCGAGCATGAACTCCTCGTCCTTGGCCAGCATGGGAAACTTACGGATTTCCGACAGGTAGCGGGTGAGGCCACCTTCGGGCGTCATCAGGGCAAGCGCGGTCGCGGCCATGGAATATCCCCTTCGAACTCAAGTCCAACACGTCGGGATGTCCGGGCCGCCGCGCAGCGCATGCGCCTCAGTCCCTCCCCGCCCTAACCTTTAGATAGGCGCAAAGTTCCGGGGCGGTAGGGGCCTACGGGAGGGACGGCCCGAAAATCCAAACTCAACGGTCGAATTTTTACGCTGCTTAGATGGCGCCAACAAGGCAGGGTTTCTCATCGGTTCGATAGCCAACCTGCACGGTCGTGCGCTTTTCTGCGGCGCGTGAGGCGCGCCGCAGGCTGTCGTGTTGATCCCGGATTTCCACGGAAGGCGCCGGAGGGCCTGAGCCGCTCCGGGTCACGGGGGTTTCCGTGTCTGTCTCTTGCTGTCCGTGGGTTGAACCGTGTTGGCACGTCGGCCTGACGCTCCAACAACGTCCGCTCATCCCGGCCTTCGCCGGGATGAGCGGAATGAATATGGCCTCAGCCGGTTTCGCGGCGGCCAGGCATCGGATGGGGTCCGAAGTTGTAGCGGGGGTCGGTGTCGCCTTCCTCGCGCGGGGCGCGGGGCAGGTCGCGGAACCGCCGCGCCAGGGCTTCCGGCAGGCCGGCGGCGCGGCAGAGTTCGAGGACGTGGTCCTCCAGGCTCTGTTCGCCGAAGTCTTCGTGCGCTTCGATCTCGCGGTCGATCCAGGCGTCGATGCGGTCCAG
>CALQQB010000083.1 GCA_943332615.1 Phenylobacterium deserti
CGGCGCCCGCGTGGTCGGCCGCATCGGCAACACCGCGCCGGTGGAGCTGATCGTGGCCGCGGGGTTCACGCCGGTCCTGATCCCGGCCGACGGCGCCCGGGCGACGCCGACCGCAGACATCTACATCGAGCCGATCGTACCGCCAGAGACGCGGGCCATGTTCGAGGCCGCGGTGACAGGCGAGCTGGAATATCTCGAGCTGCTGGTCCTCACGCGGCCCTACGACAAGCTCTACTACTACCTGAAGGAGATCTACCGGCTGGGCCGCGCGCCGGCGCTGCCGCCGATGCACATGCTGGACCTGATGCAGAGCCAGCGCGAGGCGGTGCGGGCCTACAACTGGCTGGGCCTGCAGAAGCTGGTGAAACGCCTGGAGAGGGCCGCGGGCCGCGAGATCACCGAAGCCGACCTGCGCGCCGCCGTTTCGGTGACCAATCGCGGCCGCGCCCTGCAACGCGCGGTGCTGGCCGCGCGGGCCGAGGGGCGCGTCTCCGGCGTCGAGGCCATGCAGGCGATCGGCGCGGGCTACTTCATGGCCCCGTCCGACTATGCCGACGTGCTGGCGCGCTACGTGGACGACCTGGCGGCGCGCAAGCCGCGTGAGACGGGCCCGCGCCTGCTCGTCGTGACCTCCGAGCCGCTGCAACACCTGAAGCTGCACGAGGCGCTGGAAGGCGCCGGCGCCACGGTCGTCGCCGAGGACGACTGGTGGGGCTCGCGCGCGCCGGGCGATGACATCGGCTTCGCAGGCTCCGCGCTCGAGGCGATCTTCCGCAAGTACTGGCTGGATACGCCCACCGCCAACGTCAACCCGCCGGAGGCCCGGGAGGCCTGGTTCGAGCGGGAATCGCGGCGCGCGGACATCGATGGCGTGATCTTCTACGTGCCGCCATCGGACCTGCAGCTCGGCTGGGACCATCCCCGGCTGGAGCGCTCGCTGACCGCGCGGAGCATGCCCTCGATCCTGCTGCGCCAGGACGTCACCACGCCGGCCGGCCGCAAGACCATCGACGCGGCGACCGCTGCGTTCCTCGCCACCCTCGGAAAGTCCTGACGATGTCCGACACCGCCACGCTCGACCGCGACGCCGCCCGCGCCAAACACGAGGGCCTCACCCAGCTCGACGTCACCAAGACGCTGCGCACCTATCAACGCGAGTGGTTCGCCCAGCTTCGCGAGGATGTCTTCGAACAGGGTCGTCCCTTCGCCATCGCCGGCGCCAACGTGCCCCACGAGATCTGGGAAGCGCTCGACATCCCGTTCATCACCGACGTCTGGTACTCCGGCCTGGTCGCGGCGCGCCGCCAGTCGGGCTACTACTCCGACTTCCTGACCAGCCAGGGCTACCACGAGGGCCTCAGCCGCTATGGCGCCTTGACGCTGGCGGTTCTGCTGGACGAGGCCAATACCAACAAGCCGTGGGGCGGCATCCCGAAGCCCTCGATCGTGTGCAACTGGATGCATGACCGCACCTCGCGGATCATGGCCGACTTTTCCGGCGCCGCGCACATCGGCCTGGAGACGCCGGTGCTGGATAAGCCCCACCCCGAATGGTGGAAGATGTCGCGCTGGCAGTGGGAAGACCTCGACGGCAGCGACCGCATCGACGTGCTGCTGGAGCAGTTCAAGGACCTGGTGGCCGCCAGCGAGCGGGTCGCCGGCAAGAAGCTCGACATCGACCGTCTGCGCGAGATCCTCGACCGGGTGAACAAGCAGGAAGAGAAGTTCGACGAGATCCGCACGATCATCGCGACGGCGCCCAAGCTGCCCGCCCGCCTTGGCGAGGTGATGAGCCAGACCATGGGCATCCAGTGGCACCGCGGCACGGAATGGGCGCTGGAGCAGGCGACCCGCTTCCGCGACGAGATCAAGCACCGCGCCGACAACCAGATGTGGGCCTGCCCGAACGAGAAGATACGGCTGATGTATGTCGGCCAGGGCCTCTGGCAGAACCTCGATTTCTTCACCGAGTTCGAGGAGAAGTACGGGGCGGTCTTCGTGCGCTCCAACTACCTCTCGATCGCGAGCGACGGCTACCTGCGCTACGGCACGCGCGATCCCCTCCGCAATCTCGCCAGCCGCTACGTGACCATGTCCGAGCAGATGCACATCCCGGGCACGGGCTCGGCCTGGGCGATCCACGAGGCCAAGGAGCAGCGCATCGACGGCGGCCTTTCCATCGAGGGCTGGTGGGGCGGGCGGATGATCAACGTGGCGCTGGAAGAGGCCGGCATCCCGATCCTCGACTTCCCGGTGGACGCCGTCGACGGCAACACCTGGGACCAGGCCAAGATGAGCGCGCTGGTCAGCGACTTCATCGAGCAGCGGGTCATCCCCTCGATGGCCAAGCGCGCCTAGCCGGAACGAGCGCATGCGACCAACCCTACTCATTGCCACCCTGCTCGCCGCCAGCGCCGTCGGCGCCCAGGCCCAAACCATCGCCCCGCCAGCGGCCGGCGTGCCGCTCCCGCCCGAGGTTTCGCTGGACCCGGCCAAGCAGCCGGCCGGGGCCTACACCCTGGATGGGCGGCACATGAGCGTGCTCTGGCGCATCCGCCACATGGGCCTGTCGCTGTTCACCGGCCGGATGGATACGGTCAGCGGCAAGCTGGTGCTGGACCCGGCGCACCTCGCCAACTCGACGATCAGCGTCACCCTCGCGGCGGCCTCGGTCAGCACCAACGTCCTGGGCGCCGGCGGAGAGCACGCCTTCGACAAGATCATCGCCACTCAGGCGCTGGGCTCGGAGGCGCATCCCGAGATCACCTTCGTCTCGCGCACCGTGAAACAGACCGGTCCGCGCACAGGTCTGGTCTCCGGCGACGTGACGCTGAACGGGGTGACCAAGCCCGCGGTGATGGACGTGACCTTCGACGGCGGCCGGCTGATCACCATGCGCAACAAGCATGTGCTGGCGATCACCGCGCGTACGGTGATCCAGCGCGCCGACTTCGCCGCCAATCTCGCCGACAAGGTGCGCGACAGCACCGTCGGCAACGAGGTCGAGGTGATCCTCTCGGGCGAATTTACGAAGGACTAGGCCCGGGCCAGCGAGGTCGGCGCACGCATCGTGGCGCTGACGTCGGTCAGCGTCGGCGCGCCCGTGGCCGGGTCGATGCGCATGACCACCAGCTTGCCGCCGGCCATGTCGGCGACCAGCATCCAGCCGCCGGCGATCTCGAAGTGCCAAGCGCTTTTTCCGAACGGACTTTCGGCGGTGAGCGTTGGTGCGCCGGTGGCCGGATCGATGGCGAAGGTGGTGATCGTGCCCCGACCGCGGTTGGCGACATATAGCCACCGGCCGTTGGGATGCACCCGCACGTGCGAGGGCCGGTTTCCGGGGAAGGGCGCCGTGGTGGCCGAGGTGCTCGCCCGGTGCTCCAGGCGTCCCTTGCTGGCGTCCCAGGCGTAGCTGCTGACCGCGGAGCCAGGCTCGTCGGAGGTGAACATCCAGCGGCCGTTCGGATGGAAGGCGGCGTGCCTGGGTCCCAGTCCCGCCGGCGCCCTGGCGCTGCCGTGGGGTGTGAAGTCCGCGCCTTCCAGCCGGAAGACGTCGCAGCGGTCGCCGCCGATCAGGGGCACGATGGCAAAGCGGCCATCCGGGGAGGGCACGACGTGGTGCGGCTTCAGGTCCCTGCCGCCGGCGATCGGTTGCAACAACGGCCCGGAGGCGAAGGTCCCATCGGGATTCAGGCGCACGATGCAGAGGTTGTCGGTGCGGTAGTTGGTGGTGGCGACGAAGCCGCGCTGCGCATCGACCATGCCCAGCACCGGCGTCACGCCGCCGCAGCGGACGGCGCCGATCAGGGTGGCGGTCGCGCCGCCCAGGCGAAAGGCCTGGAGCTGGTTCTGGCCATCGAGCAGGCCGCCATCGCCGGTGGCGGCGTACAGCACCGGCCGGGCGGGGTGGCGGAAGATGTTCGCCGGGCTCGCCGTCGCGGCCATCAGGCGCACGTCGCTTAGCGCGCCCGTGGCGGGATCGAGGGTAATCCGGGAGATCCCGACGCCTTCGCCGGTGGCGTTGGTTCCGACGTAGAACGGGACGCCCGCGCCGCGCGCGAGAGCCGGGCCGGCTACGCCGAATGCGAGGGCTCCGAGGGCGGCGGATCGTCGGGTCAGGCGCATGCCGGACGCTAGCAAAGAATTAGGGAAGTGACCTTTGTTTTCCGCGCCGCCCCGCGCACCCCGCGCGAGCGATGCGCCCAGAAATGGAACGGCTGCGCCAAACTGGCCTTGCGGTGGCTGGATCGATCCGGTCTATAAGGGATAGAAACCTAGCTGTTTGACGCCGCCGAGGCCCCATGAAGCTGCATTGGTCGCCGCGCTCTCCCTTTGTCCGAAAGGTCATGGTCGTCGTCCACGAGCGCGGCTTGCTCGACGCCGTGACCTGTGTGCGCAGCGTGGCGATCCGCACCCAGCCCAACCCGGCGCTGATGGCCGACAACCCGCTGAACAAGATCCCGACCCTGGTGCTCGCCGATGGCATGGTGCTGCAGGATTCCCGGATGATCTGCGAGTATCTCGACACCCTGGGCTCGGGCCCGGCATTGTTTCCGCCCTCCGGGGCTGCGCGCTGGGACGCCCTGCGCCGCCAGGCTTTCGCCGATGGCCTGCTCGACCTCTCGCTGGCCTGGCGCGGCGAATGGGACCGCCCCGAGCCGCTGCATTCCCAGGTCCACATGGACGCCTACGCCGAGAAGACCGCCGCCGTCCTCGACCGGCTGGAGCGCGAGGCCGCAGCCCCGGTGACCGGGGTGCTGGATATCGGCGCGGTCGCGCTCTATTGCGCGCTGGCCTATCTCGACTTCCGCTTCGCCGATCTCGGTTGGCGGGACGGCCACCCCAGGCTCGCCGCTTGGCACGCCTCGCTCGACGCCCGGCCCTCAATCGCCGCCACGGCAATCGTCAACGACGAGGCGGCTCCTGTCGCCGCGCCGGTGCGCGCCTGATGCCCGGTCCGCTGTCCCACATCCGCGTGCTGGACCTGAGCCGGGTCATGGCCGGGCCCTGGTCGAGCCAGATCCTCGCCGACCTCGGCGCCGACGTGATCAAGATCGAACGGCCGGGCGCCGGCGACGACACACGCTCCTGGGGCCCGCCCTTCCTGCCGGGCGACGAGGGCCGGCCGGACCAGAACTCGGGCTACTATCTCAGCGTCAACCGCGGCAAGCGCTCGGTGGCGGTCGACCTGGCCGATCCGGCGGGCCAGGCGATCATCCGGGCCATCGCCCAGCATTGCGATATCGTGCTGGAGAACTTCAAGGTCGACACGCTGAAGCGCTATGGCCTCGACTACGACACCCTGGGCAAAACCAATCCGCGGCTGATCTACTGCTCGATCACCGGCTTCGGCCAGACCGGACCCCGCAGGGCGCAGTCGGCGTACGACTTCATCATCCAGGCCATGGGGGGGCTGATGAGCATCACCGGCGCGCCCGACAACGAGCCCGGCGGCGCGCCGCAGAAGGTGGGCGTGCCGATCGTCGACATCATGACCGGCATGTACGCGACCGTGGGCGTGCTGGCGGCCCTGGAACGCCGTCGCGAAACCGGCGTCGGCGAGAACATCGACGTGGCCATGCTGGACGTCCAGGCGGCCTTCCTGGGCAACCAGGCGATGAACCACCTGCTGACCGGGAAGGAGCCGACGCGGACCGGCAATCGGCACCCGAACATCCAGCCGCAGAACGTCTACCGCTGCCGCGACGCCTTCCTGGCGCTCGCGGTCGGCAATGATGGCCAGTTCCGCGAGCTCGCCGCGGTGATCGGCCAGCCGGAGCTGGGCGAGGACGAGCGGTTCAAGGCCAATGCCGGCCGGGTGCGCAACCTCGCGCTCCTGGAGCCGATCCTGGCCGCCGCCTTCTCCGAGCGCGACGCCGGCGCCTGGGAAACCGCTCTCGACGCCGCGGGCGTTCCCGCCGGCCGGATCAACAGCGTGGGCCAGGTCTTGCAGGAGCCGCAGGTGGTGCACCGCCAAATGGTCCGTCACCTGCCGCATCCGCGCGCGGGCACGGTGGCCAGCGTGGTCAGCCCGCTCCGATTCGCCAACGCCCCGCTGGTGTTCGACCGCGCGCCGCCGCTGCTGGGCGAACATACCGAGGCCGTTCTCCGCGAGCTCGGGATCAGGACCGAGGAAGCGCCGTCATGACCACCGCCGTCAAAGCCCCCCGCGTACCGCTCCCGGAGCCCGGCGAGATGACCGGCCGCCAGCGCGAGGTCTACGACACCATCGTCTCCGGGCCGCGCGGACGCCTGGTCGGGCCCCTGCGCGCCGTGCTGCTGGCCCCCGAGCTGGCCGACCGCTGGCAGCGCTTTGGCCAGTACCTGCGCTACGAGACCTCCGTGCCGCTGCGAATCAACGAGCTGGCGATCATCGTCACCGCCCGGCGCTGGAACAGTCAGGTGGAATGGCAGGTGCACGCCGCCGCCGCCGCCGCGGCGGGCCTGCCGCGCGCGGTGATCGAGGAGATCCGCTGGGCGCGCCTGCCGACCTTCGACGATCCGGCCGACGCGGAAGCCTATGAATTCGCCCGCCAGCTGCTCACCGACGGCGATGTTGACGATGGGCTGCACGCGCGCCTCGTGGACCGCTGGGGCGCCCCCGGCGTCGTCGAGCTGACCTCGGTCATCGGCTACTACACCATGGTCTCGATGATGCTGAACGCCCAGGCGATCCCGCCCATCGACAGTCCTGAGCCGCTACTTGAGCCGCTGCCGGGCGGTCCAGGCGGTGGGCGGCTCACGGCCATTCCGGCCCTGCCGCAGGGATGATGGTTCTCGAACGACCGCGAACGCCGACCCCGCCCGCTGCTGCGCCGCCAGCTGGCGGCTGCGACACCCACGTGCATGTGTTCGGGCCCTACGACCGCTTTCCCCTGGCCCAGGCGCCGAGCTACCCGCCGCCGGATGCGCCGATCAGCGTGGTGCGCGGCGCCCTGGCGACCCTGGGCCTTGACCGCGCGGTGCTGATCCAGCCCGCGCCCTATGGGACCGACAACCGGGCGCTGGTCGATGCGCTGGCCTCGGACCGAGACGCCCTCCGGGGCGTGGCGGTGGTCGACGACGGAGTGGGCGAGGCCGAGCTTGCGGGGCTGCACGCAGCCGGCGTCCGCGGCGCGCGGTTCATCGAGATGCGCGTGCCGACCACCGGCGAGCGCTATGCCGGCAGCGTGGGCGTCGACCGGCTTGCGGCGCTCGCGCCGGCCTTCACGCGGCTGGGATGGCATGCGCAGGTCTGGGGGACGCCTGCCCAGTGCGCTGCGGCGGCCGACGCCTGCGCCGACCTGGGCGTGCCCCTGGTGTTCGACCACCTGGCCGGCACCGACGCCAAGGCCGACCCGCGCGCGTCCGAATGGCGCGGCCTGATCGACCACCTGAAGGCTGGACGGGTCTGGATCAAGCTCTCGGTCTGCCGCGCCGCCTGGGCCGTGGCCGACTATGGCGTGGCGCGGCCGATCCACGACGCGCTCGTGGCCGCGAACCCCGGCCGCCTGCTGTGGGGCACCGACTTTCCGTTCGTCCGCAAGGGCGCCGATGCGCCGGACGCCGGCAAACTGCTCGACCTTTTCCATGACTGGGTAGGCGACGCCGCCACCGCGCGCCGTATCCTGGTCGACAACCCGGCCACCCTCTACGGCTGGTGAGCCCAAACTATCCAAGGAGACAGACCGTGAGCGAGATCGAAGTCCAACAGTCCGGCCGCGTCGTGACCGTGACCATGAACCGCCAGCCGGTGAACGCGCTCACCTCGGCGCTCTACGAGGAGATGGGCGAGATCTTCCTGAAGTTCGTCAGCCGCGATGACATCAACTGCGTGATCATCGCGTCGGGTTCGAAGAAGACCTTCTGCGCCGGCAAGGACCTGAAGGAGTTCCTGGGGGCGACGGTCGAGGACGATCCGCGGCAGGCCTATATCGTGCGCCGCGCTTTCGAGGCTATCCGCCACTGCCCGGTTCCGGTGATCGCCCAGGTCAACGGCCCGGCGCTGGGGGCCGGCTGCGTGATCGCAGCGGTGGCCGATATCCGGGTCGCCTCGGAGAAGGCCACCTTCGGCCTGCCGGAGGTCAATGTCGGGCGCTGCGGGGGCGCCGCGCACATTGGCCGGTTGATCCCGCAG
This sequence comes from Phenylobacterium deserti, assembly GCA_943332615.1. Taxonomy (GTDB): domain Bacteria; phylum Pseudomonadota; class Alphaproteobacteria; order Caulobacterales; family Caulobacteraceae; genus Phenylobacterium; species Phenylobacterium deserti_C. Next base: position 8,117 of record CALQQB010000083.1, read on the forward strand.
GGGGCGCTGCGCCGGATGTATTTCACCGCCGAACCGATCTCGGCGGCGGAAGCCTATCGCCTCGGCCTGGTGGACGTGCTCGTGGCGCCCGAGGCCCTGGAGGAGACGGTCCAGGCCATGGCCGCCAAGATCGCGACCAAGAGCCCCATCGGCCTGCGCATCGGCAAGAAGTCGATGAACGAGGCCGAGGAGATGGCTATCGATGTCGGCTATGCCCGCGAGCAAAGCTACTCCACCATGCTGATGCGGACCGAGGACGCCCGCGAAGCCACCCTGTCACTGGTCGAGAAACGTCCCCCGGTGTTCGTCGGCCGCTAGTCCGGCCATGGGGGCTGCCAATTAATTATCGACCGTATATGATTAGATGACTGCGATAAGGGGGGGAAACCATGCAGCCGCTGTCCGGTGTCCGGATCATCGACGTGACGCATGCGCTCGCGGGGCCGTTCTGCACCCATCACCTGCAGCTCATGGGCGCCGACGTGATCAAGGTCGAGCCACCGCGCGGCGATGACTTCCGTGAGCGGCCCGCGCCGTTCGCGGCCTCCAACGCCGGCAAGCGCTCGGTTACCGTCGATCTGAAGACGCCGGAAGGGCGCGACCTCCTGATGACCATGGTCGCCCAAGGTGACGTGCTGGTGGAGAATTACCGCCCCGGCGTCGCCGCGACGCTGGGTCTGGACTGGGCGTCGCTGAAGGCGGTGAACCCGAAGCTGATCTACTGCTCGATTTCGGGCTATGGCCAGAGCGGGCCCTTGAAGGACATGCCGGCCATTGAGTCCTCGGTGCAGGCGGCGAGCGGTCTCCTGATGGCCCAGATGGACTCCGACGCCCATCAGCGGCAGACCACGATGCTGCTGCTGGATCCCCTGACCGGCTACGTGGCCTACGCCACGATCCTTGCCGCGCTGCTGCAGCGGGAGAAGACCGGCGTGGGACAGCGGCTGGACGTGGCCATGATCGACGCGGCCCTGATGATCAGCTCGGTGGGCATTGCCAACCTGCAGATCGAGGCGCCGCCCGGACCGACCGCGCCAGCGGGGATGGTCGGCCGGCCCACGGTCGGTCGTTTCCGCAGCGCCGACAAGCAGCTCTTCATCGCCGCGGTCCTGCCGCCCTGGTGGGGGCGTGTCTGTGACATCATCGGCCGTCCGGAGTTGAAGGATGATCCGCGCTTCGCGACCCCGCAGGCCCGTGTCGAGAATGCGGACGCTCTCATGCGCGAGTGGGAAGCGGGCCTGGCAGCCAGACCCGCTGAAGACTGGGAAGCCAAGATCAGCCAGGCGGGCGTGCCCGCCGCGGTGGTGCGCACCACCCGCGACTTCATCGACCATCCACACGTGGTCGGCCGCGGCTCGCTCAGCGACATCCGCGTGCCCGGCCACGATGGCCCGGTCCGCCTCATGGGCGCCGGCGTTGGCTTCGAGCATGGGGGGCCAGGCTTCCAAGGCGACGTGCCGGCGCTGGGGGCCGACACCGACGCGGTTCTCACCGAATTCGGGATCACGCCGGCGCGGGTGACCGAGCTGCGCGCCGCGGGCGCGATCTGAGCGTGGCCAAGCCCGCGCCTCCCCTGGGCTCGACGCTTCAGGCGCCGTCCGGGCTCTGGACCGGCCTGCAGATTCGCGTCCTGATCACCCTCCTGCTGGTGGTCACCTCCAACTATATCGACCGCTCGCTGCTGGGTATCCTGCAGGAGCCAGTGAAGCATGAGCTCAAGCTCACCGACTGGCAGCTCGGCCTGGTGGGCGGCCCATCCTTCGCGATCTTCTACGCGCTCGCCGGGATCCCCAGCGCGCGGTGGGCCGAACGCGCCAACCGGGCCATCGTGTTGCCGATCATCCTCAGCGTCTGGTCGGCCGCGAGCGCCGTCTGCGGGATGGCGCAGAACTTCGCCATGCTGGCGCTGGCGCGCGCGGGCGTGGGCCTGGGCGAGGGGGGTTGCATCCCGATCTCGCATTCGCTCGTCTCCGAATATTTCTCGCCGCGCCAGCGCGGCATGGCCATCGCCATCCTGGGGTCGGGCCCGGCGATCGGAGGCTTCATCGCGGCCACGGTGGGGAGCTTCATCGCGCAGACCTGGAGCTGGCGCCTGGCCTTCCTGGCTGTGGGCCTGCCGGGCCTGCTTCTGGCGATCTTCGTGCGCCTGACCCTGAAGGACCCCAGGCCCCCGCGCACAGCTGAGTTGCCCGCGCGCAGCACCTTCCTGGCGGACTTGAGCTGGCTCGGCCGCAACCGGGCCTTCGTGATGATCGCCGCGGCCAACGCCATGCTGAGCGTCGGCAACAGCGGGGTGATGATGTTCACCGCCTCCTATTTCCTGCGCGTCTATGACCTCACCCTGGTGCAGGTGGGGGCGATCTACGCCAGCGGCATCGGCATCGCCGGCCTCTTCGGCTCGCTGCTGAGTGGCGTCCTGGCAGACAAGTTCGCGGGCAAGCGCGGGCGGTCCTACGTGCTGGTGCCGGCCATCGGCGCGGCGGCGGCCTGCATTCTTTTCAGCCTGGCGTTCACCCGCGACGTCTGGTGGGCGGCGGTGATGTTCATCCTGCCGGCCAATCTGTTGCTGGACTTCAAGACGCCGAGCCTCGCGGCGGTGCAATCCATTTCGCCGCCGCACATGCGCGCGACGTCCACGGCGGTGATGTTCCTCGGGATCACCTTTTGCGGCACGGGGCTGGGCGGGCCGATCGCCGGCGCGGTCAGCGACTTCGCGGCCTCGGGATTGCTGCCGGACAGCTGGGGCCATCTGGCCCAGGCTTGCCCCGGCGGCAGGGCGCCGGCGGGCGCGGCCGACATCGTGGTGACTACCTGTCAGGCGGCCTCGGCGGCCGGCGTGAAGGCCGCCGTGCTGGCCGCATCCGGGATTTTCGGTCTGGGCTCGCTGCTGTTCTTCCTGGCCAGCCGGAGCATCGACCTGAAGCTGGAAGAGCCTGCGCCGACCACCGCTTGAGGCGGCCGGCGCTGTGTCCCTAGGCTACTTCTTGTAGCTGGCGAGACCGGGCTTGTAGCTCTTCTCGTCGATGAACTGGCGGATGCCTTCCTTGCGGCCCTGGGTCTTGTCGAGGAAGTTCGCCGACTCCTGGCGCACGACCAGATAGGCCTCGGCCTCGTCGTAGGTCATGTTGATCACCCGCTTGAAGGAGTCCTTTGCGGCCTTCAGCATGATCGGGTTCTTTTCCAGGAGGGTGTCGCACAGCTTGCGGACGCGGGTCTTCAAGTCGGCAAGCGGCACCGACTCGTTCACCAGCCCTAGCTCGGCGGCCTTCTTGCCATCCAGCATCTCGCCGGTGAGGATATAGTACATCGCCTGGCGCTGGCTCATCAGCTGCTCAACGACCTTGGTCGCGCCGCCCCCCGGCAAGATGCCCCAGTTGATCTCCGAGAGGCCGAACTGGGCCTCGTCGGCGCAAATCGCCAGGTCGCAAGCGAACAGCGGAGCGAAGGCGCCGCCGAAGCACCAGCCGTTGACCATGGCGATGGTCGGCTTCTCAAACCATCGTAGGCGCCGCCACCAGCCATAGGCGTCGCGTTGCGCCTGGCGCACGGCGTTGATGCCCTTCTCTTCGGTCTCCCGGAAGTATTCCTTAAGGTCCATGCCGGCCGAGAAGGAGGTGCCGGCGCCGGTCAGAACCATGACCTGGCAGCGATCGTCGGCTTCCAGATCGTCCAGCACGCCGAACATCCGCGCGTTCAGCGTCGGGTTCATGCAGTTGCGCTTGTCGGGCCGGTTCAGCGTGACCCAGGCGACGCCATTGTCGAACTCGACCTTCACGACATCTTCAGCGCCAACGGATGGCTTCACGGACATGGCTGCTCTTTCCTAGATGAAATGGCCGCTTAAGCGGCTGCGACCGGATTGGTTTAGGCTTGGCGTTCGGCGGACGTATCGGTGCTTGCAATCGGTTTGTGCATCGCTTTACCCCCGTCAGTCGTTGGAATGATTATAGACCATCACTAATATGCCGTCTAGACGCCGTCGATGCGCGCGAGCCTGGGAGGTTCAATGACTGCCGTCAGGTCCCGCTACAGCACCGTCGCCATCCTGCTGCATTGGACGATCGCCGCGTTGATCGTGACCAATGTGCTGATCGGGTGGCAGTTCGACGGGGCCAGGGGCATGGCCAAGTTCGGGGCGCTGCAGTTGCACAAGTCCGTCGGGCTGACGGTGTTGATGTTGAGCGTGCTGCGGTTGGCGTGGCGGCTGGCGAACCCGCCGCCGCGCTATGTCGATCCGCTGCCGCGCTGGCAGCACGTGGCGTCGAGCGCCGTGCACTGGACGTTCTACGGGATCATGATCGGCCTGCCGTTGACCGGCTGGATCATGGTCTCGGCCAGCCCAACCAACATCCCGACCCTGCTCTACAAGCTGGTCTCCTGGCCGCACCTGGGTTTCATCCATGACATGGCGATGGCCGACCGCAAGGCGATCGCCAAGGACGCCAACGTCATCCATCACGGCCTGGTCTATCTGACCTACGGACTGCTCGGCCTTCATGTCAGCGCAGCCCTCAAGCACCAGGTCCTGGATCGGGACGCCGTGCTCGCGCGCATGGCGCCCTTCCTGAAACCCCCAAGAGGAAACGCGATCCCATGAAGTCCAGCGCAACGCTGGGCGCGGTCGTGCTCGCCGCAGCCCTGATCGGCGCGCCCGCCCAGGCCGTCCCCGCCAAGCCGGCGGCGACGGCGCCCACGGCGGCGGCCAGGTCCTCGGCCTGGGTCGTGGACAAGGCCGCCTCGCGCCTGGGCTTCAAGAGTTCGTTCGGCGGGGAGAGCTTCGAGGGCGCGTTCCGAGCCTGGGACGCCTCGATCCAGTTCGATCCGAAGGCCCTGGCGGGCGGCAAGGTGGTCGTCAGCGTCCAGCCCGGCTCGGTCGCCTCGGGCGACGAGACCCGCGACGAGGCCCTCCCGGGCGGCGACTGGTTCAACGTCGCGAAATTCCCCAGGGCCACCTTCACCAGCACCGGCTTCAAGCCGCTGGGGCCCGGCCGCTACCAAGTTGATGGGACGCTGACGTTGCGAGGTGTGACCAAGCCGATCTCGATGCCCGTGGCGATCACCGTCACGTCCACCCAGGCCCGCGCGACGGGCTCGGTGGTGCTCAACCGAAGCCAGTTCGGGGTCGGGCAGGGGCAGTTCAAGTCCGCGGAATCGATCCCGTTCAACGTGCTGGTGAGCTTCACGGTGGTCGCCCACCACTGAGCGCTCAGCGGACGGTGAAGCCGATCCAGCGGCCGAAGGTCACCACGCCGATCCAGAAGACCAGCGAGAGCAGGCCCGCGATCTTCGCCCCTGCCAGCGTCGGCTTGTCCTGGTCCCAGTGCTGGACCGAGCGGTAGGTGAAGAGGTGGAAGGCCGCCATATTGAGCCCGGCCAGCACCAGGCAGAGCATCTTCAGCCGGAACGGCACATTGTCGAAATAGGCCACCGGCTTGGCGGTGAACATCAGGGCGCCGCTGATCGCGGCCATCACGAAGAGGCCCCACGTCCAGGGCAGGATTTCGCGGGTGAGCTCAGTCAGCGGCTTGCGCTTCGAGGTGACGCCCAGGAGGCGCAGGTCGACGACGGCGATCGAGCCCACGACCAGGGTTATGCAGAGTACATGCATCGTCTCGATGGTCGGGAAGAGCCAGACGGACTCGCGCATGGCCTGCGACAGCGGCAGGTCTTTGATCTGCTCCAGCAGGGTTCGGATCGCGCTCATTGGTTGTCCGCCGAATAACCGATCCAGCGCCCGGCCACGGCTATGGCGCACCAGAGCAGGAAGGCGCCCACCGCCACGGCCTTCACTTGCAGGGCGCCGCCCGGCGCCTCCGCCCAGCGCGGGGTGCGCCGCACGGTGAGCTGGAAGGCCACCGTGACTAGGATGGCGCAGACGACCAGCAGCATCTTGATCTGGAAGGTGGAGTTGAGGAGGGCGCGGCGCGGCTCGCCCGTGACCATGGCGGCGCCCGTGACCGCGAGCACCCCCAGCGAGCCCCAGATCCAGGGCACGTAGCGATCGACGGTCTCGGCCAGGGTGCTGCGCAGGCCGGCGAGGCCAAGGATTCGAAGCGTGATCAGCCCGACGGACGACATCACCATGGCGATGGCCAGGATATGCACCGTCTGGATCGTCGGCACGATCCAGAGCACGTCCTGGATCAGGAGGCTGGCCTTGGTCCCGGCGAGCCAGTCTGCGAACCGTTCCACGTCATCCATCCCGTCACGGCGTCACACGCCCCTCTGCTCGCGAAGGCGCGGCGGAGCCCGGGAAACCTAATCGTTTATGGGGTGTAATCAATATGCTTCCGGAAGCCGGGCGAAGCGTCGGTTGCCGGGGTCAGCCGGCCGCCGGCGCCGCAAGATTGGCCATCAGGGTGTCATACACGTCGGCGCCCAGCAGGCTCTTCATCTCGGCGATGTGGGCGTCGTGCGCCTCGTTCAGCTTATCCATGAAGTGCGTGCCCGCGAACGTCAGCTGCAGGGCGTTAGCGCGGCGGTCGTTTGGATCGGCCCTGGCCGCGATCAGCCCGCGGTCGATCAGCACGCCCACCCTCTCGACGAGGTTCGGCTGGTGCATCTTGAGCGCGTTGCTGAGGTCGGTCTGGCGGCAGAGCGGATTGGCGTCGATTAGGGTGAGGATTGCGTAGAGGGTTGGCGTGATCTCCAGCGCCTGGAAATGCGCCTGGAAGCTCCGCTGCACGAGCTGGTCGAGCATCCGCAACTGGAAGCCCAGCGCCGAAGTAATGCTGGACATGTTGAGGGGCCTGTTCGCAAGGCGGGCTTCGGCGGCCGACCGTTTGGCTGTGCTCGGTGGCAAGTTGGGCCTCTGGTCTGACTCCGGGCTGCAACGGTACGGCCGCGGACGGGCAGGTAACAGCCCTGACCATATGGTGGCTAACTAGTCCCGGCCCCGATTGCAAGTGGGCCTGCACGCATGTCGGGTGGGCGGGACGGGATGCCACCTGGGCCGACGCTGGGTTGTCGGCCTTCACATTCGCGGCATAATATATCCTATGTATAACTTCGCCTCATAGCGCCGGCTTCGAATGAGCCGCGCCCCGGCAGGGAGCTCGATGGCAATGGCCGGCGGCGCATCGGGCAGCCTGTCGCTGGAACTCTGGAAGACCCGGCGGCGGATCGTCAGTCTCGTGGTGCTTGCGGCCGTGGCGGGCCTCGCATTGTGGCTTGCGGGGCGGCGGCAGGAGGCTGCGCTGCTGCGCGCCGATGCAGATCAGGTGGCGGCTTCCAACGGCGCCCTGCTGCGCTCGGCGGTCAGGGCGGGCGCGGGCGTCTATCGTCAGGGCTGCGCGAGCTGTCACGGCGCGCAGGGGCGCGGCGACATGAGCGCCGGTGTCCCAGACCTCACCGACGCGGACTGGCTCTATGGCCGCGGCCTTGCGCAGGAGATTGAGCAGGTGGCCGAGCACGGCATCCGCTCGCACCGGGCAAAGGCCCTGGCGCTGGCCGACATGCCGGCCTTCGCCTTGCCCGCGCCTTCCAGCACCGAGCGGATCTCGTCGCTGTCGCCGCGTGACATCGCCGACGTGACGGAATTCATCCGCTATCTCGGCGGTGGCGCCCAGGACATGACGGCCGCGGCGCGGGGCGGGCTGATCTACCAAGCCCGCGGGGCCTGTTTCGACTGCCACGGCCGCGACGGGCGGGGCGATAGCGCCGTCGGCGCGCCCAACCTCGCCGACGCGACTTGGCTCTATGGCGACAGGAAACGCGAGAGCATCGCGCGTTCGATCGCAGAGGGACGCGCCGGGGTCTGCCCCGGCGGCGGCGGCGCGCTCAGCGCGACGGCGCTGCGTCAGGTGGCCCTCTACATCCATTCGCGTTCATCCTCGCGCCGCGCAGGCGCGGACCGCGGGAGCTAGGCATGGCCGATCGGCAAGTCCCCAACTGGCTCGACCCGACGCAGGGCGTCAGCGTCCGCTCGCTGACCCTGTTCTGCTTGGGTGCGGTCATCGGCCTGGCGGTGGCCGGCTACGCCCTCTTCACGGCCAAGGGCACGTCCACGCTCTATGTCCCGCCCGACGCCATCGCACTGGTCAACCAGCAGCCGATCAGCCGCAGCGACTTCGCAGCCCAGCTCCGCACGCTTTACGACACAGCCCCCGGACAGGCGACGGCCGAGCAGAGGCGAAAGGTGCTGAACGACCTGATCCGCGAGGAGCTCTTCGTGCAGAGGGCAAAGGAGCTCGACGTGGGCGCCGTCGATCCGGAGGTACGCCAGGCCATGGTCGGCGCCGTGGAGCAGCAAGCCGCCGCGGACGCCATCACCTCCGCCCCCACCGAGGCCAAGCTGCAGGCCTTCTTCGAGGCCCACCGCGGTAACTACGCCACCGAGGGCGTGATGGCCGTTCGCGACCTGGTTTTCCCGGTCGCCGCGGCCGTGCAGGCGGGCGAGACGGCGCAGGCGTTGCGGGGCGGCGCCGACGTGGCGCGGTTCACGGCGCGCGACAGCCGCAAGACCGAGGGCGAGGAGTTCTATTTCGCGGCGAAGATCCACCTGGGCCCGCGGCTCTTCGAGGCGGCCCGCGCCCTGCCGGACCATGGCGTCACGGGGCCGCTCGCCGAGGGCGGGTCGCTGCACGTGCTCTACATGGCGCAAAACCGGCGGCCGATGCCACTCGCCTACGCGGAGGCCAAGCCCCAGGTGCTCGCCGACTATCGTCGCCAGGCGATCGACAGGCTCCAGTCCGGCAACGAAGGCTTCCTACGCAAGCGGGCCAACGTGCTCGTGGCCAAGGACCTGCGCTGATGCGGGCGTTCGGCGCCGCCGTCCTGGGCCTGCTGCTGGCGCTTGCCGCGCTGCAGCCAGCGCTCGCCCATACCCGCAGCGAATCCAATTCCGTCTGGGAGATCGCCGGCGCCGACATCGACCTCGTCATGACTATCCCCGATCTGGAGGTCCAGCGACTGGCGCCCGGCGGCGGCGCGGTCTCCGATGCGGCGCTGATCGGCTACCTGCAGCCCAGAGTCTATCCGCTGGCCGGCGAGCGGCGGTGCGCGCTGTTGCCACCGGTGGAGGTGAAGACCGCGACGCCCGGCTACCGCAAGCTCGACTTCACCTTCCGGTGTGCCGGGAGCGGCGACATCAGCATCCACTCGGCGGCCTTCTTCGACCTAGTCGCCAGCCACGTGAATTTCGCCCAACTCCAGAACGCGGCCACCGGCGAGTTCACCGAGCAGCTGCTGACCTCCGAGCGCCAGACGGTGCAGGTGACCGGTGGCGAGAGCCAGGCCCTGAAGCACGCGGGCTTCCTGGAGTTCGTGCGCATGGGGGTGATGCACATCTTCACCGGCATCGACCACATGGCCTTCCTGCTGGGCTTGGTGCTGATCTCGCGGCGGCTGCGCGATCTCGTGTTCGTGGTCACCGGCTTCACCATCGGCCACAGCCTCACGCTCGCCCTGGCGGTGACCGGGGTCATACGACCGCATCCGGAGTTCATCGACGCCCTGGTGGCGC
>CALQQB010000084.1 GCA_943332615.1 Phenylobacterium deserti
CCGAAACCGCATCGAGCGCTGCTTCAACAGGCTCAAGCACTTCCGCCGCTTCGCCACACGCTACGACCGCTTGGCCAAGCACTACCTGGCCTTCATCCACATCGCCGCTTCCATGCTCTGGATCCGCTGAATGTCGATTCGACCTAGCCGGTCTTGCGTGACGGGCGCGTAAAGCGGCTACGCTCTTCCGCCAGTCAGTGAGGATCCACCATGAAAGTCTACGACACGCCGCTTGCGCCCAATCCGCGCCGGGTGCGCTGGTTCATGGCCGAGAAGGGCATCGCCGACGTCGAGGTGATCACGCTCAGCCTGATGGCCGGCGAGCACAAGACGCCTGAGTATCTGGGCAAGGCGGGCCTGGCCAATGTGCCGATGCTGGAGCTGGACGACGGGACCTGCATCACCGAGTCGCTCGCCATCTGCCGCTACCTGGAGAGCCTCTACCCTGCGCCGAACCTGTTCGGGCGTACGGCCCTGGAGACCGCGGTCATCGAGATGTGGACGCGCCGGGCCGAGATGATGGTCGCCACCCCGCTGATGATCGGCGTGCGCCACACCCATCCGGCCATGGCGGCCCTGGAACAGCAGGTCCCGGTGATCGGCGAGCACAACATCGCCGCGGGGACGCGAGCGCTCAAGCTGCTGGATCGCCGGCTGGCGGAGAGCGAGTGGCTGGGGGCGGATCGCCTGACCATTGCCGACATCGTCGCCTTCGTCGGCCTCGACTTCGGCCGGATGATCAAGTTCCGCGCGCCGGAAGACCTGACGAACTTCGCCCGCTGGGCTGATGCGATGCGCATCCGTCCCGCCGCCAAGGCCGGGATGCCGGAACGGTCCGCCTGAGCCCAGGCCGTCAGACCTCGTCGTCCAGGTAGGCCCAGGTCGCCGCGCCGTCGAACTGGCGGATGCGGAGCTTGCTCCAGTCCAGCTCGTCGATCAGCCGGGCGTTGATCGCCATCCGGTCGCGGGTTCCATCCAGGCTCTGCCAGTGGGTCACCACCCCGCAGGAGCGGCAGCGGTGGAACGACAGCATCCGGTCGCCCCAGACGTAGGGCCGGGTGGCCGAGGGCTCCGGCAGCTTCACCTCGGTGGGGCTGTAGTAAGCCCACCGCGCGCCCAGCCGGCGGCAGATCGAGCAGTTGCACTCCGTCACCTCGGTGGGGAGCGTAGGCACGCTCAACTGAGCGATACGGCAGTGGCAGACCACGGTGATCATGGGCGCTCTCCGGGCGTGGGCGCTCTGCGGCGCCTCAGGCGTCCATAGCTGGGGCCGCCCGGCGGTCCTGTCCAGTGTCAGCCCGCGCGGAGGGGCCGCGCAGCCTCGGCGAGGCCTGTGACCGTTCAGCTCGCGACGTTGTCGATCCGGGTCCAGACCTGGGACTTGCAGAGCACGTTGGCGATCAGGCAGCCGCGCGCCTTCAGGGTGTGGGCGTCGATTTGCTGGGCGGTGCCGGCGAAGGTAGCGTTGATGTCGGGGATGTAGACCTTGCCACGGCCGATATGATCGCCGCCGATGACGAAATCGCGCATCAGCTGCTGGCCGACCAGGGGCCTTCCGCTGCCCTTCCGGGCCTGAGCGTCGGCGTGTTCGCTCGCCCAGACCACAATCCCGCAGACCTGCCCGCCGCATGGGCGGAGCTCAATGTGGACGGAATTCTTCGGATTGCGCCACACGCCCTCGGCGGCCAGCGCGGGTGTCTCCCCCCATGCCGGCGCGGCGGCTGCGAAGGCGATCGCCGCGATCACCACCCGGAATCTGACGTCTGGTGCGAATCTCATCGGGGCCAAACTTACAGACAATGATGACAAAACTTGGATGCTCTGCGTGGCCTCGCCAGCACTGCGGACAAGCCTACCGCGTCCCGGTCTTTTTCAGCACCGACGAAAAGCTCATCACCGGCTCGCCTTCGCAACTGATGATGCCGCGCACGAAGACCATGCTGCGGCCGGCCTTCACCACGTCACCAGTGCATTCGACCAGCTTGCCGATGCCCGCGGTTCCGACGAATTCGCCGTTGAAGGTTGCGGTGACGGTGCGGCTGCCGTCGATCACGTCGCGGGCGATCACGAACAGGCAGAAGTCGGCAAAGGTCATCACGCAGCCGCCGTGCAGGAACAGGCCGCCGTTCATGTGCTTGTGCTCGGCGCGGAAGGCGCAGACCGCCTTACCGTCGTCACCGACGCGGAAGTAGAATGGCCCGGCCAGGTCCTCGAAGGGGTCGCCGCCCGGATAGCACTGCCAGCCGGCCCACTCCCCCTCGGTCACGGTCTTGAGCTTGGAGCTGTAGTTATTCTCGCTGACGCCGCCGTCCATCGTGCCTCCCGACACCGCGAACCGTTTGCCCGGCGCGGATTCGAACTCTAGTTTGCCGCTCGCTTAAGCCTCATCGGGGACCCTTCATGCAAGGTCACATCGCCCAAAGCCGCGCCCGCGTGGCGTCGTGATCGCCCTGATCGCCGCCCTGCTGCTGGCCGCCCCGGCGGCCGAGCCGGCCAAGCCGGACGTGGCGGCCACTCCCCCCAAGCCAGCGAACGTCGAGAACGCCATCGACGCCAACGGCGTGCCGGCCTGGGCCAAGCGCAAGCGGCTCAAGCCCGTGCAGAACTGCTCCGGGCGTCCGAACATCACCGTCGATACCTGGCGGGCCGAGTATGAGAAGGACGGCAAGGGCCGGATTCGCGGCGTGCCGATCAAGACCACCTGCAAGTAAGGAACACCCCCACATGGCGCTCGACGCCGAGACCCGCGACCAACTGATCGACACCGTGCGCCGCTTCGTGACCGAGCGCCTGCGTCCCCTCGAGGCTCAGGTGGCTGAGGACGACGCCATGCCTCAGGACCTGATCGACGAGATGAAGGCCCTAGGCCTGTTCGGCCTCTCGATCCCCGAGGCCTACGGTGGCCTGGACCTGACCATGGAGGAAGAGTGCCTGGTGGTGGTCGAGCTGGGCCGTACCAGCCCGGCGTTCCGGTCCACCTTCGGCACCAACGTCGGCATCGGCTCCCAGGCGCTGGTGATGTTCGGGACGCAGGACCAGAAGGAAAAATACCTGCCCGGCATCGCGTCCGGCGATATCATCACCTCCTTCGCCCTGACCGAGCCCGAGGCCGGATCGGACAGCGCCGCGGTGCAGACCAAGGCCGTCCGCGACGGCGACCACTATCTGCTGAATGGCGCCAAGCGCTACATCACCAACGCCAACAAGGCGGACCTGTTCACGGTGATGGCCCGGACCGATCCGTCCAAGCCAGGCGGCGGCGGGGTCTCGGCCTTCCTGGTGGAGCGCACCTCGCCGGGCTTAAGCGTCGGCAAGCCTGAAAAGAAGATGGGCCAGCAGGGCGCCCACGTCTGCGACGTGATCTTCGACAACGTCCGTGTGCCGGTCGAGAACCGCATCGGGGCCGAGGGCGAGGGCTTCAAGGTGGCCATGCAGGTGCTCGACAAGGGCCGCCTGCACATCTCGGCCCTCTGTGTCGGCGTGGCCGAGCGGCTGATCACCGACTGCGTGGCCTATGCGACCGAGCGCAAGCAGTTCGGCCAGCCGCTGACCGGCTTCCAGCTGATCCAGGGCATGATCGCGGACTGCAAGACAGAATCGCTGGCTGCACGGGCGCTGACCATGGAGACCGCGCGCAAGCGCGACCTTGGCCACAACGTCACCATGGAGGGCGCGGCGGCCAAGTACTTCGCCTCCGAGATGGTCGGCCGGGTGGCCGACAAGGCGGTGCAGATCTTCGGCGGCGCTGGCTACATCACAGAGTACGGCATCGAGCGCCTCTACCGCGACGTCCGGATTTTCCGGATCTACGAAGGCACCAGCCAGATCCAGCAGGTGATCATCGCGCGTGAAACCCTGAAGCGGGGCGGGTAATGAGCGAAACCGTCGAGACCGCGATCTTCGACCTGCTGGCCAAGGCCGCGCCGGGCAAGTCGATCTCGCCGGAGGAGGTCGCCCGCGCGGCCGATCCCGAGAGCTGGCGCCGCACGCTGGGCCATGTGCGCGCCGTGGCCCGTGGGCTGGCGCGACAGGGGCGGGTGGTGATCCTGCGGCACAACAAGCCGGCCGATCCCGAGGATTTCAAGGGCGTCTACCGGTTGCGGCTGCCGGGCGCCCCAAACGCTGACGCCCCAAACATCGACGTCACCGGCTCCGACGCTACACTCCCAGAGGACACCTCCGAATGATCGTCTACGGCAATTCCCTCTCGCCCTTCGTCCGCAAGACCCTGGCCTTCGCCGCCGAGAAGGGCATCGAGGTGGAGTTGGTGGCGGCCGGGATGGGCGGCGGCCCGCCCCAGTTCAAGCTGGCCAGCCCGTTCGGCAAGATGCCGGGCTTCAAGGATGGCGACTTCCTGCTCTGCGACTCCACGGCGATCATCACCTACCTCGAGGCGATCAAGCCCGAGCCCAATCTGATCCCCAATGATCCCAAGGCCCGCGCCCGCACCATCTGGTGGGAGGAGTTCTCCGACACCATTGCGGTCGCCTGCATGGGCAAGATGTTCTTCAACCGCTTCGTCGCCCCGAAGTTCATGGGTCGCGAGGGCGATCTGGCCGCCGCCGACGCCGCAGAGGCCACGGAGCTGCCGCCGATCCTCGACTACCTGGAGGCCAGCATCCCGGCCTCCGGCTTCCTGATTGAGGACCGCATCACCCTGGCCGACATCGCCGTCGCCAGTCCATTCCAGAACCTGGCCGTGATCGGCGTCCAGATCGACGCGGCCCGCTATCCGAAGGTCACGGAGTACGTCGCGTCGATCCTTGGCCGTCCGTCCTACGCCGGCTGGTGCGCGCAGGAGCTGGCGATGTTCAAGGCGGCATAGAGTTGGGCGGGGGCGCCGCAACCGCGTCGCCCCTTTGCGAAGCGGTAAGGGACGCCTCACTATGGTTAACAGCCATGACGCGCCTCGTCCTCGTTCTCCTGATGCTGCTGCTGTCGGCCTGCACGTCGATGACGGTGCAGCGCGCCGGAACGCCGCTGGCCGGGTTTGCGGGCCCGCACTTCGAGGCTGATCGCGTCGTCAGCTTTGACGGCGCGCGGCTGGGGCTCTCCACCTGGGAAGCGGGCGGCGAGCCCTGGGCGGTGATCGTCGCTGCCCACGGCATGAACGACTACGCCAACGCCTTCCACGTCGCCGGGCCGGTCTGGGCCCGGGATGGCGTGACCACCTACGCCTATGACCAGCGCGGCTTCGGCCGCTCGCCAGGGCGCGGCGTCTGGGCGGGCGAGGACCTGATGGTCGAGGACCTGCGCACGGTGACCGCGCTGGCCCGGGCGCGGCATCCGCACGCGATCATCGTGGTGGCCGGCGAGAGCATGGGCGGCTCAGTGGCGGCGGCCGCCTTTGCGTCGGACAATCCACCGGCGGCGGACCGGCTGGTGCTGCTGTCGCCGGGCGTCTGGGGGTTCCGGACCCAGCCGTTGCCGTACAAGACGGCGCTGTGGCTGGCGGCCAACTTTACCGGCTCGAAAGTCTACAACCCGCCCCGGTTCGTCACCAACCGCATCTACCCCACCGACAACATCGACGAGCTGCGCGCCATGGGCCGCGACCGGCTGATGATCTGGGGCGCGCGGTCGGACACGCTGTATGGCCTGGTAAAGCTGATGGACCATGCGGCCAAGGATGTCGGCGAAGACCGCTTGCCGACGCTCTACCTCTATGGCGCGCGCGATGACATCATCCCAAAGAAGGCGGCGTTCAAGGCGGTGAAGAACCTGACCCCCGCCGATCGCACCGCCTACTACGCCGCCGGGCATCACCTGCTGACCCGTGACCACCAGGGCCCGGTGGTGATGGCCGATGTCCTGGCCTTCATCCGCGATCCGGAGGCGCCCCTGCCATCGGGCGCGCCGCCGATCCCCGGCGCCCCACCCCATGTCCCGCCGTCCAAGGCTGTAGCGCTTCGCGCGGCGGGGTTGTGACATGCCTCTAATCAGCCTATCTGCAGCGAAAATCGCCCCCACGGATGCAAAGATTCCGGCATGAGCTTGTTTGATTCCCCGTCTTTCGAGGGACATGAAGGCATCCACGCCTTCTCCGACGAGGCGTCGGGCCTGAAATGCATCATCGCCGTCCACTCGACGGCGCGGGGCCCGGCGGCCGGGGGTTGCCGGATGTGGAACTACGCCAGTTCGGATGACGCGCTGGAGGACGCGCTGAAGCTGTCGCGGGCGATGTCCTACAAGAACGCCATGGCCGACCTGGAGCTGGGCGGCGGCAAGTCGGTGATTCTGGGCGACGCCCGGACCCAGAAGACGCCGGCCCTGTTCGAGGCCTTCGGCCGCGCGGTCGAGGCGGTGGGCGGCCGCTACTGGACCGCCGAGGACGTGGGCGTCTCGCCCACTGACCTGGCCTACGCCCGCAAGCACACCCGCTATGTCGCCGGCCTGGACGGCCATGCCGCGGCCTCCGGCGATCCCAGCCCGGTGACCGCCGAGGGCGTGTTCCGGGGTGTGCGCCTGTGCGTGCGCCGCGCGCTGCGCCGCGACCTGGACGGGGTGCGGGTGGCGATCCAGGGCGTGGGCCACGTGGGCGCCTATCTCGCCCAGAAGCTGCACGCGGCTGGCGCGAAGCTGATCCTCACCGACGTCAACACCGAGATGCTGCGCCGCGTGGCCGACGCCACGGACGCGGAGGTCGTGGCGCCCGGCGCGATCTTCGACGTGGACGCCGACGTCTTCGCTCCCTGCGCCCTGGGCGGCGCGGTCAGCCTGGACACCCTGCCGCGCATCCGGGCCCGGGTGATCGCCGGCGCCGCCAACAACCAGCTGGCCGACGCGGAGGCGGGCCGCCAGCTGTTCCGGCGCGGCATCCTCTATGCGCCGGACTACGTCATAAACGGCGGGGGGATCATCAATGTCGCCGGCGAGATCCGCGCGCTCGGCCGCGGCGAGGCCTTCGATCCGGCCTGGGTCGAGGACAAGCTGGACCGCCTCACGCTGACCCTGGAAGAGGTCCTGGATCAAGCCCTCCACGAACGCCGCCCGACCCACGAAGTCGCCAACCAGATCGCCCGCGCCCGCATCGCCGGGGCCGAGACGCGCGCCGCCGCTTAGAACCGGAACCGCAGGCCCACATACCCTGCCCGCGGCGCGCCGGGGCTGACACTGGACGGGTCGGTGAGGGACGGGGCTTCCAGCACCGGGGCGGCGTCCAGCGGGGCATAGGTTCCGAAGGTGGCATAGCGGCTGCCCGTCGCATTGGTCACCTGCCCGAACACCTCCAGGCGCTCGGTGACGCGGTACTCGGCATGCAGGTTGGCCACGGCGTAGCTGCTGGTCTTCGGGTTGAGGTTCGCCTCGTCGCCCTGGAAATAGCGCCCACTGGTCCACTGGCCATCGATGCCGAAGGTCAGCGCCGGGATCGGTGTCACGTCCAGCCCAAGCTTGAAATTGTGCGCCGGTACGCCGGGCCGCCGGTCACCCTTCGACACCACCATCGGGTCGGCCCCGTTGTCGAAGGCGGGGTTGGAGCCTGCGGCGAGCGTGAAGCCGGTGCGGTAGGTGGCCCGCGTGAAGGCGTAGTCGGCGAACAGGGAGAACCGCTCGCCGGTCAGGGTCAGGCCGGCCTCGACGCCCTGCCGCCGCGTGCGGCCGACATTGACGAAGTAGCCGCGGCCGTTGGTGTCGCTGGCCACCAGCTGAATGTCCTGGTGGGCGTCGGATCGGTAGACGCCGGCCCGCCAGGCGAGCTGGGCGCCGGCCACGGCTTGCGACCCCCGGACCCCGGCCTCGACGGTCTCCGCTGTCACCTGCTTCAGGTCCGGGTCGGAGACGAAGAAGTTGGTCAGGCTGCAGGGCGCCTCCGGGTCGGCGCAGGAGAACTCAGCCGGGGTCGGTGCGCGGCTGGCGGCGGCGTAGCCTGCGTAGACCGAGACCTCGGGGGCGATCTGCCAGGTCAGGCCGGCGGCCGGGTTGAACCGCCGGTAGGTGTGGTGGCCGTTCAGCGCCGTGCCGATCCGATCCCGCAGCCGCACCTCGGCGGCGTTGAACCGGCCGGAGACCGTCAGGGTCACCGCTTCGGTCAGGTCCAGGCTGTCGCTGAGGAAGACGCCCCAGTCGCCGCGCGTGGCGTGCACCGCGACGGGCCCGATCTCGCCGCCCGCCAGGTCGAGCTCGATGCCCGGGCCCACGAAGCCACGATCCACCCCGAGCGCGCCCAGCGTCGAGCCCGCGGCGAACCGCGTCCGGGCGCCATCGAAACTGGCCCCGACCACCAGGCGATTGGGCCGGCCCCTGAGGTCGGCGCTCTGCGAGGCCTGGACGGCCGCGCCATAGCTTTCGGTATGGGTGGCGCCGTGGTTCAGCAGAGCGTAGGGGCCGCCGCGGCGGAAGCGGGACACGGTCGCCGCATAGGGACTGCCAGTGACGAAGTTCGGTACGAAGGCGCCGGTTTCGTCGGTCAGCGGCTCATCCTCGCCCTCCAGGCAGAGCAGGGTCGTCCGTCCATCGCAAGGCGCCACTTCGGCGGCGTCGCCATTGGCGGAGCGCTGGCGGAAGCCGGCGAGATAGGCAGAGCCCTGCGCCGACCAGTCGCCGCCGGGCGCGTAGGCGCCGGTGAGGGCCGCGCGGCCGAAGCGGTTGTGGGTCTCGTCGGGGTAGGTGAAGACCGAGGCGCGGCGGAAGGCCAGCAGCTCCACAGGCGCCGGGCCGTTGCCGATCAGGTCGTTGTCGGCGCCCAGCAGGCTGAGGTGGACCTCGGCGGGGCCATCCTTCCAGGCGAAGTCGGCGTAGCCTTGGCGCAGGCGCGACGGGGAATAGTCGCGCCAGCCGTCGTCGTGCAGCATGGACACCGCGCCGTAGACCCCGAACGCGCCGCTCTGGCCGGCGACCTCGGCGGAGCCCTGCTGGCGGCCGAACGACCCGCCGGCCAGCTCACCCCGCAGGCCCGGCGTCGAGAACCCGTCCTTCAGCCGCACCGACAGCGCGCCGCCGAGCGCGTTCAGCCCGAACGCCGGATTGGAGCCGACCAGCTCGACGCGCTGGACCGCCACGTCGGGGACCAGGTCCCAGTTCACAGTGTCGCCGAACGCCTGGTTGAACCGCACGCCGCCCAGGTAGACCGCCAGGCCCTGAGCGTTGCCGGCCAGGGGCGAGGCCTCGAACCCGCGGTAGATCAGGCTCGGCTGGAACGGATTGGCCTGGGCTTGGTCCAGGGACACGCCGCCCAGGCGCTCGTCCAGGGCGCGCAGGGTGCTGGCCGGGCCCGCGCGGGCCAGGTCCTCGACCCGCAGCACCGAGGCGGCGGCGGGCAGGCGATCGATGCGCGCGCCGCCGGCGTCGAGGGGGGTCGTCCCCACGACCTCGATGGGGGCGACGGTGGTCGTATCCTCGGTCTCCGCGGCGGCGGTTCCGCAGAACGCGGCCAGGATCAGAAAGGACGGTACGCTGAGAACGGTTCGCATCTAGTTCTGATAGGCGCGTTCCCCGTGCGTGGAAAGGTCCAGCCCGTCCTCGATCGCCTCGGGGCTGGCGCGCAGGCCAACCGTCCGGCGGCAGATCCACAGGATCCCCGCCGAGGCCGCAGCTGACCAGCCGCAAACCACCAGCGCGCCCAGCGCCTGCACGCCCAGCTGACGCAGCGGCGTCATGCCCTCGGCGAACCCGGCCCCGCCCAGCTGCGGGATGGCCAGGCCCGCCACCATCAGCGTGCCCAGCAGGCCGCCGACGCCATGGACGGCGAATACGTCCAGGGCGTCGTCCAGCTTCAGGCGGTGCTTCACCAGCTCGACCGCATGGAAGCAGACCACGCTGGCCGTCGCGCCCAGGATCATCCCGCCGATCGGGCCGACGAAGCCGGAGGCCGGGGTGACGGTCGCCAGGCCGCCGACCACCCCGGTGACCACGCCGATCATACTGGCGCGCCCGAAGCGCAACTTCTCTATGATCGCCCAGGTCAGGCCGGCCGTCGCCGCCGAAAGGTGCGTCGCCACCAGCGCCGAGCCGGCCGCGGCGTCGGCGGCCAGCGCGCTGCCGGCGTTAAAGCCGTACCAGCCGACCCACAGCATGCCGGCGCCCATCATCGTCATGCCGGGGTTATGGGGCGGGTGCAGGTCCTTGGGGAATCCGTCCCGCGCGCCCAGCATCGCTACCGCCACCAGCGAGGAGATGCCCGCCGTGGCGTGGACCACCAGGCCACCCGCGTAGTCCATCACATGCAGGCGGGCGAGCCAACCGCCGCCCCAGATCCAGTGGCAGACCGGCGCGTAGACCAGCAGCAGCCAGAGCCCGGAGAACAGCAGCACCGCGCCGAACTTGATCCGCTCCACATAGGCCCCGACGATCAGGCCTGGGGTGATGATCGCGAAGGTCATCTGAAAGGCGAAGAACACCGACTCCGGCAGCACACCCACGACGGAAGCGCGCAGGTTGGGCAGGCCGAACTTGGCGAGGTCGCCGATCCAGGGGTTGGTTCCGGAGAAGGCCAGGCTATAGCCGCCCAGCAGCCACAGCACTGAGGCCAGGCAGGCGATGGCGACGCAGTGCATCATCACCGACAGCGCGTTCTTGGACCGCACCAGGCCGGCGTAGAACAGGGCCAGGCCCGGCAGGGTCATGAACAGCACCAGCGCCGTGGCCGCCAGCATCCAGCCGGTGTGGGCCGGATCGGCGACGGGCGGCGCGGCGGCCTGGGCATTGGCGATGCCCGCAGAGCCCAAGGACAGTGCGGCGGAAAGGCCGGCCAGCGGGCGGGCTCGGATCATGGCGTCTACCCCTCAACCGACGCGGCCTGCGAATTCCCCGCTGTTGCCTAGGCGTCGATCAGAACGTGCATACGCATTGTGCAGAATGGCCGCCAGAGGGGGCCGGGCGAGCCATCGGTTGAACCGACCACTCGCCCGTGATTTCGCCATTTTTTACAGCAAATGGCGCCGAAAAACCCGGCAAAACCCCTAATTTCCCTGGCGGGCGAGCCAGGATTCCCGGGCCAGGAGCCAGACCTGCCGCGCGCCCGGACCCGACACGAAGGCCTTGGGTTCGATCCGCAACGGGCGTGCGCCCTGCTTTTCCTTGATCCGGCCGGAGGCGTGGTTTTCCACTGAGTTGGTCAGGTACAGCAGCGGCCACTCCAGCACCTCGAAGGCGTAGCGCGTCACCGCCTCGGCCGCCTCGGTCATCAGCCCCTGGCCTTGCAGCAGCGGGTCGAGCCAGAAGCCGCGCATGTCCTGCGCCTGGCCGTCGTAGGGCCACAGGTCGATGCGGCCGCGCGCCTCGTCGTCCCCGCCCTTCAGCGTGATCACCCAGTAGAACTTCTCGCCCCGGGCGCGGGTCTCCAGCGACACGGCGATGTTCGTCGCCGCGCCGTCGTCGGGATAGGGCCAGGGGATGCCGGCGTGCAGATGCTTCACCACCTCCCACTGTGGGAAGATCCGCTGAATAGCGGGGGCGTCGCGCATATCCATCGGGCGCAGGATCAGCCGCGCCGTCTCCAGCACGGGCGTATCGGGCAGGGGTATTGTCGTCGTCATCTCCGGTCTCTCTTGAGAAATGCCGGAGGCCGGGGCGCGCCTTCGTGTCTGTCCATCTGCCCCGGCCGGTCCGGCGGGGCTTGGAAGGGAAGGCTAGGCGAGCGTAGCGCGCACAGAACCGTCCCGACGCCCCGCGAGGGTGGCGGCGTTGCAACCGGACGGATTGGCGGCGGTGCTAACCATGGGGCGGGCGGATAACACAGGTGTGCCAGCGCGCCCAGAACTCGGACTCAAAAGTGGTCCCCAGATGAGCCCGTCATCCCGGCCGCAGGGCCGCTTGCGGCCCGTAGAGCCGGGACCCATTGGTTCAGGCTGTGCGGTGGCCCCTGGGTCCCGGGGCTCCGCTCCGCTGCGGCCGGGATGACGGGCGTTTATGAGATTGAATTTGAAGGATGTCCTGCGCGCCCAATTCGAGTGCGCGCCTAGCCGGGCGGCCGCCTCAGGGCCCTGCCGGCGATGAACAGGCCAAACCCGATCACCACCGGGACGCCGCCGAGGACGATGGGCATCAGCAGCAGGCCGAAGTCCTGCCTACTCGACGCCCTCAGCGCGTCGAGTAGGAATGCCCCCAGAAAGACGACGCCACAACCTCCGCAAGCCGCCATCATTATCGACCCAACCGCGATCAGGGCGCCGCCTAGGAACCGGGTGACGGAACGAGGCTTCGGATCAATCATTTGCAGCTCCCATGCTGATCCGACCCTTCCGCAGCGCCTCGGCCCTCGCCGCGCCCTCGCGATAGAAGGTGTTGAAGGTGTCGAAGGGAATGATCCGGCCGTCGGGCTGGACGAAGTGGACGCAGGAGCGCTTCACCGTGCCGAGGTCGAAGTTGAAGCGGTCGAGGAACTGGCTGATCACCACCCGGAAGGTGTTCTCATAGGCCACCTCCTGCGGCACGGCCGCCTCGGGCAGGCAGCAGCGCAGCGAGGCCAGCTTCTCCGAGGTGTTGCCCTGGGCGGTGGACAGCGACAGCAGCTCGAACACCTGCTTCCGCAGTTCCGGATAGCTCTCGAAGGTGACGGTGTTGGGTACGGCGTCGACGAAGATCTCGCGCGGCAGCATGGCCGTCACCGGCTGCACCTGGGTGCCGTTGCGCAGGCCATAGCCGATGCAGATCTGGTCCGGGTTGCAGGCCAGCGGGATCAGGTCCTCCAGCGCGAACACCCCGGCCTCGGCGATCCGGCGGCGCACCTTGGTGAGGTCGGCGCCGCGCAGCGCCATCAGCGCCTCGCGCTTCAGGCTGTCGAACTACAGATAGACCTCGAAGCCCGGCATGTAGGCGGCCCGGCGCTCGGCGAACCCGGCCTCGCGGGCGATCCGCAAGCCGTTGGTGTTGATCATCAGGTGGCGGATCGGCCGGGCCTTGGTCGCGTCGAGGATGGCGAAGAAGTCCGGGTGGATCGTGGGCTCGCCGCCGTACAGCTGCACCAGGTCGGGCACCCCCAGCGGCCGATGACCACCCCCAGCGCGAACGGTCCGACGAAGACCCGCCGGTGGAGCCGCGAATGCCCCGGATCGCCTTGTAGATCTCCACCCCCACGATCACGCCGCCCACCTTGCCGGCAACCTGCTCGGTCAGGCCCTTCAGCCGCCAGCGATAGAGCAGGGCGCTGAGGCCCAGGCCCGCGCTCCAGGCCACCAGGTCGAAGGCGGTGTGCGCCCAGGCGGCTGTAGGGACCTGGATCACCGCCCGGCGTCAGCTAGTGACCAGCCGTCGGCTTCGCGGTTCGCGCACGGCGACGATCAGCAGCAGCAGGGCGGCGGCCAGGAATCCCAGCGACGCGCCGAACACCACATTGTAGCCGAAGAACTGCGACACGACCCCGCCGATCAAGGGGCCAGCGGTGGCGGTGATGCTCTCGGCCGTGGCGGAGACGGCGATGCGCATGGGCAGGTCGTCGCGGTCGCCGAATTCCAGGATCATGGTCTGGGCGGCCATCATGTAGCCGGCCTGCGAAGCGCCCAGCCCCGCGAAGGCCAGGAAGATCGGCACGACGTGGTGCAGGTTCATCAGCGCCAGGGTGGCCAGAATCCAGCCGGTCACCGAACCCAGCAGCACCACGCGGAAGCCGGCCTTGTCGCCCAGATAGCCCCAGATGAGGTTCGAGGCGGTGTCGGCGCCCAGGAAGGCGAACGACAACAGGCCCAGCGTGACGCCATCGGCGCCGATGAACTGGCCGACGTAGAGAATATAGAACGGCGTCGCGATCCGGGCGGAGGTGGCCAGCATCTGCACCAGCAGGAAGTAGGCGTACGACCGGTCCTGTCGGATCAGGGCCGGGAACTCCCGCAGCCGGTCCCGGAACCGGCCCTGCGTGCGCGTCGTCGGCGGCTCCGGCTCCTTGAGCAACAGTTGCAGTGCCCAGAGCCCGATCGTGGTCAGGGCGCACGCGAACAGGAAGGTCACCGCATAGCCGTTGCCGAACAGGTTGCCGCCGATGAAGTACTTGCCGGCGACCAGGGCCAGGACCGCGGCGATCGCCCCGCCGGTGGTGTTGCGCCAGGCCTGCAGCCGGCCCCGGCGGCTGAGCGGGATCACCTTGGACATCAGCAGGCTGAACACCACCCGCTGGGCGCCCATGAAGATGCCGAACATCATCATAAAGAACAGGATCGACCAGACCAGCGGCTGTACCTGGGTGGTCCCGCCCCAGGGCAGGGGAATCTGGACCTTGTCGTTGGTGACGAACCAGGCCGACAGCGCCATCCCCAGGATCGCCAGGCGCCCCAGGCCACCCATCCACAGGGCCGCCGGCATCACCTTCTTGCGGTGCTCGATCTGGGTGCCGGCGAAGATCGGCGAGATGATCCCGCCCAGCTGCTGCAACGCCAGCCCCAGGCCCACCACGCTGTTGGAGCCGGAGATCATGTGCAGGTAGGCCGGCAGGAAGGTCGGCGCATTCACCAGCCGGAAGCCGGTCATTCCCAGCATGCCGTGCAGGTAGTTGCCGAGGTAGTTTCGCTTCAGGTTGTCCCAGACGAACTTCTCGTAAGCCGCCTCGCGCACCGCCAGGTCGGCGGTCGCGGCCTCGCCGCTGGCCCCGTCGTCGCCGGCCCCGGAAGTTTCGGTCTTTGCGTCCAAATTCGTCGCCGCCTGGCCAGCGTGCCGCCAGCCCCACGGCCCCTCCACTTGCTGGGCAGAATCGAAAGACCGGTCTGCACCCCGGCCGCTACATGCGCAATGCTAGAGGGGGACCGCAGCGCGGCGCAACGGGAAACGCGAACGCGCCATCGCGAACAGGCGGACCTCTGGAGGCTTCCAAGGATAGTTTTTACGACAGATGCTAGAAAGCGAACTTGATCGCCTACTGCGCGGTGAACCTGTCGGGCTCCGGCCTCGATGGCACGGTGCAGTGCTTCACCATCACCAGCCTGCCGGCCAACGGCGTCTTCAAGGACGGCGCGGGCAATGCGCTGAGCGTGGGCTGCCTGATCACGGCCACCGGCAACCAGGCTTTCGTCGACTTCACGCCCAAGGCCAACGTCAGTGGCGAGACGACGTTCCAGTACGTCGCGAAGGATAACGCCGGCCTCTATGACGGCAGCCCGGCCACCGGCAAGATCACCATCGCGGGCGCCAACGACGGCCCGACGGCCGTGAACGATACGGCGACGGTCACCCCCGGCGCGCCGATCTGGGCCGGAAACGGCGACTGACGGCTTCGTCGGGGAACAGGGCCGGTCGGCGTGGTTCATCTCGCGCCGACAGACTCACCACTAAGAGGGGCCGGCGCGGCGCGATCCGCGTCGGCCCTTTTCGTTGCGCTCAGGCCTTGAGCCCGACCGCGCGGCCCAGGGATTCGGCCGCGTCGAAGCCGCCGGGGCCCGCCATCGTGGCGGTTGCACCCTCAGATTCGCCCGTACTGGCGCCACAACATCACGAACGCCGCGGCTCCGCCCACCAGCGCCAGCAGGATGGGCGCCGCCAGCGTATGTCCGGTGGCCAGGAAACCGGCGGCCACCAGGCAGCCGGCGCCGCAGCCGATGTCCCAGCCGGCCTCGGTGGCCACGTGGAAACGCAGCGGGCAGGGCGAAGCCTTGGCCAGGTTGTAGACCGGCGTCATCAGCGCTGGGATCACCAGGGCCGTGACCAGGGCGCCCAGGGCGTTGGCGCTCACCGCCAGCCAGGGCGAGCCGATGCTGGCCGCGCGCAGCACCACCACGACGGCGGTTACCCCATAGGCCGCGATCAGGGCGCGCCGGCCGTGGCCCAGGTCGATGAAGCGGCCGATCACCAGGCCTGACGCCGCGCCGACCAGGGCGGTCAGCGCCATGGCGCCGGCGTAGGCCGAGAAGCTCTCCTTCAGGGTCACGAACAGCGCGATCTGCCAGACGAAATGGTAGCAGGCCGCCAGCCAGCCGTCGGTGAGCAGCAGGGCCGCCCCCAGGCGCGCGGCGCGGAAGCCACCCGGCGCGTCGTCCTTGATCGGCACGTCCGGCCCGCCGATCAGCGGCAGGGCGGCTGCGACCTGCAGCAGGGCCACCCCGGCGAACATGATCCGTGGCCCTTCGAGCGCCAGCACGGCCCCGCCCGCCAGGGGCGCGGCGATACCGATCACCGCCGCCATGGCCTCGCGAAAGCCCACCTGGCCGCCCCGCCCCTCGGCGTCGCCCAGGGCCGCGAAATAGGCATGGTAGCAGGTCCAGTAGAGGATGCTGCCGATCGGCGTCACCAGCAGGAGGGCGACAAAGGCCGTGTCGATGCCGCGCACCTCGGCCAGGATCGGGAAGGCTAGGGCCTCCAGCACCGTCCCGGCGATCAGCGTCCGCCGCAGGCCGATCCGCTTGGCCAGCGGCAGGACCAGCGGCCGCAGCACGAACCGCTCGCCGACGATGGCAGCCTGGGCGCACAGCGTGATCGCCGCGGGCACGCCGGCCTTCAACATGAAGACCAGGAAGAACAGCCCGCCCGCGCCCTGGGCAAACTGCTGGATGGCGTAGTGCAGGTTGACGCGATTGATCGCGACGTTGCGGAACAGGCTCATGTGTAGGCGACCCGTTACGGGGAATGCGCGAGCGCGCGCGGCCGGCCGCTCATGTCGCGGCTGGAGGGCGGGGGTGGGCCTAGGCCCGGAGGCGCTCTGTACACATGGGCTGGAGTTTAGGCATGAGCCGGCGGGGGCGCAAGCGCGCTTACCCTCCCCGCAAGCGGGGAGGGACCGCTCGCCGTGAGGCGAGCAGGGTGGGGCGGTGTGGGTCGGAGTTCAGTGTGGCGGGGTTGAGATGGGCCGGTTTCGGGCGCGGAGCTTGAACGCCACTTTCCCACCCTGACCGCTTTCGCGGTCTGTCCCTCCCCGGAACGGGGAGGGTAAGGGCTCAGCCGGTTTCGCGGCGGCCAGGCATCGGATGGGGTCCGAAGTTGTAGCGAGGGTCGGTGTCGCCTTCCTCGCGCGGTGCGCGGGGCAGGTCGCGGAACCGCCGCGCCAGGGCTTCCGGCAGGCCGGCGGCGCGGCAGAGTTCGAGGACGTGGTCCTCCAGGCTCTGTTCGCCGAAGTCTTCGTGCGCTTCGATCTCGCGGTCGATCCAGGCGTCGATGCGGTCCAG
>CALQQB010000085.1 GCA_943332615.1 Phenylobacterium deserti
GCCGAGGATCATCAGGAAGGCCGGGGCGATCTTGTCGAGCGAGCGTTCGAAGGTCGAGAGGGTCATGACACACACCTGAAGTTTCAGTTGGAACCCCGGGGGAGCGGGGCTGTCCGTCTGGACAATGTTTAGATACACCCATCTGAACGATGCCTAGATCAGCGATTTCACAGACCCGCTATGCAGATGTGCATGGCCGTCGCCGCGCCTACTTCGCGGCGGCCTCGACGATCGACTGGGCGCGGAGCGCGAGGCGGGAGCGGCGCCAGGCGCCCCAGGCGAAGATCGCCGCGCCGCCCCAGATGAAGACGAAGGACGCGGCGTGCAGGGCTGTGAACGCCTCATGCTGGGCGATGCCGATGGCGAAGCCGATGGTCGGGCCGATGAACTGCATGAAAGCCATGGTCGACAGCGGCAGCCGGCGCGCGCACCAGGCGAACAGGGCCAGCGGCAGGGCGGTGATCGGGCCGGCGGCTATCAGCCAGAGCGTCGTCTCAGTTGAGGCCGTGAAATGGCCCAGGCCCTGGTTGCCCAGCCAGGCCAGGTAGAGGACGCCCGGCACGCTCAGCAGCAGGCACTCAATGAACAGCCCGGTCTGGGCGTCGGCCTGCACCTGCTTGCGCACCACGCCGTAGCCGCCGAATGAGACCGCCAGCGCCAGGGAGATGAGCGGCAGGTGCCCCAGGGCCAGCGCCTGGAAGGCCACGCCGACCGCGGCCAGCCCCATGGAGATGATGCCGATCCGGTCGATGCGCTCGCGGAAGAACAGGGCGCCCGAGGCCATGTTGAGCAGCGGGGTGATATAGTAGCCGAAGCTGAACTCCAGCACGCGGCCGGAGTTCACCGCGGTGATGAAGATCGCCCAGTTGGCCGCGATCAGCGCCGACGACAGCAGCAGCCAGGCCAGGACCTTGCGGTTGGTGAACACCGCCATCACCTGCCGCCCCTGCCGGGCGATCAGCACCAGCAACAGCGCCGTGGGCGCGCCCCAGAGGGTGCGGTGGGCCAGGATCTCCCATGAGCCCACGCCCAGGCGCCCCATGGCCTGGAACGCCAGCGGCACGAACCCCCAGATCAGGTAGCAGCCGACGCCTGCCGTCAGCGCCAGGCGGGCCTCGCCTGACGCTGAGGACGGTTCGCTCATGTGTTAGGCCAGCGTTTTCTGGCGGATGAGGCCGCGCTGGTGGAGCAGCTCGGCGATCTGCACGGCGTTCAGCGCCGCGCCCTTGCGCAGGTTGTCGGAGACCACCCAGAGGTTCAGGCCGTTGGCGACCGTAGGGTCGTTGCGGATGCGGCTGACGAACACTGAGAACTCGCCCTGGGCTTCCTTGGGCGTGATGTAGCCGGTGGGCTCGCGCTTATCGATGACGACGACGCCGGGCGCCTCGCGCAGGATGTCGCGGGCGTCGTCCTCGTCCAGCGGCTGGTGGAACTCGATGTTCACCGCCTCGGAGTGACCCACCATCACCGGCACGCGGACGCAGGTGACGGTCAGCGCGATGTCGGGATCGAGCATCTTGTGGGTCTCGTGCCACATCTTGTGCTCTTCGTCGGTGTAGCCGTCGTCCTTGAACTCCCCGATGTAGGGGATGACGTTGAAGGCGATCTGCTTGGGGAACTTCTTTGGCGGCGTGGCGCCCAGCACGAAGACGTTCTTGGTCTGGTCGAACAGCTCGTCCATGCCTTCCTTGCCGGCTCCGGAGACCGACTGGTAGGTCGAGACCACCACCCGCTTGATGCGCGCCGCGTCGTGCAGCGGCTTCAGCGCCACCACCAGCTGGATGGTGGAGCAGTTCGGGTTGGCGATAATGTTCTTGCGGCTCGCCCATTCCGCGTCGTCCGGGTTCACTTCCGGCACGATCAGCGGCACGTCGGGGTCCATCCGCCAGGCCGAGGAGTTGTCGATGACGATCGGGCCGGCGGCGGCGATCTTCGGGGCCCACTCCTTGGAGAAGGTCCCAGACACGCTCATCAGCACCACATCGACGGTGGAGAAGTCGAACTGGGCGATATCCTCGCACTTGAGGATCCGCTCTCCGAACTCGACCTGCAGGCCGATGGACTTGCGCGAGGCGATGGCGTGAATCTTGTCCACGGGGAAGTTCACTTCCTCGAGGATGTTCAGCATCTCACGGCCCACGTTGCCCGTGGCGCCGACGACGGCGACCCGGTAACCCATTGGCGTCTCCTAGAATTGGGGAGCGTTCCCCTACCCCCGCGCGCCCGGGGAGGCAAGACAAGCGATCCTGATCCTGGCCTTAGATAGGTTGAGATCGGCGGCGCGGAACCCCGCGAGAGGCCCAGCAACCCCGGCTTGACTCCCTCGTTTCCAGGTCTAGAACAAAGGTGGAACAAAAGGAGTCCCAGCGCCATGTCCGATTTCCGCGCCATCCGGGCGAAGATCGCCGCGATGGAAAGCGCGGAGCGGGCGCATGCGGGCGTGCTGGCCTTCGGCTGCGCGGCGATGGACGCGCGGCTGCCCGGTTGCGGACTTCCGCTGGGGCGCTGGCATGAGATCACCGGCGCCGGGCTGGAAGCCGAGGTTTCCGCCGCGCCCGCCGCCTTTGCCGCCCTGATGGCGGCGCCTCTCGCCCAACGCGGCGAGGCGGTGTGGGTGCTGCGGCGGGACGACCTGTGGGCGCCGGGACTGGCGGGACTGGGGTTTCGGCCGGAGAAACTGATCCAGGTCTGCGCCCGCGACGAGGCCGAGGCCCTGGCGGTGATGGAGGACGCCCTGGCCACGGTCGGGGTCTCCGCCGTGTTCGGCGAGGTGGAGGCGGTAGACCTGACCGCGGGGCGCCGCCTGCAACTGGCCTGCGAGAAGCGCGGATCGACCGGCTTTGTCATCAAGCGCCGCCCCTACGGCGGGACAGCCCGGAAGGCGGCCGCGGGCTCCGTGGCCGCCACCCGCTGGCGCGTGGCCTCCGCGCCCTCCGAGCCGCCCGCGGGCGAATTCGGCCTGGGCGCACCGCGGTTCCGCGTCGACCTCGAACGCTGCCGGGGCGGACGCTCCGGCACATGGATTCTTCAGGCCGATCAGGCCTACAGTTGGGAGGCAGGCGATGTCGCGCATCCTCTGCGCCTGGTCGCCGACCTGGGCGATCACGAACTGGCGGCGGAGAAATTCGCCGCCGCCGCTTAGCGCGTCCGGCCCGATCGCCCTTATCGAAACCGTCCGCCAGGTCCGTCGCCTCGTGGCCGTCAGCTCAGACGCCGCCTGCCTGGGCCTGCATCCCGGCCAGAAGGCCACCGACGCCATGGCCCTGGTCCCGGAGCTTACGACCGCCGACGCCGAACCCGAGGCCGACGCCCAGGCGCTGGCGGGCCTTGTCGACTGGTGCGTGCGGTTCTCGCCGGCGGTGGCGGCCGATGCGCCGGACGGGCTGTTCCTGGACATCTCCGGGGTGTCGCACCTCTGGGGCGGCGAGGCCGAGTTGATGGCGGACTTTCGCGACCGCCTCGCCTCCAACGGCTTGGCCTTCCACCTGGCCCTCGCCGACACCCCCGGCGCCGCCTGGGCCCTGGCGCACTTTGGCCGCGACGGAACCATCGCCCCGCCCGGCGGCCAGGCCGAGTTGCTGAAGCCCCTGCCCCCCGCCGCCCTGCGCCTTGACCCCGAGGCCGCCGCCCAGATCGCGCGCCTGGGCCTGCGCCGGCTGGGCCAGCTGATCGACCTGCCCCGCGCCCCGCTGGGCCGCCGGTTCGGGCAGGCGACCCTGGAACGCCTGGATCAGGCCCTGGGCCGCGCGACCGAGGCCCTGCGCTTCCGCCGCCCGCCGACCCCCTGGACCGCGCGACTGGCCTTCCTCGAACCGATCAGCGCGCCGGAGGACATGGCGCGCGTCACCACCGACGTCACCGCCAGATTGTGCGCGCGCCTGGAGGCGGAAAACCAGGGCGCCCGGCGCTTCGAGATCGCCTTCCATCGGGCGGACGGCAAGGCGCTGCCGATCGCCGTGGGTCTTGCCTTGCCGGGCCGTGACGCCAGGCGGATCGCGCGCCTGCTCCATCCCAAGGTCGAGACTGTCGATCCGGGCTTCGGCATCGAATGCGTGACCATCTGCGCCTATGCGGTCGAGCCGGTCTCGGGCCGCCAGATCCACATCGAGGCCGGCCTTGCGCCCGCCGTGGAGGATGGCTTGGCGCCGCTGATCGACCGGCTGGCCAACCGCCTGGGCCCCGAGCGCGTCTGGCGCGCCGCGCCGGTGGACAGTCACGTCCCCGAGCGCGCCGTCAGCCGGGCGGCGGCCTTGGGCGCGGCGGCGGCGGAGGCGCGGCCCTGGGACCCCGAGACGCCGCGTCCCGTGCGCCTGTTCCGCCAGCCCGAGCCGCTGGAGGCGGTCACCGCCCTGCTGCCCGACGACCCGCCGCGGCAGTTCCGCTGGCGCGGGCGCACCCATGTGGTCCGCCGGGCCGAGGGTCCGGAACGGATCGGCGAGGAATGGTGGCGGCGCGAGATCGGCGAGGTCTCGGTGGCCCACGTCCGCGACTACTACCGGGTGGAAGACGCCGAGGGCGGCCGCTTCTGGGTGTTCCGCGCCGGCCCCTACGGCGACCCCGCCGCCCCGCCGAAATGGTGGCTGCACGGATTGTTTGGCTAGGAATTCCGCATGAAACCCAAGATCAGCCTGATCACTTTCGGGGCGTTCAATCCGTTCACGGGCCTGGCGTGAGGGGTAGAGGCGACATGGGCCTCCTCTCCCCCGAGCGCAGCGAAGAGGGGGAGAGGGCAGGGAGAGGGCCGGCTGGGCTGGCCAACTTAGGAAGCGGCAGATCGAGGGCCCTCGCCATCCGGGGAGCGGGAAACGCCGGCCTGCGCCGACCCTCTCCCTACCCTCTCCCTCTCGCTTCGCGGGGGAGAGGAGGGCTTTGCCCATGACCCGCTACGCCGAGCTGCAGGCCACCAGCAACTTCTCGTTCCTGCGTGGCGCCTCGCACCCGGAAGAACTGGTGATGGGGGCCGCGGCGCTGGGAATCGAGGCGGTGGGGATCTGCGACCGCAACAGCCTGGCCGGGGTGGTGCGGGCCTGGCGCGAAATGCGCGAACTCAAGGAGACCGGCGCTACCGTCCGGGCGCTCACCGGCTGCCGGCTCGACTTCGCCGACGGGACGCCCAGCCTGCTGGTCTATCCCACCGACCGCGAGGCCTATGGCCGTCTCACCCGCCTGCTCACCGCCGGCCAGATGCGCAGCGAGAAGGGCGAATGCGAGCTGCACTGGGAGGATTTCCAGGCGGAGGCGCAGGGCCAGCTGCTGCTGGTTGTCCCGCCCGAGCGCCTGGAGGCCAGCTTCGAGGCGCAGCTGCGGCGGATCGCCGGCGAGTTGCCCGACGTCTGGCTGGCCGCCGCCCGCCGCTATGGCGCCCGCGACCTGAAGCGCCTCAGCCATCTGGCGGCCCTGGCCGAGCGCAGCGGGGCGCCGATGGTCGCCACCAACGACGCGCTCTACCATGGCCCCGAACGGCGGCCGCTGCAGGACGTGCTGACCTGCATCCGCGAAACCTGCACCATCGCCGAGGCGGGCCTGCGCCTGGAGGCCAACGCCGAGCGCCACCTGAAACCGCCAGCCGAAATGGTGCGGCTGTTCGCGAAGTTCCCAGGCGTGGTGGCGCGCAGCGCCGAGATCGCCGATCGGATCAGCTTCGACCTGGGCCAGCTCAAGTACGAATACCCCGACGAGCCCGTGCCTTCGGGCAAGACCGCCATCCAGCACCTGCGCGACCTGTCCTGGGCCGGCGCCGACTGGCGCTATCCCGACGGCGTGCCGGAGAGGGTCCGCGCCACCGTCGCCCACGAGCTCGACCTTATCGAGGAGCTGAAGTTTCCGAACTATTTCCTCACGGTCCACGACATCGTCCGGCACGCTCGCGACGACCTGAAAATCCTCTGCCAGGGCCGTGGCTCGGCGGCCAATTCCTGCGTCTGCTTCTGCCTGGGGATCACCGCCGTGGACCCGACGAAGGAGGACCAGGACCTGCTGTTCTCCCGCTTCATCTCCCGCAATCGCGGGGAGCCGCCGGACATCGACGTCGACTTCGAGCACGAGCGGCGCGAGGAGGTGATGCAGTACATCTACGCGCGCTATGGCCGTCACCGCGCCGCGATCGTGGCGACGGTGATCCACTACCGTCCGCGCATGGCGATCCGCCAGGTGGGCAAGGCGCTGGGCCTGACCGAGGACATCACCGCCGCTCTGGCCGGCACGGTCTGGGGCAGCTACGGCGAGGGCGTGCCCGACGAGCATATCCGGCAGGCGGGACTCAATCCGGACGCGCCGGAAATCCGCCGGGCCGCGGCCCTGGCCCAGGAGCTGCTGGGCTTCCCCCGCCACCTGTCACAGCATGTCGGCGGCTATGTGCTGACCCAGCGGCGGCTGGATGAGACCGTGCCGATTGGCAACGCGGCCATGAAGGACCGCACCTTCATAGAGTGGGACAAGGACGACATCGATGCCATCGGCCTGATGAAGGTCGATATTCTGGCGCTGGGCATGCTGTCGGCGCTGCGCAAGAGTTTCGCCCTGCTGGACCCGCTGGATGACGGCACCGTGGTGACCGACGTGGCCCACATCCCGCAGGGCGACAAGGCGGTCTACGAGATGCTGTGCCAGGCCGATTCCGTCGGCGTGTTCCAGGTGGAGAGCCGGGCGCAGATGTCGATGCTGCCCCGGCTGAAGCCGCGCAAATTCTACGACCTGGTGATCGAGGTGGCGATCGTGCGGCCGGGGCCGATCCAGGGCAACATGGTCCACCCCTACCTCAAGCGGCGCAACGGGATCGAGCCGATCGACTATCCTGCGCCGCACCCGGATCACGGAGACGCCGATGAACTGAAGGGTATCCTCGGCAAGACTCACGGCGTGCCGCTGTTCCAGGAACAGGCGATGCGGGTGGCGATCGTGGCGGCGAAGTTCACCGACGACGAGGCCGACCGGCTACGGCGCTCCATGGCCACCTTCCGCAATGTCGGCACCATCGGCGAGCACGGGCTGAAGTTCGTCCGGGGCATGACGGTCCGCGGCTATGATCCCGAGTTCGCCGAGCGGTGCTTCAAGCAGATCGAGGGCTTCGGCTCCTACGGCTTCCCCGAGAGCCACGCGATCAGCTTCGCGATCCTGGTCTATGTCTCGGCCTGGGTGAAACACCACCGGCCGGACGCCTTCCTGGCGGGCCTGCTGAACAGCCAGCCGATGGGCTTCTACCAGCCGGCCCAACTGGTCCGCGACGCCCGCGAGCATGGGGTGGACGTGCGCCCGCCGGACGTGTCGTTCAGCGACTGGGATTGCACGCTGGAAGACAAGGACGATCCGCGCGAGCGGCTGCGGCCCGTCCGCCTGGGCCTGCGGCAGATCAAGGGTTTCAAGGCGGCCGACGCCGAGGCGCTGATGGCGGCGCGCGCGGCCGGGGCCGACAGCATCGAGGCCTTCGCGCGCCAGGGGCGCCTGACCCGCCGCGCCCTGGAACTGCTGGCCGAGGCCGACGCGTTCCGGAGCCTGGGCTTTCCCCGCCGCGAGGCCTTGTGGGCGGTGAAAGGGCTGGCTGGGGAATGGGGCGCTGAGCGGGACGCGCCGTTGCTGCTGCGCCAGAGCCTGAAGGAGGCCCAGGTGGAGCTGCCGTTCATGAGCGCGCCGCAGCACGTGGCCGAGGACTACCGCACCACAAGCCTGTCGCTGAAGGACCATCCGGTGCGGTTCTTCCGCGAGGACCTGGCGGCGCGGAAGATCGTCCCCTGCCTGGTGCTGAAGACCGCCCGCGACCGCCGGCGGCTGTCGGTGGGCGGGCTGGTGCTGGTGCGCCAGCGGCCCGGCACCGCCCAGGGCGTGGTGTTCATGACCCTGGAAGACGAGACCGGCATCGCAAACATCGTCGTCTGGCGCGACGTGTTCGAGGCCAACCGCCGGCTGGTGATGACCACCGGCTTCCTGGTCGTCCACGGCCAGGTGCAGAGCGTGGAGGGGGTGGTCCACGTGGTCGCTGAACGCTTCACCGACCTGTCGCACCGGCTCTCGGAGCTACGTGAGGAGACGGACCACCCGGGGCGCGAGATCAAGGTGCGGTCCAAGGTGTCCGGCGCGCTGGTCCGCAGCCGGGATTTCCACTGAATTGACCGAAACTTCGGTATGGCCGTAAGGTCTTCCCCTAGGGGAGCGGCGAGGGCCGGCGCAGGCAACCCGATGCAACAAAATCGGCCGGGGAAGCATCACCATGACCGAAGGCTCGGATCGCAGAAGCGTGCTCATCGCCGGGGCCGCCGCCCTGGCCGCCACCGCGGCGGGCAAGGCGCTGGCCCAGGAGCGCCCGGTCTCGGGTCTGGGCACGGGCGGCGCGTCCAGCAAGATCTTCCAGACCACCGAGATCGCCCAGGGCAAGGTGATGGGCATCGCCAACGGCCCGACCTGGGAATTCCGCGGCATCCCCTATGGCGCCCCGACCGGCGGCAAGAACCGCTACATGCCGCCCCGGCCACCAGCCAAGTGGGCCGGGGTGCGCGAGTGCTTCGCGTTCGGCCAGGTCTGCCCGCAGACCCAGGCCGACATCCGCGGCGAATATGGCCAGCTGATCATGTGGGACCGCCAGGTGGGCGGCATGGGCGAGGACTGCCTGGTCCTCAACGTCTGGACGCCCAGTCTCGACCGGATGGCGAAGAAGCCGGTGTTCGTGTCGTTCCATGGCGGCGGGTTCGCCTCGGGTTCGGGTAATGCGCCCGGGTTCGACGGCAAGAACCTCGCCTGGTACGCCGACGCCGTAGTGGTGACGATCAACCACAGGCTGGCCTCGTTCGGATATGCGGCGCTGGCCAATGCCGGGGGCCCGGAGGCGTTCAAGTACGCCGGGGTCTGCGGGGCGCTGGACATGGTGGCTTCGCTGGAGTGGGTGAAAACCAATATCGAGGCGTTTGGGGGCGACCCCGGCAAGGTGATGATCTTCGGCCAGTCGGGCGGCGGGGCGAAGACCTCGACAGTCCTGGCCATGCCGCCGGCCAAGGGGCTGTTCCATCGCGCCGCCGTCCAGTCAGGCTCAGCGCTGCGGCTGGCGACGCCGGAGGCGGGCGCCGCCACGGCGGAGAAGTTCCTCAAGCAGCTGGGCCTGACCGGCAAGACCGCCGGCGACATCCAGAAATTTTCCTGGCAGCAGATCCTGGAGGCGCAGACGGCGGGGGGCGGGAACTTCTCCCCGGTGATCGGCACGGATGCCCTGCCCAACCATCCGTTCGACCCGGTGGCCCCAGGGGTCTCGGCCCACGTGCCGGTGATCATTTCCACCACCCTGGAGGACGCGGCGCTGAGCCTCACCAACTTCGGCCTGACCGAAGAGGGCCTGAAGGCGCTGTTCGATCAGCGGTTCGGCGGTAAGGGAAAGGACCTGCTGGCGCTCTACCGCAAGTACGACCCCTCGGCCTCGCCGTTCCTGATCCAGGCCCAGGCGTTCACCGACTCAGGCTTCCGCCGCTCGGCCTTCCTGCAGGCCGAACGCAAGGCCGCGGCCGGCGGCGCGCCGGCCTACATGTACCAGTGGAACTGGCGGACCCCGGCCTATGACGGCAAGTTCGGCGCTGTGCACGGGATCGACGTCTCGGCCTCGTTCCACAGCTACCGCGACGGCTTCTTCGCGGGCTCCACTCAGGGCAAGGCGATGGCTGACCGGCTGGCCTCGGTCTGGGGCGCCTTCGTGCGGACCGGCGACCCGAACAACAGCCACATCCCGCCGTGGAGCCCGTACTCCGACGCGCGGCGCGCGGTGATGCTGTTCGACAACGACACTCGCCAGGAGATCAACCCGCGCGCCGAGATCCGCGCCTACTGGGACGCCAACGCGCCGGCGCCCGGCCCGCGCGGCTGAGCACGCTTGACGGGCCGCCCACGGCGGGTTTCGGGAGGAGGCCACGGAGACATGATGGCTATGCCCCGCAACCCCGAACGAACGGGCTGTAGAGCCGGCGCCCCGGGGGTTCAGGCTGTGCGGTGGCCCCGCCCTCAGAACACCAGCGCGCGGGCTTCCTTCACGTGGGGCAGGGCCTGGATTTTCATCAGCAGGGCCGGGGTCGGCTCCTGGTCGACGCCGACCAGGGCGATAGCGTCATCGCCCGCGTCGATGCGGCCCAGGTTGAAGGTGGCGATGTTGACCCCCGCCTCGCCCAGCAGGCCGCCCAGCGCCCCGATGAAGCCCGGCTTGTCCAGGTTGTTGACGTAGAGCATCCGCGGCGCGAACGGGGCGTCCAGGTCCATGCCCTTCACCTCGACGACGCGCGGCGCGCCGGCCACCACCGTGCCCGCGAACGAGCGCTTGCCCTTCTCGGTGGTGACGGTGATGCGCATCAGGTTGTCATAGATAGGCGAGTCGTCCTGGCGGCTTTCCGAGACGGTGATGCCGCGCTCCTTGGCCACCGCCGGCGCCGAGACCATGTTGATCTCCGCCAGCATCGGCCGCAGCACGCCGGCCAGGGCCGCGGCGCTCAGCGGCTTGACGTTCAGCTTGGAGACGTCGCCCTCGAAGGCGATGTCCACAGCCTTGACCCCGAAGTCCAGCATCTGACCGGCCAGCGTGCCCAGCTTTTCGGCCAGGGCCACGAAGGGCTTCAGGCGCGGGGCTTCCTCGGCGGTGACCGAGGGGCTGTTGAGCGCATTTGTGACCGCGCCGGTGAGCAGGTAGTCGCTGATCTGTTCGGCGACCTGCAGAGCGACGTTTTCCTGGGCTTCGTTCGTCGAGGCGCCGAGGTGGGGCGTGGCAACGAAGTTCGGGGCGCCGAACAGCACATTTTCCTTCGCGGGCTCCTGGGTGAACACATCGAAGCCGGCGCCGCCGACCTGGCCGCTCTCCAGGGCCGCGCGCAGGGCCGCTTCGTCCACCAGACCGCCACGGGCGCAGTTGATGATGAACACGCCCTTCTTGGTCCTGGCCAGGTTCTCGGCCGACAGGATGTTGCGGGTCTTGTCGGTCAGCGGGGTGTGCAGGGTGATGAAGTCGGCGCGGGCCAACAGCTCCTCCAGCTCCACCTTCTCGACGCCCATCTCGATGGCGCGCTCCGGCGACAGGAAGGGATCGTAGGCGACCACCTTCATCTTCAGTCCGAGGGCCCGGTCGGCGACGATGCCGCCGATGTTGCCGGCGCCGATCAGGCCGAGCGTCTTCGAATAGAGCTCGACGCCCATGAACCGGCTCTTCTCCCACTTGCCGGCCTGGGTGGAGGCGTCGGCCGCGGGCATCTGGCGGGCGAGCGCGAACATCATGGCGATGGCGTGCTCGGCGGTGGTGATCGAGTTGCCGAAGGGCGTGTTCATCACCACCACACCGGCCGCGGTGGCGGCGGGGATGTCGATATTGTCGACGCCGATCCCGGCCCGGCCGATGACCTTGAGGATCTTCGCCGCGGCGATGACGTCCTTGTTGGGCTTGGTGTCCGAGCGGACGACCAGGCCGTCGTAGTCGCCGATGATGGCGATCAGCTCGTCCTTGGAGAGGCCGGTCTTGATATCGGTGTCGATGCCGCGCTGGCGGAAGATCTCGACGGCGGCGGGGCTGAGGCTGTCAGCAATAAGAACGCGAGGCATGGGATGTCTCCATCTCCCCTCCCCCTTTGCGGGGAGGGGCCGGGGGTGGGGGTGCGAGCGCGGAGAGGCGGGTGTTTCACCCCCATCCCCAACCCTTCCCCGCAAGGGGGAAGGGGGCTTGAGTCAGGCTGCCGTTTCGAGGTCGGCGACGACGGAGGCGAAGGCCCAGTCGAGCCAGGGGGTGAGCGCGTCCAGGTCAGAGGTCTCGACCGTGGCGCCGCACCAGATCCTTAGGCCCGGAGGGGCGTCGCGATAGCCGCCAACGTCCAACGCCACGCCTTCCTTCTCAAGAAGGCTTGCCAGCTTTTTGGCGAAGTCGGCCTGGGACGCCTCGGGCAGGCTGGTGATCCGGGTGTCGATCACCTTGAGGCAGACGGAGGTGTTGGAGCGGGTGTCAGCCTCCTCCGCCAAGAAGGCGGCCCAGGGCGCGCGTTGCGTCCAGGCCTCCAGCACGGCGAGGTTGGCATCGGCGCGGCGGGCCAGTTCAGTCAGGCCGCCGATCTTGGCCGCCCAGCCCAGGGCGTCGAGGTAGTCCTCGACGCAGAGCATGGAGGGCGTGTTGATCGTGGCGCCCTCGAAGATCTCGAGGTTGACCTTGCCGCCCTTTGTCATCCGGAACAGCTTCGGCATCGGCCACGGCGGGCTGTAGCTTTCCAGCCGGGCGACCGCACGAGGACCCAGGATCAGGACGCCATGCGCCCCTTCGCCGCCGAGCGCCTTCTGCCAGGAGAAGGTGACCACATCGAGCTTGGCCCAATCCAGGGGTTGCGCGAAGGCGGCGCTGGTGGCGTCGCAGATCACTACGCCGGTGCGATCAGCGGAGATGAAGTCGGCGTTTGGGACGCGGACGCCCGAGGTGGTGCCGTTCCAGGTGAACACCAGGTCGGCGTCGGGGCGCACCTTGCTGAGGTCCGGTAGGCGCCCGTAGGGCGCGTCCAGCACCTCGGCCTCAACCTTCAGCTGCTTGGTGACATCGGTCACCCAGTCCTTGCCGAAGCTTTCGAAGGCCAGCAATTGCACCGGCCTGGGGCCCAGCATCGACCACATCGCCATCTCGACCGCGCCGGTATCGGAGCCGGGGACGATGCCGATCAGGAAGTCGTCGGGAACCTCCAGCACCTCGCGGGTGCGGGCGATCGCCTCCTGCAGGCGCGCCTTACCGGGTTTCGAACGGTGAGACCGTCCGAGCACCGCTGAGCTTAGGTTTTCGGGGTTCCATCCGGGCCGCTTGGCGCAGGGGCCGGACGAGAATTCGGGACGCGCCGGGCGCATCGCGGGCTTCAGCCCAACCAGAGTCGGGGGGGTAGTCATGTCGGTATCTCCCATCCTTACAGATGAGCAGCGCCCCGTTGGGGGGGCGTGGCCCGCGCGCCAAAGGCCTGCGTTTCGCCGCGAGCGCAAGCGAAGTTTTGATAATGAAGTATGAAGCGGCGCGGGGTCGCCGGGACCGACTCTAGGTCGCAGGCGCGACCCGCCGCCGGCGCGAACGGGCGCGCCAAGCTACGAGAGTGCCGATGATCAGGCACCAGATGATGCCGCTGAAATCGACGTTATTGATCAGGGCGTGCCAGTAGTCGTTCGGCCGCTCGGTGACCAGATAGTAAGAGTGCATTGAGAATTGGGCCGCGAAGAACAGCATCACTCCACCCATCCAGAGCGCTGCGTAGCGGACGGTGATCACCAGCAGGACGAGGGCAGTGATGCCGTCATTGATGATGCGGATTAACCCGCCGCTACCGGGGGCGAACCACTCCGTCTGACCGATCAGCACATTGGCGATAACCACGATCGCGGCCGAACGCTCGGCAACCCCGCCCTTCCAGACGGCGAAGAATGCGCCGAGGACGGAGAAGATATCGATGAGGGTTCCGACGGGTACATTTGGCATGATTAAGCGCCCCTAATGCCAATCAGAGGCGCCTAACCAGTTAATCTATTGCAATGATCCGTCGGAGACGTGACCGGTTTGGAACTCAGCCAACCTCGCGCAGGGTCGTTTCCGTACGAATCGCACCTTCCGGCGGCTTATTCTCGCCGTTCATCGAGGTGCGGATGCCGAGGCGAAGCTTGGCTTCGTTCAGCTCGTTGTGCACCGCGACCATCGCGCTCCGAGCTTCGCTCAGCGCCGTCATGGCCTCAATCATCTTCACTTGGACTTCGTCCGCGAATACCATGGAGACGTGAACGTCCTTACGGGCCTTCAGCATCTCGCTCATCAGTTCGGCGGCCTCGACAAGCGCGCCATCGACTGCAGCTTCGGTCGTGAACAGTTTCTTGGCCACGCGCTGGGCCACGAACACTTTTTCCATCTTCAGAGCACCCTTTGAAATACCCGACACTCGTTAAGGTAAAGCCAAGGTTAAGGTGCACGCAAGCTATTCGCGAGTTGTTAACCCATTTTTGTGCCTGCTGCCGCTTGTCGCAGCGGGCCGCAGGTGTGGCTTTTCGGACTATGCTGGGTTGTATGAGCGGGGTGGAAGCGAAGCGTTTAGGAATTGGGGACTAGGACAGGGGCTATGCACGCGCTAGGCGCAGACACGGAAGACGCAAATCTCGAGGCGATCGAGGGCCAGACCGTGGCTCCGACCGCGACGTTCCATGCGCGCGTCGCCGGCGTCGGCCTGGTCACGACCGTCGTTGTCCTGCTGGCCGCCTGCCTGACCTTCATGCTGCAGCAGTGGGCGGTCGCCCGCACCCAGTCCCACCGCTTCCATGAGGATCTTGCCGCGGTTGCGGCCCAGGTTGCCGGGCCGGCGATGGCCCCGGCCCAGCGCCTGCACCTCGACCAGGCCGTCGCGGCGGTAAGGGTCAGCAAGGACGTATTGGCCGCGCGGGTGGTGGACGCCACCGACCGCGAGCTGGCCGGCTTTCAGAAACCCCCCGCTAAGGCCGTCACCACGGAAACCATCGAGCGGCCGGTATTGCTGGACGGGCGCGCTGTCGGTCGCTTCACCATCACCGTGGCCCAGCCGTCGCTGGCGCCAATGCTGCCGCAGTTCATCGCGCTGACCTTCGTTCTGCTGTTCGGCGGAGTGGGCGTGGCCCTGTTCCTTGCCCGCAGCCTGGCGCACCGGGTGATTCAGCCGGTGCAGAGCCTCTCTCGCGCCATGCATGAGGTCGCGGCCGGCGGTCGCTTCACCCCCGTGGTGGTCGATGTCTCGGACGAGCTGTTCCAGACCCTGACCGACAGCTTCAACCACCTGTTGGCCGCGCTGGCTGAGCGCGAGGCGGACCTGCAGCGGGCCATGCGCGAGCTGGAGGAGGCGCGCGACGCCGCCAATGCCGCCAATGTGCTGAAGACCCAGTTCCTCGCCAACATGAGCCACGAGATCCGCACCCCGCTGAATGGCGTGCTGGCCATGGCCGAGGTGATGGCGCTTAGCGACCTGGGTGCTGTGCAGCGCGACCGCCTGGACGTGATCCGGCGGTCCGGCACGCTATTGCTGGCGGTGCTGAACGACGTGCTGGACCTGTCGAAGATCGAGGCGGGCAAGCTCACCCTGTTCGAGGACGACTTCGATGTTGCCGGCGTGCTGGAGCACGCGCGCGACAACTTTGCCGTCATGGCCCAGGCCAAGGGCCTGACGTTCCGCTTCGAGGTGGCCGAGACGGCTGGGGGATGGTGGCGCGGCGACGCCGACCGGCTGCGCCAGATCATCGGCAATCTGCTGTCCAACGCCGTCAAGTTTACGCCCCAGGGCGAAGTCACGGCCAGCATCGATGTGAGCCCAGCAGGCGCGCTGTGCATAGTGGTCACCGATACCGGCGTCGGCATCGCGCCGGAAAAGCTGCCCGGCCTGTTCGAGAAGTTCACCCAGGCGGACAATTCCGCGACCCGCCGGTTCGGCGGGACGGGTCTGGGCTTGGCCATCTGCCGGGAGTTGACCCAGATGATGGGCGGTTCGATCAAGGTGGAGAGCCGCGAGGGCCACGGGTCCACCTTCACCGTCGAACTGCCGCTGGAGCGCGGCAAGCCAGCCGCCACGGCGGCCCATGAGTCTGCCCAGCCGAACACCGACGGCGACCTGAGGGTGCTGGCCGCCGAGGACAACCCGACCAACCGCCAGGTGCTGGCCGCGGTCCTGGGCTCGCTCGGCATCGAGGTCCACATCGTCCCGGACGGCAAGGAAGCCTTCGAGGCCTGGCGCACCGGAACCTACGACCTGATCCTGATGGACATCCAGATGCCGGTGATGGACGGCATCGGCGCCGCCGCCGCCATCCGCGAGGCCGAACGGACCGAACATCGCCGCCGTACGCCGATCATCGCGCTCACCGCCAATGCCCTGACCCACCAGATCGAGGAATATCTGGCGGTCGGCATGGATGCCCACGTGGCCAAGCCGATCGAGATCGCCAAGCTCTATGACGCGATCTCCGGGGTGCTGCAGGCCGCCGCCACCGACGGCATCTCCCCGGTCCAGGCCGAAGCGGGGGCCGCCGCCTGAAGGCCACGGGCAAGTCGACGACCGCGTTGCCTGGAGCGGGTGGTCATTTCCTTGAATCTTCGTGGGTGGCCTGTCGGGCCAGAAACTGGTGCGGCTCGAAATCAAGGGCGGCAAGGTCACCGGCGAGGAGAAGCTCTTGATGGACCGCTGCTTACGAAGGAGGTCCGGGGCCCAGGGCCCAGCCGGCCTCATCTACGTCATC
This sequence comes from Phenylobacterium deserti, assembly GCA_943332615.1. Taxonomy (GTDB): domain Bacteria; phylum Pseudomonadota; class Alphaproteobacteria; order Caulobacterales; family Caulobacteraceae; genus Phenylobacterium; species Phenylobacterium deserti_C. The sequence continues at coordinate 16,198 of CALQQB010000085.1, forward strand.
ACCGACCAGCCGAAAGACGCCGAACTGCGGCGACTGGCCCTCGCTCAGCCCCGGGCGCACCAGCACGGCTCGACTGTGCACCGCCAGACGGGCATTCTTGTGCACGTTCATCAGACCCTCTCCTGAGACCCTGTAGCTTCACAACCACAGCTTCCCCGGTCCGGGTCGGATGGACAACCTATTGAGAGCTCACACCTAACAGGCTGTTGAAGAAGTTTCGCGGCGAGCGATGAAGTTGGCTTCATCGCCGCCGTGGAAGCAGATTTGACCCTTGAGGGAACCGTCGGGCTGGAGTTCGGCCGATCCGTCGCCCTGAGCTTCGTCCATCTCATCGTTGCCGGTCC
>CALQQB010000086.1 GCA_943332615.1 Phenylobacterium deserti
CGAGGTCCGCGAGACCCTGGTCGTGAAACTGCGCCAGCTCACCCCCGCCACCCTGTTCGGCAAGGGCAAGGTGGAGGAGATCCGAATCCTGGTGGAGGCGGAAGAACTCGACGTTGTGATCATCGACGACGCGCTCTCCCCCGTGCAGCAGCGGAACCTGGAGAAGGCCTGGAGCGTCAAGGTCATCGACCGCACCGGCCTGATCCTGGAAATCTTCGCCCGCCGGGCGCGGACGCGGGAGGGGCGGCTGCAGGTCGAGTTGGCGCGGCTCACCTATGAGAAGTCGCGGCTGGTCCGCACCTGGACCCACCTGGAGCGCCAGCGCGGCGGTTTCGGGGTGATGGGCGGGCCCGGCGAGACCCAGATCGAGACCGACCGGAGGCTGATCGCCGAAAAGATCGGCAAGCTGAAGGACGAACTGGTGGAAGTGCGCCGTACGCGCACCCTGCAACGCTCGGCGCGCAAGCGCGTGCCGTACCCGACCGTGGCGCTGGTGGGCTACACCAACGCCGGTAAGTCGACCCTGTTCAACCGCCTGACGGAAGCCAAGGTGCTGGCGCAGGACATGCTGTTCGCCACCCTCGACCCCACCCTGCGTGAGCTGAAGCTGCCGGACGGACGGCCGGCGATCCTCTCCGACACTGTCGGGTTCATCTCCGACCTGCCGCATGAGCTGGTGGAGGCGTTCCGCGCCACGCTGGAGGAGGTGAAGGAGGCCGACGTCGTCCTGCACGTCCGCGACATCGCCAGCGAGGAGAGCGCCGCCCAGGCCGCCGACGTCCGAACGGTGCTGAACCGCCTTGGCGTCGATATGGAACAGCGCAAGATCCTTGAGGTCTGGAACAAGCTCGACCTGCTGGACGCCGACGCCCAGGACACGGTCATGGGCGACGCCCGCCGGGCAGATCCGCCGGCGATCCCGGTGTCATCGGTGACCGGCCTCGGCTGCGACGCCCTGCTGGCCGCCATCGCCGCCCTGGTGGACGAAGCCCCGCCGGTGGATGTCTACGCGCCGGCCGGAGAGGGCGCGGCGATCGCCTGGCTCTACCGCAACGGCCGGGTGTTGGAACGCAACGAGGGCAAGGACGGTTCCACCCGTCTGGCGGTGAGCCTCACGGCCCAGGCGCTGGGTCAGTTCGAACAGATGTTCCCGGTGGCGGAGATCCGGGCGCACTAAAGCCCGGTTCATCACCCGCGACAGCGGGGGAGGAACCGGGCCCTCACTCCGCGGCGCCCGCCCGCTCCAACGCCTTCACCTCGTCCCAGAGCGCGTCCATCTCGCTGAGATCGGATTGATCCGGGGTCTTGCCGCGCTCGGCCAGACGCTGTTCCACGTGCTGGAAACGGCGAACGAACTTGGCGTTGGTGTAGCGGATGGCGTCTTCCGGATCGATGTCGAGGGTGCGGGCCAGATTGGCGACCACGAACAAAACGTCGCCCAGTTCGTGACGCGCCTTCTCCAGGTCGCCGGCCTCGACTTCGGCGATCAGTTCGCCGACTTCCTCATGCAGCTTGGCCACCACGTCCTGCACCTTGGGCCAGACGAAGCCGACGGCAGCGGCGCGCTTCGACAGCTTTACCGCCCGCGTGAGGCCGGGCAGGCCGACCGGCACGTCGTCCAGCAGGCTGGCGGCCTTGCCGTCAGCGGCGCCTTTCGCGGCGCGCTCGGCCGCCTTCAGCTGTTCCCAGCCTTCCTTCTGCTCGGCCAACGAGCCGTAGGTCTCGTCGGCAAAGACGTGGGGGTGGCGGCGGACCATCTTGTCGTTGATGGCGCGGGCGACGTCGTCGAAGGCGAAGGCGCCTTGCTCCTCGGCCATGCGCGAATGGAACACCACCTGCAGCAGCAGGTCGCCCAGTTCCTCCTTCAGGTCGCCAAGGTTGCCGCGCTCGACGGCGTCGGCGACCTCATAGGCCTCCTCGATCGTGTAGGGCGCGATGGTCTCGAAAGTCTGTTCCTGGTCCCAGGGACAGCCGTCGGCGGTGTCGCGCAGCCGCGCCATGATCGCCAGCAGGCGTTCCATCGGCGGCAGGTCGGCGGACGGGGCAGGTCGCGGCATGAGGGGACTCAACAGAACAGCGCGCGGCGATCAGACCGCGCGCCGTTGAATGGCGCAAGCGAGGCTTCGCGGCGTCAGCGAATGGCGACGTCCTGGCCCCTGGCGAGGCGGCGCGCGAGGCGGTCGAAGGCGAATTCGGCGTCGGTCCAGACCCAGCGGGACTGGGCCTCGCGGATGTCGGTTTCGTACCAGCGGTAGCGAATCGGGGTCTCTTTTCCGTCCGCCGTCACGACCTTGCCCTCGATGGCGGCCCCGCCGACTCCGAAGCTTTCCATGGACAACCCTGGCGTATCGCCCAGCTGCTTGAACGTGGGCCGGTTGGGCTTCACGTCGGTCAGGGACAGCGTGACGCGGGCGTCGTCTTGGGCCCCGGTGCGCGCGAGCGCCTTCTCGACGCTGGACTGCAGGCCCTTGGTCAGCAGGTGAGCTTCTCGCACCCCGTAGGTCTTTTCGAATTTCTTCTGCAGCTCCGGGGCCACCGACACGCTGACCACGGCGGGGGCGGCGAGGGCCGGGGTGGCGCTGACCAGCAGGGCGGCGGCCATGAGGACGAAGCGGCGCATAGGCGATCTCCGGATACCGAAAGTCCTCAAGAGTTGGGGCGCGGGCGGACCGCGCGCAAGGTGGGTTGTGATCGCGCCGGCTAGACGCCGATCCAGTCGCCCGGGAGGCTGGCCGAATTTATCCCCAGCAGGATGATCCGGGCGCCGCCGTCCAGGTCGACCACGGTGTCGGCGTCCAGCTGGCTGATCCGCCAGATCGAGCCGAGATCCAGCCGCAGCCGGTCGCCTTCATCGAAGCGGAAGTCGAGGATCACGTCGAGGTCGGCGCCGCCGAAACTGTGAAAGACATCGCAGCCGGCGCCGCCCACCAGGGTGTCAGCGCCCCGGTCACCGGAGAGCCAGTCGGCCCCGGCGCCGCCGGAGATCAGGTCGTTGTCCTGGCCGCCGCGCAGGGTATCGGACCCGTCGCCGCCCGAAAGCGTGTCGGCGCCCAGGTTGCCCAGCACCAGATCGTCGCCGGCGTCGCCCGACAGCTGGTCATTGTCCTTGCCGCCCACGACCCAGTCGTTCCCGGCGCCACCGGAGGCGGTGTCGGCGCCTTGGTTGCCGTTGATGTCGTCGAAACTGGAGCCACCGAGGATGAGGTCGTCGCCCTCTTCACCGCGCAGGTAGCTCGCGCCCCATTGTTCACTCAGCGTGTCGGCTCCCGCCCCGCCGTAGATGGCGCCGCCGCCGCCATTGCCGCTGAGGACATTGTCCAGGGCGTTACCGATCAGGGTGTCCCGACCCGTTCCGCCAATGGCGTTCTCGATATCGACGCCACGAGCGATGGCCAGGTTGCCCATGTTGCCGCCGATGTCCGAGAAGGAACCGGCCCGCAGGTCGATGCTCTGCGGGTCCACGTAGCCGGAGAAATCGAGGGTGTCGCGGCCGCCGCCGTCCCAGATCGCCGCCAGGAACTTGGTGGCCTGGGTCGTCACCATCAGCCACGGCCGATCAGCGTTGGAATGGAACCCATAGACCGTGTCATCCGCCCGCGTGCTCATATTGGCGCCGTAGAGTCTTTGTGCCGCGGCGATGTCATCCAGCAACGGTGCGGCGGAATAGCCGGGCAGCGCGGCGCCCGTGCTCGTGGCCGAGAAATAGCTCATCACCGTGTACTGGCGGCTGTCTTCGAAATACTCGGCGTCGGAGACGTAGAGCGCGACGCCCTGGGCGGTGTCGTAGTTGGAGGGATGCGACAGGCCGATCGCGTGACCCAGTTCATGCACCAGCACGTAGCCGCCATAGCCGAGCACCTGGGGCAGGGCGTTGTAGTCGAGACCGACGTTGATCCACACATCGCCGTCCGCCGAACCCGCCGCGCGGGAGCCGGGCTGATAGGCGAAGGCCGCCGCGCTCTGGTAGCCGCCGCTGTAGTTCGCCAGCAGGATGGCGGCGTTCTCCGCATAGGCCTCCGCGCCCGCCGTCCCCGCGCCAACCCGGACGAAGGTGATGTTGGCGACGTCAGACCAGGCCCGCAGCGCCATCTCGGCCTGGGTGATCTGGGCGGCGCCGAAGCGCGAGAACCCCGCGATGTCCCCAGGCAGGCTCGACGGCGCCTCAGCCCGGTAGGCGTAGGTGACGACGACCCCGGCACTGGTGGCGGACCAGCCTCCGCCGTCGCGGGTGAGCTGGGCGGCCGCCTGATCGATCGTCAGGCTGGGCTTGCCGGCGACGATGACGCCGTCGCGCCCATCGGCATTCAGATAGAGCGGCGCGTAGGCCACATCTGTCCGGGCCGCGCTGTCGCGCAGTGGCAGGCCGTCGGGTGGAATGGTGAAATCCCCCAGCAAGATCCCGTAGTGGCGGGAGATGCATCAGGGCTATCGGAAATTGCTTAAGGTTCCCCGAAACTTAGGTGAACGTCTTGGTAAGCAGTGCTAGCGAACGGTTAAGCATGAGTGGCGCGTGCAGCGGCCTTCCCGACAATCTGGCGCGCCGAGCAGGTTCCAGGATCAGGTGGGCCGGGGACTGACGCTAAAGGCCGTGGGGGCCGAGGGGCAGGTTCAGAATGGCATGCGGGGGAAGGCGGCGAAAACCGCGCGACCACATTTTCGCCTAAGGAATATTATCAGAAATATATACAGCCTAAGCGACGCGCACTTGCGCGATGCAATCTACATTATTCATGAAGATCAGGCCTCTACGGACTTTTTCCCCTGTCAGGCGAGTGCTTTGACCGTCTCGCGCAAATTTACCTCCTGTTAGGCGAACCCGCTGGACCGGCGTGGTGAGTGGACACAATCTCGGAACTGACGCGCAGGGAGCGTGTCTCGGGTGGCACGGACCCGGTTTTTCTTGGGCGCAGCGATATCGTTGTGAGCCCGCAACCAGTTGGACGTTTTGGGGTTTTGACGATGCGCAAGATTCTTCTCCTGGCGGCGACCGCCGCCCTCCTGATCCCCGCCGCGGCTAACGCCCAGGCGATCATCACCAACGGTACGATCGGTCTCGGCGTCGATGCTGGGGGTCAGCTCAATATTCCCGGGCCGACCAGCAGGGGCGGTACCGGTTCCTATGGTCTTCGAGACATTGCGACGGGCTGGGAAGCCACGGCGCCCGGGTGCCTCTGCGAAGGCTGGGGCGCTGCGGTGCAGGGCACCGGCAACACCGTGTACGCGAACAACGCCGTCGGCAGTTCGTTCACCGCCGTGAGCTTCGCCTCTACCGCAACCACCGCCACCGCCGTGGTCACCGGGGGCGGCCTCACCGTGACCCACGCCTTCTCGCCATCGGCCACGCCCCTCCTCTATCAGGTGGACGTGACCATCACGAACACGTCCGGCGCGGACTTCGCGGACAAGACCCTCTACCGCCGTACGATGGACTGGGACATCGAGCCCACGGCGTTCCGTGAATTCTCGACCATTCAAGGCACCACAGGCGCCGCCAACGTGCTGGCCGCGAACAACAACGGTTTCTGCGACAGCAACGCGCTCGTTTTCTGCTCCAGTCTCGGTGCAACAGGTGACTTCATTGACGTCGGTCCGACCGACCACGGGGCAAACTTCGACTTCATCTTCGACGCGCTGAAGGCCGGCGCCTCGCAGAAGTTGACGATCTTCTATGGCGCGGCCCCGACCGAGCGCGCCGCTCTGGGCGCGCTGGGCAATGTGGGCGCCGAAATCTACTCCTTCGGTCAGTCCAGCGACGATATGCTCGGCGGTACGCCGGACCGGAGGACCTTCATCTTCGGCTTCAAGGGCGTGGGTGGCGTCATCATCCCCGACGACGACCCGCTGGGCGTGCCGGAACCCACCAGCTGGGCCCTGATGATCATGGGCTTCGGCTTTGCCGGCGCGGCGATCCGCCGCCGCCGGGTGCAAACCGCCGCCTAAGGCGAACACCTTACAGGCTGAATGCCGCCGGCCTTGCGTCGGCGGCATTTTGCCGTGTGGTGTGATCTGCGTTTGAACACGTTCGGGGGAAACAGCATGCGACGCATGACGTTCGTTAGCGCGCTTGCGCTCAGCCTGGCGCTGGCCGCCTGCCAGGGCGCGCAGGGCGATGAAGCCGCCAATTCAAAGGTGGTCGTGCAGGTCGGCGGGGAAAAGGTCACCCTGGCCGATATCCAGGCCGAGCAGCCGGGCGCCACGGCCACGTCGGCTGATCCGACGCTGATCTCCCGTATTGTCGATCGCAAGCTCCTGGCCCAGGCGGCCGTCACGGCCAAGCTGGACGCCGCCGCTGGCTTCAAGTCGGATATCGCCCGCGCCCAGGAAGCGGCGCGGGCTGACGCCATGGTAAAGCAGATCGCCGCCAGCGCGGTCGCGCCAACGGCGCAGGAGATCGACCAGTTCATCGCCGCGCACCCCGAAGCCTTCGCCGCGCGGAAATTCATCGTCATCGACCAGATCGAACTGCGTCGACCGGAAACGCCTATCGCGCCGCCGAGCCAGGGCGTCGAGACGCTGGACGAGGTGCAGGCCAAGCTCGACGCGGCCAAGCTGTCCTATCAGCGCTCGGTTCGGGTGGTCGATACCGCCAGCGCCGCCCCGGCCGTCGTTCAGAAACTCCTGAGCATGCCGACCAGCGCCGTCTTCGAACTCAGCTCGGGCGAGATCATCGCCGAGGGCCAGATCCTGCAGGTTCGTTCAGCGCCCCTCAGTGGCCCGTTGGCCAGGGAGATCGCGGGCAACTTCCTCAAGAACCAGAGGACGAGTGCGGCCGTCGGAGCCCGGCTCGCCCAACTGCGCAAGGAGGCCGGCGACAAGATCAAGTACGGCAACGGCTTCTCGCCACCGACCTAACCGCCCAGCTTCAAGCCCGGCCAGTTCAGGTCGCCCGCCGCAACGCGGGCGATCACCTCCGTGAAGAACGCCGGCTCCAGGGCCCGGATGCGGGCCTCGAGCGCCTCGGCGGTCTCTCCAGGGACAATCGGCTCGGCGCGGGTCGCGATCACCGCGCCGTGGTCGTACTCCGCATCGACCAGATGGATGGTCATCGCCGTCTCTGCCAAGCCCGCAGCGCACACCGCCTCGTGGACGCGCCGCCCATACATCCCCTCCCCGCCGAACGCCGGTAGGGGGCCCGGGTGGATGTTGAGGATCCGGTCGGCGTAGGCGCCCAGCGTGTGCGGCCCCAGCCGGCGCAGGTAGCCGGACATGACGATCAGCTGCACGCCGTCCGCCCGCATCGCCTCCGCCAGCCGTGCATCGGCGCCGTCCGGGTCGGCCGTGGTCGGGATGCAGCGCGCCGGCAGGCCCATCTCCCGCGCCCAGGCCAGGGCGACGCAATCCTTGCGGTTGGAGACTAGCAGGCCGGCCTCGGCGCTGATCTCGCCACGCCGGATCGCATCGACGATCGCGCGGGCGCTGGAGCCATTGCCAGATGCCAGAAATCCGATCCTTAGGTTTTGTTTATTCAAAGGCTTGTCGTCCTAAGCTCATGTCTGAATGACATGCCATCGAAGGCCGGCTCCACACCGGGCGGCAGCGTCGCGCAAAGCTCGGCGTAGTCCAGGTCGATGTGCATGTTGGTGAGGATCGCCCGCTTCGGCTTGACCCGGTCGATCCATTCCAGGGTCCGCTCCAGATGCGCATGCGTCGGATGCGGCCGATGGCGCAGGGCGTCGACGATCCAGACGTCCACGCCGGCCAGCGCCTCGAACGCCGCATCATCCAGGCGCACGACATCGCTGGAATAGGCGACGCCACCGAACCGATAGCCTACGGAACGCACGCCGCCGTGGTCCTGGTCGAAGGTGACGACCGGAATGACGCCTGAGGGCCCGTTCACCTGCCAGGCCTGGCCATGGGCCGGGATGGCGACGCGATCGCAGATCGCCGGATAGCCGCCCTCGCCTTCGAAGATATAGCCAAAGCGCCGCATCATGGTGGCCGTGGTGGCGTAATCCATCCAGCAGGGAATCCGCGCCTGCTGGCGCAGGTAGAAGGCGCGCACATCGTCCAGCCCATGAACCTGGTCGGCGTGGTCGTGGGTCAACAGCACCGCATCGACGCGCTTCACCGCGGCCCTGGCGGTCTGGATACGCAGCTCCGGCGAGGCGTCGATCAAGGCCGTGGTCTGGGGATCCTCCGCGCTCGCCCCGAGGCGCCGGACCAGCATCGAACAGCGCATGCGGAAGTTCTTCGGCTCAGCCGGATCGCAGACGCCCCAGTCCCCATCGGCGCGCGGGACGCCGCCGGAGGAGCCGCAGCCCAGGATGGTCACCTCCAGGGTTCCGCTCATGGCCGCGGAATCCGGTCGAACAGGTCGAAAAAGGCGGCGGTCGTCCGCGCTTCCGCGTCCGCCAGGCTCCAGCCCCGCACCTCCGCCAGCTTGGCCAGCACATGGGGCACATAGGCCGGCTCGTTGCGGCGGCCCCGGTGCGGGACGGGGGCCAGATAGGGGCAGTCGGTCTCGACGATGATCCGTGTCGCCGGCATGTCGCGGATCACGGCGCGCACGTCCTCGGCGGCCTTGAAGGTGGCGATGCCGGAGACCGAGAACCAGGCGCCAAGCGCCGCGCAGCGCCGGGCGAGATCGGCGCCCGACGTGTAGCAGTGCATCAGCATGCGGAACGGCCCGGCGGCGTGCTCGGCTTCGAGGATGTCGCCCATGGCGTCGTCGGCCTCCCGGGTGTGGACCACCAGCGGCAGACCGGTCTCGCGGGCGGCGGCGCAGTGGGCGCGGAACACGCGGGCCTGGATGTCGCGCGGGCTGAGGTCGTAGTGGAAATCCAAGCCGCACTCGCCAATGCCTACGACGCGCGGGTCGGCCGCGAGATCGACCAGGGTGGCGGCGGAGAGATTGGGATCGTCCTTCGCCTCGTGCGGATGTGTGCCCACCGTACACCAGATATCCGGCGCCTCGGCGATGGCCCGGCAGGCGGGGAAGTTCGAAACCCGGTCGCAGATATTGACCATCAGCTCCACGCCGGCCCCCCGGGCGCGGTCGATCACGGCGGCGCGGTCGTCGTCGTATTGCGGCGCGTGCAGGTTCACATGGCTGTCGATGATCATCGGGTCAGGCCCGCGCCGCGCGGCGCAACTCGCCCAGCGCCGTGAACAGGGCGTCCGTGCGGTCGAGGTTCAGGCCCTCAACCTCTCGGGGCAGGCGCTGTAGCACCTCCCAGGCTTGCGCCCAGCCGTCCAGGCCGCCGATCCCCTGCCCCGCATGGTCCATGGCCAAGTCGTGGACGCGGTCGGAGAGCCGTTCGAACAGCAGCTGGAACTGGGCCGAGCCTTCGCCGCCCCGGAACTTCTCAGCCAGCGACAAGGCGCGCGCCGGGTCCACCTGCGGAAGGTTGGAGATCAGCTCTCGCGCCGCGTCGTCGATGACCAGGGCATTGTTGGCGGCCAGGGTCAGGGCGCGGCCCGGGGCGCCCTCGGCCATGTGGGCCAGACGCAGCGCGTCTTCCGGGTTCGCCTCGGTGCGGGCGCGCATGAAGTCGGCCGTCGCCTCCACGCCCAGCGGGGGAAAGGCCAGGCGGCGGCAGCGCGAACGCACCGTCGGCAGCAGCCGGCCGGGCGAATGGGACACCATCAGCAGGACCCCGCGCGGTGGCGGCTCCTCCAGGGTCTTCAGGATGGCGTTGGCGGCATTGGGGTTCAGGTCGTCGGCGGCGTCGATGATCGCCACCCGGTGCGGCGCGCTGGCCGGGGACTTGGAGAAGAATTCGCTGAGCTTGCGGGCGTCGTCCACCGGGATCACCCGACGCGGCTTGCCGTCCGGCCCCTCGCGCTCGAGCACGAACAGGTCGGGATGGCTGCGTGCGGCGACCTGTCGGGCGACAGGGTGGCTGGGGTCGGCGCCCAGGACGCCCAGGTCCGGATAAGCGGGCGCGCCCAGCAGCCGTCGCGCCGCGCGATAGGCGAAGGTGGCCTTGCCCACGCCCTCGGGTCCGGTCAGCAGCCAGGCGTGATGCAGCCGGCCGCGGCCCCGCGCCGCCTCGAAGGCGACCTCGGCCTCCTCCTGGCCCTGAAGGTCATAGACCTCGCGCGGGTGCGGCGACTGGAACTCAGCCATCGACGGACAGCCGCTCGTTGACCATCGCCCAGACCTGGGCCTCCACGTCGTCCATGGCGGCCGTGGCGTCGATCACCGCACAGCGCGTGGGTTCGGCGGCGGCGAGAGCATTGAAGCCGTCACGCAGGCGCTGGTGGAACGCCAAACCCTTGGACTCGAAGCGCATCTCGGCGCCAGCCCGGGCGTAGGCGCGCTCCAGGCCGATCTCCACCGGCAGGTCGAACACCAGGGTGAGGTCGGGCCGGGTGTGCTCCAGGATGTAGGTCTCCAGCGCCGCGATCAGGCCCGGATCGGTCCCGCCGGCCGCGCCCTGGTAGGCCCGGGTCGAGTCGGCGAAGCGGTCGCACACCACCCAGGCGCCGCGCACCAGAGCCGGACGGATCACCCGCTCCACGTGATCGCGCCGGGCGGCGTACATCAGCAGCGTCTCGGTGACCGGGCTCCAGCGGTCGGCGTCCCCGCGCAGGACGATATCGCGGATGCTCTCAGCGCCTGGGGACCCCCCGGGCTCGCGGGTGGTCACCACCTCGCCGCCCGTGGCCTTCAGGCGCATGGCGAGGCGCTGGACCTGGGTGGATTTCCCCGCCCCTTCCCCGCCTTCGAACGTAATGAACCGACCGCGCGTCACGCGGCCAAATTGGCGTGTTCGGGAGCGAAGTCCAGTCGCGCCGAAGCCCCTCGTCCGAAGTCCAGAAGGCCCGAAGTCTAGAAGGTCCGAACGACGCGCGCGTCGGCGAAGCCGATCTCGGCCACGCGGTCGCGCAGGGCATAGGCCGCCGCCTCGTCCGCCGGCGCCGGCAGCACCACGCGATAGAGGGTCAGGCCATCGCGCTGCACCGCCTCGATCGAGGCCTGGCCGGTCGCCGACAGCGCCGAGACCGCGCGCTGGGCGCTGACCTCGCTGGAGAACGCGCCGGCCTGCACCCGCAGCGCCGCGGACGCCGCCTGATGGGCCAAGATCTGAGGGGCCGAGGCCAGCAAGGTCGGCGCGGCGTTCGCCGCCCCGATCGGCGCGGCCGAGATTTCGGAGCCGGTCAGCGGCGGCAGGGCCTGGGAACTCACCGAGACCACGCTGGGTGCGCCGTTCAGCGGCGGCGCGGCGGCGGCAGAGGCCACCACCATCACCGGATCGGGCTCAAGGCGCGCCCTCGCCGCGCGGGCGGGCGGCGCGATATCGGCGCCCAATCGGGTCGGCAGCGGCTTGGCGGCGGCGTAACGGAGCCCGGCGTCGGGACCCAGCAGCGGCGCCGGCCCCACATAGCGCACCCGCACATTGGCCAGTCCGGCGCGGTCATAGCCCAGCTGGCGCGCCGCCTCATGGCTGAGGTCGATGAGGCGATTGTCCACGAACGGCCCGCGATCGTTGACCCGCACAGTGATCTTCCGGCCGTTGTCGAGGTTGGTCACCTCCACCATCGACGGCAGCGGCAGCGTCGTATGCGCCGCAGTCGCGGTGTTCATGTCGAAAATCTCACCGTTGGCGGTGGCCTTCTGGTGGAACTCATCGCCGTACCAGGAGGCGACCCCGGTGCGGTTGTAGCTCGGGTCTTCCTTCGGCACGTACCAGATGCCCGCCACCTGATACGGGGCGCCCACCTTGTAACCGCCCTGCCCCGGCAACGGCGCGCCGGCTTGCGGCCCGGTCGCATGGCTCGGGTAGCGGGGCGTCGCGCAGGCGGCCAACGAAGCCCCCGCCAGCAGCACCAGCGTAAGTTTCGCATTTCGCGCGATGTTCATGGTGTTCGTCATGACCGGCCTCCGACTCGCCCCTGAGATGCTTGGCTGCGAGGGTGGCCGCCGAACGTTGCATCATGGTTAACGAGAGGTTGCCAGTTGGAGCCCACCCCTCTCGCCTGCTAGAAGCCGCCGGCTAAGGATGGGTGGCCGAGTGGTTTAAGGCAGCGGTCTTGAAAACCGCCGTGGGTGAAAACCCACCGTGGGTTCGAATCCCACCCCATCCGCCAACGCCTCTCGCCACAAATCTCTCTGCGCCCGTGGCGAGGCCGGAAAATCCCGTTGTATTACAGGGTTTCCCCAAACTGGCCCCGCACTGTGCGTGCCGGGAAATGGCCGAATTTCTCTCTCACTGGCCGAGTACTCTCCAGACCTCCGCACCGTGGCGATTTGGTACGGCGACGAAAAATTCAGTAATTTCAGTATTCCTCGAGACGGTCGCCGGGGAAGGTTTGCGAAAGCCCCGCGACTCGAGACAAACCCAGAACGAACTGCAGGCGAGCCCTCAACCAACTATAGGATGAATTCAGACGCTTGAGTCCGGCAGTCTGCTGACGCCCTATCGGTCTAAGATCCGCTTCCAAGCCCTTACCCAACGGGGGACGCCTTCGAGGATCGCCATCAGTTCTCGACCCGGTCATCAGCAGTCGGCCTTGAGGTCAGCGGGCATGAACTGCCAGCGCCCCCACTTGAGCGGCACTCGGCGTTCGTAGGTGACGTGGTCGGCGTCGCGCACCCCTCGTGCCGGGGGAATGGCCATTGCCCCGCGCGCAATCTCCGGCGCGCTTTTCATGGCATTCATCTGCTGGACCAGCTCGGTATGTTTCTCCGGGGGCAACTGGATCGGAGCAGCGTCAGCGTGCTTTCTCCATCCGGGGCGAAGGCCGTCGTACAGCTGGGTGACCAGATAATCGCCGTCCCGGGGTGGGTAGCGCGCCACCCGGAACAGTCCCTCGGTCCCAATTTCGGGGTGGTCGGCGTAGTGCGCGACGAGCCGCGTGAGGTCGGCCTTTAGATCATGTGCCCAGACGAACCGCTGGTCAGCCTTGAGGAAGACAGGTGCAAGACGGCGGTGCAGCTTGTCGCCGGATACGAAGACCCCGCAGAAGGGGAGGTAGTGCAGGTACGCAAGGTCGACCCGGTTCGAGGGGCGATCATCGTGGAGCTGGCCAGTGGCGACGCCAAGGTGGAAGATCATTTCGACGCGCAGAACGTGAGCGGAATAGGGCGCATAGTCCCGCAGGCGTGGCCTACCCGCTCGAAGCCATCGGTCCTTGAGTTGATCGCGTTGCTTCAGTCGGAGACCGAACATCTCCATGCAAGCCCGAAGGGGTACCCATGTCGCCGGGCTGTCGAGAAGCTCGTCGACTGTGTCTGCGACAGCCTGCAAGCTCGAAAGCCGCAGCGTCTTTCCGTCCGGGCCGAGAAGCTTCTCCACCCCGCGCGGAGCGTTTTGCACCGTGGTCCGCCAGTCGGCGGCGAAGTCCCGTTCCACCTCAAGGAACTCACGGTCCTCCCAGCGATGGAGGGCCTGCATTTCGGGCGGGTGGTCGAAGATGATGCCGTCCTTGCCCCCGGACCGGACCGCGCGGCCACCGGCAACAACCGGGACCCCTCTCATGTCGATCGGGTGTCCTGTCAGTTCAGCGACGGCGACGCTCGTATGAAGCATATTGGGGTAGGAGTGCATCTTCGGCGTCTTGAGCGCCAAGTTCCCGACCACCTGCTCCGGCGTGCGGCCGTCGCTCATTTTCTTCCGCAGATCGGCCAGCGTCTCGATAAAGAAGAGGGGCGTGATGTTGCTCATGAAGAGCACGTCGAAGACCGCCGCTTCGTCGACGCTCAGGGAATGCAGGAACGATTTGTCGAACAGGACGATCGGGCTCATCGCGGCGGCGCCCCCAGGTCAGCGGAAGCATCGACCTCCCTCTGGGGTTTGATCGGGCCGAGGAAGCTCTTGGCGATGTCTGAGATAAGCCGTTCCGGCGGAAACGTCCCAACGCTGAGCAACCGTTTGTATTGCGCCTCGACCGCGCGGTAGGTCGTCTCGCCTTCCATGGCGCCGTTGGCCAACAGGGTTAGTTCGTCGGCGACTTCGGCGACCACCCGCTTCCGGCGGTCGATCTCACCCTCCGAGAGTAGCGTCGCCCCATCCCGGACGAAGATCGGCGGCTCACTCTGCAGGTGCTCGACGAGGGACAGCAGCGCCTTGTTTGCCGCCCGGGCTCGCGAGAAGGCCAGCGCGATCGCATACGTCGCGTCCTCGATCTCGACCCGGTCCTCCTCGGAAGGGTTGCGATCCACCCGCCGATAGGTGCTGGGCGAGAAGCCACCGTTCTTGAGCTTGTAGAACCCGATCGTCGACGGGCCGAACGTCGCCTGTCCATTGGGAATGTCGACCGTCCAAGGGTTCATGGGGCCGCCCCTCGTCTCCACCTGCGTGAGGATCGCGTCGAGAGCCAAGTCGTACTCCCGCATCCGGGCGAGTTGATCCTCGTCTCCCCAGAGCAGGGAGATGCTATCCGGCTTCCAGGGCAGGTGTCGGCGTTCGAGTCCTAACCATGCCCGGAGCGCTGCCTCGACGGGGCCGGGAACGTCCTCGCCATCGGCCCAACGCCGGACACTGCGCTCAGAGACGCCGAGCAGATCGGCCGCCTCCCCGTTGGAGAGCCGGAGCGCCTCAAGGTGCTGGCGGAAATCGTCTGTTGTCATCATGCCAAGAGAATAGTGACGCCGCGCCGAATTTACAAGGACACGATGGCATTAGTCTTGGGACACAATGCCGGTCCGTATCGGTTTTGGTCCGGCCCTCCGCTTCCGGCACCGGACCTCGGCCGACCCCCGAAGGTCGCCTTAGTGTCAGGGACGAAACTTCAATGTCGGCTAG
The DNA here is from genome assembly GCA_943332615.1 of Phenylobacterium deserti. GTDB lineage: Bacteria > Pseudomonadota > Alphaproteobacteria > Caulobacterales > Caulobacteraceae > Phenylobacterium > Phenylobacterium deserti_C. Next base: position 14,694 of record CALQQB010000086.1, read on the forward strand.
CCCCCGAGGCTGTGTAAAAACGCAGGGCCGCGAAAATTCCACGCAAGTTCCTACCTAAAGCAGCCGCACAGGGAGGGTGCGGCGCAAGGCCTGACCGAATATGGGTGCCCGTGAGGCAAGGAATTGCGCGCGATTTTGTCCGCCTCGCGTTTTTACACAGCCTCCCCCCATCTCTGCCGTTGGAAGGGTCCGCTTGCGCGGCATTCATCTGGCGCCAGGTGTCAGGTCTATCCAGTAGCGGCCGAGCGGCGGGCTGCCCGCCATTCCCACGGAATGTCGAACTGCCCCGACCAGACCCCGCGCCTGGCCGCCCGTGCCTGGTCCTCGGCCCGGACGTAGTCTCGCGAGTAGCGCCGATAGGCGACCGCCCAGCCCTGGGTGACCAGCCAGCCATTCAGATCCACGCCGCGGGAACTGCAGACAGCGACGGTCCGCCCGTAGCGATCGGTGTCGCGAGGATCGCAGGACACCGTCGATCGCCCGATCTGATCCGACAAGGCTAGGGACGCCTGCTGGCCACACCGCCACCGCTCGCCGGTCGGACGGGTGCAAAGCTGGCGGCTCTCAGGAGCATCAATGCCGTGGAGACGGATACGGACGCCGTGGATCTCGATGGTATCGCCGTCGATGACGCTGGCTACGCCGACGATCGGCACGGCCGCCGCCACGCTGGACGTGGCTGTGAGAACGGTCAGGCCGAAAGCAACACCACTCATGAGACGCCGAATACCCATGGCTACCCTATAGGCGCTGGCGGTTGCGCCCGCGACGGCTCGAGCATTGCCCGCTGCTCCGCCCACGCCGCGGGAAACGGGTTCAGCAGCCCGGCCATGGTCATCGCGGCCGGCTGCCGCCCTTCCAGGATCGCCTCGATGATCTCGGGCGCCAGCAGCGTCAGCCGCAGCACCCGGCCCACATAGGATGCGTTGATCTTCTCCGCCCTGGCGACCTCCTCGATGGACGCATGGACCCCGGTCTCGATCAGCCTGCGCCACCGGAACGCCCGGGCGATGACCTTGATCATGGTGTTGTCGACCCGCGGCCGGGGGGCGGCCCAGATCGGTGGTCCACCGTCCGGGGCGAGGATCAGCTTGCGGCCACCACGTTTGCGGATCTGCATGGGGATGCGGATCGTGAAGGTGTCGGTGGCGCTCATGCGGCGATCCTTTCAGCGGTGCTGATGCTGGCAAGCTCGCCGGCGAGGGATGAGAGTCCGTCATTGCGCAAGCGGATCGCCACCTCGTCCTGATGGATGTCGACCCGGTCGACCAGCAGCTGGATCACGCGGGCCTGCTCACCGGGAAACAGCTCCTCCCAGAGTGGATCAAGCTGGACTAGCGCCTCGCGCATTTCCTGCTCGGTCAGGTCGTCGTCGTGGCGATGGCCCTCGCGCCAGGCCGCAACAATCACCTCTGGCGCTCGCAGCATGTGACGCACCTGCTCAATCACCGCGGCCTCGATCTCGCCGGCCGGAACCCGAGCGATCGAGCTGGCCCCTGCTCCGTGCTGGATCACTGTCTGGCTGACGTAATAGCGGTAGAGCCGCCCGGACTTGCGGGTGTGGGCTGGCGACATGGCCCGGCCATCGGGCCCGAATACCAGCCCCTTGAGCAGCGCAGGCGTCGAGCGGCGGCTGTTCTTGGCGCGCGTGCGCGGGCTGATCGCCAGGATCGCGTAGACCTTGTCCCAGAGCGCCTCGTCGATGATCGCCTTGTGCTCGCCCGGGTAGCTGGTTCCCTTGTGGAC
>CALQQB010000087.1 GCA_943332615.1 Phenylobacterium deserti
ACGGCCCAAGCGGCATGTCCCGGTCTTCCGGCCGCAGCGCGACCTCGATCCTGGCCGTGCCCTTCTTCTCCATGTGATTGAGCAACCGGCAGACAAAGTCGCCAATCAGGTCGGCGCGCAGAGTCCAGCTGGCGCGGAAGTAGCCGAACACCCAGACCATGTTGGGCACGCCTGTGAACATCATGCCGCGGTAAGTAACGGTCTTCGAGAAGTCTAGCGGCTGGCCATCGACGACGAAGTCGATGTCACCCAGGACATTGAGGTTGAAGCCTGTGGCGGTGATGACGACATCGGCCTCCAGCACCTGGCCTGATTTCAGCAGAATGCCGGCGTCGGTGAAGCGGTCGATCTCATCGGTGACGACGGAGGCTTGGCCTTTGTTGACGCTCTGGAAGATGTCGCCATCCGGCACGAAGGCGATCCGCTGGCGCCACGGCCGGTAGCTGGGCGTGAAATGCTGGGCCACAATCTCCGGCCCGACAAAGGCCGAAACGCCCGCCAGCAGCTCCTGCTTGACCGTTCCCGGTTCCTCCACGGCGCGGCGGGTGAAGGCGTCCTGGTCGTGCAGAATCTTCCGACGGACGATTTCGTGAATCCAGGTCTCGTCGATCTTCAGTTCGCGCAGCACATCGGCCAGTTCGTTGGCGTTGCGGCCGGGGATGAAATAGGTGGGCGAGCGTTGCAGCAGGGTGACGTGACCGCAGTCGCCGGCGATGGCCGGGATCAGCGTCGCCGCCGTCGCGCCCGAACCGATCACCACCACCTTCTTGCCGCTCAGGTCCAGGTCGTCGGGCCAGGTCTGCGGATGGACGATGCGGCCCTTGAAGCTGTCCACGCCCAGCCATTCTGGCGTGTAGCCCTCTGACTGGCGGTAATAGCCCTGGCACATCCAGAGGAAGTTGGCCGTGAAGCGCACGGTCTCGCCAGTGTCGGTCCTCTGAGCCTCGATGGTCCAGAGGTTGTCCTGGCTGGACCAGGCGGCGCGGGTGATCTTGTGGCGATAACGGATATGGCGGGCGAGATGGTTCTCTTCGATCACCTCGGACATGTAGTTGCGAATCTCGTCGGCCGTGGCGATCGGCGGTCCGACCCACGGCTTGAAGCGATAGCCGAAGGTGTAGAGGTCGCTGTCGGACCGGATGCCGGGGTACTTGTGCGTCAGCCAGGTGCCGCCGAACCCGTCCAGGGTCTCCAGCACCACGAACGACTTGTCGGGGCACTGCTGGCTCATGTGGTAGGCGCCGCCGACCCCGGAGATGCCGGCGCCGACAATCAGCACGTCGAAGTGTTCCGTGGCGATGGGTTGGGCGGCGGTCGCGGTCATGGCGGGGCCTCTAGATGCGTTTCCGGTCGGCACCTTCACGCTCTCCGGCGTGCGCGGCCTTGATCCGGATCAATACATTATCGTCGATAACTTAGAAACACCTCGTGGCGGGAGGCTTCAGGTGGGGCCGCGCCCTTAGGCGAGCATGTCCCACGCCACCGGTTCACCGCGGGCGAGATCGCGGGACGCTGTGCGGCCCAGCACCTCGTCGAGGTGGGCCGGGGCCAGGCCGTTCCCCGGCCGGATCGAGCGGACGTTGGCGCGGCTCATCGTCTCCCCCGCCTTCACGTCGGTGGCCACATAGAGCGAGCGACGGAACTGAACGTTGCCGCGCTCTGAGCCTAACAGGTCGTAGTTCGGCCGGCCCAGCGACGCCCACGCGGCCTTGGTGTCATGGACCAGCGCCGTGAACTCGGCCGGTTCCAGGCTGAAGGCCGCGTCCGGTCCGCCGTCCGCGCGGGCCAGGGTGAAGTGCTTCTCGATCACCGAGGCGCCCATCGCCACCGCCGCCACCGAAGCCGCCGTACCGGGTGTATGGTCCGACAGGCCGACCGGGCAGGCAAACCGCGCCGCCATGTCGGCGACGGTGCGGACGTTGGCGTCGGCGAAGGTGGCCGGGTAGCTGGAGACGCAGTGCAGCATCACCACACCCGGCGCTCCGGCGGCCAGGGCAGCGTCGCGGGCGGTCTCGATCTCGGCCAGGTTGGCCATGCCCGTGGAGATGATCAGCGGCTTGCCCTTGCCCGCCGCGTAACGGATCAGCGGCAGGTCCACGGCCTCGAACGACGCGATCTTAAAGGCCGGCGCGCCCAGGCCGTCCAGCAGGTCCACCGCCGTCTCGTCGAACGGGCTGGAGAAGATCGTCACGCCCCGCTCGGCCGCCCGCGAGAAGATCACCGCGTGCCATTCGTAGGGGGTCTGAGCTTCCTGGTAGAGCTCGTAGAGGCTGCGGCCGTCCCAAAGCCCGCCGTGAATGCGGAACTCCGGCCGGTCCACGTCCATGGTGATGGTGTCGGCGGTGTAGGTCTGGATCTTGATCGCGTCGCAGCCGGTCGCCGCCGCCGCATCCACCATGGCCAGCGCCCGATCCAGGCTGCCGTTGTGGTTGCCCGACAGCTCACAGATCACGTAGGGCGGATGCGCGGCGCCGATCCGGCGGCCAGCGATCTCGATGTCAGGCGGAGCGCTCATCGCGGGGCATACTAGGCCAGGCAGATAAAACTCGCGTTAACTAAGCTGCACCTCTGCGGAACGGCCCTCGAGCTCGCGGTTTTGGGGTCGCGCGTCCAACACTAGGCCCAGCGCCACGCCCGTTCCCAGCCCGACCATGGCCAGCGCCGAGAAGAGGCGCAGGCCGACCTCAAGCGCCGGACCGGCGCCGGCTGCAGCCCCTACCAGTCCAATCACGCCCGCCGTCTTCAATTCATCGGCCATCGCCGTACTCCCACTGCGCACAGGCAAGTACGGCTGCGGGAAAGGATCGTTCCCGGCGCGATGACCAAGCCGTCGCAACGCCCCGGAATCTTCACTACATAAGGCCCATGTCCGAACCTCGTTCCGTCCGCTGCCTAATCGTGGGCTCCGGCCCCGCCGGCTACACCGCCGCCGTCTATGCCGCGCGCGCGCTCCTCAACCCCGTGCTGATCCAGGGCATCCAGCCCGGCGGTCAGCTGACCATCACCACCGACGTGGAGAACTACCCGGGCTTCGCCGAGGTGATCCAGGGCCCGTGGCTGATGGAGCAGATGCAGGCCCAGGCCGAGCATGTGGGGACCGAGATCGTCACCGACATCGTTCTCAAGGCCGACCTGTCGCAGCGGCCGTTCCGCCTGGAGACCGATAGCGGCCAGGTCTGGCTGGCCGAGACCCTGATCATCGCCACCGGCGCCCAGGCCAAGTGGCTGGGGCTCGACACCGAGAGCAAGTTCCAGGGCTTCGGCGTCTCGGCCTGCGCCACCTGCGATGGCTTCTTCTATCGCGGCAAGCAGGTGATCGTGGTCGGCGGCGGCAACACCGCAGTCGAGGAGGCGCTGTTCCTCACCAATTTCGCCTCCAAGGTCACCGTCGTCCACCGCAAGGGCGAGTTCCGGGCCGAGAAGATCCTGCAGGAACGACTGTTCAACCACCCGAAGATCGAGGTGGTCTGGGACAGTGCCCTCGATGAGGTGCTGGGCGATGCCAATCCGCTCGGCGTCACCGGCGCGCGACTGAAGAACGTCAAGACCGGGGCCACCCAGACCCTGGCCGCCGACGGCGTCTTCATCGCCATCGGCCATGCCCCGGCCTCGGAGCTCTTCAAGGGCCAGCTGGAGATGGACGCCGCCGGCTATCTGAAGGTAAAGGCCGGAACTGCAGCCACGGCAATCGCCGGCGTCTATGCGGCCGGCGACGTCACCGACGACGTCTACCGCCAGGCCGTCACCGCCGCCGGCATGGGCTGCATGGCCGCGCTGGAGGCGGTGCGTTTCCTGGCGGAAGAAGACCACGCCAAGGCCAGGCATGCGATCTCGCACGAGGACGCCGGGAAGATCGGGGCTTGGTGAGACACGGCGGCGCGCTGACGGAGGCCCGGAGACCCGGTAGGCTGGCGCGATGATCCGCTATGCTCGCAGCGCCGACCATCCAACCATCGTGGAGGTAAACGATCTCGCGTTCGGAAACCCGGACGAAGCCCAACGGATCGGCCGCCTGCGGGCCGACCGTGAGGCGCTGTTCGCGGCGCTGGCGCCCATGTCGGTGCGGCCGGGACGGCAGAGCGCAGGCATCGGCTCTGCGCTGGTGCAGCGGGGCCTGGTATCGCTGCGCGAGTTCGGGGTCCACGGGGTGCTGGTGCTGGGTCACCCCCGCTACTATCCGCGCCTCGGCTTCGAGGCCGCGACCGCCACCCAGGTCAGCTCGCCCTATTCCGGCAGCCCCGCCTTCATGGCGCTGGCGATCGAGCCCGGGGCGTTCAACGCGCCGCTCAGCGTGGCCTACCCGGACGCGTTCTCGGGCTGACGCCTGCCGACCCTAGACTCCGGGCGATGCCCTGCCGCCGGAAGCTGGCGCCAGCGACGGCGGCGGCGCGGACCGCGCCGGCTCCATGGACCGCTCCATAGCCTCCAGGCTCTGGTTGATGCGTTTGATCTCGTCCGGCGTTGGCTGACGGCGCGTCAGCGTCAGCATTCCGCGGGCCTGTGGGGCCACCGCCCCCAGCGTCCCGGGGTCCATAACGCTGTAGGTCCGCACCTCGCCGTTTACGGCCAGGGTAATCTTGCGCTCCACCGGGCCCTGCAGTTCGGGCGCCAGCAGCCCGCCCTGGGTCCGGGCATCGAGGCTGCCCAGCACTGCGGGGCTCAGATAGGCCTCGCCACCGGCGTAGCGGCCGGTGAAGGCCGGCGGCTCGCCCCAGGGACCGGTCCAGCGGTAGAAGATGTGCTGGCCCACCTGAACCATCTTCACCAGCGTCGGCGCCCAGTACGGCGAGACATATTGCGCGTGATAGTGGGTGGCCGAGCCCACGGTCTTGTCGACGAAGCCGCCCAGCGCCTGTTCGGCAACGCCGCGCGCCTGCCGCCACAGCGCCGGTTGCGGCGCATAGCGCATGGAGCCGTCGCAGGTGAAGGTGAACTGACAGCCAGTGGTCCGGGCCGCGCCCTGATAGACCACCCCGCACACCGTCTTCGGATAGGCCGGGTGGCGCATGCGGTTCAGCACTACCTGGGCCACGGCCTCCTGGCCAACCTCCGGCTCACGGGCGGCCTCGTAGTAGACGGCCTGGGTCAGGCAATCGAGCGCGCGGGCCCGGTCTTCACCGGCGCTGGCGAGGACAAAAGGCTGCATCGGCCGGATGGGCAGCCTGGCGAAAGGCCGCAGCGCGTTGAGCTGCTCGGCGGTCTCGCTGTCGGCCTCGGCCAGGCCCAGGCTCGGCGGCCGTTTCAGGTCGAGGCTGGACCAGCCCAGCGGCCGGGCCCACAGGTCGGCGCGCCGAACCCCGGGCTCGTGGCGCGCGGCCAGGGCCCGCATGGCGGCGTTCATATTGGCGGTCTGGCCGGCGTCGCCGCGCGCGGCATAGGCCGCCTTCTCCTGCGCCAGGAGCGGGTCATGGCTAGGCGCAAGACCGCGCCCCGCCAGGATGGCGCCGACGACCAGCAGGGTCCCAACCCCCACCCAAACCAGGCGGGGCCATCGCTTAAGATACCGATTCAGGGTCTGACCTTTCTCGCTTCCCAGCGTCGCATATAGGCTCAAGCCGGCGACATTTGGACCTTCCACGGCAATTTTCGTGCAACCTGAGGATAGAACAATCACGAACGATAGGGCGATTGGCCGCGCCCTTCCGTGGTTGCACGGCCTTGTCGCGCATCTCAAACTTGCACGGGATGGTCCGCATCGAAACCGCCGTTGTCGGTATCGAATCCGGGCAGATCGCCGAGCTGCAGCCCGGCGACTATCTGCGCGTGGCGGTCCACGACACGGGCAGCGGCATGGACGCAGCCACGATCGCACGCGCCTTCGAGCCTTCTTTCACCACCAAGTCACCCGGCCGCGGCACCGGCCTGGGCCTCAGCCAGGTCTATGGCTTCACCCGCCAGAGCGGCGGCACGACCACCGTCGAGAGCGTGCCCGGCGAGGGCCCCACTGTCACTCTTTTCCTCCCGCGCGCGCCGGATAGCGAGCGCGTCATCGCACTGGCCGTGCCCACGGCCGATGCCGACCGCGGCCCAGCCTTGCGGGTGCTGCTGGCCGAGGATGACGGCCAAGTGGCCGAACTGGTCGAGGCGATGCTCCGCGACCTGGGCCATGAGGTGACCCTGAGCGAGAACGCGGACGCGGCCCTGGCCGCCTTGCACACGGGCGGCTCCTTCGACCTACTGCTCACCGACCTGATCATGCCAGGCGACAAGTCGGGCGTCGATCTGGCCAGGGAAGCCGTGGCGCTCCGCTCCGACCTGCCGGTAATCCTGTCCTCAGGCTACACCGGCGATGTGCTGAGCGCGGTGGACGACACCCCCTGGCCCCTCTTGCGTAAACCCTACGGTGCTGAACAGCTGGCCCGCGTCATCGCCGAGGTGACAGTCCAAGCGTAGGCCCCTCCCTTACGTCAGGCGAAACACGGTTTCCCGACGAAAAAACCAAAAGCCGCTTGCGCCCGTCATCTATCGAGCTATATTTTCTTTTGCTCGGATTGAGCAAAAGTGAGCGCCCGGCTCTGATCAGCCTTCGGCGCTCTTTTATAAGCCTATGAAATGCTCATTTTGAGCATAAGGAGGCAGAGATGGCCGCCGACGGTTTCCAGTTCGCGTTCACACCCCAGATCGAAGCCGAGACCGCACCCGCATGGGAAAAGGTCAAGCGGCACGTCACGCCCATGGAATGGCGCCTCCAGGCTCCGCTGATCGCCGAGATCAACCGGCTGAAGCGCGACAAGGATGCGGTGATCCTGGCCCACAACTACATGACGCCGGAAATCTTCCACGGGGTCGGCGACTACGTCGGCGACAGCCTGGGCCTGGCAAAGGAGGCCGCCCGCTGTGACGCCAGGGTCATCGTCCAGGCCGGCGTCCACTTCATGGCCGAGACCTCGAAGATCCTGTCCCCCGACAAGCGCGTCCTGATCCCCGACCTGCGCGCCGGCTGCAGCCTAGCCGCCTCGATCACCGGCGCCGACGTGCGGCTGATCAAGCAGCGCTACCCCGGCTTGCCGGTGGTCACCTACGTCAACACCACTGCCGACGTGAAGGCCGAGACCGACATCTGCTGCACCAGCGCCAACGCGGTGCAGGTGGTCGAGGAAGCCGCGCGCCTGTGGGGCGTCGACCGCGTGATCCTGATCCCCGACGAGTTCCTGGCCCGCAACGTCGCTCGCCAGACGGATATCAAGATCATCGCATGGCAGGGCCGCTGCGAAGTGCACGAGCGTTTCACTGCCGCCGATATCCTGGAGATTCGGGAGGCCTATCCCGACGCCGAGGTGCTGGCGCACCCGGAGTGCCCGGCCGAGGTGCTGGCGGTCTCGGACTTCGCCGGCTCCACGGCCGCCATGAACGACTACGTGATCCAGCGGAAGCCGAAGCGGGTGGTGTTGATCACCGAATGTTCGATGGCCGACAACGTCGCCGCCGACGCCCCGGACACCGAGTTCCTGCGTCCCTGCAACCTGTGCCCGCACATGAAGATGATCACCCTGGAGAACATCTACAACGCCCTGCTGCACGACCGACACGAAGTCACCGTCGATCCGGCCATCGCCGACCGGGCGCGGCTGGCCGTCCAGCGGATGATCGACCTGCCGCCGCCGGCCGTACCGGCCCGCTATGACCTGGTGAAGGCCCGCCACCATGTGGACGTGGAGCTGATCTGATGGAGCGCCTCCGTCATGACGGCGTGCTGGTGGTCGGTGCGGGCCTCGCGGGCCTGTCCGCCGCCCTGGCCGCCGCGCCGGCGCGGGTGCTGGTGCTGAGCGAGGCGCCCCTCAACCAGGGCTGCTCGTCGGCCTGGGCGCAGGGTGGGCTGGCGGTCGCGCTGGCCGCCGACGACGCACCCGAGTTGCATGCCTCCGACACGGTGGCCGCCGGCGCGGGCCTGGTGGACCCGGCGATGGCGCGGCTGATGGCTGAGGAAGGCCCGGCGGCCGTGCATCGGCTGGCCGCCCTGGGGGCGCCCTTCGACCGCACCGTCGACGGCGGCTTCGCCCAGAGCCTGGAAGCGGCCCACGGCAGGGCCCGCGTCGCTCGGGTGAAGGGCGACCAGGCCGGTCGCGCGATCATGGAGGCGGTCACCGTCGCCGTCCGCGCCGCCCCGCACATCGAGGTCCGCACCGGCGCGCGCCTCACGGGCTTGCTGCAAGACGCCCAGGGCCGCATCTGCGGCGTCCTGGCCCTGGTCGCCGGACGGCCAGTGGAGATCACCGCCCGCGCCGTGATCCTGGCCACCGGCGGCATCGGCGGCCTCTATGCCGTCACCACCACCCCGGCCGAGCTGCTGGGCGAGGGGCTGGGGCTGGCCGCGCTCGCAGGCGCCCAGATCGCCGACCCCGAGTTCGTGCAGTTCCACCCTACTGCGATCGACATCGGCCGCGACCCGGCCCCGCTGGCCACCGAGGCCTTGCGCGGCGAGGGCGCGGTCCTGGTCAACGCCGCGGGCGCGCGCTTCATGGCCGGCTACCACCCCGCCGCCGAACTGGCCCCGCGCGACGTGGTGGCCCGCGCCATCCATGCCGAGCGCGAAGCCGGACGCGGCGCCTTCCTCGATGCCCGCGACGCGGTGGGGGCCCGCTTCCCGGACGAGTTCCCGGCCGTCTTCGCCGCCTGCCTGGGCGGTGGCATCGACCCGCGCCGCCAGCCGATCCCGGTGGCCCCGGCCTGCCACTACCACATGGGCGGGATCGCCGCGGACGCCGAGGGCCGCACCTCGCTGCCCGGGCTCTACGCCGCCGGCGAGTGCGCCTCGACGGGGGTTCATGGCGCCAACCGACTGGCGTCCAACTCCCTGCTCGAAGCCGCGGTGTTCGGCGCCCGGGCAGGCCACGCCGCCGCGTCCGAGGCTCCCGCCGCGACGGCCTGCCAGGTCGTCACCGCCCCCGGCCTGCCGCCGGCCGGCCTCGCGGCGCTGCGCCAGGCCATGAGCCGCGACGCTGGCGTGGTGCGCGACGCACCAGGGCTGAACCGACTTCTCGACCTGATCACCGCCCTGGCCGGCGCCCATGGCCTGAGCGCGCCGCTGGTCGCCGCCCGGCTGGTCACCGCCTCGGCCCTGGCGCGCCAGGAGAGCCGCGGCGGTCATTTCCGCACCGACTTTACGCAGTCGCAGGCGCCACGCCGCACCCTGGTCACCCTGCGCGACATCGCCGATCCCGCCTTGAGGTTCGCCGCCGAATGATCGAGCCCATCCCCGACCTGCTGGTCCTCCCCATCGTCCGCGCTGCCCTGGCCGAGGATCTCGGCCGCGCCGGCGATATCACCGCCATGGCCTGTGTCCCCGCCGACGCCCAGCTGCGCTGCGTCTTCGCCGCCCGCCGGGGCGGGGTGGTGGCGGGCCTGGCCTGCGTGCGCCTGGCCCTGGCGGAGCTGGATCCCAGCGTCGTCTTCGAGCCCCTGACCCGGGACGGTCAAACCGTCGCCACCAGCACCGGCCTAGCCCAGGTCAGCGGCAACGCCCGCGCCATCCTCACCGCCGAACGGACCGCGCTGAACCTGCTGGGTCGCCTGTGTGGCATCGCCACCCTGACCCAGGACTATGTGGACGCCGTCGCCGGTGCCCGGGCGCGGATCACCGACACCCGCAAGACCACGCCGGGCCTGCGCGCGCTGGAGAAGTACGCGGTGCGCTGCGGCGGCGGCGTCAACCATCGATTCGGCCTGGATGACGCCATCCTGATCAAGGACAACCACGTCGCCGCCTGCGGCTCGGTCGGCGAGGCGGTGCGCCGCGCCAAGGCCTTCGCCGGCCACCTGGTGAAGGTCGAGGTCGAAGTCGACAGTCTGATTCAGCTGCGGGAAGCCCTGGCCCATGACCCGGACGTGATCATGCTGGACAACTTCAGCCTGGAGGACATGCGACAGGCCGTCGCCATCGTCGATGGCAGGGTTATTGTCGAGGCCTCCGGCGGCATCACCCTGGACACCGTCCGCGAGGTCGCCGAGACCGGCGTGGACGTGATCAGCGTCGGCGCCCTGACCCACTCCGCCAAGGTGCTCGACATCGGCCTGGACGCGATCAGCAACTGATCGGGCGCCGCCCGGCGCCCACCCGACCCGTCCCATGCCAGCCTGAACCGCCCCGCGTTCAGGCCGGTGAATACCGTCGCCACCGTTCGGCCGCCGTCGCGACGCCTTCCATCCGGGTCTCCAGCGTACGGGCCATCAGCGCCTGCACCCGAGCCAGAACCTCCGGCCGCGCCAGTTCCGGCCGCCCGGACTCGAAGGGCGGCGCCGGCGCATACTCCAGCGCCAGCTGGATGCCCTCCGCGTAGTCCTGCCCCGCCAGCTCGGCCAGCAGCACCAGGCCGAAGTCGATGCCCGCCGTCACCCCGCCGCCGGTGATGATGTTGCCGTCCCGCTCGACCCGCGCCTCGGACACGATCGCCCCAAACGGCGCCAGCAGGTCGCGCCAGGCCCAGTGACACGCCGCCCGCTTGCCGGCCAGGAACCCCGCCGCGCCCAGGATCAGCGAGCCCGTGCAGACCGAGGTGACATAGGTCGCGCTCGCGCCCAGCCGCCGGATCTGCGCCATGAACTCCGCGTCGAGCATGGCCGCGGTCGTGCCGAACCCGCCAGGCACGCAGAGCACGTCGCAACGCTCGATCGTCGCCAGGTCAGCCAGCCGGCTGAACGTCAGCCCTTCCGCCTCGATGTCCTGCGCCCCCAGCGAGGCGGCCACGACCTCGGCGTTTGGCGTGCGCGCCAGCACCTGGTGCGGGCCGGTAAAGTCGAGGTGGGTCACCCCCGGATAGAGGGCGAAGACGATCTGGAGCTTGGCGGCCTGGAGCTCGGACATGGGCGCTATCCTCAGGGATTGACGCCACATTCCTACGCCGGCATGGATTTGGCTGAAATGACATCGTTCCAACGGATTCCGCCATGCTCCGCCGCCTCGCCCTGGTGATCTTCCCCGACTTCCAGCTGCTGGACGCGGCCGGGCCGATCACGGCCTTCGAGGTCGCCGAGCGCTACCGGCCCGGCAGCTATGATCTCGTGGTCATGGCGCCTGGCGGGGGCAATATCCGCAGTTCCTCCGGTGTCGCCGTGGCCGCCGCGCCGCTGGACGACGGCCCGTTCGACACGGTGATGATCGCCGGCGGCAACGGGACGCGGACCATGCCGCAGTTGGCCGCAATCGTGACCTGGCTGCGCGGCGTCGAGGTTCGCCGGGCAACCAGTGTCTGTACCGGCGCCTACGTTCTGGCCGAGGCCGGGCTGCTGGACGGCCGGCGGGCCACCACCCACTGGGGCCGGACCGACGATTTCGCGCGCCGCTATCCGAAGGTGAAGCTGGACGCCGATCGCATCTTCATCCGCGACGGCGAGGTCTGGACCTCGGCCGGGATCACGGCGGGGATCGACCTGGCGCTGGCGCTCATCGAGGACGACCTGGGGGCGGAGATCGCTCGGGGGGTAGCCCAGCAGCTGGTGGTCCATCAACGCCGCCCCGGCGGCCAGTCCCAGTTCTCAGCCCTCTCGGAAATGGGCGGCCGCTCCGGCCGCTTCGCCGAGCTGATGGACTGGATGCGCGGACATCTGGCCGAGCCGCTGCCGGTCGAGCGTCTGGCCGACCAGGCCGCCATGAGTCCCCGCAACTTCGCCCGCGCCTTTGCCGCCGACACCGGGACCACCCCGGCCAAGGCCGTGGAACGCCTACGTCTGGAGGCCGCCCGCACGGCCGTGGAAACCAGCCACGCCCCCATCGACCGGGTGGCGGAAGGCGTGGGCTTCGGCGATCCGGAGCGCATGCGCCGCGCCTTCCTGCGCGCCTTCGGCCAGCCGCCCCAGGCGCTCCGACGCTCTGCGCGGGGCTAACCCTTCGCCGTCACCGGGGCCTTCAGGAGCCGAATTGGCATCGGCTGGCCCCGGTTACGTCAGGACGTCGCGCCGGAGACCGGCTGAGGCCCCGTGAGCATGAGAGAGTCGGTGGGTTTGGACGCGGGGGCCGGAAACACTTTCGGCGTGGCCGGCGGCCCCAAGGCAACCGTCGCCGGCTCCAGTGACGCCTCGATCGCCGTCTCCACAGCCGGGATCAGACGCAGTTCGGCAAGCTGGTCAGCCGCTCCGGAGGTCAGCATCGCCTGCTCGAGCCGCGGCTCGCCCGCAGGCAGCTCGCGAAGCCGATAGGGTGAAATCCGGTAAAAGACGTGCGCGCCCACCGTCGTCACCCGCAGCATCGACGGCGCCCAGAATGGCGACACACTGAGCGCGTGATAGTGCGTGGCGCTGCCCACCTGGGCGGTCAGCACGCCGGCCAGAACCCGGCCGGCGACACTCCGGGCGCGGTCCCAGGCCAGGGCTTCGCGCCGATGCCGCATCGAGCCGTCGCAGGCGAAGCTGAACTGGCAGCCGGGGTGGGCGGCGCCCTGGAACACCACGCCGCAGACGCTCTTGGGATAGGCCGGATGCTTCACCCGGTTCAGGACCACCTGCGCCACCGCCGCCTGGCCACGCGGACTTTCGCCCCGGGCCTCGTAGTAGACGGCGTCGGTCAGGCATTCCAGGTCGGCGCGGCGACGGGCGGCGACGCTGCGACGGTTCGCGACGAACCGGGGCACATCCGCCCCACCGCCGAAGCCGTATCGTTGCAGACCCATGCGCAGGCCCACCCCTCGGGATTCCAGGTAGGAGCCGGTGTAGCCATAGGCGGCGGTCTCGGCCATCTGCTCGGCGCGGGCGCGCTCGGCGGAGTGGTCGGCGAGGCCCGCGGCCAGAAAGAAGGCGCCAAGGGCGAGGCCAAGGCCACACCCGAACAATGCGGCGCTGATGGGCGCACGCCAATCGGCGCGCACCTGCGATACGAATTTCAAAATGGAACGGTCCTCAGCGGCGAGGGCTCACTGCCCCCCAACTCATTGACGCCGCGATCGCCCCTGCTCGTGCTGGTAGCGTTCGCCGGCAGGCCTGACCCGAGATCCGTTATGGGTGCAAGCGACGGCAATTGATGACGGGAATATGAATGGCCGGGGCCGGTCTGGCAACACTTTTTTGCACTGCAGCATTATCGACGCCCGGCCAACCCGCGGCGGCCAGATCGATCCGACCCCGCAGCACCCTGACAACACAGGAGAATTCCAGGAGGGTCCGTGGGGGCCACATCTAATCTTCAGGCCGTGATCCCATCTTCTGAAAGCCGCGCTGTTAATCTTATTCGCCTGAGAGGCGAACCTGACCGAACCTTGACCGCCCCGGCAACCCACCGCCGCATCTGGCGCCCAAATTGCTCCGTACTGACTCCACGAGGACAAGGGACGGAGCGCAAAATGCGCAATCTCATATTCGCGCTGGCCACGCTGGTGAGCGTCGTGATGGTCGCCGCCGGCGCGGCCCACAGCTTCTAGGCGCCGCCAGGGCCAGGCCGTGTAGGCGGCGCGACCTCGGCGCGGGTCAGCCTGCGCAGCCGCCACAGTTCTAGGCCGGCCAGCCAGAGCAGGATGACGATCCAGCTGATGAGGCCGTTCCTAAAGCCCCGATCGAAGTTGGCCTGAATCTCTCCCAGAGCGGACGGCGGCAGCTGGGCCGCGCTGACGACCACGATGTGGCCGTCCCGCAGCACCGCGGCCAGGATCGACGCCCCGACGAGGTTTCGGGCTATCATCAGGGTCGAGTTCAGCCGCACGCGTCCGGGACGCAGCAGCGTCATCAGGTTCAGGCCGAACTCGGCGACGACATAGGCCAGGATCGGCCAGAACCAGACGGTCCAGACGGGGGCGAGGCCGATGCCCAGGCCGACCCCCGGCAGGGTGTTGGGCACGTGGATCGCGCCCGTCCACCACAGCAGCACGGCGACGCCCATCGCCATCTCCACCATGATCTCGAACCGCGAGCGCGTATGACCCTTGGCCGGAGGCAGGTTCCGCGGTTTCCACCGGGCCAGCAGCCGCGCCTTCCCGAAACGCTCCATGGCGGCGCAGAACAGGGTCACGGCGCCGACCACGAAGATCAGCGTGAAGGTCAGGGACGGCGCGGCGCGGTTGGACACCTTGGTCGCGTCCTCACCAGCCACCACGGCGATGATGGCGAGCACCAGATAGACCGCCGCCACCATCAGCAGCGACGCCCTCAGACCCGCCCACCAGAAGGGAAAGACCTCCGGCCCGATCAGGTGCTGGGTCTTGCGATAGCGGCCGGCCACGACCAGCGGGTGGCCGAATTCCACCAGCGCCGCCTCCATCTCGTCGCGCGTCAGGGGCCGTCCCAGGCGCGCCTCGCGGGCCTCCAGGCCGGACAGGAGGTCATCGCGCAGCTCAGCCGAGATGTCGGCGCGCTCGGCCTCCGGCAGGTCCCGGGCCACGGCGGCCAAGTAGCGTTCCAGCAGGTCTGTCATGGCTCGGTCTTTCTGGGAGCTGCCCTCAGGATGGCGCCTACCGAGGCGTTGAGGCCGGTCCATTCCGTGACCAAGCGGTCCAGCACCGTGCGGCCCTCGGCGGAGAGGGTGTAGAAACGCTTGTTGCGCCGATCTTCCTCTCGCCATTCGCTGGTCAGGAGCCCCTGGGACTCCAGCCGGCGCAGCATCGGGTAGAGCGCCCCTTCCTCGATTTCGACCCCGGCGTCCGCCAGCGCCTTGCGCAGGGTGTAGCCGTAGTGCTCGGCCTTCAGTTGGCCCAGCACAGCCAGGATCAGCGATCCCCGGCGCAGCTCCTGGCGGAGCGTCTCGAACATGTCGGTGTCGTTCGGCATCTTGCTGTGCGTCGTACACTGTGTAGCGCACAGGGTATAGCTAATACTGTGCGATGCACAGGGAATCCCCTTCCTTCACCTAATAGGGAGGATCGACTCGCCGCAGGCGAGCGGGGTGGGGAGGCGTGGTAATTCCGCAATCAGGGCGGGCCGCGGGCGGCGAAGGCTATCGGCGGATTGTCCGGCGGCTGGGGGTCGTTGGCGACCAGATCGCGACACAGGGTTTCGTAGTCGCGGGTGAGGACGATGGGCTTGGCGCCGCGGGCCTTCGGGGTGCTGAGGGTGCGGG
>CALQQB010000088.1 GCA_943332615.1 Phenylobacterium deserti
ACCAGACCTCAGACCACCGCACCGCCGAGCTCCCCACCTGGCTCCACCGCTACAACTGGCATCGACCCCACGGCGGGATAAAGTCCCAGACACCCATCAGCCGCCTCGGCTTGGACGCGGACAACCTATTGAGGCTCCACACCTAGGCCAAGTTTCCCGCTTGCCTGCGATCCTTGGCGGGAGCACGGTGACGGCATAATTCAAACAAGTGTTTGGGAGAGCGCCGCCATGTCGATCGACTTTGAAATCCCCGCGGAGGCCAAGGCCATCCGCGCCAAAGTCCGCCAGTGGGTACATGACGAATGCATCCCCGCCCAGGAGCGGATCACCGACAAGGCGAGCTACAAGTCGGTTATCGACGAGTTGCGCAAGAAGGCCCGCGCCCAGGGCCTGTGGATGCCCTTCGTGCCCACGGAATATGGCGGCATGGGTCTGGGCCCGCTGGCCAACGCCCTGGTGCAGATGGAACTGGGCGAGAGCTACATCGGCGCGCTGAGCATGAACAGCCAGGGGCCGGACGACGCCACCATCTTGACGTTGATCGCCCACGGCACGCCGCACCAGAAGGAGAAGTTCCTCAAGCCGCTGCTGAACGGCGAAAAGCGCGTCTGCTACTCGATGACCGAGAAGGCCGCCGGCGCTGACGCCACCGGGATGCGCACCACGGCGGTCAAGGACGGCAACGAGAACTACGTGCTGAATGGCGAGAAGTGGTTCTCGTCGGCCGCCAGCGCCGCCGACCTGGCCCTGGTGATGGCCCGCACCGACACAGAAGGCCCGCGCCATCAGCAGTTCTCGACCTTCATCGTCGAGTTGCCGAACCCCGGTTACAGGATCAAGCGCGACATCCCTACCATGGCCGCCGAGGGCCCGCTGTCGCACATCATGGGCGGCGGCCACTCCGAGATCGAGATCAAGGACCTGGTCGTCCCGGCCGAGAACATCGTCGGCGGCGAAGGGCGGGGCTTCGACATGGGCCAGCACCGCCTGGCCTATGGCCGCCTGCGCCACGGCATGCACAACATCGCCATGGCCCAAAGGGCGCTCGACCTGGCGGCGGCGCACATCAGCCAGCGCGAGACCTTCGGCAAGAAGCTGGATGAGCGCCAAGCCGTCCAGTTCATGATGGCCGAGTGCGCGAGCCAGCTCTACATCTCGCGCCTGATGCTGCTCCACATCGCCTACAAGGCCGAGAAGGGCATGGAGATGCGGCAGGAGAACTCCATCGCCAAGGTCTACCTGGCGCATATGGTTCACCACGTAGTCGATACCGCCATCCAGCTGCACGGCGCCCTGGGCTACAGCCGCGATACTCCGCTGGCCGCCTGGTACACCCACATCCGTTCGCAGCGGCTGGTGGACGGGCCGGACGAAGTTCACCGCTGGACGGTGGGCCGCAATGTCATGAAGTCGTTCAAGGCCACCGGTAGCACCGCCGGAGCCTGCGGCGGCGACCTGCTGTAGCGCGATCTCCGACTTCGGGCGGGGAGAGGCCGGATCGGCGCCTCCCCGCTCCCGATTTCCCGGCGGCAGGACGCCGCAGCGCGTCACAGATTCTCGATCCGGAGTTTCGTCGCGGCGTCGCCGCGGGCCACCAGGCCCTGCCACACCTGGGTGGAGGGTCTGTCTTCGGCACGGCGTTCGGGTTCGCGCGCGCGCAGCGCCGGCCCGGCAGCCGCTCGAGAAAGGGGAGACCGTTCGGTCGGGCCAACGGTCGCAGGCGCGCGACCGCGGCGGTTTATCCGCTCATTAACCCCCGCCCCCTAGCGTCGGCGCTATCGTTTAGGGGGCTGCGCCTTTGCAACAGACCGTCGCTTCGGCCGCTGAGGATGTCCACCGTGTGGTGCGCAGTCTCAGCGACGACGTGCAGGCGTCCATCGCGCATAGTCGCGCGATGCTGCGGGCCGTGGCGGCCATGTCGCCGACTTTGCACACTGTGGCGGAGAGCGCCCTCGAGCAGGAACTCGCCGCCGCGCGCCGTCTGGCCGCCCCGCTGCGGGTGGTCGAGCTTCTGGAAGAGACGCGTCAACGCCTGGCGGAGATCCCGGAGAAGGCGGCAATGGCGAGCGCGCTAGAGCACGCCCTGGTGGCCGCCGCCGCCGCGCTGCCGGATATCGAAAACTTCCGTCAGGCCTGCGGCTGATTCAGGCGCCGGACGGTGGCGTCGCAATCCCCGGCGTTGCGGTCCCCAACACCCGGTCACGGACGCGGCGCAGGCCGGTGAGTACTTCCTCGCCCGCCGCGCCGGCGCCTTCGCCAAGCGACGATAGGAGGCGGATGCCGTCCACATGCACGTCGATGGCCGGCCAGTTGACCGTCTCGCCGGACCGGAAGCTGTCGGCGATGTCGCAGAGGCTGAAAGCCGCCTGCGCCAGGGACTTCAGTTGGAACGTACTCGCCACGCCATAGATGGCGTTGCTGATCTCGTAGATCGCGTCGAACGTCGGCTCGGAACTGGCGCGGGACGTCGCTGCGGCCATCGCAAGCTGTTCGGCCTTGCCTGTCAGGGCGGCGACGCTTGCGCCGCGTAAGGCCTCGACCCGGGCGTCGGCCGCCTTCACCGCGTCGGCGACACTGCGGCCACCCTGTTCGGTGACGATCCGCGCGAGCTGATTGTCGACGGCGAAGACACGCACGTGGCGATTGTGGGTTGAACTCATTTTGCGCCCTTTGGACTGAACAGGGAGTCGATCTCGTCTTGACCTAGATTTGGGGTAGAGGCTGTGCCGACTTCCGCCGACAGGTCGTCGTGACGACGGCCCTTGTGGCCTCCGGGCGGCCCCAGCGCCTTCACTCGACGGTCGGGTCCGAAATAGTTCGGGGATGTCACGAACGGACGCGAATCCTTCAGCAGCCACATGATCCGCTGCATCATCACGAGCGATGGCACGGGCTTGCGCACGACGAGGTTCGCGCCGGAGTCGCGACCGCGGAAAATCTGGGTGGGCTTGGTATGACCGGTCACCAGGATCACCGGCGCATAGCAGGTGGGCGCGACATCGCAGCGTCGCAGCCAGCGGATGAAGTCATAGCCCTCGCCGTCGCTCAACGCCGAGTCCACGACCAGCAGATTGAGCGTCCGCTCGTGGACGGATGACTTGGCCTCGGCGATCGTCCGGCAGCGTCGGGGCGTATGAACACCAAAGCCCGCGAACATCTCAGTGAGGATGTTCAGGCCCTCGGCATCGCCGCAGGCCAGCAGAACCTCTGCGGTCGAAAGGTTCACGCGCTCGTTCTTCGTGAACGGCAGTGTGCTCATGTCAGTCCCAGAACGTGGTCAGTTCATCTTCCGGTTCGGCCGGAAGAGCGTGGAAGGGACCGGAAAGACGGCGGGCTTGTTCGGCAAGCGTGAGTGCGTTGACGGCCGCCCGGATATCGGCGGTGGCGTCCTGCGGCGCGGCCAGAGCCAGGGCCTGGACGAACGCGGCTAGACCCGCCAGGCGCTGGCTCAGCAGGTCGGCGGCCTGTGCCTCTTCCAACGTGTCCGCGTCCGGCGCGCCCAGTGTGGCGGCCATCCGCGAGATGACCCCCTGAATCCGGTCGCCCAGGCGAGCCAGTTCCGCCACCTCGCTGGCCACCAGATCCAGTGACTGGGAGAGCGGACGCGCAACTGCGCGGTCGCCCATCAGAACAGCTCCAGCCCACCGGAATCGACCACCGGGGTCGCCGTGGGGCGCCGTTCGGCGGCGAACACCGTGGTTTCCGCCGGCGCCAGCAGGATCTGCCGCGCCCGGCCGCTGCCAGGCCAATACTGAATGCGGCGGGCGCGCTCGCCACGCAACGAGCCGCCATGATAGCTGAGCCCTTCGTCGCGCAGGAAGCGTTCGCCAAACTCGGAATTCTGAGCGCCGACGTCGCTGAGCCCGTCGAACAGGTGGGCCCCGCCAAACAACTTTACCTCCAGGCGCTCACGCCGCGCGCCGCGGCGCAGCAGCGCGTTGACCAGAAGTTCCATCGACTGCACGCCGTACCGCAGGCCCTCGTCACCGGTGGCGCCGGGGAGCAGGAAGTGGTTCATCCCGCCCACTCGGGCCTTCGGATCGCGCATGCAGGCCGCGACGCACGATCCGAGGATCGTGGTCAGCATCACATCGTCGCCTTCCGCGACGTGGAACTCGCCCTGGATGACGTGGATTTTGCGCTCCACGCCAGGGCTATCGTCGCTGGCCGCGTGGCTCATGCTCACGCCAGGACACCGAAGATCGCTTCGATCTTTTCCTTGAGGGTCTGCACGGTGAATGGCTTGACTAGGTAGTTGTTGACCCCGAACTGCACCGCTCGCTGCACCAACTCCTTGTCGGCGCGGCCGGTGAGCATGATGAAGGCGGTCTTCTGGATCGGTGGGTGCGAGCGGATCGCGCGCAACAGCCCCAGGCCATCCAGCTTGGGCATGTTGTAGTCGCTGATCACGAGGTGGACAGGTCGCGCCAGCATCTGGCGCAGGCCGTCTTCCCCATCGGGGGCATCAAAAATGTTGCGGAAGCCAAGTTGCTGCAGGCCGGTGCGGACCAGCGAGCGTATGGTTTGTTGATCATCGACGATCAGGCAGGTGAGGGACGAGCTCGCTGGCATCTCAGCGTTCCGTTTCTTTGTTCGTGAGGTTGCGGATGGCGGGGCCGAGCTTCTCCAGTGGGAGTTGCCGCTCGACCGCGCCAATTTCGAAGGCCGCCCGCGGCATGCCGTAGACGACACAAGTGGCTTCATCCTGGCCAAGGGTGTGGCCACCGGCGTCACGTATGGCCTTGAGGCCGAGCGCTCCGTCCCGGCCCATGCCCGTCAGGATCACACCCAGGCTGCGTGCCTTGACGGTGCGCGCGACCGAGGCGAACAGGACATCCACGGAAGGGCTGTGGCCGCTCACCGGGTCGCCTTGAGTGACTTTGCAGCGAAGCTGCGCCTTGCCCTCGATCTCCAGGTGGCGCTCGCCCCCAGGCGCGACATAGACCCGTCCGGGGACCAGGGGGTCGCCGTCGCGCGCCTCGGTGACGGTGGCGGCGCAAGTGCGGTTCAGGCGTTCCGCGAAGCTCCGGGTGAAGGTCGCCGGCATGTGCTGGGTGATGACCGTGGGCGCGCAATCGGCCGGCAGGCGTTCGATGAGCGTCAGCAGAGCCTCGACGCCTCCGGTGGAGGAGCCGATCGCCACGATCCGGTCATTCGGCGCAAACGCGCCTGCGCAAGCTGGCACTGGGCGGGAGTCACGCGGGCGAACCCGTGCGCGGGCGGCCATCTTCACCTTCTCGGCGATCATCCGGAAGCCCTCGGCGTCTGAGCCGCGGGGCTTCTCGATACAGTCCACCGCCCCCAGCTCGAGGGCTGCCAGCGAGACCTCGGTTCCGCGCGCGGTCAGGGTGGAGATCATCACCACGGGCATCGGCCGCAGCCGCATGATCCGCTCGAGGAAGTCGATGCCGTTCATGTTCGGCATCTCGACGTCGAGCGTAATGACGTCCGGGTTCAGCGCCTTGATGGCGTCGCGCGCTAGCAAGGGGTCGCCGGCCTCACCGACAACCTCCAGTTCCGGATCGACGGAAAGCGCCGCCGTGATCAGTTTGCGCATGACGGCGGAGTCATCGACCACCAGGACGCGGATCATGCCGTCACCTTGCTGTAGGTGGTAACGCCGTCTGGTTTGAAGGCCGAGACGGCGGGTCCCTGAATGCGTTCGGAATGGCCGATGTAGAGGGCGCCGTTCTGGCGGATCAGGGGGGCGAACCGGTTCCACAGGCGCGCCTGGGTATCGTCCTCGAAGTAAATCGCCACGTTGCGGCAGAAGAGAGCGTCGAACTGCCCCTTCATTGGCCATTCGCCGATCAAGTTCAATTCGTTGAAGGTAACCAGGCTGCGGACCTCGTCGGACATGCGGGCGCCGCCGTTCACGCTGGTTGTCCAGCGCTTCCGGTAGTCGGCCGGAATCCCGTCCAGCAGCTGGCCGTCGTAGGTCCCGCGACGGCCTTCGGCGACCATGTTCGGGTCGATATCGGTGGCCAGCACCTTGATGTCGCGATTGGCCGCATCAGGCATCAGCGAAAGGATGGTCATGGCGATGGAGAACGGTTCCTGGCCGGACGAACAGGCCGCCGACCAGATCCGAACCTTGCCCCCACGGCGCGTGGCTTCTAGCAGCGGCGGGAGGATCTTTTCCTTGAGGTGGTCGAAGTGGTGCGGTTCGCGGAAGAAGCGGGTGACGTTGGTGGTGAGCGCCGCCAGCATCTTCTGGCGCTCGTCCACGCCTTCCGCCCCGGCGACTAGAACGCAGTAGTCTCTGAAGCTGCTTAGCCCCAGGGCGCGCAGGCGCTTGGCCAGGCGGGAATAGACCAATGTCGCCTTGGCGTCGGGCAAAGAGATGCCCGCATCGCCATGGACCATCGCCGAAATCGTCTTGAAGTCGGATTCGGTGAAGGCGAACTCACCCTCGACAACGTTGGCGGATTGGGCCGCACTCATCGACATCAGGCCGCTTCCTGTTCCAGCTCGGGCAGGACGCGCTCGAGGCCGATCAGGCTGATCATGCGGCCGTCCATGGCGATCAGGCCGCGCACGAAGGTCTTGGCTGTCTCGGAAGCCACGTCCGGCGTCGGCTGGATCACGTCGTCTGTGACGGTCAGGATGTCGCTCACCGCGTCCACCAGCAGTCCGACCACCTGGCCGCCGATGTCGGCGACGATGATGACGTTGCGGTCGTTGACCTCGGTGCTCTCGAACCCAAGTCGTGCGGCCAGATCCACGATCGGCAGCACGGCGCCGCGCAGGTTGATCACGCCTTTTACATAGGAGGGGGACTGGGGAAGCGCCGTCGCGGCGGTCCAGCCACGGATTTCGCGGATGGACATGATGTCCACGCAGAATTCCTGGGCGCCGATCCGGAAGGAGATCAGCTCGCGGAGGCCGCCTGTCGCGTGTTGGGTTGTCTGGGTCATGCTCAGCCTGCCTTGCGCATTTCGCCGCGGGAAACGGCGACGATGGTGTCGATGTCGAGGATCAGGGCGACGCGTCCGTCGCCAAGGATGGTGGCAGCGGCCACGCCCGGCACCTGCCGGTAGTTGGCTTCCAGCGACTTTATGACGACCTGGCGCTGGCCCTGGATGGCATCGACCAGCAGGGCCGCGCGGGCGCCGCCTTCGCCTTCGATGAGCAACGCCACGCCCTGGGTCGCGAGCAGGGGTTCGGCCCGGTAGCCCAGCGCCATGCCCACGTCGATCAGGGGCACGAAGCCGCCGCGGATCGAGATCACCCGGGCGTGGCCGCCAAGACTGTGCACGTCCTCTGCCTTGGGCTGCAGGGTCTCCACGATCGCGGTGATCGGGGCCACCAGGGTCTGGTCCTGGACCGACACCACCATGCCATCGAGCACCGCCAAGGTGAGCGGCAGGCTCATGGTGAAGATCGATCCCTTGCCTGGCTTGGACGTGATGTTGATCCGCCCGCCCAGCGCCTGGATGGAGCGGCGGACCACATCCATTCCAACGCCACGGCCAGAGACTTCCGAAACTTCGCTGGCGGTCGAGAATCCAGCCATGAAGATCAGGTTGTCGATCTCCTCGTCAGAGAGCGTGGCCTCCGGCGCGATCAAGCCCCGTTCAATCGCGATGGCCTTGACCCGTTCGCGGTTGATGCCGGCGCCGTCGTCGGCGACCTCGATGACGATGCGGCCCGAACGGTGCGCAGCGCTCAGCCGCACGACGCCTTCAGCCGGCTTGCCTGCCGCCGCTCGTTTCTCCGGGCTCTCAAGCCCGTGGTCGATAGCGTTACGGATCATATGCGTCAGCGGGTCGGCGATCCGCTCGATGACGGTCTTGTCGACCTCCGTGCCTTCGCCTTCGGTGACCAGGCGTACGGGCTTGCCGGTCATGGCGGCCACTTCGCGCACCAAGCGCGGCATCCGCTGGAACACCGACTTCACGGGCTGCGCCCGGATGGCCATGACGCTGTCCTGGATCTCCCGGGTCAGCTGCTCGAGTTCGTCCAGGCCAACCGCGACGGCGGAGGCGCGGGCCAGGCCAGCTTCCATGACCCGCTGGGCCAGCACGGCCTGGTTGATCACCAGTTCGCCCACCAGATCGATCATGCGATCGACCCGTTCCAGGTCCACCCGAATAGTCGCAGCGACCTCGGCCTTGCGCGGCCCGCCAGCGCCCGCCTGGGTGTCAGCCGGCGCCTCGGCCTGGGCCGTAGCGGCGCGGGTAATTGGCACGACCGGCGCGGGAGCGGCCGGCGGGCTGGGCTTAATCGCGACCGAGACGACCGGCTCGGGCGCCGTTTCCGGCGCCGCGTCTAAATCGGTCGTGACGATGGCCGCTCCGTCGCCCTGCACCCGCGCCAGCAGAGCGCTCAGGTCGAAACCGCCGCCTTCGTCGCCACCGGCGGCCGGCGTCGCACCGCCGATCGGCTCGACCTCCAGCTCGCAGTCGCCGTCCACGAATTCGAACACCTCGCGGACGGTCGTCTCATCGACATCGCCGATTAGGGTTACCGTCCAGGCCAAATAAGAAGCTTCTGGGGCGAGGTCCGCCAGAAGCGGTACGTCGTCGGCGTGGAGCTGGATCTGGGCCTCGCCCAGGCGCGACAGTTCGCGCAGCAGCAGGGCGGCCTCGTTGGCCTTGGCGTATAGATCTGCCCGCGGACGGAACTTCACCATGTAGCCGGTTTGCGGCGCGGTCTCCGGGCCATCGAACGAGGCTTGTTGGGGCTGGAACTCGAATTCCCCCCAGTCTTCCTCAGTCTCGTCGTCACCGGTCACGCCGCTCAGGGCCTTCAGCTCTTCCGCCAGAGCCGCGGCGCGCGGGTCGTCGCCCGGCTCATTGCCGCGCGCGGCGCGCACCAGGTCCGCCAGGACGTCGGCGGCCCGCAGCATCGTCTTCAGCACCTCGGAACTGGGCGCCAGGCGACCGGACCGCACTTCGTCCATGGCGGTCTCAAAGACGTGGGCGAAACGGATCAGCGCCTCAAGGCTGAAGGCGCCAGCCCCGCCCTTGATGGAGTGCACGGCGCGGAACACAGCGTTGATCGTTTCGGGGTCCTGGTCACCCTCCTCCATGGAGAGCAGACCAGACTCGAGCTCAGCGAGTTGTTCCTCGCATTCCTGGAAGAAAATATCCCGGATGGCGGCTAGCGGATCCAAGGGCGCGTTCCCTGTTCTACAGTCGTTCGATGGTCGAAGGGCAGAGCGGGTTCAGGCTGCGACGCGGCGGATGGCTTCGACCAGCTTGTCGGGGTTGAACGGCTTGACGATCCAGCCGGTGGCTCCGGCCATGCGGGCGCGGTTCTTCTTCTCGACGTCGCTTTCGGTGGTCAGCACCAAGATGGGAATAACCCGGTGACGCGCGTCGCTGCGGACCTCCTCGATGAAACCGAAGCCATCCATACGGGGCATGTTGATGTCGGTGACGATCACCTGCGGCGACTCCGCGGCCAGAACTTCGAGGCCGTGGATACCGTCTTCGGCCTGGACCACGCGGAAGCCTGCATCGGAAAGGGCCAGGCGTAGCATCTCGCGCATTGTCCGGGAGTCGTCGACGGTAAGGACGGTAATGCTCATGGGGTTAGTCCTGGACGAGGGAAGGGGAGGTGGCTTCGAACAGCCGACTTGCGCCCATCAGGGCCAGACCATCGGTGAAGTCCGTTGATGGTGCGGTGATCCCGAACGCCTGGCCGTCGATGGCCCAGGTCGCCCGGGCTGAAAGCAGCACCTGCAGGCACTGACCACCGACGCGGCGCACCTGCGATGCGTCGAGGGAGACCGGTTGCCCACGCAGTTTCAGAAGCGTCTGGGTCAGAGGTCCGGCGGCATTCACGTCGAGCGTATCAACCAGGGCGATAGTGTGCCTGTCGCTCATGTTCAGAACTCGTTCCAGGTGTCTTGGCTGGCCTCGGCCTTGGGCGCGGCGCCGCCGCGGCCGGTGGTCCTCATGGCCGTGGTGGTCTGCTGCGCGCGGTAGCGCGGCGCGGCCGGCGCCCGACTTGGGGTTGGCGCTGCGGAAGCGCCTTCGCCCAGTTCAAAGCGGCCGATGAGACGGTTCAGGGCCTCGCTTTCGCCGGCCAGTGCATGGCTGGCCGCGGTCGCCTGCTCCACCATGGCGGCGTTCTGCTGAGTCACCTGGTCCATCTGGTTGATGGCGGTGTTGACCTCCTGCAGGCCGGTGGCCTGTTCCTGCGCCGACGCGGCGATCTCGGTGACCACGGTGCTGATCGCCGTCACCTGGGTGAGAATCCGTTCCAGCACCTTGCCGGTCTCGCCGACCAGGCCCACGCCGCGTTCCACCTGCTGGCTGGAGGCGGAGATCAAGGCCTTGATCTCCTTGGCGGCCTCGGCGGAGCGTTGGGCCAGGGCGCGGACCTCGGAAGCGACGACTGCGAAGCCGCGACCGGCGTCCCCGGCGCGCGCGGCTTCGACACCGGCGTTCAGGGCGAGCAGGTTGGTCTGGAAGGCGATCTCGTCGATCACGCCGATGATCTGGCTGATCTGGCGGGCGGAACTCTCGATCTCGCTCATGGCGGCGACGGCGTCGCTGACCACCACACCGGAGCGTTCCGCATCGCCGCGGGCCACGCCCACCGCGTCGCGGGCCGAGTTCGCGCCCTCGGCGGTCTTGCGGACCGTCGCGGTGATCTGGTCGAGCGCAGCGGCGGTTTCTTCCAGGCTGGCGGCCTGTTGTTCGGTGCGCCGCGACAGATCATCGGAGGCCTGGGTAATTTCGGCGGCGCCGGACCGTACGCCCGTGGCGTTGGCCGCGACCTCGCGCAGCGTCTGCTGCATCTGCTCAATGGCATTATTAAAGTCGGCGCGGAGTTTCTCGTAGCTGGGCGCGAAGGCCTCGTTCAGGCGGAACGTCATGGCGCCAGCGGCCAGGCGCTCCAGGCCCAAGGCCAGGCCATCCACGACCTTGTTCTGTTCCGCGGCGGTGGCGGCGCGCTCCGCTTCGCTGGCGGCGCGGCTGGCCTCGGCGCTGCGTCGCGCCTCGGCGGCGTCGGCTTCCAGGCGCGCCTTTTCAAGGGCCGCGTCCTTGAAGGACAGCACGGCGGTCGCCATGCGGCCCACCTCGTCCTTGCGGCCGATGGCCGGAATATCGACATTGTTGTCGCCGTCGGCCAGCCGGACCATGACCGCGGTCATGGCGGAAACCGGCTTGGCGATCGTATTGGAAAGCAAGGCGCCCATCACCACTGACATGGCGACAGAGAGCAGACCGCCGACGGCCAGGAGCGTCATGGCAAAGGTCTGAGCGGATTCCTGACGGGCGGCGCGCTGCTTCAGCAACGCTGACTGTTTGTCCATGGTGGCTGTTAGGGCGGCGCGCAGGGGCTCCAGCCGGCCTTTTGAGGCCAGTGTCAGCATGGCTTCGGCCTGGCGGGTCGGGTCCAGTCCGGCAGAGATCAGTCCGACCTCGTCGCTGTTAATCCCGGTCACCGCCTCCTTGATCTTGGCCAGATCGGCGGCGTCTTCCGGCGCGGCCTTGTCCCAGGCCGCTATGGCGGTCTGGTAGACCTCCTCGGCGTTGTCAGCCTTCTGTTGGAAGGCGGGATCGCCACTGGCGACCAGGCCACGGATGGCGTTCTGGCGTTCCACCCGGGCGCTCAGCACCTGGTCGGCCAACTTGAGCCGGTAGACGCTCTGGTCGTTCGCGACCACGGCGCTCTTGATGCTCGTGAGACTCATGAACACGGCGATGCACATGGCGGCGACGACGGTCACGATCACCGCGAAGCCGACGGTCAGCTTCTTGGAGATGTTCAGGTTGTTCAGCATGTTCATGATGATCTCAGGCCCTACGGGCGGGACGGGATGCGTTGGCGGCTGGCGTGCGCGGTTCGGCTCCGACGGTCTCGATGGACCAAGGCGAGGCACGAAGGACGGCAGGGGCTGGACGGCAGGACCGCATGGGGGGGGAAGGCTCGCTGTACCGAAAAGGTCGAGCGACGCCGATCTGGCCCCGCTGACCGGCACATTCCCAGGTGCAGTTTGATTATTGGTAAATAGTGGGAATTGTCCCAGGCGAGTCTCCGCGAAGACGGCCCTGGTGAGGTTCAGCCGAACCCCGTCTCTCCGGATGCGACCACGAGGACCCGCGCCGGTTGGCCCGGCGCGATCAATGCGTAACCGCTCGCCGCGTCGAAATAGATCGCGTCGCCGGCGCGAAGGGACAGGGGCGCGTACAGCTGGCTGTGGAGCTCCACCTCGCCGGCCAGGACCAGGACGTAGGCCTCGCCCCCATGGGTCGAGAGCGGACCGTGCGCCTCAAGGCTGCGGGCGGTGACCTCCAGGAGCAAGGGCGACAGGCTCTTGGACAGGAGATCGGACGCGGCGCGCCGACCGGTGTTGCCCGCCAGTCGTGTCGGCGGCCCCTCGCCGGCGCGGATCACGGCCCGGCGTCCGGTCACAACCGCCGCGGCCTGGGTTTCGCGGGCCACCAGGCCGTCCGCATCGACATCCAGGGCCCGGCAGAGGCGGATAAGCTTGTCGTAGTGCAGGCTGTTCTGGCCCAGTTCGACGCGAGACAGGGTCGAGATCGGAACGCCGCTTTGCTCGCTGAGGGTCGCCAGATTCCAACCGCGCGCAAGTCGGAGCTTCCGGATCGCCGCGCCGGTCCTGTCCGACATTCTGGAACGCATGCGAAACCGAATCCCTGAGAAAACGCACAACTAATCCTAAGGTGATTTCCCGCTTTGGGACAGCGGACCGGCTCGGCGGCAAGCACAGGTCCGCAAGCGCGGCGCTCAGTTCATGGGAGCCCGGAGATAGGCCGCCATCGCCCGCGCCAGTTCGCGGCGCAGGTCGGTCCAACTGATCGGCGCGCCGGCCCGCAGATCCATTTTTACCTGCCGCATGAAGACCGAGATCGCGACAAGAAAGGCCATCTCGATGGCCAATTCCGGGTCCGAGTGGGTGATCTGGCCGCGGAATGGCCGCACGGCCTCGGCGAAAGATGCGCGCTGGCGTTCTGCCGACACATGGCCACGGGCGCGCATCACCGCGTCGTCACAGGGGCTCTCCATGATCACCGCGAGGAGGCTCTCCGACCGGGATGCTGAGCCCGAATCCCGGATCAGGGTGGTCAGGAACACCTGCACCACTTCGTCCAGGCTGTGCAGTTCGCCTTCCATGGCCGTGGCCATCACCTGTTCGGAACGGGTGAGGTGGCGGTCCTTGATCGCCCGCAGCAGGTCCTGTTTCGTCTGGAAGCGCCGGTAGATGCCGCCGACCGAGACCCCAGCCTCCAGGGCCACCGCCGGCATTGTCAGCCCCTCCGTTCCGTCGCGCCGCAGGATGCGCTCGGCCGCCTCCAGCACGCGGATCAGGAAGCGCGTCGAGCGCTCCTGCTGCGGCGGGATAATATGTGTCAGGTCAGAGACATCGCTCATGAAATCGACTGTTCGCGAAACACCCGCGCCGCGCCAGCCGAAAATCGCCACGGGCGTGGGGCGGACGCGCGACAGGCGGAGAAAAGCCCTGTAGCAGCCTGCCTTCACGGCATCCCTTCGCGCCCGCTTCCATTGCCGCGCGCGCCAGGATGCTGAACGATTGGTATGCGTCCAAGTCAGGACGCCCAGGGAGGAAGCTCATGGACCTGAAACCCGGATCGCGCTGGAAGAGCGCCGTCTGCGACGCCGAATTCGTGGTGGTTCGCCCGCCGAAGACCCCGGTCAGCCTCGAATGCGGCGGCGCGCCGGTGATAGCGCATGCGCAAGCCAGGCCGGACGGCGCAACGCTATCGCCCGACCACGCGGCCGGCAGCAGCGCTGGCAAGCGCTACGCCGATGAGGAAAGCGGCCTGGAGGCCCTCTGCTCCAAGGCCGGGGCGGGATCACTGACCATAGACGGTCGCGAGATCGGCGCCAAAGAAGCCAAGAAACTGCCCGCTTCGGACTGATCCATGCACACCGCTCTTCTCCTCGACATGATCGCCGACGCCGTGCCGGAGCGGTTGGCGCTGGGGCGGCGTGAGGAAAGCCTCACGTTCGCCGAGACCCGGAGGCGGGCGCACCACGGCGCGGCCTGGCTCGAGGCTCAATCCCAGGCCAAGGGCGGCGGCAGCAATGTCGCCTTTGTCGGCCTCAATGGCCCGACCCTGCCAGTGGCCCTGTTCGCCGCGGGCATGCTGGCCAAGCCATTCGCGCCGCTGAACTATCGCCTGCCCGACGCCGACCTTTCGAAGCTAGCCGCGCGCACCGCGCCGTCGGTCGTCATCGCCGACGACGACATGATCGGTCGGATCGCGCCCGCCGAGGGCGTCACCATCGTGTCGCGCAGCGCTTTCGAGGCGGCGTGTTGCGCGCCGGGCGACTGCGAGGCGCAGTTCCTCGACGTGGATCATGACATCGCCGTGCTGCTGTTCACCAGCGGCACTACCGGTGAGCCGAAGGCCGCGATCCTGCGCCACGCGAACCTGACGTCCTATGTGATCTCCACCGTCGAGTTCTTGGGCTCGGAGGACGACGAGGCCGCCCTGGTGAGCGTGCCGCCGTATCATATCGCCGGCATCTCGGCCGTGCTCACCGGCTGCTACAGCGGCCGGCGCATCGTGCACCTCGACGCCTTCACCCCGGAAACCTGGGTGGATGTGGCGTCCGCCGAAGGCATCACTCACGCCATGGTCGTTCCGACGATGCTGGGTCGCATCCTCGACGTTCTAGAAAAGCGCGGGGAAACACTGGCCAGCCTCAAGGCCCTCTCCTACGGCGGCGGGCGCATGCCGCAGCCGGTGATCGAGCGGGCTCTGACCCTGTTGCCGCACGTGGACTTCGCCAACGCCTATGGCCTGACCGAGACCAGTTCCACGATCTCGATCCTGGGGCCGGACGACCATCGTATGGCGATCTACTCCGACGACCCGGCGGTGCAGCG
>CALQQB010000089.1 GCA_943332615.1 Phenylobacterium deserti
CGGGCATGACCGCCGAGGCCCGCCTCAGCGATAAGCGACCCCATGACTCAGGGTCCTCACAGTGACGCTGGGTTTCAAAACCAGGCCACGAACAGGGGTTGGAGCGATGTCGCCCCAACCCCCGATCCGGTTACTTCTTGGCGTAGTCGAACTGTTCGCAATCTTCGATACTGCCACTGGCAATGCCAGTAGAGAGCGACCACATCTCGTTGAAGGCCGCCCCTAATTTTCCGCCTTTGAAGTAACTATCCATCCCCATGCCCAGGCTCTTGTCGTCGGGATAAACAATCCTAACGTGCAGGACATTGACTTCGTTTGTTCCGCCCCCGGCCGCAGGCTGGAAAACGGCGACAGACGCGCCTTTGATTTCCGTTGCAAGTGTCACATTCACCTTTGATGCGGCCTGAACGAAAGCTTCCGTGTTTTTCAACGGCACGCTGAAGCGGAAGAATTGATGGACCGTTTTGCTGTCAGTATTCCCAACAGGCATCAGGGCCAGGATCAGGGGTTTAAATTGCGCGCGATATTGAAGATGGGCGAGTGCCTGTATATCAGCGCTGGGAAGATTACCGTGGGCGGTGAATAGATCCGCAAAATTTGCGTAGCTCGTATAAACTAAGTATTCGGTGTTGTTGTCACGAGACACACATATGCCGCCGGCCAAGGTTTTCGACGACGGCGCGCTTTTAAGAAACTCCTTCATAGCAGCGACAACAACAGCACGATGGTCCGACTTGAAATAGGCACCCCAAGCCGCTCCTTCACCGGGGGCGATGGGGGCCGGCGGCGCGGCAAAGGCAGACGACGCCAGGCACAGGGCGGAAGCCCCGGCAAGAAGACCAATTGCGAGTTTCATGGGAAAATTGCTTTCAAATTGCCCTGTACAGGCATGATCGCTGAGAGCAACCTCACCGGTAAAGAGTCCAGTCACTGACGGATCTCAAAAGGAAGGCAATCACGCTACTTTCGTAAATAGTCCAGTATCACATAGAAGATTCATCATCATTGATACGAAATCTATTCGTGTCGAATTACGAACCCATGATACGGTATTTACAATCTGTACTATCAATATTGGCGTTTGCTATCAATTCACGTTGACGGATTCCCGCAAACTGCGCAAAAGCGCAATGAAGCGGGCATTTGCGTGTTGATTCACTACTACGCACTATCAGAAGCCGCTCTCACCCAAACGGATAAGCCTTTGCCGTCTCCGCATGGGTTCCATGGGTTCGGGCGCCATCGCGTAATTGAAGTAGGCCCATCCAAGCCTTGGACTACGAAGTCGGAGCGAGTGGATCGCTGCGCTTCACGAAGGAGGATGGGCCTACTTCAATTACGCGATGTCCCCGAAACCCCCTTACTGGGGCCGGCCTACCCATTTTGGGCGCCATGAGAGGCTCCGTAGCCGCCTGCCGCGAAGCGCCTTAGGGCTGCGTTATGGGGTGGTCCCGTAGACGACGGAACTAGGTCGCTCACTGTGCGGCGTCTATCGCCTGAGCGTCATCCGTGATCAAAAACGTCAACGACCGGACCATTCGAAGCCTGATCGCCCTCGATCAGTCGGCATCGACCGCGCGGGTGCTCAATCTGGTGGCCACGCACCGCCGGCTGGCCGGCGACCCGACGCTGGAAGAGCGGCCGTTCTTCGAGAACCGGTTGCTCAATCATGGTCTCATTATCAAGCACCGCGTGCGGCCGAACGAGCGAGAGATGTTCTCCAAGCCGCTGGCCACAGTCACGAAGATCCTCGTCCCGATCGACCGGAACGACCTCCGCTACGGCGCGCACTTCCTGATGATGGGCCAGAGGGACTTCGACGACGCGGCCGAGCAGATGTTCGGGGTCCTGCTGAAGCCGGGCCGGCGCGATCGGCAGGTGCTGGACCTGATCGACGAGCTGCCCTCCCTCGACCCCTTCCTGCTGAAGGAGCACCTGCGTCGCAACGGCTTCGAGCCGGCCCGTGGCTACTTCGCCATCACCGACGCCGACATCCAGCGCATGTACGAGTTCGTGCGCGGCGAGGTCATGGCGCTGGTCACCCTCTCGTCCGGCGCGGACGGCGGCGGCCAGGCGGCGTCCAAACTGGTAGACAAGCTGCTCTCCAACTCGGTCGATGACAGCTTTGGCCCCTTGAAGGAGGGGCTGCGGCTCAGCGACAAGGACTATCAGGATGGCGTCTTCTCCTGGCGCGGCTTCCTCTATTACAAGTGGGTGCTGGCCGAGCTGACGCCCCAGCTGGGCCGGGTGACGGGCGAGCTTTCAGGTACGCGCCCACGCGGCCCCCAGACCACTGAGACCTCCCGCTATCTGCCCGAAGCCCGTGAGCGCCTGCGGGCGGCCGTGGGCCAGACGATCGACGGCGTGAACGGGATGATTGCCGTCTATGACAAGGCGTACCAGTCGCTGACCCTCCAAGGCCAGCCGACGGCGTTCCGGGACTTCCTGCTGGCGGCGCCTGAGATGTTCATGGGCCTGGGCGAGCAGACCGGCGCGGTGCAGCACATCGTCAGCTTCTGGCGCTATCGCTTCCCGCTCGGACGGCCCACGGCCATCAGCCCCGAGGAACTGATGGATATCTTCACGGACTTCGAGGACAGTCTGCTCTTTCTCAGCAAGCCCGCGAGCGAATTGGGGCGGGTCGCCTGACGGTGGGCAAGGGCCCAACAAGAGTCGCCTGCTCTAGGGGCTGGCGCGGAACGACACGTGCGAGCGAACGGACCTTCAATAGACGGCCCCGGGCCGCATCTCGCGGACGCTATCGCTCAGGCTGTCCCTCCGGCCCGGGATCATCCGTGCGTCGCGCGGGCGCAGACCGCCACTCTTCAATGGGTGTCGATTACGGGAATACTATACTTAATTCGCACGCTCTGGCTGGCTGGAGTGAACCCCTGGAGTGAGGCGGGGAAAATGGGGACAGTTCTCGACGCGGAGAACAGATGTCCAAGCTGGACAGACGCCACAGTCCGCGCCTGGCGCGGGGCGGTCAGGGGACCTGTGATCCACGGCGGATGTGTCGGCTGAGGGCTCCGACGGCGGTGTTGCTACGTCTCCGCCGCGATGGTCCGGAGCGCGCGCTCGAAGGCATCGGCGGGGTGACCGCCGGAGATCAGGTATGTCTCATTGATGATCACGGCCGGGACCGAGCTGATGCCGGCCTCGTACCATTGGCGTTCCAGGGAACGGACGTGGTCGGCGAAGCGGCCTGAGGTCAGCACGTCGCGGGCCTTCACGGGATCCAGGCCGGCGCGCTCGGCGGCGGCTGCCAGCACCTCGTGGTCACTGGGGTTCTCGCCGCGGGTGAAATAGGTCTCGAACAGGGCGTGCTTGAGGGGCAGCTGACGGCCCTCCAGCCCCGCCCAGTGCAGCAGGCGGTGGGCGTCGAAGGTGTTGTAGATCCGACTGTCGGGGCCGGTGGCGATGGTGAAGCCCACCTCGGCGGCGCGGGCGCGAATCTGCTCGCGGGTCGCCGCCGACTGCTCCGGCGTCGCGCCATACTTCTCGAAGACGTGCTCGCCCAGGTTCTGGCCCTCGGGTGGCATGTCGGGATTGAGCTCGAACGGCTGCAGGGTGATCGTCGCGTCGACCAGGTCGCCCACCCGCGCCAACGCTTCTTCCAGTCCGCCCAGGCCGATGATGCACCAGGGGCAGGCCACGTCGGAGACGAAGTCGATCTTCAGGGCTTTGGTCACGCGGTCGCCTCCGTGGCGGAAGAGGTCTCAGGATCTGCTTGTAGACATAGCGGTCCGCCGGGGGATTCCAATCATCCGCCGCCGATGAAGGGGACGGGTGTTGCCGCTACGCCTTCCGGGTGGCTAGGTTCTGGACATAAGGGGATCGTCCATGAACAGGCTCTGGAGCACGGCGCTCGCGTTCGTATTTGCTGTCGGCACGGGCGGCGTCACCGTGGCGCAGGTTCCTACAGACCCCGGCCCGCCGCTCAGCGGCTATCCTCGCAACGCCCTTCGCGCGCCGACCCCCGCCGAACTCAAGACAGCCACCTATGTCCGCGATGTCATCTACGGCCACCGCGACGGCATGGCGCTGACCTACGATGTCTTCAAACCGGTGAAGAAGGCCAATGGCGCGCTTGTGGTCAACATGGTGTCGGCCGGCTGGAGATCGTCATGGGCCCCGCCGGAAGAACGCCAGGCCCGCTATCAGGCGCTGATCGACAAGGGGTTCACCGTGGTCGCGCTGTACCACGCCTCGGCGCCGCGTTTCCAAGTGCCGGACGCGGTCGCCGACGTGCGGCTCGGGATGCGCCACATCAAGCGGCACGCCGCCGACTATGGCGCCGACCCCGCGCGGATCGGCGTGTGGGGCGCGAGCGCCGGAGGCCATCTGGCGCTCGTCGCCGGCATGATGGCCGATGACGGAAACTCAGGCGCCGCCAACGCCCTGGAGCGTTCCGGCAATCGCATTGCGGCTGTCGTCGCCTACTTCCCGCCCACCGACCTGGCGGCCCTGCTGCAGGGCCGCCCCAAGGGCGGCGCCATCGACTTCGACGACAAGCTCTTGCCTTCGGTCTCGCCCATCCACAGCGTCGATGCGGGCGATCCGCCGACGCTGATCCTGCACGGCGACGCCGACAGGGGCGTGCCGCCCGCACAGTCCGAAGCCATGCACGCGGCCCTCGACAAGGTCGGGGTGGAAAACAAGCTGAAGATGTACGCGGGGGCCGACCACGATTTCTACGTCAAGGGCGACCCGGCCAAGACCGACGCGTACGCCACCGACGCCATGAACGCGATGGTCGGCTGGTTCGAAAGCCACCTCAGGAAATAGTCCGGTCGCGGCTTTCTGCTGGCGCGATCCAGCCGCCGCCCGACCGCCGCCTCACCCCTCGTCGTAGATGATCAGCCCGCACCCGAACCGTCGCGCCGTCGCCATCGCCGCCGTGAAGTCCGCCGGCAACGCGTCCACGTCCGTCACCTCGCCGCTGCGCACCACCGCCACGTCGCGCCACCCCAGGGCCGCCACCCCCGCCGCCCCGGTCGCCTCCGCCGCCTCGGCGTCCACCGCTTCCACGAAGGCCAGCACGGTCAGCACCACGCGCGCCGGCGGCTCCACCCCCTCCAGAGTGACCACGAACACCGGGACCGGCTCGGCGGTCACGCGGCCCCGCTAAGGCCGGCGGATGGCGATGGCCGCCAGGTCGTCGCTGGGCTCCTCGCCGGCTTCGAAGCGGCGGACGGCGGCGACCAGGCTGTCCATCAGCCCGCTCAGCGGCCCGGCCACGCCATGCCGGGTCAGCACGGCGCGCGCGCCCGCCCGGCCGAACAGGTCGCCGGCGGCGTTCTGGGCCTCGGTCACGCCATCGGTCACCGCCACCAGGGCCGCGCCGCGCGGCAGCTCATGCACTTCGGCGCGATAGGCATAGCCCAACGCCGCGCACAGCGGCGGGCCGCCCTCCATCTTCAGGTCGGCGACCTGGCCGTCGGGGGTCAGCACCATCGGGTCGTCGTGGCCGGCGTTGCACAGCTCCAGCCGGCCGGTGGTCAGGTCCAGCAGGCCGACCAGCAGCGACAGCGTCATCACCTCGCGGTTGTTCTGCGCCAACTCGTCGCTGATGGCCGACAGCGCCGCACCCAGGTCGCCGGGCGCGCGTCTCAGCAGGCTATGGGCGATCGCCTTGGACAGCGCCATGAACAGCGAGGCCGCCAGGCCCTTGCCGGTGACGTCGCCCAGCAGGAAGCACAGCCGGTCCTCGTCCACCATGAAGGCGTCGTAGAGGTCGCCCCCCACCATGCGGGCCGGCTGCAGCACGGCGTCGACCTCGACCTGTGCAGACAGCCCAGCCAGCTCTTCACGCGGAAGCAGCATGCCCATCTGAATGTCGGCGGCGGCGCTCTCGGCGCGCTTGCGGTCGCTGATGTCGCGCAGCAGGTTGACCAACTCGATCGCCTGGCCGTCGGCGTCGCGGATGATGGTCGGGTTCTCCTCGACCCAGACCCACGAGCCGTCCTTGCGCATCACGCGATATTCGTGATTGCGCCCTGTCGGATCCTGCAGGCTGGCGAACCGGGAGGCGCGGCGCGCCGCGAGCTTCTGCCGGTCGTCCGGATGCACCAGGCTGTTGGTCCGCTGTCCCACCAGGTCCTCGACCGCATAGCCATAGCGGGCGCAGCTGGGTGAAATCCAAGTGATGGTGGCGTCCGGCGAGATCCGCAACAGCAGGTCGGCCGAGTGTTCCAGCACGAACGACAGCTGCGCCTCGTTGGCCCGCAGCCGCTCGTCCGCCGCCTGCAGCCGGTCTTCGACGTCGCGCAGCGCGTTCAGGTCATGGCGCAGGTTCATGGCCAGCGACACCGCGTCCGCCATCGACTGCAGCTGCGCCCGCTCGGTCGTGGTGAACTCGGCGCGAGGCTGCACGTCCAGCACGCACAGACTGCCCAGGCGGTGGCCGTCCTTCGAGGTGAGCGGCGCACCGGCATAGAATCGAATGAATGGCTCGCCGGTCACCAGGGGATTGTCCCGGAAGCGCGGGTCGAGGGTCGCGTCGGGCACGACCAGCACGCGGGACTGGCGGATGGTGTGGTCGCAGAAGGCCACGTCACGCGGGGTCTCGCAGATGTCCGTCCCGATGCAGGACTTGAACCACTGCCGCTCGGCGTCGATCAGGGTGACCAGCGCCACCGGCGCGCTGAAGATCAGCGCCGCCAGCGACGTCAGGTTATCGAACATCGCCTCCGGCTGGGTGTCCAGCAGGTCGAGCGCCCGCAAGGCCGCCAGCCGGTCGGCCTCGTTGTGGACGATGTCAGGCTTGGACAGGCCGTCCTGCAAGTCGTGCTCCTGGTTGCGCCGATTCCACACCAGCGCGGCGCCGCGCGCCAGAGGGTTTACGCCCTCAGATGGAATTTCGATGCACCCGAAACGAAGGCGGCCCCGGCGGCCATCGAAGGCGCCAGGGCCGCACACCCGTCGCTCGCGGTCCGGCAGGGGGGTGCTCGGACGGAAAGCGCGATCGCCTCCTATTTGGGAAGCCGTCCGCGCTGTGCAAGGGGTTTACCTCCGCGTCCACTCCGGCTGCCCCACGCCGTCCAGCCTGGTCCAGCGCCCGTGCAACGCCACCTCGCGGAACTGGAACAGCCAGGCGGCGGTCGGCGCGTTGATCCAGCTTCCGCGCACCCGCATCTGCAGGATCGGGTCGCCGCCGCCTTCGCGCGGTTGCCGGCGGGGCGACGTCGGATGCTCCAGGTGGGCCAGCGGGATGCGCCAAGCCTGATGCACCTCGACCGGGTCAGGGACCAGCTTCAGCTCCGCGTCGGACCAGCAGACCACCGGCGTCACCCGGTGCCCGCCCAGGGTCTCGAAGTCGTCCAGCAGGCCCAGCGCCGCCTCGCGGGGCAGGGCCACGCCCAGCTCCTCCGAGGTCTCGCGCAGCGCCGCCGCGATGGCGTCCTCGTCCGGCTCATAGTTGCCGCCGGGCAGGGCGTAGTTGCCGGCGTTGCGCCGCAAGGTCAGGGCCCGGCGGGTCAGCAGGAAGGTCGGCCGCCGCCGCACCGGCGAGATCACGATCGCCACAGCGGCCGGGCGCAGGGCGGCCAGCGCGATCTCGCGGCGCGGGAAGGCGGCCAGGTTGGCGGCGACCCGGGCGCGCAGCTCGGGTCCGTTGGGATGGGGTGGTGGCCGAATCGACATTGCTCCGATTAGACCCGCACCATGACGTGAACGGAAAGGCGCCGTAGTAAGCCCCATGATCCCGACACCCCGCTTCGCCCTTTTGCTCGCGGCCGCCGCCGCGCTTTCCGGATGCGCCCTGATGACGCCCAAGCCCCCAACCGCTGCCGCCCCCGCCGTGACCTATACCGGCACGCCGCAGGAACAGTGGGTGCAGGGCCAGGCGGCCTACCTCGCCTGGTCGGCCGCCCGTCCGGGCTGGACCACCACCGAAAGCGGCCTGCAGTACCATGTGGCCAAGAAGGCCAAGGCCTCGGCGCCGAAGCCCGAGCCCGGCGCGGTGGTGACCATCCACTACGTTGGCAAGTTCATCGACGGCCGCCAGTTCGACTCCTCGCGCGATCGCGGCGAGCCGGCGACCTTCCCGCTCGATCGCCTGATCAAGGGCTGGCAGGAGGGCGTGCCGCTGATGCGGGTGGGTGAAGTCTGGGACTTCGTGATCCCCGCCGCCATCGGCTATGGCGACCGCAGCCGCGACCCGATCCCGCCCGGCAGCGCCCTGCTGTTCGAGATCGAGCTGGTCGCCATCCCGGGCTGATTGCGCGGCCCTGTGGCGCCAGCGCGCCTTGCCCCGCCGCCCGGCGCTCGCCAAGCTAGTCCCCCTATCGGGAGGTCGAGATGCGGTTGGAGGCGAGGCTCAAGCGCGACTGGCGCTTCTGGAACGGCCTGAGCCGGACCCTTAAGCGCGTCAAATCGATCGCCCGCGAGTCCGACAACCTTGTCTGCGACGATATCCAGGAGGCTGTGGAGACCTGGCGCAGCCGCCCGGCCATGACCTTCGAAGGCAAGACCGTGACCTATGGCGAGCTGGACGCCATGGCCAACCGCTACGCCCACTGGGCCAAGAGCCTGAACCTGCGGCGCGGGCAGACCGTGGCGCTGTTCATGCCCAACCGGCTGGAATATTTCCCCATCTGGTACGGGCTGTCGAAGGTGGGCGTGGTCACCGCCCTGATCAACAACCAGCTGTCCGGCCAACCGTTGGCCCACTGCCTGAACATCTCCGGCGCCGTCCACGCCATCGTGGATGCCGAAACCTCGCTGGCGTTCGAACAGGCCCGCGCCGTGCTGGACCGGCCGATGCAGCAGTGGGTGCTGGGCCCGGCGCACGGCGACCAGCGCGACCTGGTCCAGGCCCTGAAGAGCTGCAGCCAGTTGCCGCCGGACCGCGCGGTGCGCGACGGCATGACCGCCGGCGACCCGGCGCTGCTGATCTACACCTCCGGCACCACGGGCCTGCCCAAGGCCGCGCGCATCACCCACATGCGCGCCCAGCTCTACATGCGCGGCTTCGCGGGCTCGACCGGGGCTGACAAGACCGACCGCATCTACATCGCCCTGCCGCTTTACCACGCCACCGGCGGCCTCTGCGCCATCGGGGCGGCGCTGCTCAATGGCGGCTCGGTGGTGCTGCGGCGCAGGTTCTCCGCCAGCCACTTCTGGCCCGAGGTCGTGGCCGAGGGCTGCACCATGTTCGTCTACATCGGCGAGCTCTGCCGCTACCTGGTCAACCACGAACCGGATGAGGACGAGACCCGCCACAAGATCCGCCTGGCTTTCGGCAACGGCCTGCGCCCCGACGTCTGGCCCATCCTCAAAGCTCGGTTCCGCATTCCCGAGATCCTGGAGTTCTACGGCTCCACCGAGGGCAATGTGTCGATGTTCAACTTCGACGGCCACGAAGGCTCGATCGGCCGCACGCCCAGGTGGCTGCGCAAGCGGGTCAACATGCGGCTGGTGCAGTACGACGTCGAGGCCGAGGACGTGGTGCGCGGGACCAACGGCCTCTGCATCGAATGCGGCGCCGGCCAGGTCGGCCAGTGCCTCGGCCAGATCAGCGCCGCCGACGTCCGCACCGAATTCACCGGCTACCTCGACAAGGCCGCTTCCGAGAAGAAGGTGCTGCACGATGTGTTCGAGCGGGGCGACGCCTGGTTCGCCACCGGCGACCTGATGAGGACGGACGCCGAGGGCTATTTCTATTTCGTCGACCGGATCGGCGACACCTTCCGCTGGAAGGGCGAGAACGTCTCCACCAACGAGGTGGCCGAGCGGCTGACCGCCTTCCCGGGCGTGGCGGAGGCCACGGTCTATGGCGTGGCGGTGGAGGGCGCCGACGGCCGCGCCGGCATGGCCGCCATTGTCCCGCACGGCGCCTTCGACCCCAAGGCCTTCAGCGCGCACGTGGCCGCCGAACTCCCGGCCTACGCCCAGCCGCTGTTCGTGCGCCTGCTGCCGGCCCTGGACGCCACCGGCACCTTCAAGGTCCGCAAGATGGACCTGGTCGCCGACGGCTATGATCCGGCCAGGATCAAGGGCGCGCTGTTCTTCCACGACCCCAGGCGCGGCTATGTGAAGCTGACCAAGTCGGTGTTCGAGCGGCTGGCGGCCGGCGCCATCAGGATCTGACGCTTCCCTCCCCATTCGGGAGCGGGGACGCTATATGCGCACCATGTCGGACGCCCCCGCCACGGCCCCCCTCAAGGGCGCCGCGCTCATCAAGGACGAGGTCACCCGCCTGCCGGACCGGCCGGGCGTCTACCGGATGATGGGCGACGATGGCGAGGTGCTCTACGTCGGCAAGGCGCGGTCCCTGAAAAAGCGGGTCATCCAGTACGCCCAGGGCCGTTTCCACACCCAGCGTATCGCCCACATGGTCGATCTCACCCGGTCGATGGAGTTCATCACCACCCGCACCGAGACCGACGCGCTGCTGCTGGAAATCAACCTGATCAAGCAGCTGAAGCCCCGCTTCAACGTCCTGCTGCGCGACGACAAGTCCTTCCCCGAGATCGTCATCCGCCGCGAGCACCCGGCGGCTCAGCTTCGAAAGCATCGGGGAGCCCACACCATCAAGGGCGACTACTTCGGCCCTTTCGCCAGCGCCCACTCGGTCACGAAAACCCTCAACACCCTGCAGAAGGCCTTCCTGCTGCGCTCCTGCTCCGACAGCGTCTATGAGAGCCGCACGCGCCCCTGCATGCTGCACCAGATCAAGCGCTGCGCCGCCCCCTGCACCGGCCTGATCGCGCTCGACGACTACGCCCAGCTGGTCGAACAGGCCGAGGATTTCCTGCGCGGCAAGTCGCGGCTGGTGATGCAACGCCTGTCGGCCGAGATGCAGGCCGCCTCCGACGAGATGGAGTTTGAATACGCCGCGCGCCTGCGCGACCGCATCCGCGCCCTGGCCTCCGTCGCCCAGGAGACCCAGATCAACCCCGAGACCCTGGAGGAGGCCGACGTCTTCGCCCTCCACGCCGAGGGCGGCCAGGCCTGCGTGCAGGTGTTCTTCTTCCGCGCCGGCCAGAACTGGGGCAACCGCGCTTTCTTCCCCCGCGTCGACAAGTCCGACGAAGACCCCGACGTCATGGGCGCCTTCCTGGGCCAGTTCTACGACGACAAGCCGATCCCCAAGCTGATCCTGGTCTCCACCGAGCCGACCGAGCGCGACCTGATCGCCGAGGCCTTCGCCCAGAAGTCCGGCCGCAAGGTCGAGATCAATCGCCCCCAGCGCGGCGAGAAGCGCCAGCTGGTGGACCACGCCCTGACCAACGCCCGCGAAGCCCTGGGCCGGAAGATGGCCGAGAGCTCCGCCCAGACCAAGCTGCTGGCCGGGGTTTATGAGGCCTTCGGGCTGGATGGCACGCCGGAGCGGATCGAGGTCTACGACAACAGCCACATCATGGGCACGAACGCGGTGGGCGGCATGATCGTCGCCGGCCCCGACGGCTTCCAGAAATCCCAGTATCGCAAGTTCAACATCAAGAGCACCGACATCACCCCCGGCGACGACTTCGGGATGATGAAGGAGGTCCTGCGCCGCCGCTTCGCCCGCATGGTCAAGGACGAGGAGGCGGGCATCGAGGACGGTGGCTTCGCCCGCCCCGACCTGGTGCTGGTGGACGGCGGCCAGGGCCAGCTCGGCGCCGCCCTGGAAATCATGGCCGACCTCGGCGTCGACGACATCCCCGTGGTGGGCGTGGCGAAGGGTCCTGACCGCGACGCCGGCCTCGAACGCTTCTTCCTGCCGGGGAAGCCGCCCTTCATGCTCGAGCCAAAATCGCCGGTTCTGTACTACCTCCAGCGGTTGCGGGACGAGGCGCACCGCTTCGCCATCGGCACGCATCGGATGAAGCGCGCGGCCGAGATGAAGAAGAACCCGCTCGACGAGATCGAGGGCGTGGGGCCGGGCAAGAAGCGGGCGCTGCTGCATGCGTTTGGGAGCGCGCGGGGGGTGAGCCGGGCAAGCGTGGAGGACCTGGCGAAGGTCGAGGGGGTGAGCGAGGCGCTGGCGGCGCGGGTGTGGGGGTTTTTCAGGAAGGGGTGAGGGGCGTGAGTTCCACCTCCCGGAGGCTGCCCTTACAAGCGTCCGAGGTGGGTGGAGAGCTGAACCTAAGCCTTCTCCCATTTTACTAAGACCCACTGGTTCCACGCGGCCGTCCACACATCCGCAGCACCCGCTCCACTCAAGTCACAAATCCGCGCTTCTATCGCGATGGCCTCCTCAATCATCGTCATGCACGCAGCGATTTCTGGTTCAGATTTTTCTGATAGCTCAAATCTCGCCAAATGCACGTACCGGCCCGGAGCTTTAAGATTACCCAAGAAGCCCTTATACTGAACATCTGAATCGTTTAACGAGCGGGCATATATCAAATATGAGGGATGTCTATCCTCTGGATATTTCGCAACTCGGACCTCAAATGGTTCCATTATTGAACTGAAGCCGACGCGTGTTTTGAACCACATTGATTTGTTTCCCCCCGAACTGCCTGCCACACCGTCGCCGCGAGCTACGCTGAGTTGAGCTTCGACGGGCGTTCGCGTCAACGATTGCTGGACAATCGCAGCATCGCCACCGCACTTCCGCACAGGGTCGAACACAGTCCTTGGCTTCGGTCACCCCGCGACGCACCCCAGCCTAAATCTGATGGCGGCCAGTCTGCCGCCTCTGAACGTCACCCCCACT
Source organism: Phenylobacterium deserti (assembly GCA_943332615.1). Classification (GTDB taxonomy): domain Bacteria; phylum Pseudomonadota; class Alphaproteobacteria; order Caulobacterales; family Caulobacteraceae; genus Phenylobacterium; species Phenylobacterium deserti_C. The sequence continues at coordinate 12,653 of CALQQB010000089.1, forward strand.
CCGCTCATCCCGGCGAATGCCGGGACCCAGATGGGATGGCGGAGCGGTGGGTTCGAGGGGCGCTGCGCTGGTCCAGCCCACATCGGCGCTCACCGATCTGGGTCCCGGCATTCGCCGGGATGAGCGGAGTGCGGTGGGCATATCAGGGGAGGCTCTGGCGTAGCCGTGTCCGCCGCATCGACCGATCGGAACCACGCCTCCAGGTCCAGGGGTCCTCCAGCCAGGTCATCGAAGCGGTCCGTCCAGGTCGGATTGGCCGCCTCGATGAGCATGATCTTCCAGGATCGGCGCCATTCCTTGATGCGGCGCTCGCGTCGGAACGCCGTCTCACGCGACTCGTGCGGTTCGTACCAGACGAGACGCGTCACGCCGTAGCGGGCGGTGAAGCCCTGCCGGACCTTCTCCCGATGTTCCACCACGCGGTTCACAAGCCCGTCGGTGGAGCCGACATAGATCGTGCCGTTGCGCCGGCTGGCCAGGATGTAGGTGTAGAACATGTTGCCACAATGTTCCATAGCGCCAAGAGGTCAATCACCCCCTTGAAGCCTCGGACACCTTCGACGAGGGCCTAGGTCGAATCGACATTCAGCGGATCCAGAGCATGGAAGCGGCGATGTGGATGAAGGCCAGGTAGTGCTTGGCCAAGCGGTCGTAGCGTGTGGCGAAGCGGCGGAAGTGCTTGAGCCTGTTGAAGCAGCGCTCGATGCGGTTTCGGAGTTTGTAGACCAGCGGGTCGTGAGGGATCGGGGTCTTGCGTGATCGGGTCGATGGGATGACGGCCTCGGCTCCAATCTGATCGAGATACAGCCGCAGGCTGCCAGCGTCGTAGGCCCGGTCGGCGAGAACGGCGACGGGGCGGTGTCCTTCCAGCAGGGCCGGCACGGCGAGGATGTCGTGGCTCTGGCCCGGGGCGATGAGGAAGCGCACAGGTCGGCCCAGGCTGTCGCAGGCCATGTGGACCTTGGTCGTCAGTCCGCCTCGGGAGCGCCCCACAGCCGGATCGCGGCCCCCTTTTTTTGGCCGCTGCCCCGGCCGGTCGTCGCCTGCTGGTGCGCCCGCACTAAAGTCGAGTCGAGCATCAGGTACTGGTTGTCCCGATCCTTGATTAGATCGGTGAAGACCTTCTCCCAGACCCCGGCCGCCGCCCAGCGGCTGAAGCGTTTGTGCGCCGTCTTCCACTTGCCGTAGCGCTCGGGAAGATCGTGCCAGTGCGCCCCCGAACGCAGCACCCACAGCACCCCGTTCACAAACAGCTGGTTGTCCGCGCCCGTCCGACCCGGATCAGAAGACTTACCCGGCAACAACGGCGCGATCCGCTCCCACTGCACCTCGCTCAGCTCGTATCGCTTCACAGCCATCACAGACCTCCGCCTAA
>CALQQB010000090.1 GCA_943332615.1 Phenylobacterium deserti
AGCGGCGGGGTCGGCGTGCCGGCCACGTGCATGGCGATCTTGCGGCCCACGTCCTTCAGCACGGCGGGGTCGCCGCCGCCTTCCAGGGCCACCAGCACCGCCAGCTTGCCGACGTCGTCGGCTTCCTTGTTGTGCAGGTAGACCGCGACCGCGCCCTCGCTCACCGAAAGCCTGGCGGAGCGACGGACGCGCATGTTCTCGCCGACCGTGGCGATCAGGTTGGTGACCATGTCGCCCACGGTCTCGCCCTTGCTGGTCTTGGAAGCGATCACGGCATCGACATCGCCGTCCACGCCCAGGGCCACAGCGGCGACTTCGCGCGCGGCGCCCTGGAACGTCGCGTTCTTCGAGACGAAGTCAGTTTCGGCGTTCAGCTCGATGACCACGCCGGTCTTGCCGTCGTTGCTCACCATCGCCGCAACCAGGCCTTCGGCCGCGGCGCGGTCCGCCTTCTTGGCGGCCTTTGCCAGACCCTTGGTGCGCAGCCAGTCCATGGCTGCATCTATGTCGCCGTTGGTTTCCACCAGCGCCTTCTTGCAGTCCATCATGCCAACGCCGGATTTTTCGCGCAGGTCCTTGACCAGCGCTGCGGTGATTTCCGCCATGGTCAGCTCCATTCTTTGAATCACGACGGACCCCCGAATGAGGGCCCGTCGTCAGGGTTTTCTCGTCTGCCAAAGAGCGTGGGGGATTCCCACGCCGCCTTAGCCGGCTGGTTCTTGCTCGCTTGGCGCAGCAGCGCCGTCGCCGGCCGCCTCGACCTCCGGAACGGGGGCCTCCGCGGCGGTGGTATCAGGCTCAGCGGCCACGGCTTCGACAACGGGGGCTTCCTCGGCCACGGGGGCCGCGGCGGCGGTCATCTCGGCTTCAAGCGCGGCGGCTTCCGGGGCGGAGACCTCTGGTTCAGCAATGACTTCCGGCGTCAACTTGCGGGCCAGCGTCGGCTCCATCGGAGCTTCCGAAGCGCCCAGGTCCACGCCCGAGGCAGCCTGGCCGGCCGCGAGGCCGTCCAGCACGGCGTCAGCCAGCAGGTCGCAGTAGAGCTGGATGGCGCGCGCGGCGTCATCGTTGCCCGGGATCGGATAGGTGATGCCGTCCGGATTGCAGTTGGTGTCGAGGATGGCGATGACCGGGATGTTGAGCTTCCGGGCTTCCAGGATCGCGATCGCTTCCTTGTTGGTGTCGATCACGAACATCAGGTCGGGGATGCCGCCCATGTCCTTGATGCCGCCCAGGGACAGTTCCAGCTTGTCCCGCTCGCGGGTCAGCTGCAGCAGTTCCTTCTTGGTACGGCCACCGGCATCGCCACCCACCAGGGTGTCGGTCTCGCGCAGGCGGGCGATCGAGCCCGACACGGTGCGCCAGTTGGTGAGCGTGCCGCCCAGCCAACGGTGGTTCACATAGTACTGAGCGCAACGCTTGGCGGCCGTGGCGATCGGCTCGGAGGCCTGGCGCTTGGTGCCGACGAACAGGATGCGACCGCCGCCGGCGGCGACTTCGCGCACCTTCACCAGGGCCTGGTGCAGCAGCGGAATCGACTGCGACAGGTCGATGATGTGGATGTTGGAGCGCGAGCCGAAGATGAACTTGTCCATCTTCGGGTTCCACCGGTGCGTCTGGTGGCCGAAGTGGGCGCCGCTTTCGAGCAGCTGGCGCATAGAGAATTCAGGCAGAGCCATGGTCTGTTACTCGTCTTTCTTCCGGTTGGACCTCCGCGGGCAACCTCTCCTGGGAGAGACCGGAACGGACAGGACGGGATGTCTCCCCGTCTCGCCGCACACCCGCGTGTGGATTGAAGTGGCGCAGATAGTTGGAAACCGCGGAAAAATCAACTCCGCCCTTCCCTCCCCTAATCGGGAGGGTCGACTCGGCGAAGCTGAGCGGGGTGGGCAAGTGTCGGCCCGAGCGCCGGCGCAGTGAGCCTTCGGCCTACCGCTTCGGCTTGCCGTCCGGTCCGAACAGGCTGGTCCCCGGATGGATTTTGTAAGGCTCGTAGGGCTTGAACGGCGCCGGCGTCGATGCCTGAGGCGACCCATAGGTTCTCGGCGTCATCGAGGGCCGGGGCGCCACAGGCGCCTGCGGAACATAGGGCGTGTAGCCCGGTGCGCGCGGCGCAGGACCATTGTTCCAGGTGGATTTTGGCGCGCCGGACGAGAACGTCCCCTGCGCCAGCCCGGGTCCGGCCATCACGGTGGTCGCCAACAGCGCCGCGGTTACGAGTTGAATTTTCACCTGCCGATACCCTCCGGTTGAGGTTCAGAACGAACCAAGACCGCAGCACAGTCAAGCCTGTTCCGACTCAGAGGTCCTCGACGAACACCACCCCCGGCGAGGTCTTGATCGCCCCGCGCACCGCGCCGTCCAGGGTGAATCGACCCGGCAGCTTCATCTCCACCTCGCGACCGCCCTCCAGGCCCGCCACCAGCACGATCTCGCCGCCGCGGGCGTTGCTCACCCCCTCCAGCCGCCGCTTCAACGCCTCGATCTCGGCGCTGCGGGGCGCCAGGTGCACACGCAGGCCGGCGACCACGTTCTCCACCGCCTTCTCCACCGGTTCGACGTCGTCGCCGAAGAAACGCACCTCGCCGTCGCTGGCCTTGGCGCGAACCTTGATCGACACCGCCCGCCCCGGCTCCAGCAGGTCGCGGCACCGCTTCAGCTGCTCCGGCGGGAATAGCACCTCGTACTCGCCGGTGGGGTCCGACAGCGTCACGAAAGCGAACTTCTCGCCGGTCCGCGACGGTCGCTCCTGCTTGCGCCGGATCACGCCGGCCATCCGTAGCGCCTCCGCCCCGGCCAGCGCCTTGGCGATGGCGTCGGTCAGCAGGTCGGTCCGCCGCCGCCGCAGCGCCTCGACCATGTCGTCCAGCGGATGGCCGGAAAGGTAGAAGCCTACCGCCACCAGTTCCTCGTCCAGCCGCTCGACCGGGGTCCAGGGATCGCGGCGGGGCATCTTCTTCTCGACAGCGCTGCGGGCGTCGGCCTTCTCGCCGGCAAAGAAATCCTGCTGGTCGGAGGTCTCCCGCGCGTTCACGCCCTGGCCGTGGCCGATCAGATACTCGGCCGCGTCGAACAGCTGGGCACGGTTGGCGTTCAGGCTGTCGAAAGCGCCGGCCCGCGCCAGGGTCTCGAACGTACGCTTGTTCACCTGCCGCGGGTCCACCCGCTCCACGAAGTCGAAGATGTCGGCGAACGGCCCGCCGGCGCGCCGCACGCCGGCCACATGCTCCATGGCCTGCAGGCCGACGTTCTTGATCCCGCCCAGCGCGTAGAGCACCTCGAACTTGCCGGATTCAGGATTGGGTTCCACCTCGAAATCGGCGCCCGAGCGGTTAACGTCCGGCGGCCGGATGATCACCCCGAACCGCTTGGCGTCCTGGTAGAAGACCGCAAGCTTGTCGGTATTGGCGATGTCGAGGCTCATCGAGGCGGCGAAGAACTCCACCGGCGCGTTGGCCTTCAGCCAGGCCGTCTGGTAGCTGACGACGGCATAGGCTGCGGCGTGGGACTTGTTGAATCCGTAGCCCGCGAACTTGTCCACTAGGTCGAAGATCGCGCCGGCCTGCGTCGCCGAGACGTCTTTCTCCGCGGCGCCGGAAATGAAGCGCGCGCGTTGCTGCTCCATCTCCTCCTTCTTCTTCTTGCCCATGGCGCGGCGCAGCAGATCGGCCTCGCCGAGGCTGTAGCCGGCCAGGATCTGGGCGATCTGCATCACCTGTTCCTGGTAGACGATGATGCCGTAGGTCTCCTTCAGCACCCCCTCCAGGCTCGGGTGCAGGAAGTCGATTTCACGCCGCCCGAACTTGCAGTCGATGAAGGCCGGGATGTTGTCCATCGGGCCGGGGCGATACAGCGCGCCCACGGCGGTGACGTCCTCGATGCAGTTGGGCCGCAGCTGCCGCAGCGTGTCGCGCATCCCCTGGCCTTCCAGCTGGAAGACCCCGATGGTCAGCGCGTTGCTCATCAGGTCGTAGGTGGCCTGGTCGTCCAGCGGCAGGGCGGCCATGTCCACGCTGGCGCCGCGCTTCTCCAGGTACTTCAGCGCCCGGTCGATCACCGTCAGGGTCTTCAGGCCCAGGAAGTCGAACTTCACCAGCCCCGCGGCCTCCACCCACTTCATGTTGAACTGGGTGGCCGGGAGCTCGGAGCGCGGATCGCGGTAGAGCGGGGTCAGGTGGGTCAGCGGCCGGTCGCCGATCACCACGCCGGCCGCGTGGGTCGAGGCGTTGCGGTAGAGCCCCTCCAGCTGGAGCGCGATCTCCAGCAGGCGCGCCACCCCCTCGTCGCGCTTGCGCTCTTCCTGCAGCCGCGGCTCGATCTCGATGGCCTGGGCGAGAGTCACCGGGTTGGCGGGGTTGGCCGGCACCATCTTGGCCAGACGGTCAACCTGACCCAGCGGGAGTTGCAGCACGCGCCCGACGTCGCGCAGCACGGCCCGCGCCTGCAGCGTGCCGAAGGTGATGATCTGGGCGACCTTGTCCTTGCCATAGCGCTGCTGGACGTAGGCGATCACCTCTTCCCGCCGCTCCTGGCAGAAGTCGATGTCGAAGTCGGGCATCGACACCCGCTCCGGGTTCAGGAACCGCTCGAACAGCAGGCCGTACTGCAGCGGGTCCAGGTCGGTGATGGTCAGCGAATAGGCCACCAGCGAGCCGGCCCCCGACCCCCGGCCTGGCCCCACCGGGATGCCGCGGGCCTTGGCCCACTTGATGAAGTCGGCCACGATCAGGAAGTAGCCGGGGAACCCCATCTGGGTGATCACCTGGATCTCCCGCTCCAGGCGCGCCTCATAGTCGGCGACAGGGAAGCTGCTGGCCCGGCCCGCCGCGATCCGCGCCTTCAGCCCTTCGCGCGCCTGATAGGCCAGCTCCTCGGCCTCGGTGCGCCCGTCGCTGCCCGGGAACCGGGGCAGCAGCGGGTCGCGCTTGGCGACCATGAACGAACAGCGGCGCGCGATATCCAGGGTGTTGTCGCAGGCTTCCGGCAGGTCGGCGAACAGCGCCCGCATCTCGGCCGCCGACTTGAAGCCATGCTCGGGCGTCACGCGCCGCCGCTCGTCCTGGCCGACGAACGACCCATCGGCGATACACAACAGCACGTCGTGCGCCGCGTAGGTCTGCGCGCTCTTGAAATAGACGTCGTTGGTGGCAACCAGGGGCACGCCGGCCTCATAGGCGAAGGCCACCAGCTCGCCCTCCGCCGCCGCCTCGGCCGGCGTGCCGTGCCGCTGCAGTTCCACATAGAACCGCCCCGGGAACACCGCCTGCATCTGCGCCAGCGCGCGCCGCCCTTCCTCGACCTTGCCCGCCGCCAGCAGGCAATCGACCGGCCCGTCCGGGCCGCCGGACAGCAGGATCAGCCCCTCGGCGTGCGCGCAGACCACGTCCCAGCCGACGTTGGGGTCTTCGGTCGCCGCCACGTCCAGATAGGCCTTGGACGACAGTTCGCAGAGGTTGAGATAGCCCCGCTCGTTCTGGGCCAGCAGCATCACCGTGGGCGTCTTGGCCCAGCGTTCGGGCGACTTGTCGCCGATCCCGGTGACGGGCAGCGCGCAGCCCACGATCGGCTGCACCCCCTCCCCCTTGGTGGCCACGGAGAACTCCAGCGCCCCGAACAGGTTGGCACGGTCGGCGATCGCCACCGCCGGCATCTGGTCGGCCCTGGCCAGCGCCCCGATCTTGTCGGCCTTGATGGCGCCTTCCAGCAGCGAATAGGCCGAGCGAACCCTCAGGTGGACGAAACCGCCGTCGCCGTCCGCTGCCAAGGCCTGTTCTCCCATTCGCATGGCGGTCAGCTCACATGAACGGCCACCACGCAGACCATCCAGACAAAGCTCGCCACCGACACGAATGCCAGCGATTCTCGGGCCAGACGAACCATCTCGCGTATCCTTCTGTGCGTCGCCTGTGGAAACTTCAGGCGTTCTTAATTCGTTCTAATTCCCTTTTTGTTCTTTCGTCAAGCTTTTGGAAACCACACGGCCATGACCTCAGGCGCACCTGTCCAGAACACCGGCCGTGAGTTCAACGATCCTGATGTGGCCCGGGCCTATCTGAAGCGGCCGCCCTACCCCGACGCGCTGTTCGCCCGTCTCGCAGGTTTGGCGCCCCGGCGCGGCCATGTGCTGGACCTCGGCTGCGGCCCCGGCAAGCTCGCGCGCCCGTTGGCGGACGCCTTCACCGCCGTCACCGCCATCGATCCGGCCGCTCCCATGATTGAGGTCGGCCGCGCGGCCGACGCCAGCCGGCATCCCAACATCCGCTGGCTCTGCGCACCGGCCGAGACGGCCGACTTCGGCGAGTCAGCCGATCTCGCGGTGGCGGGAGCCAGCTTGCACTGGATGACCCACGGCGTGCTCTTCCCGCGCCTCGCGGACGCGCTGGGGTCCGATGGCCTCATCGCCGCCGTCGATGGCGACGGCCCATCGGCCGCGCCATGGCTGACGGCGCACCGCGCCTTCACCGTCGCCTGGGTCGAACGGCTCGGTTTCCAGTTCGACCATCCGGATTTCCGCGCCCGAATGGTCGCCCACGAGTCTTGGATAGACATCGAGGGCCGAGAGACCTTCACCGCCACGCACAGCATGCTCGTCGCCGACCTCGTCGAGATGGAGCACTCCCGCGCCACTTGGTCGCCCGCGAACATGGGTGAGGCGAAGGTCGCGGCATTCGACAGGGAACTGACAGAACTTCTGGAGCCTCACGGGGACGACCGGCATCGCGTCACCTTCGAAGTCACCACCCGCCTGCTCTGGGGCCGCCCACGGCGAACCCGGCGCACCTAACCCCCAGTCCAAGGCTCCAGCCGCCCATCCTTCAGCGCCAGCACGCGGTCCATGTGGAGGGCGAGCTCCAGATTATGCGTCGCCACCAGGGCCGCCACGCCCGTCTTGCGGGCCAGCTGGTAGAGGTTGTCGAACACCGCCGCCGAGGTGGTCGGGTCGAGGTTGCCCGTGGGTTCGTCGGCCAGCAGCAGGCGGGGGGAATTGGCCAGGGCGCGGGCGACCGCGACGCGCTGCTGCTCGCCGCCGGAGAGCTGGGCCGGCTGGTGCTGCACCCGGTCGGCCAGGCCCAGTTCGCCCAGCAGGGTCGCCGCCCGGGCCTCGGCGGCCTTGCGCGCCACGCCGGCGATCATCAGCGGCAGGGCGACGTTGTCGAGGGCGGAGAACTCCGGCAGCAGGTGGTGGAACTGGTAGACGAAGCCGATGGTCGCCAGCCGCACCCGCGTGCGCTCCGCCTCCACCAGGTTCGTGCAGTCCCGGCCCAGTATGGTGATCGTCCCGGCGTCCGGATGCTCCAGCAACCCCGCCGCGTGCAGCAGGCTGGACTTGCCCGACCCCGAGGGCCCGATCAGGCCCACGATCTCGCCCGGCATCACATCCAGGTCGACGCCGCGCAGCACGGTCAGCGACCCGGCCGCCGTCACATAGGTGCGTTCCAGGCCGCGCACCTGCAGCACGGGTTCACTCATAGCGCAGCGCCTCGACCGGATCGATGCGCGAGGCGCGCCACGCCGGCGGCAGGGTGGCCACGAAGCTCATGCCCAGCGCCCAGGCGATGATCAGGCTCACCTCCGCCCAGTCCACCTTCGCCGGCACGTGGCTGAGGTAATAGACGTCGGACGAGAACACCGACTGGCCCGTCAGATACTCCACCGCGTCCTGGATGGGCCCGATGTAGGTGCAGAACAGCACGCCCAGGGTCAGGCCGGCCGCCGTCCCCAGCGCGCCCACGGCCGCGCCGGCCATGAAGAAGATCCGCAGGATCGAGCCCTGCCCCGCCCCCATGGTCCGCAGGATGGCGATGTCGCGGCCCTTGTTCTTCACCAGCATCACCAGGCCCGAGATGATGTTCATCGCCGCGATGGCGACCAGCAGCATCAGGATCAGCCGCATGACACTGCGCTCGACCTTCAGCGCGTCCCAGAAGGAGGCGTCGCGTTGGGTCCAGTCGCCGACGATCGCCGCGGGCCCCGCCGCCTTGTTGATCGCGCCCTTCATCCGCGCGGCATGGTCGGGGTCCTTCACCCGCACCTCGATGGCGTCGGCGGTGTGCTCGCGGCCGAAGAACAGCTGGGCCTGGCTGAGCGGCATGTAGATGTAGGCTTGGTCGTACTGGCTCATGCCGACCGTAAAGGTGGCGGACACCGTGTAGGTCTTCTGTAGCGGCGTGCCGCCGAACGCCGTCGAGGCCCCGGACGGCGAGATCAGGGTGACGGTCTCGCCCACGCGCACGCCCAGCTGCTGGGCCAGCCGCTCGCCCAGCACGACGCCATTGCCGCCATACTCGCCGTCGCCGAAGCCCTTCAGCGTCCCGTGGGTGATGTTCCTGGCGACCAGGGTTGTGCCGGCCAGGTCCCTGGGGCCGATGCCGCGCACCAGGGCGCCGGTCACCTGGCTGGGGCCGATGGCGATGGCCTGGGCCTCGATGATCGGGGCGGCCTGGGTGACGCCCGGCACCTTCAGGATGCGCGCCGCCGCCCGGTCGCGCTCCGCGCCGTCCAGCACGCCGCCAGTGACGAACACATGGCCCTGGAAGCCCAGGATGCGGCCCAGCAGCTCGGTCCGGAACCCGTTCATCACCGACATCACGATGATCAGGGTGCCCACCGCCAGCAGGATGCCGACGAAGGAGATGATCGAGATCAGCGCCACGCCGCCCTGGTGCTTGCGCGCCCGCAGGTATCGACCCGCCAGCATGCGCTCCCACAGCCCGAACGGCGGGGCTCGCCCGCCGATGACGGCGTCGGCTTGGCTCATCCGGCTTCGCTCCTGACGGAGCTTCGCAGGATGGACCCTGCGAAGCCTTGGCGAAGCAGGGTCACCCGGTGATGGCCTTTAGCGCTGCGTCCAACGGGATCGTCTGGCGCTCGCCGGTGGCGCGGGTCTTCAGCTCCACCACGCCCTCGGCAATGCCCTTCGGCCCGACGATCAGCTGCCAGGGGATGCCCACCAGGTCGGCGGCGGCGAACTTGGCGCCCGGCCGGTCGTCGCGGTCGTCGTACAGCGGATCGAGGCCCGCCGCGGTCAGCGCCGCATAGGCCGTCTCGCACACCGCGTCGCAGCCGGCGTCGCCGGCCCGCAGGTTCAGCACCGCCGCGCCGAACGGCGCGACGCTGGCCGGCCAGATGATCCCGGCGTCGTCGTGGCTGGCCTCGATGATCGCCGCCACCAGCCGCGAGACGCCGACGCCGTAGGAGCCCATCTGCGCGGGCACGTCCTTGCCGTCCGGCCCGGTCACCATCGCCTTCATCGGCTTGGAGTACTTCTCGCCGAAGTAGAAGATGTGGCCCACCTCGATGCCGCGGGCGGTCATCCGCTTATCCTCGGGCATGGCCGCGAACCGCGCCTCGTCGTGCATCTCGTCGGAGGCGGCGTAGAGGCTGGTGCGCCGGGCCACCTCGGGCTCCAGGTCGCCGAACCAGTCAATGTCCGGTCCCGGCGCGCCCATTTCCACCAGGTCGCGGTGCGCGAACACCTGGCTCTCGCCGGTATCGGCCAGGATCATGAACTCGTGGGAAAGGTCGCCGCCGATCGGGCCGGGATCGGCCTTCACCGGGATCGCCTTCAGCCCCAGCCGCGCATAGACGTTCAGGTAGGCCAGGAACATCCGGTTGTAGGACCGTCGCGCCGCCGCCTCGTCCACGTCGAAGCTGTAGGCGTCCTTCATCAGGAACTCGCGCCCGCGCATCACCCCGAACCGGGGCCGGCGCTCGTCGCGGAACTTCCACTGGATGTTGTAAAGATTCTTCGGCAAGTCCTTGTAAGACTTGATGTAGCTGCGGAAGATATCGGTCACGACCTCCTCCGCCGTGGGGCCAAACAGCAGGTCGCGGTCGTGGCGATCCTTGATGCGCAGCATCTCCTCGCCGTAGTCGTCGTAGCGGCCGCTCTCCCGCCACAGGTCAGCCAGTTGCAGGGTCGGCATCAGGATCTCGATGGCGCCGGCGCGGTTCATCTCCTCGCGCACCACCTGCTCGATTTTCTTCAACACCTTCAGGCCCAACGGCAGCCAAGCATAGATGCCGGCCGCCTCCTGGCGAACCAGGCCGGCGCGCAGCATCAACTGGTGCGAAACGATCTGCGCGTCGGCCGGCGCTTCACGAAGCGTGGGCATGAAGTACCGCGAAAGGCGCATGGGAATCCCGTCAACTCAGGCGAAGCCGCCCTGATAGCCTTGCCGTGAGAACCTTGGCAACGATGAGGCAGGGCAAGTGGTTGCCGGCGAACCTCTATTTCCGCTCGGGCCTACTGGCCCATCGGCACGCGCGGCAGGGTCACAAGGTGGAAGTGGATGACCACCCAGAAGACGCCGAACACCGCGGTGGAGACCAGGGTCGTCGTGGTGAACTTGCGCTTCAGCTTCGGGTCCACGGGTGAACCCGGATCGGTGCCATCACCCCGGTCGATACCCGCTTCGGCATGGCTGATGACCCCCAGGGGCAAGACGCAGAACAGCACCGTCCACCAGATCGTCAGATAGATTGCTGCCCAGGTGAACAGGCTCATCAGTGCGCCTCTTTCGGAGTTTCCATCAGTTCGACCAGCACGCCGCCCATGTTCTTGGGGTGGACGAAGATCACCGGGACTTTATGCGCCCCGATCCGCGGCACGCCGCCGTTCAGCACCGTGGCGCCCTTGGCCACCATGTCGTCGCGGGCGACGATGATGTCCGAGACCTCGAAGCAGATGTGATGCTGCCCGCCCGCCGGGTTCTTCTCCAGGAAGTTGATCAGCGGAGACTTGTCGCCCCAGGGCTCGATCAGCTCGATCTGGCTGTTGGGCAGGCCGACGAAACAGACCCAGACACCCTGTTCCTCCATGATGAACTTCTCGCCGATCTGGGTCGCGCCCAGCAGGTCGCGATAGACCTCGACGGCCTTGTCGATGGAGGGCGTGGCGACGCCGACGTGGTTCAGTTTCCCGATCATTCGGGCGGTATACGCCGCCACGGGCTCCGAGGCGAGATCACCCCGCGTCAGCGCAATGCCGGCCCGCCCATGCCGTCGCCGACGAAGATCGCCCCGGCCTCCAGCAGGCTCTCGATCCGCTCGGGTGCGATGCCCCAGTCGGCCAGCACCTCGACGCTGTGCTCGCCCAGGTCCGGCGCCGTGCGGATCGTGCCGCTGGGCGTGCGGGAGAAGTCCGCATAGGCGCGCGCGCTGACCAGCGGCCCGATCCGCGGATGCTCCCAAGGTTCCAGGAACCGGTTCTCGGCCAGCCATTCGTCCTCCAGCGCCTCGGGACCGCGCAGCACCGGCGCGGCGGCCACGCCAGCGGCCAGCAGGGCGTCCAGGGTGGCCGCCCGCGACCGACCCTTGAACGCCGCGTCCAGGCGCTGGGCCAGGTCCCCGTCGCGCGCGGCCAGCAGCGGCGCGTCACCGACGTCGATCCCCAACGCCGCGCCCAGCGCGGCCGCCTCGGCCTGGGTCTCGCAGACGATCCCCAGCCACCCGTCCGAGCATTCGTAGTACCGGCACAGCGCCCGAACCCCGATGCAGTCGATCCCGCCATCGTCGTTCGACGGCCGACCCTCGTAGGTGACGTTTTCGGCGATCTGGAACAGCAGGCTCTGCGCCATCAGGCTGGTGACGATCTCCTGCCCCTCGCCCGTGCGCTCGCGAGCGTTCAGCGCGGCGATCACCGAAGCGGTTACCACGCCGGCGGTGGCCACGTCGTTCACTGGGATCGTGTAAAGGATCGGCGGCCCCGCCCCGCCCTGGGCGGCCATCATCCCGCCCTCCGACTGCATCAGCGGATCGAAGCCGGGCAGCGGCGCCCGCGGCCCCTTCTCTCCATAGGCGTTGACCGAACAGGAGATGATCCGCGGATTGACCGCCTTCAGGGTCTCGTAGTCGATCCCCAGGCGCTTGCGCACACCCCAGCGGTAGTTGTCGATTACCACGTCAGCGGTCCTGGCGAGGTCCAGAAACAGCTCCCGCGCCCCGGGCTTACGCAGGTTCAGCCCCAGCCCCCGGCCACCGCGGTTGTAGCTGAGGAACCCGGCCATATCGCTGCGGAACGGGTCGGCTTCCGGCGGCTCGACCTTGATCACCTCGGCCCCGAGGTTTGACAGGATACCGCCGGCATAGGCCCCCGCGATCACCGTCCCCAGGTTCAGGATCCGCACCCCGGTGAGTGGCCCGCCCGAGACCTCATCGCCGGTCGGAGTCGCCGTCCGCGGGCTCCAGGCCGGCGGCGCATCGATCGGCTGCGCAAGGCCCCGGATCGACGGCGGTGTGTTCCGCAGCACGGCGGGCGGCCCCGGCATCGCCACCTCGCCCAAGGTCGGGTGCGGGAATGTACGCCGCAGTCCCCCGTGCGCCACGGACTCACCGGCGAACCAGGCCTCCCGCCGACGCACCGCCGCGCAGGGCACGTCATTGGCCTGCAGCGCCTCCAGCCACTCGTCGCGGGTGCGCATCGCGAACATCTCTTCCAGCAGGTCGCGCGCCGCCAGCATGTCGATCTCGAGCGCCTCGAAGGCGTCTTCCAGCCCCAGCACCTCGAAGGCTTTGCGGTAGAAGTTCGTGAACAGGGTGCCCAGGAAGAACCACTCCCCGTCCGCGCACTGATAGAGTTTGTAGCGGGGATTGGCGCCCTGTGGGGTGCCGCGTGGCAGCGGCGGGTTCAGCAGGGCTTTCACCGGCCCGTTCACCTCCGCGGCCCCGTGCAGGCCGCTGACGATCACCGCTTGGCCCAGCCCGCTCCGCGTCCGCTCCAGCAACGCCGCGCCGATCGCCGCCGCGCCCATTACCGCCTGGCCGTACCAGAGCAGGGGCAGCACTAGGTGGATCGGCACGTCGTCGTTGGCGCCCTGCCGAAATGCCGAACTGGTCAGCCCGGCCAGCAGGCTGTGATGCGCCGGCAGCTGGCTCCAGCGGCCGGAGGTCCCGTAGGGCGGCATCCAGGCGTGGACCAGACCGGGATTCGCCGCCGTCAGCGTCGCCCCATCCAGCCCCAGCGCCTCCAGCCTGCCCGGCGCATGATCGAAGATCGCCACGTCCGCGCCGGCGATCAGCGCCTTGGCGGCGGCCAGCCCCTCGGCCGTGCCCAGGTCCAGGGTCACCACCTGCTTGTTGCGGTTCCAGGCCTGATAGCCCGGCTGGCCCTGCATCCGATCGCCGCCCGGCGGCTCGGCCTTCACCACCTCCGCGTCGAAGTCGCCCAGCAGCATCGCGGCCATTGGCCCGGCGACGCCTTGACTGAAATCGGCGATCCGCACGCCTGAATAAGCGGTCATACCGCTGGCCTCCCCTGCATCAGGGTGGCCCGCTTGCCGCGCCTCACCCGGTCGCCATCAAACCGAGTGTTCGAAGCTGCGGCAAGGGCGACTAGTTCCCGCCGACGTCGATCAGGCCACGATAACGGTGCACCGGCGGCGGCATGGACGAGTCAATCCCGCGCACACTCTTCCAGATGATCTCGTTCAACTGATGCATCGGGGCCCGGTCCACGTCGCCGAAATCCATCTTCGCGCTGGCAGCTGCACCCCAGGCCGTGGCCAAATTCTTGGCATTCACGTCTACCTGCGCGGGCAGGGCCGCATAGGGCGTCAGGTCCGGCTCTGTCCCGAAGGTGGCGTAGAGCGGTGTGGCGGCCGCATCGTATTGGCTCATCGGGGGAAGGCCCAGGAGAAGCTCCATCGTGCGCACCATGGAAACCGTCGAGTAGAGCGTATGGTCCAAGCTGGATCGCTTCACATAGGGGCTGATCGCCAGGGCCACGGTGCGGCGCGCGTCCACGTGATCGGGCCCGTCCTGGGCGTCGTCCTCGAGCACGATGATCGCCGTCTTGGCCCAGTACTTCGAGTGAGACACCCGTTCGACGATCTGCCCCAGCGCCAGGTCATTGTTGGCCACGTGGGCGACGGGCGTGTAGGCGCCGGCCCTTGTCCCTTCGGTGTGGTCCTCCGGCAAGGCCATGACCGTGAAGTTCGGCAGGCGCTTGGCCGGATCGGGGCTGTCAAAATTGGCCTCGTAGGCATCGAAGTCCTTGAAGAACACCTTGGCCAGCTC
>CALQQB010000091.1 GCA_943332615.1 Phenylobacterium deserti
CTCCACGCTCCAGCGACGGCGCCGCTCCGGACCCATCAACGTCACCTGGGTCATGCCGCACAGCTATGAGCGCTCATAAGGACTCCTTACGAGCACAGCATCCCAACCTCACCCCGCCGGCGCTAGGCGGCCCTCACCGGAGGCGTACTCCGCCGCGCCCTTCAGGAAGAAGATGATGATCTTGTCGCTGTCCTCCGGCGTCTCCGCCGGCAGGCGGATCGGGCGTCGGGCGAGGTCGAAGCCGGGACCGGAATAGCGGCACACCTCGGCCTGCGACCACATCGCGAACATGCCGGCCGAATGGGCGAGCGTCAGCGGCTCCAGCACCAGCCGATCCGGCGTCAGCGTCGGGACGGCGAGGGGGCCGCTCACCGCTTGCGGACGAACACCGTGCCTGCCGAATACCCCGCCCCGAACGAACAGATCAGCCCGGTGTCGCCGGCCACGAAGTCGTCGTTGGCCTTGTGGAAGGCGATGATCGAGCCGGCCGACGAGGTGTTGGCGTACTCGTCCAGGATGATGACGTTCTCGCCCTGCGCCGGCTCGCGGCCCAGAACGCGCTTGCCGATCATCACGTTCATATTGATGTTGGCCTGGTGCAGCCACAGGCGCTTCAGCGCGTGCGGGTCGATCCCCAAGTCCCCGGCGTGCTCGACGATCATGTCGGAGACCATCGGCACCACCTCGCGGAATACCTTGCGGCCCTCCTGCACGAACAGTTTGTCCACGGCCCCGATCCCGTCCGGCGCGGCGCGGTTCAGGAAGCCGAAGTTGTTGCGGATGTTGTTGGAGAACTGGGTCTTCAGGCGCGTGCCCAGGATGTCCCAGCCACCGGTGGCGTCTTCCGCCCGCTCGACGATCACCGCGGTGGCCACGTCGCCGAAGATGAAGTGGCTGTCGCGGTCGCGGAAGTTCAGGTGGCCTGAGCAGATTTCCGGATTGACCATCAGCACCGCGCGGGCCGAGCCTGCCATCACGAAGTCGGCGGCGGTCTTGATCCCGAAGGTGGCCGAGGAACAGGCGACGTTCATGTCAAAGGCGAAGCCGCCGATGCCCAGCGCCTGCTGCACCTCGATGGCCATGGCCGGATAGGCGCGCTGCATGTTGGAGGCGGCGCAGATCACCGCGTCGATCTGGCTGACGTCCTTGCCCCAGGCGGCGATCGCCTGTTTGGCCGCCTCGACCGCCATCTCGGCCAGCACCGAGATCTCGTCGTTGGGGCGTTCGGGGATGTTAGGCGCCATGCGCTCGGGGTCCACCAAGCCGGTCTTGTCCACCACGAAGCGGGACTTGATGCCCGAGGCCTTCTCGATGAACTCGGCCGAGGAAGGGATCAGGGCCACCGTCTCGCCGGCTGCGATGGCGTCGGCGTTGGCGGCGTTGAACCGTTCCACATAGGCGTTGAAGGTCACGACCAGCTCGGCGTTCGAGAGGCTGTTCGGCGGGGTGTAGAGCCCCGTGGCGGCGATGACCGCGTTCGTCATTCCTGAATTCCCCCAGCGACTTGGGCGACTGATAGCACGCCGGGCCGGACAGTCAGGCGGACTTTGGCCCGTCGGCGCGCGGGGTTGCGCTAAGACCTCGCGGCCTACAGCGCAAGGCCCTGTGGCTCAGCGGCCACAGCGATGGGGCGAACACCCCCTCGCCACAGAACCGTCCGAGGCCGGCCGCGTTTGAAGGCGATCCCGAAAGGGCTTGGGCGGGCTGTCCAACAAGTACGGAGTTTCTTCCCAAAAATGAAAAACGCTCTCATCGCCGCGGCTTCCCTGGCCGCGCTCACCTTCGTCGTTCCCGCCGCCGCCCAGGCCCAGGATACGGCGACCGCCCCCAGCGTCGGCGCGTATGTAAACCTCAACCTCGGCCTCGTGGATGGCGGCCAGGCCGACCTGAAGGCCGTTGGCGGCCGCCTGGGCTACCGCTTCACCCCCTACCTAGGCCTGGAGGGCGAACTCGGGACCGGAATCAAGAGCGACACCGATACGATCGCCGGCGTGCGAGTGAACACCAGGCTGCGCTATGAGGCTGCCGTCTATGGCGTGGGCTTCCTGCCGCTGGGTCCCAACACCGACCTGCTGGCCCGCGTCGGCTATGGCACGACCAAGCTGCGGGCCAAGGCGCTGGGGGTCTCGACCTCGGACACCGCGGAATCGTGGAACTTCGGGGTCGGCGCGCAGCATACCTTCGACGGGCTGAACGGCGTCCGCGCCGACTTCACCCGCCAGGAATACAACCACGACCAGGGCCACGCCAACGTCTGGACCGTGGGCTACGTCCGCAAGTTCTAATGGGTTCGGACATCGCTGCCTGAGAGAGGGCCGCTCCATCGCAGGAGCGGCCTTTTCCTTGGCCCCCCTCCTTCCTTGACCCGAACCCGGCGCGCGCCCACCCTCCGGCGCAAATCAGGGGAGCACCGCCATGAACGAGGCCTTCTTCGTTCAACTGGCCTTGTCGGCGGCGGCGGTCGGCGTGCTGGTCGGCATCGCGGCCTGGGCCAAGATCGCCAAGCCAGTCGGGCCGCTGGACGAGCACAAGGCTCGCGCCCTGCTGGCTGAGGACTTTCCCGGCCGCAGGATCGACGCGGTCTGGATCGCCTCGGATGGTTGTGGCGCGATGGCGAAATCGGGCGGGCTGGCGCTGGTAATCTGCCGGGTCGGCGACGGCTTCGTGATGCGCCAGATTCCCTGGCCCCAGGCCGTCTCGGCGACCTTCAGGAACGGCCGGCTGCGGGTGAACCTCGATGACGTGGCCGCGCCGACGGCGGTGATCGCCTTCGCCACTTGGCCGCCGGAGACCCTCACCAAGGATCTCGCCGCATGATGAAGGCGGCCTTCGATCCGGTCGCTTTGGCCACCCCGTTCTTCATCCTCACCATCATCCTGGAGATCGTCCTGGCGCGGTTCCGCGTGGTGAAGGCGAACTACGAGACGCGCGACACCGCCACGTCCCTGGTCATGGGCCTGGGCTCATCGGTGGCCGGCGTGCTGACCGTAGGCGTGGTCTTCGCCGCCACGGTGTGGGCGTACCAGCACCGCGTCTTCACGATCCCGATGAACGCGGCCTGGGCCTGGGTGGGCATTTTCCTGCTGGAGGACCTGACCTACTATTGGTTCCACCGGCTGAGCCATGAGCGGCGGTTCTGGTGGGCGGCGCACGTGAACCACCACACCAGCCAGCACTACAACCTGTCCACGGCGCTGCGGCAGACTTGGACCGGCGGCGTCGCCGGCACATGGCTACTGTGGCTGCCGCTGGCCTTCCTGGGCTTCCCCCCGGCGATGATCGCCATCCAGAAGGGGATCAGCCTCGTCTACCAGTACTGGATCCATACCGAGACGATCCGGCGGCTGCCCAAAGGGTTCGAGGCGGTCTTCAACACGCCCTCCCACCACCGGGTGCATCACGCTCGCAACCCGATCTACCTGGACCGCAACTACGCCGGAATTCTGATCGTCTGGGACCGCCTCTTCGGCACCTTCCAGCCAGAGCTGGACGCCGAGCCGTGCCGCTACGGGGTCGTGCACAATCTGGGCGCCTTCAACCCCCTGCGCGTGGCGTTCCATGAGTGGGTCGGCATCGCCCAGGACATCGCCCGGTCGCCGCGCCACGTGCTGGGCTGGCTGTTCGGCCCGCCAGGGTGGAGCCCCGACGGAAGTCGCGACACGTCGCGCACGCTGAAGGAAAGGGCTGGGGTTCCAGTTTCGGGATTTGTGCCCGCTCGGAGCCTCGTGGCGCAGGCCGACGAAGGGTAGCCTGAAGCGACCTTCAACTCATTGAAATATGAATGCTCGTCATCCCCCGGCTTGTCCGGGGAATGACTAACAAATCAGGGGTGGTCGAGGCGTCGGCTACTCGCGGAGCAACGGCAAGCTCAGCCCGGACACCGGCCGTGCGCCCAGAATTTCGCGGCGGAACCGGAACAGCTCCGCCGGCCGCCCGCCCGTCTCGGCGTCCAGTTGCCCCAGCCCCTCCACCAGTTCTGCCCGCTCCAGCGCCCGCCGGAAGTTCTGCTTGTGCAGGGGCACCCCGGCGATCGCTTCGACCGTGCGCTGCAGAGCCGAGAGGGTGAAGGCGTCGGGCATCAGCTCGAAGACCACCGGGCGGTACTTCAGCTTGCCGCGCAGGCGGCCCAGCGCGGTTGCCAGGATGCGGCGGTGGTCGGAGATCATCGCCTCGCCAAGGGCCGCCACCAGGGCGTCCGGGCGGGCCGGCGCGGTCTCGCCGCGGTCGCGTGCGGCTTCCTGCACCAGGCCGGCTTCGTAGAGCAGCTCGTAGCGTTCGAGGACCCGCTCCTCGTTCCAGGCCGCCCCGTCCAGCGCGAACAGCAGCCGCGCGCGGGCCAGCTTCTGGGCATCGGTCCCGGCCCAGCCGCGCAGCGCCGGCTCGATGGCCCCCAACGTTCCGGGGCGACCGGCGCGCCAGTCCTCCCAGGGAAAAATCCGCGACCATGGCCGCCACTCCGATCCCGCGAAATGGGTGTCCACGGCCGCGGGGGCCAGGGCGAGATAGCCCACGGAAATGATACGGGCCGCGCCGCCGCCGTCGCCCAGGTCGGCCAGGGGCGCGTCCCGGCCGCGGTCGCCGAAGGTGTAGAGCTGTTCCACGAAGCCCAGGTCGAACCGCGTCTGCTCGGTCACGAAGGCCCGCAGCGCCAGCTCGAAGGTCCGGTGCGCGTCGGGGTCGAAGGGGCCGAAGGGCAGGCCGGTCGGCCCGCTCGAGGCGCCCCGCTGGCGCACGGTCAGGGCGACAGCCTCACCGTCCTTGATGGCGACCACCACCGCCGACAGGCCGATGACGAGGGCGCTGTTCATGGGGCGCTGCTCATTCGGTATCGGACGCGTGGTCGTGGCGGACGTAGCCGGCGGCCTCGGAGAGACTCTCGAAACGGCGGACGTAGTGGGCCTGGGCGTCGAATGGCGCCTGGGGCTCGATGGTCAGGGCATAGTCGGCCGGCGGCGCGCCGAAGATCTCCAGTGACTCGGCGCGTTCGAAGCCGGCGAGTTGGGTCGCTTCGAAAAAGGCGCAGGCGCGGTCGGCCTGCTTGATCAGCTTCTTGATCGCTACAGGAACCTTGGCGGGCAGGCCGAAGCGCACATGGATGGCATTCTCCAGCCGCTCCTCGAACAGCTTGTAGTCGTAGCCCAGCGCCGCCTTGAACGGGCTGATCATGTCGCCAATCACATACTCCGAGGCGTCGTGCAGCAGGGCGGCCAGCCGCCAGCGGGGTTCCACATCCGGCTGGATGTGGGCGACGATCTCTTCCACCACCACGGAATGCTGAGCCACCGAGAAGGCGTGTTCGCCGATCGTCTGGCCGTTCCAGCGGGCCACGCGGGCCAGGCCGTGGGCGATATCCTCGATCTCGATATCCATCGGCGAGGGGTCCAGAAGATCGAGCCGTCGGCCCGAGAGCATCCTCTGCCAGGCCCGGGGCGCTTCTTTCGTGCGACGCAGCCCTTTCCTCACCCGCGCATTCCTTCCACTGTCGAGGTCGAGACCTGACCCATGACCTGACAAAGATCAATCCGGGTCGGTTGGCCCCGCGTCATACAGGGCGCGGGAAAAGGAGGCACGCATGAGCTGGGCCCGAATCTTGGCGCCCCTGTCGGGTGGACAAGGCGATGCCGCCGCGGCGGCGGCGGGGGCGCTGGTCGCCGCGCCGTTCGGGGCGGAACTGGCGCTGGTCTATACCCCGGCGGATGTCGCCGACGTGATGCCCTGGATGGGTGAGGGGTTCATGGGCGGCGTGCAGACCACGGCGCTGGAATCGCTCAAGGAGGCCACGGCCGTCGGCGAGGCCAGCGCCCGCAAGGCGGCGAATGCGGCCGGGTATGGCAAGAGCCAGTTCATCGCCCTGCAGACCCCGGTCTGGGCGGGGCTGTCGGCTGAGAGCCGGCTGTCGGATGTGGTGGTGTTCACCACCGACCCCTCGCGCGGCCGCGGGCCCCTGGCCGAGGCGTTCCAGCAGATGGTCGCCGACGAGCAGCGCCCGGTGCTGATCGCCCGCGAGGGTCTCAAGATCGACGGCGTCGTGGCCGTCGCCTGGGACGGCGGCAAGGAGGCGTCCCGTGCGGCGCGGCTGGCCACCCCGTTGCTGGAGCGGGCGAAGAAGGTGGTGATCGTGGCGGCGCCCAAGGCCAGTTCGCGCGCCTTCGATCCGGAGCGCCTGAAGGCCTACTATGCCGCCCGCAGCGTCGCTGCCGAGGTCATGCTTCTGCCTGACAAGGGCGAAGCCGCACCGGCCCTGCTCGCAGCCGCGGCGAGCGTCGGCGCCGACATCCTGGTGGCCGGGGCCTTCGGCCACCCGCGCCTTCAGGAGTTTATTTTTGGGGGCGCCACGCGGACTTTGTTGAACGCTGACGGCCCATCCCTGTTTCTATCGCACTGAAGCCCTATCTGATCTGCCAGGAGGTATTCCTATGTCCCTGTCGCGCATTGTCATGCGGCTTGCCCGCAACCCCGGGACGGAATTCGCTGGCGGCGATGACCACCGGGGTTATGCCCTGACCGCCCCCTTGACCGCCGACGGCCATCTGGACGAGGCCGCCTACGTCAAGGCGCGTGACGCCTGCAAGGTGCGCCGCTTCGCGCCCGATGAGGATCCGCAGGATGGCCGGTTGGCGCGCAAGGGGCAGCGCTGGTTCTTCGACTATGACGCCGCCGATGACGTCGATGACGAGCCCGTCCACCGGCTGGGCCAGCACCGCTTCGCGGTGGGCGAGTATGTCACGGTGACCGACGAGGGCGGACGACCGCTGACCTACAAGGTGGTCGAGGTGCAGGCGGCCTGACGGCGGTGCGCCGGCGGGGCTCAGACCCCGCCGTTCTTGCGGACCAGCTTCTTCACGTCGGGATAGAGGTCGCCGCCATCGGGTCCCTCGGACCTGGATTTCACGATCGCGACGGTAATGGGGCCGCGCTTTGGACCACCGGCTTCGTAGCCGACGAAACGGTACCCGGCGGGCAGGTCGGCGCCGGTGTAGATGAAAGTGGCCCTGACGCCGCGACGCTCGGGATTCAGCGCTTCGCCGCGCAGGCGCACGTCGCGGCGCATATGCACTGTCGCGCCGTCGCCGCCGGCGTCGATATGGATGGGGCCCACGGTCACCTGGGCGCTGTCGTTCTTTTCGTTGGCGACCACATGGATGCCGGGGAGACTGACGCGCACGTTGCCGTCCTTGTCCTCGCCCTCGGTGGTGATGACGGTCTTGCCGTCCTTGGTCTCGACCTTGACGCCGGACCCCTTGGCGTCTTCCGCCGCCTGCTTTGCGGCCTTGGCGACGTCGTCGTTGTGGAACTCGCCATTCAGGCTGAAGCCGTGCTTCGCGCCGTTCTCGGCGGCCTTGCCGTCAGCTTCGCTCTGGACCTTCTCGCCCTTCGCGCGCGTGTCGCGTCCGACCAAAAGGTTCGTCTCGATGGTGGAAAGCGCCTGATCGACCCCGCCCTGGGTCGAGACCAGTTGCAGGGTCACCTCGGCGCCGTTGGCGCCGGTGTAGGTGCAGACCTTGCCGTCGGCCGAGGCCGAGGTGCGCGAGAGGTCGCCCTGCCGCATCGGGCAGTCCAGGGCCGCGCGCGCCACGGGCGTCTTGGGGGCGCAGGCTGTCGCAGTCAGCGCCAGGGCCGAGGCGGCAAGCAGGTAGAGAGGGCGCATCAGCTGAAACTCCGTCCGTTCGTGACCGAAAGTGGACCTGAGCATCCCCAAATGGCGAGTGAAATCACCGTAACTCGGGCGGCTGCATCCAAATGGACGCAGCCGTGTCTCTAAGGGAATCGGCCGTCCTTTCGGGCGGCCGCGCCCGTGGCTACTGACCCGGCCGCGCCGCGCCTTCGCGCCGGGCCAGAAAGGCCAGGCGTTCGAACAGATGCACGTCCTGCTCGTTCTTCAGCAGGGCGCCATGCAGCGGCGGGATCAGCTTGGTCGGGTCCCTCTCGGCCAGCGCCTCGGCGTCGATATCCTCGACCATCAGCAGCTTCAGCCAGTCGAGCAACTCCGAGGTGGAGGGCTTCTTCTTCAGGCCCGGAACCTTGCGCATGTCGTAGAAGATGCGCAGCGCCTCGGCGACCAGCTTGTTCTTGATCCCCGGGAAGTGGACATCGACGATTTCCTGCATCGTGTCGGCGTCGGGGAAGCGGATGTAGTGGAAGAAGCAGCGGCGCAGGAAAGCGTCCGGCAGTTCCTTCTCGTTGTTGGAGGTGATGATTACGATCGGGCGCACCTCGGCCTTGATCGTCTCATTGGTCTCGTAGACGTAGAATTCCATCCGATCGAGCTCTTGCAGGAGGTCGTTGGGGAATTCGATGTCGGCCTTGTCGATCTCGTCGATCAGCAGCACCGGGCGCTGGTCGGCGGTGAACGCCTCCCAGAGCTTGCCCTTCTTGATGTAGTTGCGGACGTCCTTCACCCGCTCGTCGCCCAACTGGCTGTCCCGCAGGCGGGTGACCGCGTCGTATTCGTAAAGGCCCATGGTGGCCTTGGTGGTCGACTTGATGTGCCAGGTGAGCAGATTGGCGCCCAGCGCCTTGGCGATCTCCTCGGCCAGCACCGTCTTGCCGGTGCCGGGCTCGCCCTTGATCAGGAGCGGACGCTCCAGGGCGATGGCGGCGTTGACCGCCACCTTGAGGTCTTCGGTCGCGACGTAATTGTCGGTTCCCTCGAAACGCTGACGGCTCATCTAGGCTCCCCGCGCGGGCGCCTGGGCCCGCATTCGAACAGTTGTTTGTCTGGCGCAACCTATAGCGCCGCGCGCGATGTTCAAGCGCGTTCCATCGCCGCGCGTACCGCGCCTTCCATCGGGGCAACCGGTCGGCTTGAGGCGTCTGCGATCTTGCCGATTGGCAAAACGGGGGAACGGGGCAAGTTTCCGCTGACGGGGCGGACCTCTCGGCGGGCCCCTGGAGACTGACCCTTGAACCTCGCGATCCTCCAGGCGCGGATGAGCTCCAGCCGGTTTCCCGGCAAGGTCCTGTCGCCGCTGTTTGGCGAGCCGATGATCTTTCGCCAGATCGAGCGACTGGCGCGCACGCGGCGGATCGACAGGCTGGTGGTGGCGACCAGCACCGACGGCAGCGACGATACCCTGGCCGAGGCCTGCGCCGCGCGCGGGGTCGCGGTGTTCCGGGGCTCGCTCGACGACGTTCTGGACCGTTTCGCCGGCGCCCTGGACCTGTTCCCCGAGGCGAAGACCGTGATCCGGGTGACGGCCGACTGCCCGCTGGCGGATTGGACGGTGGTGGATGAAGTCATCGCGCACCTGGAAGCGACCGGCGCGGACTACGCCAGCAATACGCCCGCGGAACGCACCTATCCGCATGGCCTGGATGTCGAGGTGATGCGGCGCGAGGCCCTGCTGGATGCTTGGCGTGATGGGCGCGATCCCTACGAGCGCGAGCATGTGACGCCCTACATCTACCGCCGGCCGGAAACCTATCGGCTCGAATTCGTCTCGCGCACGCCGTCGCTGGCGCACCTGCGCTGGACGGTGGACTATCCCGCCGACCTTGAGTTCGTGCGCGACGTCTACGCGCGGCTCTATCCGGCCGATCCCGCGTTCGGCTCGGAGGCCGTCGTGGCCCTGGCGCGCAACAGTTCGGAAGCCGCATGAGCGAAACGCCCAGGATCACCCTGCGGACACCGAATGAAGGCGACCGCGATCGGCTGCGCGACTGGCGCAACCTGCCGGACATCGCCCGCTGGATGTACAGCGACCATGCGATCTCACCCGAGGAGCACGCCCGGTGGTTCGCAGCGGCGCTGAAGGATCCGCGGCGCTGCTACTGGATCATCGAGGTGGATGGGGCGCCCGTCGGGCTGGCGAATCTCTACGACATCACGCCGACCGATCGAAAATGCGCCTGGGCCTACTACCTCGCCGCCGGCGATTTGCGGGGGAAGGGCGTAGGGGCTTTCGTCGAGTTCTGGGTGATCGAGCACGTGTTCGGGGCGCTGGGCCTCAACAAGCTGTGCTGCGAGGTGCTGGCCGCCAACGAGGCTGTGTGGCGCCTGCACGAATCCTTCGGGTTCGTCCGCGAGTCGCTGCTGCGCGCCCACGTCTGGAAGGGCGGCGAGCCGCTGGACGTGGTGGGCCTGGGCCTGCTGGCCTCGGACTGGACAGCGAAGCGGCCGGAGACAGTGAAGCGTCTGGAAGAGCGCGGCTTCGACCTCAGCTCTTTTCGCGCGCGCTGACATAGCCCGCCAGGGCCTCGCCGACGGCCGCCATGATCGGATCCCACTGGCCGAACATCGCCAGCGTGAAGGTCCTCACCTGCGGATACCAGGGATAGCGATCGGTTCCCAGGCGCGGCCAGGCGCCCGGCACCGAGATCAGCCAGGTCGGTGTCCCGGCGGCGGCGGCGATATTGAGGGTCGCGTTGGAGAAGCCGACGACCAGGTCCATGGCGGCGCAGAGCGCGGCGATATCGTCCAGGTCCTGCTTCAGGTCGATGCCTGGCGGGGTCCAGATGCGGACGCCTAGGTCGCGCTCGGCCTGCGCCAGTTCGGCAGCGCAGTCGCCGTACTGCAGGTTGACGAAACAGGCGCCCTCGACGCTCAACACAGGCTTCCAGCCCTCGAACGGCGAGAAGAAGCGGTGGCGGGCGTCTTTGTCCACGGCGCTCTTCCACAGCAGCCCGACCTTGGGTCCCGCCGGCGCCTGCTCGTCCAGCACCTGTTTCCAGTAGGCGACGCGGTCAGGGTCGGGGGTGATGTAGCCGACTTGGGCGGGGAAATCCTCGACGCTGCGGCGGAACTCACGCAGCAGGGAGGCGATCGGCGTCCAGAGATCGAAGGTCTCGAGTTCCTCCTGGATCGCCGGCGCGTGGCGCAGGGTATGGCCGCCGACATCGTGGGTGGCGTGGGCGCAGACGCGAATCCGCGGGAAGCTGCGCTGGAACAGCGTGACCAGCCGTGGCTCGACCGCCAGCGTCAACCGGCCTTCCGGCCCCAGGCGCTGGATGACATCGGGCAGGACGTTGGCGAACAGGATCTCATCGCCCAGCCCCTGCTCCGCGCAGACCAGCAGGGACTTGCCGGCAAGATCGGCGCCGGGCTCCCACCGGGGGCGCTCGAACAGGAAGTGGGTGGTGTCGGCGAACTGCGGGTCGAGCCGGGATTCGTACTCGTCCCACCCCTCGCCGATCCGGCCCAGGGCGATCAGGATGGTGGAGCGCGCCAGCCGCATCATCTGGCGCTCGTGCCCGGCGGGGACGCGGGTGAGGGCGGCTTCGCAGGCCTCCAGGGCGCCCTCGGCGTCGCCCAGCGCCAGGCGCGCGTTCCCCAGGTTGTAGCGGCTCTTGTAGAAGTCCGGGTCGAGGCGCAGCGACTCCTGGAAGAAGATCTCGGCGTTGGGATAGTCGCCCTGTTCGGCCACCACCGTCCCCAGGGTGTTCCACAGCTGGACGTTCCGCGGCCGCTCTCCAAGCGCGGGCTTGAGCAGGGCGATGGCGTCGTCGAAGCGGCGCTGGTCGCGCAGCGCGCAGCCCAGGTTGTTGATGGCTTCCGGATGACCGGGGTGGCGGGCGAGGAAGTGGCGGAACAGCTTTTCAGCCTGGACCTTCATGCCCATCCGGAAGGCCAGGCGGCCCAGGTCGTTGGCGACCTCGGCGTGCTCGGGGATCAGGGCGAGGGCGGCTTCATAGGCCTTCACGGACGAGGCGAAGTCGCTGGCGCGCTCGCGCGTGATCGCCAGGAGATACCAGCCGAACCCGGAGCGTTCGTCCCGCTCCAGCGCCTGTTGGATCCAGGTCTCGGCGGTCGTGAAGTCCTCCGCGTTGATGGCATCGACCGCCCGCTGCAGCATCGGTTGGATGGCCAGGGCCTTCAGCTCGCTCATCGCGCTGCTCAGCTGCGCCAGAGTGTCGCGGGAGCCGGCCTTGCCCAGCGCATCTCCTGCCAGCCGCGCCGGCGTCGCTACGGCCGTTCCCGTAAGGGCAATGCCGGAAACTGTGGTTTTTGGGGCCTTGAACGGCATCTTCGGGCGGACTCCTAGGCTCCGACCGCACATGTCCCGAACATGCTTAACCCTAGGTTTAGACCCGAGAAATTGGACCCGGCAAGAGCGCGTTAACGGCTGCTCGCTAAGCCTGGATGCATCGAGTGAGCAACGGGGCGAGAATGAGGAATTCGATTCGTCCCGCCGGCCCGCCGGCGCCGAGATTTGGGAGCGGACCTTGCCGCTGAAACTATCGCTGAAGCCTGGGGAACGGTTTGTCCTCAACGGCGCCGTTGTACAGAACGGGGACCGACGATCGGTCCTGGTGCTGCAGAACAAGGCTTCTGTTCTTCGCGAGAAGGACATCATGCAGCCTGACGATGTCCAGACGCCGGCGCGTAGAATCTACTTCCCGGTCATGATGATGTACCTCGACGAAGGCAACGCTGAGAAATTCTACGACGAATTCGTGCGCCGCCTGACCGAGTTCATGAGCGTGATCGCCAACCCGTCGGTCCTGGCCGACTGTGTCAATATCTCGAAATTCTGCATGGCGCGCGAGTACTACCGAGCGCTCATGACCTGCCGCAAACTCATCGAATACGAAGACGAAAGGTTGGGGAATGTCCCTACAGGCCTATCAGCAGGCGGCGACGCGGGCTGAGAACCCCCGCGATACGGAATATCGGCTGTTCGCCCAGGTCACACGTGCCCTGATCGAGGCTTCTTCCCTGGACCGCATCGAGATTTCCAAGCGGGCCGACGCGCTCGACTGGAACCGTCGCATGTGGTCGATTCTAGGTCATGACTGCGCTGACGCTGGCAACGGCCTGCCGGCGGCGCTGCGCGCTTCGATCATCTCGCTTGCGATCTGGGTCGACAAGCACACCAGCCTGGTGATCCGCAACCAGGATGACTTCGAGCCCCTGATCGAGGTCAATCGCATGATCATGCAGGGCCTGGCTGGCCAGGGCGCCGCCGCCGCGTAGCCCGTCAACTCAGCTTCCATATATCGAGGGCCGCGGATTATCCGCGGCCCTTTTTCGTGGGTCAAAGGGGCCCGGCAGGACTTGCCGGGCGGCAGAAACCGCCCGCACCAGGTGCGTGCAAGGCTCGCCTTGGTCTAAAATTACCTAATAAAAACAGACAATAAAGTCCGACTTGATGTGGTTAATTCTGGCCCACCGTTTGCGAGGTGATGTCCGAGCGAAGAATCGTTCACCGGCGAAAACGTCGGATTACCCCTCCAGAATGGATGGACAACGACCATGCCTATGAACTCAGTAAACACGAACACTGGCGCCCAACTCGCGCTGCAAAACCTCAACATGACCAACATGGAGCTGAGCACCACACAGAACCGGATCAACACCGGTAAGCGAATCAACAGTGCGAAGGACAACGGCGCCATCTGGGCCATCGCCCAGAACCAGCGCGCCACGTCCCGGTCGTTGGATGCGGTCAAGGAGTCGCTGCAGCGCGGTCAGTCGACCGTCGATGTGGCCATTTCGGCCGGCGAAACCGTTTCGGACCTGCTCCTTCAGATGAAGGAAAAGACCCTGGCGGCCGCCGACGTCTCGCTCGACTCCAACAGCCGCGCGGCCCTGAACGACGACTTCAAGGCCCTGCGCGACCAACTGGGTAAGGCCGTGAGCAACGCCGACTTCAACGGCGTCAACATGGTCAAGTCCGGCGGCACCTCGATCGCTTCGCTCGCCAATGCGGACGCCACGTCGAAGATCACTGTCCAGGCCCAGAACCTGTCTCTGGGCGGCACGGTGCTCGGCGCGTCCCTGAGCGCGACGGCGTCGATCGGTACAACGACCCTGGCCACGGCCATGATCGCCACCGTGAACACGGCGATCACCAG
>CALQQB010000092.1 GCA_943332615.1 Phenylobacterium deserti
CGCAAGATCGCCATGCACGTGGCCGGCACGCCGACCCCGCCGCTGGCGCTGGACGTCAGCGAACTGGACCCGGAGATCGTGGCCAAGGAACGTGAGATCCAGATCCAGATGGCGATCGAATCGGGCAAGCCCCCGGAGATCGCCGAGCGCATGGTTGAAGGCCGGATCCGCAAGTGGATGGAGGAAGTCGTCCTCCTGAAGCAGCCGTTCGTGATGAACCCGGACCAGACCATCGAGCAACTGGTGGCCGAGACCGGCAAGGCCGTCGGCGCCACGCTGGTGGTGAAGGGCTTCGTGCGCTTCGCTCTTGGCGAGGGCGTGGAGCGGAAGACCGACGATTTCGCGGCCGAAGTGGCCTCGATGACTGGCCAAGCCTAAGGGCCATACCGACAGACTCTGAGAGGGGCGCGGTGCGTTAGACGCGCCGCGCCCTTCATGTATGTTCCTACAGCTTACCCGGGATTCCCTCATGGTCGCCGACGCGCCTCGCTACAAACGAATCCTCCTGAAGCTGTCGGGGGAGGCGGGCGTCGGGGGCGAAGGCTTCGGCATCGATCCCAAGACCCTCGGCGCGGTGGCCGAGGAAATCGCCCAGGTGGCGAAGGCCGGTATCGAGATCTGCGTCGTGGTCGGCGGAGGTAACATCTTCCGCGGCGCGGCCTTGGCTGAGGCCGGGATGGAACGCGCCAGCGCCGACTACATGGGCATGCTGGCGACGGTGATGAACGCCTTGG
This sequence comes from Phenylobacterium deserti, assembly GCA_943332615.1. Lineage (GTDB taxonomy): Bacteria > Pseudomonadota > Alphaproteobacteria > Caulobacterales > Caulobacteraceae > Phenylobacterium > Phenylobacterium deserti_C. The sequence continues at coordinate 735 of CALQQB010000092.1, forward strand.
CCCTGCAGGCTTCGCTGGAGAAAATCGGCGTCTTCACGCGCGTCCAGTCGGCGATCCCGATGGAAGCTGTATGCGAGCGCTACATCCGCAGGCGGGCCCTGCGGCACCTGGAAAAGGGCCGGGTCGTGATCTTCGCCGCCGGCGTCGGCGCGCCGTTCTTCACCACCGATTCGGGCGCGGCCCTACGCGCCGCCGAGATGGGCTGCCAAGCGCTGTTCAAGGGCACCAGCGTCGATGGCGTCTACACCGCCGACCCGAAGACCGATGCTTCGGCCACGCGCTACGAGCGGCTGAGCTACCACGACGTGCTGGCGAAGAACCTTAAGGTGATGGACGCTTCCGCTGTCAGCCTGATGCGCGAGAATCACATCCCGATCGTGGTGTTCAACATTCGTGAGCGCGGCAACCTGATGACCGTGCTGAAGGGCGAAGGCGTGTTCACGACAATCGACGACAGCACGACCGACACGTAAGCCCAACAAGAGCGCAAGCCGAACAAGGACGGAGACACCGCCATGGCCACGACCGAGAAGCCTGTGCTCTCGAAGTACAAAGACCGAATGGACAAGGCTGTTTCGGCCCTCGCCGATGAATTCGGCTCGCTGCGCACCGGCCGTGCCAACGTCGGCCTGCTGGACCAGATCCGGGTGGATGCCTACGGCTCGCAGGTGCCGATCAATCAGGTGGGAGCCGTGAGCGTTCCCGAGCCGCGGATGATCACGGTTTCGGTCTGGGACCGGGCCCTGGTGATCTCGGTTGAGAAGGCGATCCGCGCGTCGGACCTGGGGCTGAACCCCGTGGTCGATGGCACGACCCTGCGCCTGCCGATCCCGCCGCTCACCGAGGAGCGGCGCAAGGATCTGGCCAAGCTGGCCGGCAAGTACGCCGAGCAGCAACGGGTGGCCGTCCGCAATATCCGCCGCGACGCCAACGAAGACTGCCGCAAGGCCAAGAAGGACGGCGTCATCGGCGAGGACGAAGAGAAGCGCATGGAGACGGAGGTGCAGAAGATCACCGACGAAGCCATCAAGCGCGTGGACGAAGCCTTGAAAACAAAAGAACAAGAGATCATGCACGTCTGATCTCGCGAAGGATTCACGCTTACGCATGGCCGCCGCCGACAAGCCTCCGTTCGCAGGCGCGACCACCACAGAGGGGTCGCACGCCCCGCCTTTGCACGTGGCCGTGGTCATGGACGGGAATGGGCGCTGGGCGAAGCAGCGCGGGCTGCCCCGTTCCCTGGGTCACCGAGCGGGTGTTGAGGCGCTGAAACGAACCGTGTCGGCGGCGCCCGGGCTGGGGATCGGCTGGTTGACGGTGTTCGGCTTTTCCACCGAGAACTGGAGCCGTCCGGCCGCCGAAGTGGCGGAGCTGATGGCGCTGCCCAAGCGATACTTCGAGAGCGACATTGGCCGGCTTGAGCGCGAAGGCGTCCGCGTGCGGGTGATCGGCCGGCGGGAAGGACTGTCGACGGAACTGGTGCGGCTCGTGGACGATGCCCAGGCGCGGACGGACCATAATCGGATCTTTAACCTCAACATCGCGTTCAACTACGGCGGCCAGGCCGACATCTCCGACGCCGCGCGCCGCTTCGCCGAGGAGGTGGCTGCCGGCCGAAAGGCGCCCGGGGACCTGGACGAGGCCATGTTCGGCGGCCTCCTGGCGACAGCGGGCTCGCCGCCGCCGGACGTCATTGTCCGCCCGTCGGGTGAGCAACGGCTGTCCAACTTCCTGCTGTGGGAGGCTGCCTACGCCGAACTGGTATTCCAGGACGTGCTGTGGCCCGACTACGGCGAAGAACACCTGAAGGCCGCCCTGGCGGAATTCGCCAAGCGGGATCGTCGTTACGGCGCAGTCGTTGCTGATGACATCCTCGCCGCGGGCTAAGCGGTTCGACTGGTCCAACCTCGGCCTGCGCGTTGCGTCGGCCGCGGTCATTGGGCCGGCGGCCCTGGCCGCCGCCTGGTTCGGCGGCTGGCCCTATCTCGTGCTGATCGCCATCGGCGTGGCTCTGCTGGCCATCGAGTGGGGCGGCATGAGCGCGCCCAACGCGCCCAGCCGGGTGGCGGCGGCGGTGGCGGCGGCGGTGCTGATCGCCGTGTTCGTCGGCTATCGCGGCCACTTCCACTGGGCTTGGGCGGCGATCCTGGCCACGGCGTTGGCGACGGCGATCGTCGCGCGAGGCATCGCCGAGCGACCTGGGGATACGGCCTATGGGGTGCTCTACATCGCCCCGGCCGCCCTGTGCCTGGTCTGGTTGAGAGATTCCAACCAGGTGCTCTCGCCCCACGGAAACTGGTGGGTGCTGATGCTGTTCGTGTCCACATGGTCCGCCGATGTCGGCGCGTTCCTGTTCGGTAGCGCGCTGAAGGGTCCGAAGCTCTGGCCGAGGTTCTCGCCGAACAAGACCTGGTCCGGATTTGTGGGCGGTCTGGTTGCGGCGACCGTCAGCGGGGCGTTCATGTCGGTGCTGCCGTTGTTGCTCGCGGAAGTTGGTGTGCCGATCGCAATGCCGGTTTTCCATCTGAACATCTGGGCCGCCGGCTTAATCGGCCTGGCCGTTGGGCTGGCGACAATGGCCGGAGACCTCTGGGAATCAGCGCTGAAGCGCCGATTCGGGGTGAAGGATTCCGGTGATCTGATCCCCGGCCACGGCGGGTTGCTGGATCGCGTCGATGGGCTGATGTTTGCGGTCGTTGTAATGGCGGCGCTTCGGCTCGCCAACGAAGTGGGATGGGGACATTGAACCTGCCGCGGAAGGTCAGCGTCCTGGGCTCGACGGGCTCGATCGGGATGTCGACGCTGGACCTGTTCGATCAGGCTGGTCTCGAGTTGGAAATGGTGGGGCTGACGGCGGGCAGGAACGCCGCGCGGCTGGCCGAGCAGGCGCTGCGCTGGCGGCCCCAGGTGGCGGTGATCGAGGACGAGGCCGCCCTGCCTGAACTGCGCGAGCGGCTGGCTGGCTCCGGGATCACCACGGCGGCCGGGGCAGGGGCGGTGCGCGACGTCGCCGCCGCCGACGCCCAGTGGGTGATGTCGGCCATTGTGGGCTTCGCGGGTCTCGCACCCACCTTGGCGGCGGCAAAGGCCGGGGCGGTGATCGCGCTGGCCAACAAAGAGAGCCTAGTCTGCGCGGGGCCGTCGCTGTTGAGGATCGCCAAGCTGGCCGGCGGTGTGGTGATCCCGGTCGATTCGGAACACTCGGCGATCTTTCAGGTGCTGGACCCGTCGATCGCCGCCCAGGTCACGCGGCTGATCCTGACCTCGTCGGGCGGCCCGTTCCGCGACGCCACCCGCGCGCAGATGGCTGCGGCCACCCGAGAGCAGGCCCTGGCGCACCCCAACTTCTCGATGGGCGCCAAAATTTCGATCGATTCCGCGACCATGATGAATAAGGGTCTGGAGGTCATCGAGGCCGCCTACCTGTTCGCCATGCCGCCGGAGCGGATCGAGGTTTTGGTTCACCCTCAGCAGATCATCCACTCGCTGGTGGAGTATGCGGACGGCTCGACCTTGGCCCAACTGGGCCTGCCGGACATGCGGCCGCCGATCGCCTTCGCCTTCGCCTGGCCGGACCGGCTGCCCTGGCCGGCGCCGAAGCTGGACCTGGTGACGGCCGGTCCGCTTACTTTCCAGCATCCCGATCCGGAGAAGTTCCCGGCGCTCACCATCGCCAAACAGGCGCTGGCCGCGGGGGGGCGGGCGCCGGCGGCGATGAATGCGGCCAACGAGCGCGCCGTCGCGGCTTTCCTTGACCGTCGCATCCGCTTTCTGGATATCCCTAACGTCGTGGCGGAGACTCTGGAACGCATGGATCGTGTCGTGGCGCCTATGGCCTTCGACGACGACGCCGTGGAGAGCGCGCGAAACACCGACGCCGAGGCCCGGCGCGTGGCGGATGAGGTCGTGATCGGCCTCGCCGCCTGATGGAGCGACACGCCGGATGGAATTGCTGAAGTCGATCCTGCTCTATGTGGTGCCGTTCCTGATCGTGATCGGGGTGGTAGTCACGATCCATGAGCTGGGTCACTTTCTGGCCGCCAAGGCGCTAGGCACCAAGATCGATCGGTTCGCAATCGGCTTTGGCCGGGCAATCGCCCAATGGACCGACAAGGCCGGCGTCGAGTGGCGGATCGGGTGGATGCCGATCGGCGGCTATGTGCGCTTCGCCGGCGACGAGAACGCCGCCAGCATTCCTGATGCGGACGATCTCCAGGCCATGCGCCGACAACTGGTCGATGAGGGCCGCGGGGACGAGATCAACCGCTACTTCCACTTCAAGCCGCTGTGGCAGCGGGCGATCATCGTGGCCGCGGGCCCGATCGCGAACTTTCTGCTGGCGATGGTGGTGTTCGCGACTCTGCTGATGGCGTTCGGCGAGCCCCTGACGCGCCCGCGCATCGATACGGTCGCCGCAGGCAGTCCTGGGGCGGCGGCCGGCTTCAAGCCAGGCGACCTGATCCTCGGCATGGACGGCAAGCCGATCGAGAGCTTCGACGAGATCATCAACAAGGTGATCCTGAGTTCTGACACCCCCATCATGTTCCGGGTCCGGCGTGATGGCGCCGAACTCGATATCCTGGCCACGCCGCGGCGGGGCACGGTGCCTGACAAGCTCGGGCGACCGCAGCAGCTGGGTCGGCTGGGCCTCGGCCACAATGGCCGTCCCGGCGACATCACCATGCGCCGCTATAACCTTCCGGAAGCCATCGTCGGCGGGGGCGAACGCGTGGTGACCACCATCGCCCAGACGGTGCACTATGTGGGCCGGCTGTTCGTCGGGCGCGAGAAGGCCGACCAGCTGGCCGGCCCGCTCGGCATGGCGCAGCTGTCTGGCGACCTTGCCAAGCACGCGGCGAGGGTGTCGCCCACCGCCGGGACTTTCGCGATCAACGGCCTGCTGCTGATCTTCGAGCTGATCGGGGTGATCTCGGTGGGCATCGGCTTCATGAATCTGTTGCCCGTGCCGGTGCTCGATGGCGGCCATCTGCTGTTCTATGGGTATGAGGCCGTCACCCGGCGCCCTCTTGCCGCCAAGGTTCAGGCGGCAGGGTATCGCGTGGGCCTTGCACTCGTTCTCGGATTGATGTTGTTCGCCACCTGGAACGACTTGCAGCGCTTGCGTGTCTTCAACCTGTTCGGTCGCCTATTCTCATAGGCCCTTACGCCCCTCAAACGGCTGATTCGATGTTTCAAACCCGCGCCTCCCGCGCCGCGCTTGCTTCCGGCCTTGCCCTGCTCCTGGGGTCAACGGCCGTCGTGATTCCAAGCGTCGCCTGCGCTCAGGCGCAGCAGGGCGGGGTGATTCAACGCATCCTCGTGCAGGGCAATGAGCGGATCGAGCAATCGACCGTCATCTCCTACCTGCCGGTCCAGCCGGGGGAGACGGTCGATTCCGCGCGGATCGACCTCGCCGTGAAGGCCTTGTTCCGCACGGACCTGTTCTCCGACGTGACCATTGCCTTCAACAATGGCGACCTGATCATCACCGTCGTGGAAAACCCGATCATCAACCGGGTGATCTTCGAGGGGAACAAAGGCCTGAAGGAAGACAAGCTGCGCGACGAAGTGAGCGTGCGGCCGCGTGGCATCTTCACCCGCTCAAAGGTGCAGGGTGATGTGTCGCGGATCGTTGAACTCTACCGGCGCTCGGGCCGCATCTCGGCCAATGTGACGCCGCAGATCATCGAACTGCCGCAGAAGCGCGTCGACCTGATCTTCAAGGTCGATGAGGGTCCGAAGAGCGGCATCCTCTCGGTCAACTTCCTGGGTAACAAGGCTTTCTCCGACAACGACCTGCGCGACGTGGTCGTGACCGAGGAGACCCACTGGTACAAATTTTTCTCGAATAACGCCAACTACGACCCCGACCGGCTCGAGTACGACAAGGAACAGCTGCGCAAGCACTACCGGAACCGCGGCTACTATGACTTCCGCGTGTCGTCGGCGGTGGCGGAGCTGGCGCCGGACAAGAACGGCTTCGTCCTCACCTACACGATCGACGAAGGGCCGAAGTACAAGTTCGGCAAGGTCAATGTCGAAACCACGCTGCAGAAGCTGGACAAGACGGTGCTCGAATCCCTGGTCCCGGTACGCACGGGCCAGATCTATCAGGACGAACAGATCGAGCAGGCGACTGACGCCCTGACCTTCGCGGCTGGCGCGGCCGGCTTCGCCTTCGTGGACGTGCGGCCAAAATATGTGCCGGACCGCGCGAAGGGCGTCGTGGACGTGACCTTCCAGGTCAACGAAGGTCCGCGAGTCTACGTCGATCGGATCGACGTGGTCGGCAACACCCAGACCCTGGACTACGTCATTCGCCGCGAGATGAGCGTGGTGGAAGGCGATGCCTACAACCGTGCCCTGGTGGACCGCTCCAAGCGCCAGATCCGCTCGCTAGGCTTCTTCAAGGATGTGGAAATCACCGAAATTCCGGGCTCTGCGCCGGACCGCACCGCCCTGCAGGTGAAAGTGGAAGAGCAGCCCACGGGCGAGCTGTCGTTCAGTGCCGGCTATTCCTCGGTCGATAAGTTGGTGCTGGACCTTGGCATCAGCGAGCGGAACTTCCGCGGCCGCGGCCAGGACGTGCGAGCGCGGGTTTCGGTGGGCTCCCTTCGTCAGCAACTGGACTTCTCGTTTACTGAGCCGCGTTTCCTCAATCGCGACGTGGCGGCCGGGTTAGACGTCTACGGCTACCGCTACGATCTGTCCCAGTTCTCAGCCTACGAGACCACGACCTTCGGCTCGACGCTGCGGGCCAGCTTCCCGCTCAGCATCGATAGCCGCGGCGCGCTGCGCTACACGGTTCGCCAGGACGACATCAAGATCGCCGGCCTGCTCTGCGACCCGACCCAGGGCCAGGTGCTGTCGTCGGCCCTCTGCGACCAGGTGGGCAAGCGGGTTACCTCCCTTGTGGGTTATGGTGCGCGCCTCGACCGTCGGAACGACTATCTCAATCCAACGCGGGGCTTCTACGTCGACCTCAATCAGGACGTGGCCGGTCTGGGTGGCGACGTGAACTACATCAAGACCGACATCGAGGCGGCGTGGTTCCACGGCTTCACCAAGGACCTGATCTTCTCGATCCAGGGCTTCGCGGGCTACGCGTTCGGCTGGTCGGGCGACTCGGTGCGGATCAACGACCGCTACTACAAGGGCGGCCTGGACTTCCGCGGGTTCGAGACCGCGGGCATCGGGCCGCGCGACCTGTCGCTGACGCGGGCGGACGCCCTGGGCGGCAAGGCCTATGCCATCGGCACTGTCGAATTGGTGGTGCCCACCTTCCTGCCTGACCAGTACGGGATCAAGGCGGCGCTGTTCAGCGACTTCGGCACGCTTGGCCTCCTCGACAAGGCGGACAAGAACTATCGCGCCGGCGACCTGGACTGCCTGAACCCGACCATCGCCAGCCCCACCGATCCGACAATGACGGTCTCCAACCTGGCGAAGGCGGGCACGCGCAACGTCTGCATTCGCGACGACCTGTCGCTGCGGGCGTCGGCGGGTATCAGCATATTCTGGAAGTCGCCGATGGGTCCGATCCGTTTCGACTTCTCCAAGGTCCTGGCCAAAGAGGCTTACGACCGCCCGGAAACCTTCCGATTCTCCACTTCAACCAGGTTCCAATAGACATGATCTCCAAAACCTTCGTCGCGGGCGGTCTCGCCGCCGCGATCGCGCTTTCGAGCGCCTCCGCCGCCTCCGCCCAAGCGCCGGCTCCGGCTCCAGGCCCCGCAGCGCCCGCGGTTGTCCACGGCCCAGCCGTTCCGGGGATTTGCGTCGTATCGGTGGAAGGTGCGATCAGCAGCTCCACGGTCGGCAAGTACGTGAACACGCGCTTGCAACAGTTGGTCGCCCAGGTGAACGCGGAGCTGAACTCTGAGAAGACGGCGATCGACAGCGAGGCCAAGACCCTGGACACCCAGCGCGCCAGCCTGGCGCAGGACGTGTTCGAGCAGCGCGCCGCCGCCGTGCAGGTCCGCGCCCAGGCCCTGCAACGCAAGGCCCAGCTACGGGACCGCGAGATCCAAACCACCGAACAGAAGGCGGTCAACCGGGTCGGCGAGGAGATGGAGCCGCTGATACGTCAGGTCTACCAGACCCAGAAGTGCGCCATGCTGGTCAACCGCCAGGCCGTCGTTCTGGCCAACCCGGCCGCTGACATCACACCGGCCGTGGTAACCTCGCTGAACGCCAAGATCACTCAGTTCGCGTTCGACCGTGAACGCCTCGACGGCCCGGGATCGGCTGCCCCGGCCGCCGCTGCCCCCGCGCGTCCGCGGTAGGCCGCGACGGGCGGGGCCTAAGCGCCTAAAGAGGCCCATGCCCGATCCGCGATTCTTCGAGGACCTTGGCCCCGTCACCCTGGGCGAGCTCGCCGCCCTGACGGGCGCAGGGCTCGCTGACGCGCGGGCCGCCGGCCGGCGCGTCAGTGGCGTGGCGGTTCTGGCCCATGCCGGGCCAGACCGCATCACCTTCGTCACCGACCGCAGGTACGCGATCGAACTCGCCAACTGCGGGGCAGGGGCTTGCTTCCTGCCGCCCGACTTGGCCGACCTGGCGCCGGCGGGCTGCACGGTGCTGACAGTCGCCAACCCGCAGGCCGCCTATGCCGCGGCGGCCCGGCGCCTGCACCGGCCGAGGCCTGTCGGGACAGAAGCGGTGGCCCGGGACGCCAGGCTTGAGGCCGAAGTGGTGCTGGGTCCCGGCGTCGTGGTGGGACCCGCCGCTCAGATCGGGCGTGGAAGCCGGATCGGACCAAACACCGTCATCGGCCCTGGCGTCGCCATCGGGCGCGACTGCGAGATCGCCGCCAACGTCACCATTGGCTTCGCGCTGATCGGCGACCGGGTGAAGATCGCGGCCGGAACCGTGGTCGGTGAGCCGGGGTTCGGGGCGACCGTTGGGCCCAAGGGCCTCATCGACATTCCGCAACTGGGCCGGGTGATCATCCAGGACGGTGTCTCGATCGGCGCCAACGCCTGCATCGACCGCGGGGCGTTCGAGGACACGGTGATCGGCGAAAATACCCAGATCGACAACATGGTGCAGATCGCCCACAACGTGCGCGTGGGACGAAACTGCGCGATCGCCGGGCACGCCGGCCTTTCGGGGAGCGTGACGGTCGGCGATGGTGCGCAGTTCGGCGGACAATGCGGGGTGGCCGACCACCTGACCATCGGGGCCGGGGCGCGCGTAGCCGGCGGCGCCGGGGTGATGAAGAACATTCCAGCGGGCGAGACCTGGGGCGGACTACCGGCCCGGCCGATCCGTCAGTGGCTTCGGGAGGCCGCGTTGCTGGCCCGAATGAGCCGAAAATCGGGGGAAGCATAGTGACGCGCAAGGCGCCGGTGGCGGCAAACCCCACCGATATCGACATCACGGAAATTCTGGCCAGGATCCCGCACCGCTTTCCGTTCCTGCTGGTGGACCGCTGCGAGGAGTACAAGGCCTCGGAGTCGATCATCGGCATCAAGTGCGTGACGGTGAACGAACCCTTCTTCCAAGGGCATTTCCCGAGCTATCCGGTGATGCCGGCCGTCCTGCTGATCGAGGCCATGGCCCAGACCGGGGCGGTCCTGATGTCCAAGTCTCTTGATGTGGATGTCGGCGGCAAGGCGATCTTCTTCATGTCTGCGGACAACTGCCGGTTCCGGTCACCGGTGCGGCCCGGCGATGTGGTGCGGATGCCGGTCCGCGTGGTGCGCCACCGCGGGGATATCTTCAAGTTCGCCGGCAAGGCGATGGTCGGCGACAAGGTGGCCGCCGAGTGCGAGTTCGCCGCCATGGTCGTGGAGACCTGATCCTTGAGCGTTGAAGTCCACCCAACCGCCCTGGTCGCCAAGGGCGCTGAACTGGCCGACGGCGTCAGCGTCGGACCGTACTGCATCATCGGAGAGCGCGTGAAGATTGGCGCCGGCACCCAGGTGTTGGCCCATGTGGTGATCGAGAACCGCACCACGATCGGGACCGGGTGCTCGATTCGCAACTTCGCCAACCTGGGCGGGCCGCCGCATCACACCGGCTACCAGGGCGAACCCACTGAACTCATCATCGGTGACCGGAACAAAATCTGGGAGCACGTGACCATGCACATCGCCGCCCCCGGCGGCGACGGCGTCACCCGCGTAGGCAACGACGGCTTCTATATGGCGACCAGCCACGTGGGGCACGACTGCATCGTGGGCGATAACGTGGTGCTGGCCCACTCTGCGACCCTGGGCGGCCACGTCCATGTCGGGGATTTCGTCACCGTCAGCGGGCTGGCCGCGGTGCATCAGTACTGCCGCATCGGGCGCTATTCGTTCATCGGCGGCCTCGCGGCGGTGACCAAGGATGTGATCCCCTACGGAATGGTCTGGGGCAATCACGCGCACCTGGAGGGCCTGAACCTGGTGGGCCTCAAGCGTCGTGACTTCGGGCGCGAGACCATCGGCGAGCTCCGCTCCGCCTATCGGCTGCTGTTCGCCGAGGAGGGAACCTTCCAGGAGCGGATCGAAGACACCGAGACCGCCTTCGGCAAGAGCGCACCGGTGATGGAGATCATCGACTTTATCCGGGCCGACGCCAGCCGGCCGCTCTGCCAGCCGGCCCGCGAAATATGACGGGCGGGGTGGGGGTGATGCGGAAGCTGGGCCTGATCGCCGGGGGCGGGGGGCTGCCGGTCGAGATCGCCCGGCACTGCGAGCGGTCGGGCCGGCCGCTGTTCGTGGTTCGCCTGAAGGGTTTCGCCGTCTCCGGCCTTGAGGACTACGCGGGCGCCGAGGTCGGGCTGGCCGAGATCGGCAAGTGCCTGAAGGCGCTGAAACGGGCGGGTTGCCAGGCGATCTGCCTCGCCGGGCAGGTGTCGCGGCCGGACTTCAACAGCCTGGTTCCTGACCTGCGCGGCCTGATGCTGCTCCCCAAGGCGATCACCGCGGCGCGCAAGGGCGACGACGCCCTGCTGCGGCTGCTGGTTTCAGAATTCGAGAAGGAAGGCTTCGCTGTCGAGGGCGCCCATGAAGTGATGGACGACCTGTCGCTGAAGGCGGGGCCGCTGGGAGCTCGGATGCCGGGTGACGACCAATTGGCCGATGCCCTCAAGGCGTTGGAGATCGCGCGCGCCATCGGGCGGCTGGATGTTGGCCAGGCCGCAGTGGTGGCGCATGGCCTGACGCTGGCGGTAGAGGCCCAGGAGGGGACCGACGCCATGCTGGCGCGGGTCGCCGAGCTGCCGGCGCATCTGAAAGGCCGACCGGGCGCCGGGGCGGGGGTTCTGGCCAAGGCGCCGAAGCCGATCCAGGAAACGCGGGTGGACCTCCCGACCATCGGCCTGGCGACGGTCCATGCTGCGGCGCGCGCCGGCCTGGCGGGGATCGTGGGCGAGGCTGGCGGCCTGCTGGTGCTCGACCGCGAGGCGGTGATCCAACTCGCCGACGAACTGGGCGTCTTCATCCTGGGCGTCGAGCCGCAGACGCCGTGAGGGTGCGGCCGCTCACCGTGATGCTGGTGGCGGCCGAAGCCTCCGGCGACGACCGTGGAGCGGGTCTCGCGCGCGCTCTCAGGCGCCGTCTGGGGGACGGCGTGAGGTTTGTGGGGGTGGGCGGCCAGCGGCTTTCCGCCGAGGGCGTCGAGAGCCCCTTCGACATCGCCGACCTGTCGATTTTTGGCCTTCTCGAAGGCCTGCTAGCCTACCCCAACGTGGTGCGGCGTGCGGATGAAACCGCGGCGCTGGCGGCGCGGGAGCGGCCGGACGTGGCGGTGCTGATCGATTCCTGGGGCTTCACCTTGCGCGTGGCCCAGCGCCTGCGCCGGCTGGACCCGAAGCTGCCGCTGGTGAAGTACGTCGCACCCCAGGTCTGGGCGTCGCGGCCGGGCCGGGCAAAAACGGCGGCGCAGTGGTTCGACCTGCTGCTGACCATCCACAGCTTCGACGCCCCCCTGTTCGAGCGCGAGGGGCTGGAGACGGCCTTTATCGGCGACGCGACGCTGGCCATCGACTTTGGGACCGCCGATCCGGGCCGGCTGCGTCATGAGATCGGGGCCGGGCCTGACGAACCGATCCTGCTGGTCCTGCCAGGCAGCCGGCCGGTGGAGATCGAGCGCGTGATGCCGGCGTTCGAGGACGCGGTGACCCGGCTGAAAGCCGAGCGCCCTGGCCTGCACGTCGTGGTCCCGGCCGCGCCGACCGTGGCAGAGGCGGTGAAGACCCGCGTCGCCGGCTGGCCGCACCGGGCGCATGTGGTCGAAGGTGAGGTCGCCAAGCGCGACGCCATGCGGGCCGCAACCGTGGCGCTGGCCTGTTCCGGCACGGTGACAACAGAGTTGGCGCTGGCCGGCTGTCCGATGGTGGTGGGCTACCGCCTGGGGCCGCTAACCCACGCGATCCTGAAGCGCATGATCCGCACCCGCTATGTCACGCTCTTCAACATTGCCGCCCAGGCCTTCGTCGCGCCGGAACTGATCCAGGACGACTGCAACGGCCACGACCTGGCGCGCGAGGTGGCGCTGCGCCTCGACGACGCCGGGTTGCGCCAGCGGCAGATCGCGCGGCAGGAAGAAGCGCTGCTTAAAATGGGTCGCGGCGGCCCC
>CALQQB010000093.1 GCA_943332615.1 Phenylobacterium deserti
GGCCCCGTGCTGTGGTTCCGAACCGAAATCCATCCGTGGCGCGACTTCGACGGCCGCATCGCGGGGATCATCGTGGTGGCCATCGACATCACCGACATGGTCGAGGCCCTGGCCGCGGCGGAAGCCGCCAACCGCGCCAAGAGCGTCTTCCTGGCGACCATGAGCCATGAGATCCGCACGCCGCTGAATGGTGTGCTGGGCATGGCCCAGGCGCTGGCGACCGACGCGCTGAGCCCGGTCCAGCAGGCCCGCGTCGAAACGATCCGGCAGTCGGGCGAGGGCCTGCTGGTGATCCTGAACGACCTGCTCGACCTCTCCGAGATCGAGGCCGGAAAGCTGGACCTGGAAGTCGCCGACTTCAGCCTGACGCCGCTGGTGCAGGGGGTGCACGCCACCTTCGCCGACGTGGCGCTGGACAAGGGCCTGGAGCTGGTGCTCGACGCCGAGGAAGACGCAGCCGGCGTCTATCGTGGCGACCCGACCCGCCTGCGCCAGATCCTGTCCAACCTGATCGCCAACGGCCTGAAGTTCACCGAGGCCGGCGAGGTCCGGCTCAGGGTGCGGCGCGACGGCGAAACCCTGGCGTTCCAGGTGATCGACACCGGCATCGGCATCCCCGCCGACCGGCTGGCGGGCCTCTTCGACAGGTTCGAACAGGCCGACGCCTCCACGACCCGGCGCTTCGGCGGCGCAGGCCTGGGCCTGGCCATCAGCCGCGACCTGGCCGCCATGATGGGCGGCGTCATCGAGGTCGAGAGCCGCGAGGGGCAGGGTACGACGTTCAGCTTCACCGTGACCCTGCCGCGCATGAAGGACGAGGCCTATGGCGTGTCGCCAGGGACCGGCGAAGCGCCGTTCGAGCCCGGCTGCGCGGTGCGGGTGCTGGCAGCCGAGGACAACGGCGTCAACCAGCTGGTGCTGCGCACCCTGCTGCAGCAGGTCGGCATCGAGCCGGTGATTGTCGGTGACGGGGCCGCCGCCGTCGAGGCCTGGCGCAACCAACTTTGGGACGTGATCCTGATGGATGTCCAGATGCCGGTCATGGACGGCCCCACTGCCACCCGGACCATCCGCACCCTGGAGGCCGAGACCGGTCGCGCCCGCACCCCGATCATCGCCGTCACCGCCAACGCCATGGCCCACCAGGTGGCGGAGTATGGCGCCGCCGGGATGGACAGCGTCGTCGCCAAGCCGATTCGTGTGGAGGACCTGTTCGGGGCGTTGCACGCGATCCTCGACGGGGCCGACGAACGGGCCGAGGCGGCGGCCTGAGACGCGCCTCGAGCGCTGACCCGCTTGGTCCGGGCTCAGTCGCGGTCGGGGCGCCCTACCCGAACAGGGCGCGGCTGAACGTGTCGGCAGCCTTCAGGGCCTTCTTCGGGCCCAGCACGGCGACGGACGCTTTCTTCGGCGCCAGGATTTTCGCGGTGAGCGCGGCCAGCTGCGCGGCCGTCACGGTGTCGATCTCGGCGGCCACGTCCTGGGGGTCGAGGGCCCTGCCGAACAGCAGCACCTGGCCGGCGGCGTGTTCGGAGCGGGCCAGCGCCGACTCCCGGCCCATGAACATGGCGCCCTTCAGCTGCGCCTTGGCGCGGGCGAGCTCTGCCTCGCCGACCGGCTCGGTCAGGGCCAGGATCTGCTCGGCGGTCACCTGCGCCAGTTCCGCCGCATCCCCGGCCGCGCAGCCGGCGAATACGCCCAGCACGCCGGTGTCGGCATAGGTCTCTGAATAGGCGTCGATGGCGTAGGCTAGGCCGCGCACCTCGCGCGCCTCCTGGAACAGCCGCGAGGCCATGCCGCCGCCCAGGATTTCAGCCAGCAGGCGCAGCGCGAAATAGTCAGGATCCTTCACGCCCACCGCCGGCAGCAGCAGGACCAGGTTCGCCTGTTCAAGGGTCTTGGCGACCGTGCGGGTCCCGCCGGCGAAGGCCGCCGCCTCGGGCTCCGGAAGGCCCGCGCCGGCCGCGCCGCCGAAGTCGCGTTCAGCCAGCGCCAGCAGCTCATCCTCGTCCACGGCGCCCGTGGCGCTGATGATCAGGGTCGAAGGCGCATAGAGGGCCGTCCGCCAGGCGCCGAGGGTCTCCGCCGTCGCGGGGCCGATCGACTGCGTCGTGCCCAGGATCGGGCGGCCCAACGGACAGCCCTCGAACGCCGCCGTCTGGGCCAGTTCGAACACCAGGTCGTCGGGGGTGTCGGCCGCTTCAGCGATCTCCTGGCCCACCACCTGCTTCTCGCGGGCGAGGTCCGCAGCATCCATCGTGGGCTTCAGCAGCAGGTCGGAGATCACCGCCGAGCCCAGGTCCAGGCCGCCCTTCAGCGCCCGGATCTGGAAGCTGGTGCGCTCATAGCCGGTGGCCGCGTTGATGTGGCCGCCCTCCGCCTCGATCGCCTCGACAATGGCCTTGGCCGAGCGACCCGCGGCCCCCTTGAACACCATGTGTTCGAGCAGGTGCGACCAGCCGCTGCGGGCCTCGTCCTCGAACCGCGCGCCGCGCCCGGCCACCACCGACAGCGCCACGGTTTGCCAACCGGGCAGCGGGTCGCAGACGACGCGGACGCCGTTGGCGAGGGTATGGACCTTGGGGGTAGTGGGGGGGGGCATAGCCTCAGCCTTCCGAAAAGGCGCGCACGTAGGCCTTGATGGTCTCGGCATCGCCCGGCAGCCGGTCGAAGCATTCCGCGCGGCCCGCCAGGCTGGCCACCCCGCGCGGCAGGTCCGGCGTGACGCCGCAGGCCTTGGCCACGTCCTCGGGAAACTTGGCGGGGTGGGCGGTGGACATCACCACCGTGGGGCCTTCGAGATCCACATGGCGCAGCGCGGCGACGGCGACGGCGGTGTGGGGGTCGATGAGCTCGCCGGTCTCGTTGAGCGTCGCCAGGATGGTGCGCGCCGTCTCGTCCTCGCCGATGGCGACGCCGGTGAAGATGGCCTGCATGGCGCCCAGCGCGCCCGGCGGGATGTCGATCACCCCGGTCTTCGCGAAGCCCTCGAAGGCCCGGGCGGTGTCGGTGGCTTCCCGCTCGACGCCCTCGAAATAGAGCCGCTCGAAGTTGGAGGCTGACTGGATGTCCATGGCCGGCGAGATGGTCGGCTGCACGGTCCCGCGCACATAGCGGCCGGTGGAGAAGGCGCGCGCCAGGATGTCGTTGGAATTGGTCGCCACCACGATCCGCTTGATGGGCAGGCCCATCCGCAGGGCGACATAGCCCGCGAAGGCGTCGCCGAAGTTGCCGGACGGCACCACCATGTTCACCGCCCGACCCGGCGCGCCCAGGGCCGCGGCGGTGGTGAAGTAGTAGACCGCCTGGGCCGCCACCCGGGCGAAGTTGATCGAATTGACCGCCGCCAGATCGACGGCCTGGCGCAGCGCCTGGTCCTGGAAGGCGTCCTTCAGGATGGCCTGGCAGTCGTCAAAGGTGCCCTGGACCGAGACGCAGGCGATGTTGGCGTCGCCGGTGGTGGTCATGAACCGGCGCTGCACCTCGCTGATGCGGCCCTCCGGAAACATCGTCACGACCTTGACGTTCTGGCGGCCGCGGAACGCCTCGACCGCCGCGCCGCCGGTGTCGCCGGAGGTGGCGCAGAGGATCGTCTGGTGGCGCTTCTGCTGGCCCAGCAGATGGTCGTAGAGCCGGGCCAGGATCTGCATGGCCACGTCCTTGAATGCCAGGGTGGGGCCGTGGAACAGCTCGGCGATGAAGGTCTGCGGCCCGATCTGCACCATCGGAACCACGGCCCGGTGGCTGAAGCTGGCGTAGGCCTCCTCGCACATGGCGCGCATATCGGCCGGCGCGATCTCGTCGCCGGCGAAGGCCCCCAGCACCTCGGCGGCGACCGCCGCGTAGGACAGGCCCGCGAAGCTGGCGATCTTCGCCTTCGAGAAGGTCGGCCAGTCCTGCGGCACATAGAGGCCGCCGTCCGGGGCCAGACCGCCCAGGACCGCGTCGGTAAAACCGACCGCGGGCGCCTGCCCACGGGTCGAGATAAAACGCATCAGGAGGCCCGCCTGCGCCCGAGCGATCTACGATCGTTCAGGTTTGTTGTTTTCGCGGGCCAAAAGCCCGCAGGAGCATGGCGGCATAGACGCCGAGCAAAGCGGCGGCAAGGCCGTACCAGGTGAGCGCGTATTCGAAGTGGTTGTCGGGGATGTCGGCGGGGATCGGCGCTGGGACCAGCGCCTTCCAGTCCGGATTGGTCGGCGTCTCGGCCATCAGGAACAGGGGGGCTGCCGCGGGCGCCTTCAGGGCCGCCGCCATCGGGGCGACCTGGCGGGTGTACCAGCCGCCCGGCGCGTTCCTGGGCGAGAACAGGTTGCCCTTGTCGGCTTTGCGCAGGATGCCGATCAGCGGGGCGGCGGTCGGGTCCGGTGTGCGGCCGCTTTCCACTTTCGGGCGGACGGAGACGGTGTCGGGCACGAAGCCGCGGTCCACCAGGATGCTGCGATAGGGACCACCCTGGACCGCGCAGGCGGAGATCAGCCGCACGCCGGCCTGGCCGTCGCGCAGGAAGTAGAGTTCGAGGAAGGGCGCGGTCCCGACGCCGGGACAGTTCACCGAAACGCGCGTGTACTCGGCGTCCGCACCCTTGGCCACCTGATCGAGCACGGCCGACAGGGGACGGGCCGGCGCGGCCTGGAGGGCGGCGAGCTTGGCGAGCAGGCCTTCCTTCCACTGCAGGCGTTGCAACTGCCAGGTCCCCAGACCCACGAGGATGGCGAAAGCGATAGCGACGGCGACCGTCAGTCCGATCGGGAAGCGAGCCAGAGGCGCATGGGGCTCAGTCGTCATGACGCGCCTGCGACGCCCGGTTCATGAACTGGGCGGCCAGCATCAGGCCCTTCAGCGGGCGCAGCAGGCCCAGGCACAGGCCGACCGTCAGCGGCAGCCAGATCACCAGGTGGACCCAGATCGGCGGATGGATGGTGAACTCGGTGATCAACGCCGCAAAGGCGATCGCAAAGCCCGCGATCATGATCACGAACACCGCCGGCCCATCACCAGAGTCAGCCTTGGAGAGATCGTAGCCGCAGCTCTCACACCGCGCCGCCACCGTCAGGAAGCCCTGGAACAGGGCCCCCTTCCCGCAGTTCGGACACCGGCCGGCGAGCCCGGCCAGCAGCGGGCGGGTTACGTTCAGTGATGTGCGCCGAAGATCACGTAGATGAAGGCGAACAGGAACAGCCACACCACGTCCACGAAGTGCCAGTACCAAGCGGCCGCTTCGAAGCCGAAGTGCTGCTTGGGCGAGAAGCCCTTGCCCATCAGCCGGATCAGGCAGACGGCCAGGAAGATCGAGCCCACCAGAACGTGGAAACCGTGGAAGCCGGTCGCCATGATGAAGGACGATCCGTAGAGGCCCGAGCTCTGCTGGCCTTCGCCGCCGAAGAAGTAGTTGTGTTTGAAGATGTGGCTGTACTCGTAGGCCTGGATCGATGTGAACAGCACGCCCAGCGCGACGGTGAGCGCAAGGCCGATCTTGGCGCTCCGGCGGTCACCGACCTGCAGGGCGTGGTGGGCCCAGGTGACCGTGGTGCCCGAGAGCAGCAGGGTAAGCGTGTTGACCAGCGGCAGCTCAAACGCCGGCACGGCCTCAATACCCTTGGGCGGGAAGGTGGCCCAGGCGGCCTGGACCTCTTCAATCGGACCTAGCACGCGATTGCCGTGGAACAGGGCCATCTCGAAGAAGATCCAGAACCAGGCGACGAAGAACATCACTTCCGAGGCGATGAACAACACCATGCCGTAGCGCAGGCCGATGGACACCACCGGGGTATGATCACCCTGGTTGGCTTCCTTCACCACCTCCGACCACCAGCCGAACATCGTGTAGAGCACGCCAGCAAGGCCCGCGTAGAACAGGACCGGGTTGTGCTGGGCGATGCCGAACAGGCCCTTCATCCAGGCGACGCCGCCAAGGGCCATGACCACCGCCGCGATCGAGCCGATCAGCGGATAGGGGCTTGGATTGACCAGGTGGTAGTCGTGCTTCACGCCAGCGGCCATCGCGGTCCTAGTCCCTTGCCGTTCCCGAGGCGCGCGGCCCCCTGGAGTCGCGCACAGTCGTGGAGGCTATAGCGCCGCCGCCAAGGGTTCGCCAAGCGGATATCCGCCTCAACCCCCGCGAAGCCGAGAGGGAGTGAAGCGCGCTACCCCTTCGGCGGCGGCGGCGTGACCTCGGCCTTGGTCTCGACCGCAGGATAGAAGGTGTAGCTGAGCGTCACCTCGGGCTTGCCCTTGGTGTTGATGTCCTGCGCGTACTTGGGGTCGATGAAATAGAGCACCGGCATCTCTACCGTGGCGCCCGCGGCGATGGTCTGGTCGGAAAAGCAGAAGCACTGCAGCTTTTCGAAATAGACCCCGGCCTGCTCGGGCACGACGTTGTAGACGGCGCGCGCCTTCACCGGCTTGTCAGAGTGGTTGGTGACCTTGAAGAAGGCGAGCTTGGTCTCGCCGATGCGGACGTCCTGAGACTGCTGCTGGGCCGTAAACGTCCAGGGCAGGTCGCCGCGGATGTTGGCGTCGAAGCGCACGGTGACGCGGCGGGCCAGCACGGTGTTGGCGTTGGACTCGGCGCGCTTGGTGGCGCCGTCGAAGCCGGTGGCCTGGCAGAAGGCGCGGTAGAGGGGCACGGCCGCGAAGGCGGCCCCGGTCATGGTCGCGAAAGCCGCGACGCAGATCAGCGCGACGCGGGCGTTGCGGCGTTCTGCGCTGCCTTGGGGCGCGCTAGAGGGGTCGGTCGATGACACTGGCGCCCAACCTGACCACGGTGACCATGAAGACGATGACGACGAAGGCGATGAGCCCCAGCGCCAGGACAATGTTGCGGCCGCGCCGGGCCTTGGCGAAGCTCTCCGCCTCGCGGGTGGGATCGCTCATCGAAACAACTCCAGCGGCGTCGCGCCGGCCAGGTGCTCACCCAGCAGGGTGGCGAACAGCAGCGACAGGTACAGGATCGAAAACGCGAACAGATTGCGCGCGTCGCGGGCCCCGGCGCGGACATCGTATAGGCCGTCGTCGTTACGCGGGTCGGCCGCCTCGCCGGCGTTGCTGCGGTACAGGCGGAAGGCCAGGAGGAGGAACACCGCGCCGCCAACGCTCGAGACACCGAGATATGCCGCGCCACCCAGACCGGTGAAGGCCGGCGCCACGCAGACCGGGATCAGCAGCAGGCTGTAGACCAGGATCTGCAGCCGCGTGGACTTCGCGCCCTTGACCACCGGCATCATCGGCACCCCGGCCTTGGCGTAGTCCTCCGACGTGTAGAGCGACAGGGCCCAGAAGTGTGGCGGCGTCCACATGAAGATGATGGCGCACAGCAGCCAGGCGTTCAGGGGCGCCGTCCCGGTGGCGGCCGCCCAACCGATCACTGGCGGCAGGGCGCCGGCCAGCCCGCCGATGACGATGTTCTGCGCCGTCCAGCGCTTCAGCCACATGGTGTAGACGACGGCGTAGAACAGGATGGTGAAGGCCAGCAGGGCGGCGGCCAGCCAGTTCACCGCCATGATCATCAGCATCACCGAGAACAGCGACAGCACCACGCCAAGGGTCAGCGCGTCGGCGCCCTGCACCTTGCCGGATGGGACCGGCCGGCCGCGCGTGCGACGCATCTGTCCGTCGATGTCGGCGTCGTACCACATGTTGAGCGCGCCCGACGCGCCGGCGCCGACGGCGATGCAGAGGATCGCCACGACCGCCAGCAGCGGGTGCATGGGCTGACCGGAGCAGACCAGGCCGGTGAGCGCGGTGAACACCACCAGCGACATCACGCGCGGCTTGAGCAGCAGGACGAAATCCTGCCAGCGCGCGGGGGTCTTGGTGGGGCTCAGGGCCTCAAGCATGGCCATCGGTGTACTCTGAAAGCGGGAAGGGCGCCCTTCTTACCTCCCCCGCGAAGCGGCGGGAGGGGGACCATCGGCCGCAGAGCCGATGGTGGCGGGGGCAAACCCCAGGTTAGGCGGGTTGGTTCTCGGTCTTGAAGTCGGTGGACGAGGCTTGCCCCCTCCACCCCCCGCTCTTCAGCCGGCTTGCGCCAGCTTCGGCGGGCAGTCCCCCTCCCCCATCGCTGCCGCGATGGGGGAGGTAAGGATCACTAGTGGTGGGCGTCGGGCTTGATCACCGGCAGTTCGTTGAACTGGTGGAACGGCGGCGGGCTGGACAGGGTCCATTCCAGCGTCGTCGCGCCCTCGCCCCACGGATTGGCCTCAGCCTTGCGGCGACGGATAGCCGATTCAAGGAGCACCAAGAGGAACACGCCCACACCCACGGCGGTGATCATGTAGCCGTAGGTGGAGATCTTGTTCCAATAGGCGAACGCGTCGGGGTAGTCGACGTAGCGACGGGCCATCCCCTGCAGCCCCAGGAAGTGCTGCGGGAAGAAGATCAGGTTCACGCCAACAAAGGTGATCCAGAAGTGTACGACGCCGAGGCCTTCGTTGTACTTCACGCCCCACATCTTCTCGAACCAGTAGTAGAAGCCGGCGAAGATCGCGAACACGGCGCCCAGGCTCAGCACGTAGTGGAAGTGAGCGACCACGTAATAGGTATCGTGAACCTGGTAGTCGATGCCGGCGTTGGCCAGCACCACGCCGGTGACGCCACCCACCGTGAACAGGAAGATGAAGCCGATCGCCCACAGCATGGGCGTCTTGAAGCTGATCGAACCGCCCCACATCGTGGCGATCCAGGAGAACACCTTCACGCCCGTGGGCACCGCGATGACCATGGTGGCCGCCACGAAGTAGGCCCGCAGCTGGATGCCCATGCCGACGGTGTACATGTGGTGGGCCCACACCACGAAGCCGACGAAGCCGATCGCCACCATGGCGTAGGCCATGGCGAGGTAGCCGAACACCGGCTTGCGCGAGAAGGTCGAGACGATGTGGGAGACCATCCCGAACCCGGGAAGGATCAGGATGTACACTTCCGGGTGCCCGAAGAACCAGAACAGGTGCTGGAACATGACCGGGTCGCCGCCGCCGGCGGCGTCGAAGAAGTGGGTGTGGAAGTTGCGATCCGTGAGCAGCATGGTGATCGCGCCGGCCAGCACGGGCAGCGAGAGCAGCAGCAGGAACACGGTCACCAGGATCGACCAGACGAACAACGGCATGCGGTGGAGCGTCATGCCCGGCGCACGCATGTTGAAGATCGTGGTGATGAAGTTGATGGCGCCCAGAATCGAGCTGGCGCCGGCCAGGTGGATCGACAGGATCGCGCAGTCCATGGCCGGCCCGGTGTGGCCTAGGGTCGAGAGCGGCGGATAGAGCGTCCAGCCGCCACCGAAGCCCTTGCCCGGCCCGCCATCGACGAACATCGAGGTGACCAGCAGCACCCAGGCCGCGACCAGCAGCCAGAAGGAGATGTTGTTCATCCGCGGGAACGCCATGTCCGGCGCGCCGATCATCAGCGGGACGAACCAGTTGCCGAACCCGCCGATCATCGCCGGCATGACCATGAAGAAGATCATGATCAGGGCGTGGCCGGTAACCACCACGTTGTAGCCGTGCTTGGAGGCCTCCACGAGCCCGGTCTGGTCGAGCAGAGAGCCCTTGGTGAAGACCTGAATCCCCGGCTCCATCAGTTCCCAGCGGATCAGGCCCGACAGGGCGCCGCCGACCAGGCCGGCCATGATGGCGAACAGGATGTAGAGGGTGCCGATGTCCTTGTGGTTCGTGGACAGGAACCAGCGGGTGAAGAACCCGGGCTTGTGGTCGTGATCATCGCCGTGGCCATATCCGGCGGCGTGATCGTCATGAGCGGCGGCTTGAGCCATCTTACTGAGGTCCCAGCTTAGGTCTTGGCCGGCGCCGCGGCGGGCGCGGCGGGCGTGGAGGCGGCGGGCGTCGCGGCGCCCGCGGCGGCGGGGGGCGGCGGCGCAGGTTTGGGCGCCTTGGAGGCCACCCAGGCGTCGAACTGGGCCTGGGTCACCACATGCACCTCGATGGGCATGAAGGCGTGGTCGACGCCGCACAGTTCACGGCAGCTGCCGTAGAAGGTGCCCGTGCGATCGGCCTTGAACCAGGTCTCGTTCAGCCGTCCCGGGACGGCGTCGGTGATGATCCCGAACGCGGGCACGGCGAAGGCGTGGATCACGTCGGCGCCGGTTACCTGGACGCGAACCACCTTGTTCACCGGCACCACCAGCGGCTCGGTCGCGGCCAGCTTGTAGGGCTTGCCAGCGGCGAGCGCCTTGTCCTCGGGCAGGATATTGGAGACGAATTCGCCGATCTTCTGGTCGGGGTATTCATAACCCCAATACCATTGGTAGCCCGTCGCCTTGATGGTCACGTCGGGCTTCGGCATGTCGTTATAGTCGAACAGCAGCCGGAACGAGAACAGCGAGATCACCGTCAGGATCATCACCGGAAGAATGGTCCAGACAATCTCGACGGTGGTGTTGTGGCTCCAGGTCGCCGGAACCGGGTTGGCCTTGCGGTTGTACCGGATGACCACCCAGACCAGCAGCGCCAGCACGAACAGCGTGATGATCGTGATGATCGGCAACAGGATGATGTTGTGGAACCAGATCGCCTGCTCGCGGAGCGGCGTCACCCCCGGCTGCAGGTCGATGGCGCCGGCGGTCGGCTGGCCCATGGTGTCCTCGGCCCAGGCCGCGGCGCTAAAGAACGCCGCGCCAGCGCCCGCAAGGACACCCGCCGCCCGCGTCCGCAATCCGTGAAAGCTCGACTTCATGTCCCCTCGGTCTGCTAGGCCGGCGGCGCCCGCAACGCGCGCCCCGCCGACTGCGGAACAGGACGCGCGGGGCGCGCTCTCCTGCACGCCCGACTGGCCCCTTCGCCGGGTCCATACGCGCATCGCTGGGGCTTGCCAAGGCGTTCGGGGCCCGGACATGCGGGGGTTCGGCGTGACCTTGTTCGGCGAAGGCCCGCGCAAGGCGCGTCTGGCCCGGCGGCGAGACCGAAATCCGCAGGAAATTCCGCCGCCTGCGCCGTCCTTCCCAGGCCAAACCACCACCGAGCCGGGAACGGCGTGGCGCCGGAAGCTGGCCTGGCGCGGAAGGCGAGACCGAATCGGTCGGACGTCGGTCGGCGCCGCACTTGGGGCCGCCGCCGCGCGGGGGAAGATAAGTAGCCGCAGATGACGCGGCGGCTCGCAGCCCCTATCTTGCCCGCATGAACGCCCCAGTCCCCGCCCCCTCGATCCTCGACGCCGCCGGTGTCGATCCCGCCCGCGCCCAGGAGATTCTCGCCGACGCGCTCAAAGGGGCCGACGATGGGGAACTGTTTGTCGAACGCAGCGAGAGCGAGAGCTTCCTGTTCGACGACGGGCGGCTGAAGTCGGCGGCCTACGACGCCACCGAGGGCTTCGGCCTGCGGGTGGTGGCCGGGGAGACGGCGGGCTACGCCCACGCCTCGGAGATTTCCGAAGCGGCGATCCGCCGGGCGGGCGAATCCGCCAAGCTGGCCAAGCGCGGCTACTCCGGCATTTCCGCCGAGGCGCCGCGATCGACCAACACCAAGCTGTATGGGGAAGAGAACCCGCTGTCCTCGCCGGGCTTCTCCGACAAGGTGGCCCTGCTGCAGGAGATCGACGCCTGGGCGCGGGCCCGTGATCCGCGCATCGTGCAGGTGATGGCCTCGATCGCCGGTGAACGGCGGACGGTGGAGATTCTGCGCGCCGACGGCCGGCTGATCCGCGACGTGCGGCCGCTCAGCCGTATCAATGTGCAGGTCACCGTCGAGCGGGATGGCAAGCGGGAGAACGGCTATACGGGCGCGGGCGGTCGGGCCGGCTTCGAGGCCTGGATCACCCCCGACAAGTGGCAGGCCCAGGTTGACGAGGCGCTGCGCCAGGCGCTGGTGAACCTGGACGCCGTGCCTTGCCCGGCCGGCGAGATGGACGTGGTGCTGGGCCCGGGCTGGAACGGGGTGCTGCTGCACGAGGCCGTTGGCCACGGCCTGGAGGGCGACTTCAACCGCAAGGGCACCTCGGCGTTTTCGGGGCGGCTCGGCGAGCGGGTGGCGGCCAAGGGCGTGACCGTGTTCGACGACGGCACCCTGCCCGGCCGGCGCGGCTCGCTCACCGTGGACGACGAGGGTACGCCCACCGAACGCACCATCCTGATCGAGGACGGCATCCTTGTGGGCTACATGCATGACCGGATGAGCGCGCGGCTGATGGGTCTGCAGCCCACAGGCAACGCGAGGCGACAGTCTTACGCTCACATGCCGATGCCCAGGATGACCAACACCGCCATGCTGGCCGGCCAGCACAACCCGGCGGAGATGATCGCCTCGACCAAGCGCGGCCTCTTCTGCGCGAACTTCGGCGGCGGCCAGGTGGACATCACCAATGGCAAGTTCGTCTTCCAGTGCACCGAGGCCTACCTGATCGAGGACGGCAAGATCACCGCGCCGGTGAAGGGCGCGACCCTGATCGGAGATGGCCCCTCGGCTTTGACGCGCGTGACCATGATCGGCGACGACTTCGACTTCGATCCCGGCGTCGGCGTCTGCGGCAAGGCCGGCCAGAGCGTGCCGGTCGGCGTCGGTCAGCCATCGCTGAAGATCACCGGCCTGACGGTCGGTGGGACCAGCGTGTGAGTGAGGCCAGCGGCCGCAGGACGCCACCAGCTTCACGGCCACCGGCGGCTGCCTCTGCGGCCAGGTGCGCTTCGGCCTGATCGGGCAACTGCCGAAGGTGGAGTTCTGCCACTGCTCCCAATGCCGCAAGGCCTCGGGGACCGGCTCGAACGCGGTGATGAGCGTGCGTGCGGAGTGGACGTCGATCCGCGCGTGGGGATTTCGGGCCACATCTGGGTGGGATCGAAGCCTGGGTGGGCGGTGATCGGCGACGAAGGGCCGCAGTTCGACGAAGGGCCGCAGTTCGACAAAGGGCCGCCGTCGCGCTGAGCCTGAACCAACTTCGGCGACGACTGGTCTAGCAGGCTGTTGAAGAAGTCCGTAGCGGCGCAGGACTCGGCATGATTCACTCTGGGTGAGAGGTCGCCTGAGGTGGTTTGATGCGTGGTTCGGACGAGCGGACGGGATCGTTGTTCTCGTATGTGGACC
>CALQQB010000094.1 GCA_943332615.1 Phenylobacterium deserti
ACTTACCCGGCAACAACGGCGCGATCCGCTCCCACTGCACCTCGCTCAGCTCGTATCGCTTCACAGCCATCACAGACCTCCGCCTAAACGGAGACCTATGAATCACGCATCATGCGATCCGTGAATCCCTGAATGTCGATTGGACCTAGACCCTTCGGCGCTTAGGTTGGATCAGTCTCGGCACGACGAAGGGTCTATTTTCCAAGCAAGAGCCTTGAGCGATCGGCGGTTCAAGTGAACCGCCGATCGCTCAAGCGGCCGCGACCTGCCGCCCGAGCGGGCGACGCGGTATTGGGGACGGGGCGCGGCCTTTAGGAACGCGACCTCTGTGGGTCGTGTCCCAGGACGTGGTGTAGCCGGGCGGTAGCAGCGCCGCTCGGGAAGCGCGTGCATCACGGGGCGCCGTAGCGAGTTAGCGGCGCTGCGGTGCGATACCCTCGTGGCCAAGCCAATAGTGTCGTACCTTCACGACCGCACGCGGGAATCCGGGCTTCAGCCGCGGGTTCGCACGCCCCACCCTCCAGGTGGGCGCCGGCGTCGCCAGGAGACGAACATGGCCAAGGGACAGAAGAAATCCAACAAGGAGACCCGCAAGCCCAAGCAGGAGAAGCCCAAGCCCGGGCCGGCCGGCGGCTCGCTGTTTCCCAAGGCCTGATCGCCCGGTCCGCCGGCTCGCGGCGCCGCGCCGCGGGAACGTCGGAATACACAGCACCTTCTAAGGCAGCGCAGCACAACCCGAGCTGACAGGGATGCAAGCTCTGGATGGCCCCAGCCGCGCCATTTGACGCCAGCGTCGTCGTGGTCGAACACTGCGGCGTCGCCTCACTCGGGACGGACAGGCCCCGAACGGGGCCCGGGAGCTGTCATGAAAACATGGCTGAGGCGGATCGCACTGGGCGTCGTCGCCCTGATCGTCCTGGCGGCGTTGGCGGGGGCTGGCTTTGAGAGGCTGTCCCGGGCCGACGCCGCCCAGTCCTTCCCGGCGCCCGGCCGGCTGGTGGACGTGGGCGATGGTCGCCGGCTGCAGATCGACTGCCGTGGTGCGGGATCGCCCGTGGTCGTCTTCGAGTCCGGTCTCGACACCCTGGGCGCGCTGAGCTGGAGCAAGGTACACGACGCGGTCGCCAGGACCACCCGGGCCTGCGCCTATAGCCGCGCTGGCATCATGTGGAGTGACACGGCCAGCGGTCCGTTCGACGCGCGCCGCGCGGCCCAGGACCTGCACAACGCCCTGGCCACGGCCGGCGAGGCGCCGCCCTTTGTGATGGTCGGCCACTCGCTCGGTGGACCCTATCTGCTCAACTTCACCGGCCAGTACGGCGCCGATGTCGCCGGGCTGGTGTTGGTCGATGCCTCTCATCCCGACCAGATCGCACGCCTGCACAACGCGATCGGGCGGGATCTGGCTTCGGGCGCCGGCCTGATGAAGGTGGGCGACAGCCTCGCCTGGAGTGGCGCGGTGCGCCTGCTGGCCCCGAAGGGGAGCTTCGCGCCGGACCACGCCCCGCCGCGGACGGTTCTTGCCGCCGGCGCCTGGATGCCGCAGTCGGTGCACGCTGCGGCGCGAGAGTTCGGCGGCCTGAGCCAGACCCTGTCCGTCGCCGGCCGAAACCGGCGGCTCGGCGACCGGCCGCTGGTGGTGCTCACACGCACCGCCACGGCCCCGCCCCAGGCGCTGAAGGCGATGGGCGTCAGCGCCGACGAAGGGCGCCGGCTGGACGCCGAGTGGCGCGCCATGCAGGAGGACGAAGCGACCTGGTCAACGCACGGCCGCCACCAGGTCGTGCCCGGCGCCTCGCACTACATCCAGTTCGACCAGCCCCGCGTGGTGATCGCCGCTGTGGAGGAGGTCGTGGGCCAGGTGCGCGCCAAAGCTGCGGAGTCGGCAGCCGTCCGTCTCGGACTCAGTCCGCCCCCGTCCTAGATGTGAGAGCCCTGCTCAGTCCGCTCCGGGCTTGCCTTTTGCCGGCGCCGCGCTCGCGGCCGGCGGCGCCGTGGTCTTGGCGGCGGCCTCCTGCCTTTCCTTCTCGCGGGCGCCGGCCAGGATCCCCGGCAGGGCATAGTTGCCTTCGTGGCAGGCGTATTCGTAGACGATGCCGTTCAGGGTGTTGAAGGTGTACTCTCCGCCCCAGGGCTTCTCCCACAGCGCCGGGTCTTCGAGCTGGAAGCGGTAGAGGATCTTGGAGGGCGAGAGCCGCGTGAACCACTCGGTCACCTTGAGGTTCTGCCACGAGTTCATGAACTGCTGCGACTCCGGCAGGTTGGTGGTCTCGACCACCAGGGTGTCGCCCTCATAGTGGCCGATGCTGTCGCCCATCGTCGGCCGCAGGCCGTCGGTGCGGTGGCCGCCCTTCAGTCGGACGATCCGGGCGTCGTGGATCATCTCAACATTGATCACCACCGCGTCAGGCGTCTGAGTGATCTGGTAGTTGTTGTTATAGTAGCCGTTCGGCAGCATCGGCGGGCCGGTGTTGCGGCCGAAGCCGGAGATGCAGCGCTCGCCCAGCGAGCGGTTCTCATAGCTGTCGTAGACGTCCCGATAGGGCGTGCCGCGCGGCGTCGGCGCCGTGGCCCTGCGCGGCAGCGGCAGGCCGTTGTCGGTGGTGAGGATCGAGGTGCGGTACTGGCCGTTGATCTCTACCAGGTGCATGCCCGGATCGATCCAGAAGGTGTTGTAGCCGCCGGTGTCGCCGCCGGCGGCGATGAAGTCGGGGCGAATCTCCACGAGCTTGGAGGCGGTCAGCTTGGCCTGGACGTTCTCGGTGGACTCGCCAGGATCGGTCGGCGTGTCGGATTCAGCCAGGGCGTCGGCCCAGATCTTCTCGAACGCCTTGGCCTCCGCCGGCGTGAGAGACGCCTTGTCGGAGATGCGCCGGTTTCGCGTCAGCGGGGTGAGGGTGGCGTTGGACCAGTAGCCGGAGAGGTCCGGCTGGCCCATGGCGTTCACCGGACGCTTCCAACCCTTGGGCGGGATGGAGGAGTCCGCCGAGGCGGACACGGGGTTTCCGGCCGGCGCTGCATCGGCGGCATGGGCGGCGAGCCCGAGGCTGGCCGTGGCCAGCGTGGTTCCAAGGAAGAGCGCGAGGGCGTGACGCATGGCGGCAGGGTCCAGTTGAGAGTCCGCGGATCGTACGCCGATCATGCGCCGAGCCAAGCCTGACGTAGGGGAAGGTCGCCGAACTCTCCTAGGCGATCATACCCACCCTGTGGCAGACCATACCCAAATTCGGGGAGAAACACATGAAGACCACCATCCGCGTCATCGCTGCCATCGCCGCCGCCATTGCGGTCCCGGCGCTCGCCCAGGCCCCGACCCCGCCCAAGCTCGCCATCGAGGCGCCGAACTATGTCTCCATTCCGATGGAGATCGCCGTCAACAAGCCTGCCGCCGAGGTGTGGGCCCGGATCGGCAAATACTGCGACATCTCTGAGTGGCTGCAGATCCCTGCGGGCTGCCAGATCACCTCCGGCAAGGACGGCGAGGTCGGCGCGGTGCGCACCGTCGGGCGCGAGATCATGGTCGGGAGGACCGAGCTGTCCTACGCCTACACCCAGCCGGTCTACGAGGGCCGCCCGTACAACCTCTACCACGGCCTGCTGGAGGCCCGACCGGTCACCAAGAAGACCTCGAAGATCGTCTACACCCTGGTCTACGACAACTCCGGCGTCCCCGGCGACGCGGCGGCGAAGGCGGCGGAGATCCAGCGCCGGCGCACCACCTTCGAACGCGCCATGGCCAACATGAAGCTCCTGGCCGAAGGCGGTACCCTGCCGCCCCGCGCAGTTCCGGCCGCGCCGCCCGCGGCCCCTCGCTGATCGGGCCTCTGGGAATGTCGCCGGGCGAGACTACATAGACCCCATGGTGGACCTCTCCGTTCTCGATCTCTCGCCCATCGTCCAGGGCGGCAGCGCCGGCCAGTCCCTGCGCGCCAGCCGCGCATTGGCCCAGGCGGCCGAACGGCTGGGCTATCGACGCTACTGGCTGGCTGAGCATCACAACATGCTCGGCATCGCCAGCGCCGCGACCGCCGTGGCCCTGGCCTATGCCGGCGAAGGCACCTCGACCATCCGCCTGGGCTCGGGCGGGGTGATGCTGCCCAACCACGCCCCGCTGATCATCGCCGAGCAGTTCGGGACACTGGAGGCGATCTATCCTGGTCGCGTCGATCTGGGCGTCGGCCGTGCGCCCGGCACGGACCAGCGCACCGCCCATGCGCTGCGTCGCAACCTGACCGGCGGCGTCGATCAGTTCCCACAGGACGTCATCGAGCTGATGGCCTTCCTGAAGGCCCCGCAGCCCGGCCAGGCAATCCGCGCCGTGCCGGGCTCGGGCTCCAACGTGCCGGTGTGGATCCTGGGGTCCAGCCTCTACGGCGCCCAGCTGGCGGCGGCGCTGGGGTTGCCGTTCGCCTTCGCCTCGCACTTCGCGCCGCAGATGCTGGACCAAGCGGTGATGATCTACCGCGACCGGTTCGAGCCGTCCGAATACCTCGACCAGCCTCACCTGATGCTGGCCCTGAACGTGGTCGCGGCGGACACCGACGCCGAGGCGCGCCACCTGTTCACCTCCATCCAGCAGGCCTTCATCAACCTGCATCGCGGCCAGCCCGGCCCGCTGCCGCCGCCGCGTGAGGACACCGACGGAACCCTGGCCGCCGCCACCGCCGCGCCGGGATCGCCGTTGTCGAAAGCCGTTGTCGGTGGGCCGGATACGGTGCGGGCCGGATTGGAGGCCTTCGTCGTCCGCCACCGGCCGGACGAGGTGATCGTCACCGCTCAGATTTTCGACCAGACCAAGCGCATCCGCTCGCTGGAACTTGTCGCTCAGGCCCGCGATGCGCTAGCGGCCGGTCCTGTGCCAGCGACTGCGATGACGGCCGTATAGAGGTCGTCTGCGCATTACCTCCTGCGTAATGGCGCCGGCGCTGCGCGGGCCGTAGGTGAGGGACTCAAACCTGCCAGGAGCCGCCATGACCAACCCCGCAGCATCTCCCCTCGACGTCGTGATGACCTTCCTCAAGGCGATGGAAGTGAAGGATTATGATGGCGGCCTGTCGCTGATCGCCGATGACTGTGAGTATACCAATCTGCCGATGGCCACGGTGCATGGTCCGGCCGGCGTGCGCGCCGTGCTGGAGCCGTTCTTCGCCCCAACGATCAGCAACCAGCTGATCGTCAAGTACCAAGCCGTCGAAGGCCCGATGGTCTGCATGGAACGGTTGGACCGCCACCAGCTCGGCCCCGATCGCTGGGCGGAACTTCCGGTGACCTCCGTCTTCGAGGTGCGCGACGGCCGCATCGTGCTCTGGCGCGATAACTTCGACCTCGCGACCCTGGTCCGCCAATGGCCCGAGTTGCAGGCTGCCCTCGGCTAGACCATCCATCGCCGAAGTTGGATCAGGCTCAGCGCAACGAAGGGTCTATCTTTAGGCAAAAGTCTTGAGCGATCGGCAGTTCAAGTGAACCGTCGAACGCTCTGGACGTACACCTCAGCATTGACACGGCGCTCCAATTCTCCTCGGCTGGCTCGGCCGGGGAGGGCGCAGATGACCACCGAACAGGATCTCATCGCCCGCGCCGATATGCTTGCGGCCGAGATCGCGCCCCGCGCGCCGGAGATCGAGGCCGCCGGCCGCATCCCGCCCGACCTCTCGCGCGCCCTGGGTGAGGCCGGCTTCTATCGGCTGTTCCTCACCGAGGCCTGCGGCGGATTCGAGGTGTCGCCTCGCACGGCAGCGGAAGTCTACGAGGCCCTTGCGAAGGGCGACGGAGCCTGCGGCTGGGTGGCCTTCATCGCCTGCACCACCACGCTGGCGTTCGGTCGGCTGACCGACGAGGCGACGCGGGAGATCATGGCGCGGCCGGACAGCCTGGCCACCGGCGTGTTCGCGGCCAATGGCGTGGCCACCAAGGTTCCGGGCGGTTTCCGCGTCACCGGCCGATGGGACTGGGGCTCAGGCTCGCCCAACGCCGACTGGGTCGGCGGCGGCTGCGTGCTGGTCGAGGACGGCCAGCCGCTGCTGAACTCCGCCGGCAGCCCACGCAACCACATGCTGTTCTTCCGCTCCGACCAGGTGACGTCGCTCGACACCTGGCACGTCTCAGGCCTGCGCGGTACCGGCAGCACGGCCTTCGAGGTCAAGGACGTGTTCGTGGAGGCGCGCCACGCCGCGGGCGTCCTGCGCACCCGCCTGCCGGAGCGCCCGCTGTTCCGGTTCCCGCCCTTCTCGCCGCTGGCGCAGGGGATTGGCGCCGTGGCGTTGGGGATCGCGCGCGCCGCACTGACGGAAGCCACCCGCGTGGCCGGCGAAAAGCGCCGGGGGGGCTCGAGCGCGCCGCTGGCGGAACGCCCTTACACCCAGATCGAGATCGCCCGCGCCGAGGCCCGACTGCGCGCCGCCCGCGCCTTCTTCTACGGCGCCCTCGACGAGGCCTGGGCCCTGGCCCTGGCCGGCGAGCCCGTGCCAGTCGAGCTCAGCCGCAACATGCGCCTCTCCGTCAACCACGCCGTTGCCGAGTCGGCGGCCGTCGTCGATGCGATGTATGCGCTGGCCGGCGGAACATCGGTCTACGCCGCCTCGTCCCTGCAACGGCAGTTCCGCGACATCCACGTGGCCACCCAGCACTTCATGGTCTCTCCAAACATCCTGGAGACGGTAGGGCGGCTGTTCCTGGGCCTGCCGACCAACACGGCCGGGTTCTGACGTCGGCCTCAGGGCTCCGGCGACACCTGGATCAGCAGCTTGCCGTCATGGTCGCCGGTGAACAGGCGCTGCAGGCTATCCATGGCCCCGTCGAGGCCCTGGTCAATGTGCACCTTCCACTTGATCTTGCCTTCCATCACCCAGGGGATCAGCTCGGCCATGGCCTCGCCGGCGCGGGGCAGGAAGTCGGTGATGATGAAGCCGCGGATGGTCAGGCGGTGCATCAGCACGCGCACGAAATCGGTCGGGCCCGCGGGGCGGTCGTTATCGTTGTAGGTCGAGATCATTCCGCACAGAGCCATGCGGCCGAAGTTGTTCATCCGTGACACCACGGCGTCCATGATGTCGCCGCCGACGTTCTCGAAATTCACATCGATGCCGTTCGGGCACAGCCGGTCCAGCGCCGCGCCCACATCCTCGTTCTTGTAGTCGATGGCACCGTCGAACCCGAGTTCCCCGGTCAGCCAGTCGCACTTGGCCTTGCCGCCGGCGATGCCGATGACGCGGGCGCCCTTCAGCTTGGCGATCTGGCCGACGATCGAGCCCACGGCGCCGGCGGCGGCGGAGACCACCACGGTCTCGCCGGGCTGCGGCTTGCCGATCTCGCACAGGCCGAACCAGGCCGTCAGGCCCGTCGCTCCCAGCACGCTCATATAGGCGGTCAGCGGCACGCCCGGCAGCGCGGGCGCCGGGAACAGCATGGCCCCGTCGGCGATCACATGGGTGGTCCAGCCGCCCAGGCCGGTGTTGACCACGTCGCCCTGCTTGAACCGGTCGGACCGTGAACTCACCACCACGCCCAGCGACCCGCCACGCATGGTGTCGCCGATCTGTACCGGCGGCATGTACTGGTCCTGGTCGCTCATCCAGATGCGGTTGGTGGGGTCGAGCGAGAGGTAAAGAGTGCGCACCAGCACCTCTCCGTCGCCCAGGTCACGGATCGGCTCCTCGACCAGTTCGAGGTCGCCCGGCAGGATCTCGCCGGTGGGGCGGCGGCGCAGCACCCAGCGCTTCAAGGTGGCCATCTGGTCTCGTCTCCCTGGCGCGCGGTCGCCCGCTGTTTCGGGGACACCGTGCCGGTCGCGCCGGCGCCGGGCAAGGGCGACCCAACGTCAGGCCTTCTGGTCCTCAAGCACGAACCGCGCGCCCCGGTCGGCGATCATGATCGTGGGCGTGTTGGTGTTGCCCGAAGTGATGGTCGGCATCACCGAGGCGTCGATGACCCGCAGGCCCCGGACGCCCATCACCCGCAGCCGCCCGTCCACCACCGCGAACGGGTCCGAGGCCAGGCCCATCTTCGCCGTCCCCACCGGGTGAAAGATCGTGGTGCCGATATCGCCGGCCGCCTTGGCCAGGGAGACCTCGTCGTCGCCGACACTCGGGCCGGGCAGATATTCATCCGGTTGGAAGGGCTTCAGCGCCGGCTGGCCCATCAGCCGCCGGGTGGCTCGGATCGCGTCGGCGGCGACGCGGCGATCCTCATCCGTGGCCAGGTAGTTGGGTGCGATCCTCGGCGCGGCCGCCGGGTCCGCCGAGCGAAGCCGAATCGTCCCGCGCGACGTCGGCCGCAGGTTGCAGGCCGCCACCGTTACCGCCGGGAACCGGTGCAGCGGCTCGCCGAACCGGTCCAGCGACAGCGGCTGGACGTGGAACTGGATGTTGGGCCGCTCATGCTCCGGCGACGAGGTGGTGAAGATGCCCAGCTGCGAGGGCGCCATGGTCAGCGGCCCGGTTCGGAACAGGGCGTACTCCGCCCCCATCAGCCCGCGCCGGATCAGCGAATGGTAGGTCTCGTTGAGGGTCTGCACCCCGGCTACCTTGTAGATCGCCCGCTGCTGCAGGTGGTCCTGCAGGTTGCGCCCCACGCCCGGCCGGTCAGCCACGACGGCTACGCCGTGCTCGGCCAGGTCGTCGGCGCCTCCGACGCCAGATAGCTGCAGGATCTGGGTCGAGCCGATCGAGCCCGCCGACAGGATCACCTCGCCGCGGCAGTGCACGTCCACCGCCTGGCCATCCTTCCGCCGGAAGCGGACACCGCTCGCGCGCAGGCCCTCGAACAGCACGCGCTCCACCAGAACCCCGGTCTCAAGCCGCAGGTTCGGCCGGGTCAGCGCGGGCTTCAGAAAACCCCGCGCCGCCGACCAGCGCAGGCCGCGCTTCTGGTTCACGTGGAACAGTCCCACCCCGGTGTTGTCGCCGGTGTTGAAATCCGCGGTGGCCGGCACGCCCATCTCGCCCGCCGCCCGGGCGATCGCATCCAGCACCGCCCAGCGCACGCGGGGCTGTTCCACCCGCCACTCGCCGCCTGCGCCGTGGTGCTCGGTGTCGCCCAGGAAGTGGTCGTCCAGTCGCCGGAACACCGGCTTGACGTCGTCCCAGCCCCAGCCAGCCAGGCCCAGCTGGCGCCAGTGGTCGTAGTCCGCCGCCTGGCCGCGCATGGAGATCATCGCGTTGATGGCCGAGGACCCGCCCACCACCTTGCCTCGCGGATACTTCAACGACCGCCCATTCAGCCCGGGCTCCGCCTCGGTCTCGAACATCCAGTCCGACCGCGGATTGCCGATCGCGAACAGGTAGCCGACCGGAATGTGGAACCAGACCCAGTCGTCCTTGCCCCCAGCCTCCAGCAGCAGCACCCGGTTACGCGGATCCTCGGAGAGCCGGTTGGCGACGACGCAGCCCGCCGACCCCGCACCCACGACGATGTAGTTGTACTCGCCGTCGAGGGGGGCTGCGGGTGGGGCCATGTGGCGCTTCTACTGGAAAGTCGGCGCGCAAACTATTTTCAGCTTCCAGCGCATCCGAACCGTGGTGGCGACAAGTAACATGGTTAACGGACCCGCACATGCCGCGCCGAGCGCATCGAACACTGTCCACCGAAGATCGTTGCTTGCCGCGGCGGAAATTTGCCGTTTAGTAAGTCTCCACAAAATTCGATCTTGGTCTGCGCAGAGTACAAGGACTGCCCGTCACTGACGCCACAACAACGCAAGAACACAGGAGACGCTCGCCCATGTTGCGCAAGATGCTGCTTGCTGCGGTCCTATTCCCACTGGCGCTCACAGCGGGTGTTGCGATCGCCGCCGATCACGCGGAGTCGCCCGGCGCAGACGCCGATCCGGCGGGCGATCTGGCCGACGTCTTCCTGTTCATATCGCCTGAGAATCCCAAGCGCCTGGTAGGGTCGATCACCTTTGGCGGCCGTCCGCTGCCGCGGTCACGCACCGACATCGTCTATTGCGACCCGAAGCTGATCTATGTCCTGAATATCGGCCGCGCGAACGCCGCGGGAACCTTCACGAACACGCCCGCCATCAAGGTGGTCGCCAGGTTCGGAAAGTCGGATACGGGACGCTGTGGCGTTCAGCTTGAAAACGTTCCCGGCGCCGGCGGCACCTTTTCCGGCGCGACCGAGGTGGTGCTGACCTCGTCCACGGGCCTCCGCGCTTTCGCCGGCATGCGCAACGATCCGTTCTTCTTCGATGCGGAAGGCTACAACGGCATGATCGCCGCCTTCGCGACGCCGCCGCCCGCGGGCGGATACGTGGTCAGCAGCTTTGGCCTCGGGTCGCGCGCCCGACGCGACTCGTTCGCCAATCGCAACATCACCGCCGTCGTCTTTGAAATGGACCTCGACGTGGTTGCGCCACTGTCCGGCGGCAGCCGGCCGAAAATTCAAGCCTGGGCGACCACCGCCCGTCGCGCAAACTGATCGGGGGCGGGAAACATGACCAGAACAGCCAAGCTCTCCAGTCTCCTCGCCAGCACGACAGCGCTCGTTTTCCTGAGCGCATGCTCCGGTGGATCGAGCGCACCGCCGGCCGTCAGCACGACCCGGCCGCCTGCGAGCGAATTCGTGTTCGACACCACGCCCAGCGACTCGCCCCTGTACACCCGGGTTGACCGCACCGGCGCACCGGCGGTCGGAACCGCCCTGCTGTCCCGCGCGACCACGGTGACCGTGACCGGCGTCGGTGGAGGCGTCCTGAATCCGGGAATCTCCACCAACACCTTCGACGATCAGCGCGACCAATTGAATCGCGGCGATCCGGTCAATGACGCCCGGGATTTCGCTGGCGTCTTTGTTGCTGGCCCGCAGCCCAATTCCTTGAAGAACATCCACTTCAAGATCGGGGCCGAGCTGCGCGCGCTGGGCCTGACGCCGTGCTCAACCGTGCCCGCCGCCGGCGCCGTTACCAACGCCGACGTCAATGTCGACGCCTGCGTCGCGCAGGCAGCGCCGGTGATCCTGCCCGACGTCATCACCTATGATTTTAATGCGCCTGAAGGTTTCCCCAACGGCCGGACGTTCGACGATCCGGTGGTCGATCGCCTGCTGTCGGCCGCCTTGCTCCAGATCACACCCACGGGCGGCACGGCGGTGCCACACTCGCTGAACACATTGGTCGGGGTTCTCGACCCTTGGAACGGTCCCGTCGGGGCCGCCTGTCCCGCTCCCTGCCGGTTCACCGGGGATGAAACTGGCCTCGCCTTGCCAACGGCCTTCCCTTACCTGCGCCCCATCCTTCCGTGATCCTAGGGGGCTCAACGACCGCGCAGATCGGGTCCCGCGACAGGGTTGAATGCCAACCGGCCATCGATGCAGCCCGCCCCGCGCAGGGGCGGGCCTGATGGCCTGGCCGGCCTTCCCCCGTGGTCCGTTCGCGGGCTTTTCCGCGGGGGCGATCGCGGGGATTCTCTTGCCATTGCTGGGCTGGGGGCTGGCTGGGAGCACGCCACCGACGCCGGGCGAGGTTGCCGGAGTCTCAGACCCTGGGTCCGTGACCAAACCGTCCTATGAGACGATCCTGGCCGATGACAACGCCGCCGTCGCGTCAGGTGAAAGCTTGGTCAAAGGCCCGCTGCAGAGTGCGCTGGTTCCTTTGGAATTGCTGAGTCTCTACACGCGGCGGGCGAGACTGACCGGAAACTATGACGACTACGGTCGGGCGGAAGACCTTATGGCCCGGCTTCAGATGCAGTTCGGCGCGGCGGACAGTGTCTGCCTGGCCCGAGCAAAGCTGCACTTCGCGCTGCACCGCCTGTCCCGGGCCAAGCAGGTCCTGGACGGATGCCCCAGGTTGGCGGGAACCGCGGAAGATCTGGGAACGCGGGCGGATATCGCGTTCTACTCCGGGCGCTACAAGGACGCCGGCATCATCTACCGGGCCCTCGTCGACCAGGTTGGCACGCCACAGACCTATATCCAGCTGGCGCTGTTCGCCGCCAAGACCGGAGCGCCCGGCGAGGCGTCGGCATTCCTGGAGGCTGCGGAGAAACGCTACCACGGCGCATCTCCCATCCAGGAAAGCTGGCTCGCCCTGCAGCGGGGCCTGATCGAGCTCGATCGGGGCCGCTATGAGGAGGCGCGCGCGCTCTTTACCCTGGCTGACGAGCGACTGCCGGGCTACTGGCTGAATCAGGAGCATCTGGCGGAAGTCGCCCGGCTCATGGGCGACACGCCGGGCGCGAAGCGGACCTACGAGAAGGTTGTCAAGGCGACCGGCGCTCCGGAGTATCTGGATGCGCTGGGCTTCATCGAGGCCGAAGCCGGCAATTCGACGAGCTCCAAGGGCCTGCTCGATCGCGCAGAAGCTATCTACACGGAACGCGCCAAGCGCTTTCCTGAGGCGATCGCAGGACACGCCCTGACGCATTATCTGAGCGCGGCGCCCCAGCCGGCCAAGGCCCTGACGCTGGCCGAAGCCAATTTCAGGAACCGCCCGTATGGCGACGCGGCCATTGGGCTGGCCAAGGCCTATCTTCTCAACGCCAGGCCCAAGGAGGCGGCGCGACTGATCGAGCAACAGATTGTGCAGGGCTGGGACACGGCTGAAGCCTATTGGGTTCTTTCCTTGGCGGCCGATGCCGCGGGTGATCCAGCCCGGGCGAAAACGGCAGGTGTCGAAGCGCGGCGTCGGAATCCGCATAGCGCGACCCAATACGCCTTTGCGTTTTGAAGCCCGCTCCGTAGGGCTCTTTCGCTTCCCCGGCGGCCTGCCGGCTACCATGCGACCAAAGTCGTGCTACCTAACGCCGGTCACCTAGGTGTGGAGCCTCAATAGGTTGTCCGCGTCCAAGCCGAGGCGGCTGATGGGTGTCTGGGACTTTATCCCGCCGTGGGGTCGATGCCAGTTGTAGCGGTGGAGCCAGGTGGGGAGCTCGGCGGTGCGGTGGTCTGAGGTCTGGTAG
>CALQQB010000095.1 GCA_943332615.1 Phenylobacterium deserti
ACTCGCCTCGACTGTGCACCGTCAGACGGGCATTCTTGTGGACGTTCATCCGACCCCCTCCTGAGACCCTGTAGCTTCACAACCACAGCTTCCCCGGTCAGGGTCGGATGGACAACCTATTGAGAGCTCACACCTAGGCGCCCAGCATTTCCGCTGGAACGGGCGCATCCAGAACCGCGGCCAGGTCGCCGATGACCTGCGCCCAGTTCCCGGGCTGCGGCTGTCGCAGCAGCCGGACCGAGGGATACCATCCGGAACGGTTGTCTCCCCGGCTGGTGTACCAGTCGACGGCGACCTGCGGCATGAGGATCCAGCAGGGCTTGCCCATCGACCCGGCGAGGTGCGCCACCGAGGTGTCGACGGTGACCACCCGTTCCAGCCCAGCGACGATCGCGGCGGTCTCGGCGAAGTCCCGTACGCCGCTGGCGGCGGGCGACAGGTCGACAAAAGAAGCCAGGCCGCGCAGCGCGCGGACCACGTTCGGCGGTGGGAGCCGGTGGACGTTGTTGGGGTTACCTGGCGCGCCTTCGACCATAAGACCAAAGCCGTGCGGATGCGCCGACGGCAGCGGACCCAGGATCGGAGGTGCGGGCACGTCCCCTGGCCCGAACCCCAGCCAGCGCGGCACGGACCCCAGGGCGACCCAGGCATCAGCCTGCACGCCGTCCCAACCCGCGGGGTTGAACACCCTGGCGGGCAATGGCTCGAACAGGCGCAATTGCACGCGCGGCGCGGCCAGCTGAACCTCGGCGGCAAGTTCCGCCAACGGCGCGATGAAGCGCGACAGCAGCATCTGATCGCCGAGGCCCTGCTCACTCACGACCAGAATGCGCTTCCCGGCGAGCGACTCCCCGCGCCAGAGTGGCAGCGGCGGGGCCGACGCGAGGGGAGTGAGTTCGTGACGCGCCTCGTAGTAGCGCCAGCCCTCCGCATACTGGCCAAGCTGCAGAAGCGTCATGCCGAGCGAGTGGCGCACCGGCGCATTCCCGGTTTCGCTGGCCAAGGCCTCACGCAGCACCGCCTCGGCCTCGTCCAGGCGGCCGGTAATGCGCAACAGGACGCCGAGGTTGCCGAGCGTCCAGGCTGGGCGCCACCCGGCGGCGCGGCGATACAGGGCCTCCGCTTCGTCCAGCCGTCCGGCTTTGTGGTGCGCGAGGGCTTCGCGAAAGAGCGACTCCATGCGCGCCTCCTAAGCTGCGTGTCGGCTCCTGTCATCCGCCGCTTTGACCTTTGCCGAGAGATGGCGTTGGCTGGCGGATGCTCGCCCAGGAGGACCCGTCGTGGCCCGGTTTCAGACAACACCACTGACCCCCGCGATCGGGGCCCTCGTCGAGGGCGTCGATCTCTCCCAGGGCGTCTCGGCCGACCTGGCGGAGGCGCTGCGGCAGGCGCTGCTGAAGCACCAGGTGCTGTTCTTCGAGGACCAGCACCTGACGCCGGTGCAGCACCGTGACTTCGCCGCCCGGTTCGGCGGCCTGCACACGCACCCGCTATACCCCGGCGTGCCCGAGGCGCCGGAGCTGTTCATCCTCGACAACCACGCCGGCAACCCCACCGACAACGACGCCTGGCATACGGACGTGACCTTTATCGAGACCCCGCCGATGGGTTCGATCCTCTACGCCAAGTCACTGCCGCCCGGCGGCGGCGACACCATCTGGGCCAACATGCGGGCGGTTTATGAGGCGCTGTCGCCGGCGTTCCGGGCGTTCCTGTCGAACCTGGACGCGGTCCACGACTTCGCCCGCGGCTTCCCCCGCACCGGCATCGTCGCCAACGCCGCCGGGGCCGAGAAGCACGCCCAGGCCCTGGCCGAGCATCCGCCCGTGACCCACCCTGTCGTCCGCACCCATCCCGAGACCGGCGAGGACGGCCTGTTCGTCAACTTCGGCTTCACCGAGCGCATCAAGGGCCTGCGCCGCAAGGAAAGCGACGCCATCCTCGGCATGCTGTTCGAGCATGTGACCAAGCCGGAATTCCAGGTGCGCTGGCGGTGGCCGCAGAACGCGGTGGCCTTCTGGGACAACCGCGTCACCCAGCACTATGCGGTCAACGACTATCTGCCGGCCCGCCGAGTGATGAACCGCGCCACCATCCTGGGCGACAGGCCGTACCATAGGTCGCGGATGCCGGCGGTGGTGAAGGCGGCCGCGGAGTAAGTCTATGCGCTGGCTTTTGTGGCTCGTCTCCGCCGCGCTGATCTCGTCCTGCTCGCTCGAAGCACGGACCGAATTCGATGCCGCTCGTTGGCAGAAGGCCGACCTGAGCACTCGGCAACGTGCGCAAATGGTGCCCGATCTGCTCAAGCAGCACCCGCTGGTTGGCATGAAGAGCGTGGAGGTGAGAGCGCTGCTCGGCCCACCGACCGGGAATGAACGCGAGTGGCAACTTATCTACGTACTCGGGCCGGATGGCTCCCTCTTCCCGATCGACAACGAATGGCTTCTGATCCGCCTTGACGATCGGAACGTTGTAACCAAGTACGTTGTGCGCAGCGACTGAGGGTCGCGACGCCCGAAAATCAGAGCGCCGCTTCGGTCGCTTCCATCTCGTCGCGGATCCAGTCGTGGCCGCTGGCGACCATCACCCCTTCGAGGGCGGTGATGTGACCGCGCAGTCGGTCGCGGATATCCTTCGGCACATCGTCGCGAACAGCGATCCAGCGGGCGATCTGGTGAACGGCGAAGGCCGTATGCAGCGCTAGGCGGTCGCGGTCGTCGTCGGAGAGCTTCATCGGGCAGGCCCTTCTCGCGTTTCCGAAAGAAAGCCTAGCACGCCGGAAAGGTTCAGTCCGCCCTTGCCGAGACCACTATCGCAGGTGATTCTTGAACCAGGCGATCATCTCGGGAACCGCTTGGTCGAAGCCGGCGCCGACGTAGACGTCAAAGTGCCCGCCGGGAACATGGACCAGCTTCTTCGGCTCCCAGGCTCGCGCAAAGGCGGCCTCGGCGTGGGCGGTCGGCGTGACGGTGTCGTCCTGGGCCAGGATCATCAGCAGCGGCCGTGGGCTGAGCTTCTCAATCCACCACGCCGGCTCATAGGCGCGGACGGCCTCGAACGAAGAGAAGGTCACTTCGTTCTTCCAGGTCGGGCTTTCGGTGCTGGCAAAATAGTCATGCGCGTCGTCGCCCGGCAGTGCGGCCAGACCCTCGCCCGGCGCAGTGACCGGAATCATCGTCGGCGGCGCGCCGGAGGAACGCGCCTCCCGCTCGGCGAACAGGCCGGCTTCGAACTCCGGCAGGTCCGGGCGCATCCCCAGCAGTTCAGAGCCCGAGATGAACGGCGCCTGGGAGACGACGCAAGTAACGCGCGGATCCAGGGCCCCGGCCTGCAGCACATGGCCGCCGGAGAAGCTGGAGCCCCACAGCGCGATCTTGCCGCCGTCGATGCCCGCCAGGGTGCGCACGAAGCTGACGGCGTCGCGATAGCCCCGCAGCTGGCGCGCCGGATCCACCTCCTGGCGCGGATAGCCGTCGGACAGGCCGAAGCCCGCGTGGTCGTAGACGAAGGCGTTGAAGCCAGCGTCGGCGAACGCCTGGGCATGGCGCGCCAGCTGGTCGGCCACCGCCGAGAAGCCATGGGCCATCACGACGACGGGCCGCGGGCCCGCGCCCTCGGCTGAATACAACCGGCCGCGCAGGGCCGTGCCCTCGGACGAAAACGTGATCAGGTCAGGCATTCGCGGCGTCTCCTTCAGGCGCAGGATACGCGGGCGCCCGACGAATGGATGCTGAGCCAAGGCCCAGCGCGCCGACGATGCGGTTCTGGAACCACGCGACGCCGGTCTCATGCTTCGGCGACAGCACGCCGCCCGTGTAGACGCCGGCCTCCAGGTTGCGCTGCACTTCCTCGCAGATCGCCAGGTCCTGGGCGGTGACGAGGTCGGAGAACTTCATCATCTCCGGCAGGGCGTCGGCCTCCTCAGGATCGAAGAAGTAGAAGTAGTCCAGCCGCGTCTCGGCCGGTCCGACTGCGGTCATCCGCTCGATCATGTAGCCGTGGCGATAGACGTTGACCCCCAGGTTCGGCCACAGCCAGCCCCAGAGGCCGCCATAGACCGAGGCGTCCCGCGCCGGGGCACCGGAGAACACGATGTCGCCTTCGATCTGGGTCCAGTAGCCGGAGACCACCACGTCGGTGTCGAACTCCGGATGCACCATCGGCAGGTGGTAGCCCTCCAGATAGTTCTCGACATAGGTCTTCCAGTTGCAACCGATCCGGTGCGCCCGCCGTTCGACCAGCGGGAACCCCGCCTGCCCCTCCGGCCAGCGCACGGCCAGCGGCGCCAGCAGGTCGGCCAGCGGCGGCGCGCCCATGTCCAGGTTGATGAACACCAGGCCGCGCCAAGTCTCGCAGCGCACCGGGAACAGGCCGTACTGGCGCGGGTCGAAGCCCGGCGCGGAGCCGAAGTCGACGGCGTTCCGCAGCCGCCCATCCAGCGCATACTTCCAGCCATGATAGCGGCAGGTGAAGGTTTCGCCGCAGTTGCCGGTCCCGTCCGCCACCAGCGCCCCGGCCCGGTGGCGGCAGACGTTGTGGAACCCCGCCAGCGCTCCGTCGGGCTTGCGCACCACCACCACCGGCGCGCCACCCAACACGTCGGCAAGGTAGTCCCCGGCGCCGGTGGCCTGGCTCTCATGGCCCACGAACTGCCAGGTGCGGCGCAGGACCGCCGTGCGGTCGTTCCGCAAGGCTTCATCGCCCCGATAGAGATCGACCGGCAGCATGGATCCTCCGCGAAACTGGCGGCCAACCTAGCGGCGGCGGAGCCAAAGATACAGGAGCCCAGCCCCGCCTAGCGGGAACAGGCACAGGAGCAGTTCAACCGGCTTGGCCGAAGCCATGATCGCCCCACTCGCGACGATCGCCACAACCGCTGTGGCGGTGGCGGCCCAGCGCCGTCTCGCCGGATAGGTTCGCGCCAGCCGGATCAGCGAGAGCCCCGCCAGACCATAATTATAGAGGCTGAGGATCACGGCGATATTGGCCACGGTCGAGAACTGCTGGGCCAGCGTTGGCGTCGCACTGCCGATGGCCACCGCGCTCATCAGCCCGCCCAGGGTCAGCAGGTTGACCGCCGACGCCCGCTCACCGGGCCGGGTGCGGAAAACGCCGGGGAACGCGCCCTGGTCGGCGCCGGTGCGCGTGGTCTCCGAGGTGACGAGCGTCCAACCCGTCAGACAGCCCTGGGCGCGCAGCAGGGCGCAGACGGCGATCACGCCGCCCAACCCCACTCCCAGCGTGGCCTTGGCGGCGGTGGCGAAGGGCGCGCTGGATGCGGCGAGTTCGCCGGCCGGCAGGATGCCCATCATGACCGAGCTGGCCGAGATGCAGACGACCGCCACGCCCACCACGCCGAACAGCGTGGCGCGCGGAATGTTGCGCGCCGGATCTCGGACCGAGGCCGCGCCCGCCGCGGCGCACTCGACGCCCAGGAACGCCCAGAACGCGGCCAGCGCCGAGGCGCCGACGGCCGAGCCAGGCTGGAGGCCGTGCGGGTTCCAGGACGCCAGGAACACCGTCGGGTGGAAGGCCAGCCAGCCGAAGGTCGCCGCCAGCAGGATCGGCATCAGGCCGACGCCCAGGGTCAGACCCTCCACCCGGGCCACCGTCCGCGGGCCCAGCCAGCTGGCGGCCACCGCCAGCCAGATCGAAGCCAGGGTCAGCGCCAGCCTCGGACTGGGCCCGGCCAGCGCGGGAACCAAGTATCCTGCCGCCCCGGCCACGGCCAGGGCGATGGCGACGTTGCCAACCCAGTTGGTCGTCCAGAAACTGATCGTAACCTGGCTACCGAAGAATGGACCCAGGCCCGCCTGCACGTAGCCGGTCAGGCCCGTGGCGGAGGGCGCGGCCCGGCTCAGCCCTGCGAACACGCCGGCAATAGCCAGGGCGGCCAGGGTCGCGCCGATCCAGCCCAGGATCGAAATCGACCCGATCGCG
This sequence comes from Phenylobacterium deserti, assembly GCA_943332615.1. GTDB lineage: Bacteria > Pseudomonadota > Alphaproteobacteria > Caulobacterales > Caulobacteraceae > Phenylobacterium > Phenylobacterium deserti_C. Next base: position 5,941 of record CALQQB010000095.1, read on the forward strand.
CCCAGGGTGGCCGGCAGCAGATAGACGCCAGATCCCACCATCGAGCCGGCCACCAGGGCTGCCGCGCCGAGCACGCCGATCGTCTCATGACGCCCCGTCACGTCATCGGTCTCGCGAATTTGGACTGTCATCGCGCCCCCCGCTTCCAGGCTGCCCTAGTCCCCGGCCGACGTCCAACCTCGATGGGCAAGCGCGGCGCTTGACAGGTCGAATTACAGTCGTAACTCTACGCTCGAACCACGGGTGTAAGATGTCGAAGATTTCCGCAGCCGAAAGCCACATCATGGAGGCCCTCTGGACTCGGGGGCCGCTGACCGCGGAGGAGATCGTCCAGACGGTCGGCCCTGCTCAGGCCTGGGGCGAGGCAACCGTGAAGACCCTGATTAACCGCCTCCTGAAGAAAAAGGCCCTGGCCTCGGAGCGAACCGGCGGTCGTGCGCTCTACCGGCCGATCGTCAGCCGCGAGGCCTATGTCACCGGGGAAAGCCAGGGGCTGCTCGACCGCCTGTTCGGCGGCCAGATCGCCCCGCTCGTCGCCCACTATGCCCAGCACCGCGCCCTGTCCCGCCAGGAACTGGCGCGCCTGAAGGCCCTGATCGCAGAGCTCGAGACCGACGATGAATGAGCTGCACGCCTTCCTCGGTCCCGACCTGCCCGCCGGCGCGGTCGCCGGCGTTTTGGCGGTCAATTGCGCCGCCGCCGCCGCGATCGCCGTGGTCGCCGTGGCGCGGCTCCCCGTCCGTCGCCTGTTCGGGCCCGCCGTCGCCTACCAGCTTTGGCTCGCGCCGCCGGTCGTGGCGCTGCTGACCGGCCTCTTCGTCTTCGTCCCGATCGACAGCGACCTCGGCTCGGCCGCCGCGGCGGTCAGGACGCCGCATCTGGGCCTGCTTCTGCCGGTCTGGCTGCTGGGCCTGGTCGCCATGGCGGGCCTCTTTACCCTGGCCCAGGCCAGGTTCCTCGCCGAGGTCCGGGCCGGCCGCGGCGGCCCCGCCGTGGTGGGCTTCATCGCGCCCCGGATCGTGCTGCCGGCGGATGATGGCGGCTACTCGCCTGAGGAACGCGAACTGATCCGGGCCCATGAGCGCGCGCACGTGGCCCGCAAGGACCCGCGCGGTGCGGCCTTCGTCGCGCTCTTCCAGTGCCTCTGCTGGTTCAACCCGTTCGTCCACCTGGCCGCCCACCTGCTGCGGCTGGACCAGGAACTGGCCTGCGACGCGGCGGTGGTGATGGCGCGACCCGGCTCACGCGCGCTCTACGCCCGCACCCTGCTGAAGACCCAGTTGGCCAGCGCGCCGCTGCCGTTTGGCTGCTACTGGCCGGCGGCCGGACAACATCCGCTGGAAGTCCGGATCGCCGCGCTGAAACGACGGCCCGACGCGGGGCCGTCCGGGTTCGCCGGCGCCGTCATGGTGCGGCCCCCCGTGGACGCCATCCGCCCCTGATCCCGCCCGGCCCGTAGTTCGTCCGGCGTAACTCTCCCTCGGAGCGCGAACCGTGCTGAAGCTCTCACCGGGCGCGCTGGCGTGCGCCTGCGCCTTTCCGCTCGCCCTCCTTGGGCCTGCCCAGACCGCCACCGCCCAAACCGCCGCTGGCGTCACGGCCTATCCGGTCGCCTTCTTTGCGCCGTACCAGTCCGGCAACGCCCGCGAGATGCTGGAACGGGTGCCGGGCCTGCAGCTGGACTTCGGCTCCGGGGTCCGCGGCTTCGAGGGCGCCGCTGGCAACGTCCTGATCGACGGCCAGCGCCCGGTCAGCAAGAGCAACTTCCTGGGCGAGATTCTGGCTCGCATCCCGGCCGGCAAGGTCGAGCGGATCGACCTGATCCGCGGCGGCGCGCCCGGGATCGACATGCAGGGCAAGGCGGTCATCGCCAACGTGATCCTGAGGAAGGACGGCGCGCTCCGCGCCCAGCTGGAGGCCGCCGGGAGCCTGGTTCCGGACGGGCGGCAGGTCGCGAACCTCACCTTTCAGGCGTCCGGCGGCGCGGGTGAGCAGACCTGGGAAGTCTCCGGCCTGCACGGACGCGGGTTCAGCGGTCTGATCGGCGGCGGCTTGGCGATCGCAGTCCCGCCCGGCCGCCCGATGCGCCAGGCGCGGATCGTCGTCGAGGACGACGGCTGGCTGGACCAGATCACCGTCGCCTGGTCGCACCCCCTCGCGGGCGGAAAGCTGCGGCTGAACGGACTGGCCTACCGCGACAACCTCAAGTTCGAGGAGGACGACACCGATACGCAGACCGGCGCCGATCAGAGCACGGACCAGCTGACCCGCGACACCTCACGCGAATTAGGCGCCAACTACAGCCGCCCGTTATCGACAAGAACTGCGATCGAAATCGTCAGTCTATACAGAACCAATGGAACCGAACTGACCCCCGCGCTTCGATCGCCGGGCGGCGACCAGCGCTTCGATCTGGACCGCGAGACCCGCGAGACAATCGTCCGCGGCGTCCTCAAGCAAACCCGTAGCCAGACCCTGTCGTTGGAGGCCGGCGCCGAGACCGCCCGCAACCGGCTGGACAGCCGCACGGCCTTCTCCGCCGACGGCGTCGCCATCCCGATCCCCGCCGCCAATGTCGTCGTCACGGAGACCCGCAGCGAGGCCTTCGCCAAGGTGGGCTGGCGGCCTTCTCCGCGTTGGACCGTGGACGCCCAGCTCCGCTACGAGCGCTCGACGGTGACGTCGGCCGGCGACGTGCGCCTGGCCAAGACGCTGCAGTACGCCAAGCCCCGCCTTGCCATCACCTGGGCGCCCGACCCCGGCAACCAGGTGCGCCTGCGGTTCGAGCGCGAGGTGGGCCAACTCTCGTTCGACGATTTCGTGGCCCAGGCCAACCTCAACACCGCCACCGGCGTCACCGCCGGCAACCCCGACCTGGAACCCGAGCGCGCCTGGGTGGCGGAGATCGCCTACGAGCGCCGCTTCTGGGGCCGGGGCGCCATCGTCGTCACCGCACGCCACTCCGAGGTCCAGGGCGTCGTCGACCGCGGTCCGGTGTTCACCCCCACCGGCGTCTTCGACCGCCCCACCAACATCGGCGACGGCCGACGCGAGCTGGTGAAGGCCGACCTCACCCTCCCGCTCGACAAGCTTGGCCTGAAGGGCGGCCTGCTCAAGAGCTATGTCGTCGGGCAGTGGTCGAAGGTGGACGATCCAACGACCAGCGGGGCCCGCCGGATCTCGGGCGAAAAACCCATCGGGTGGAACAGCACGCTGAGCCAGGACCTGCCCAAGCTCAACCTCACCTATGGCGTTTACGCCGAAGGCGGCTATCAGCAGCGCTTCTACCGCTTCAACGCCGTGGACGCGATCAAGCTGGACCCGTTCCTGATGACCTTCGTCGAGTGGCGGCCGCGCAAGGACCTGAATCTCCGGGTGGAGTTGGAGAATCTCACCAAGCGTGGCTACCGGCGCACGACGCTGACCTACCCCGGCCCCCGCAACACCGGCGGCGCGCCGGCCCTCAGCGACCGCGACACCCACTTCGGTCGCATCGTCTACATCCGCCTGCGAAAGTCGTTCGGCGGTTGACCGCGCCGGCGCCGGCCTTAGCCTGCGCCTCAACGAACAAATACGGGAGCGACGCCATGCCGGAAACCATCCTCGAGCCGGACCTGCCGATCGTCGACCCCCACCACCACCTCTGGGATCGGCGGAACTACGCGACGGCCGCCGCGCCCGAGCACCCGTTCATGACCGCCATCGAGCCGGCCAAGCGCTACCTGCTGGACGCGCTCATGGAAGACACCGGCAGCGGCCACAATGTCATCGCCACCGTGTTCGTGGAGTGCGGCGCCTTCTACCGGGCCGGCGTCTCGCCCGACATCGCCCCGGTCGGCGAGACCGAGTTCGTGAACGGCGTGGCGGCGATGAGCGCCAGCGGCATCTACGGCGACTTCCGCGCCTGCGCCGGTATCGTGTCCAAGGCCGACCTGCTGCTGGGCGACGGCGTGAAGGCGGTGCTGGAGGCCCATGTCCGCGCCGGCGGCGGCCGCTTCCGGGGCATCCGCAACTCAGCGTCCTTCGAGGCGGACAAGGAGGTCCTTGGCCCGTTGAACCGCGTCGAGGCCGGGCTCTATCTGCGCGACGATTTCCGGGCCGGGTTCAGGCATCTCGCGCCCATGGGCCTGACCTTCGACGCCTGGCTGCTGGAGCCGCAGCTGGCCGATGTGATCAGCCTGGCCCGCGCCTTCCCCGACACCACCATCATCCTCGACCACGTGGGCACACCGCTGGGCCGCGGCGGCTACACCGGCAAGCTCGCCGAGCGCTTCCCGATCTGGAAAGCCAGTATCCTGGAGTTGGCGAAGTCACCCAACGTGGTGGTGAAGCTGGGCGGCCTGGCCATGGCCTTCTGCAACTTCCCATCCTTCCTGGCCGAGCCGCGCGCGCCGTCCGAACAGCTGGCCAAGGAGTGGGGCCCCTACATCGAGACCTGCATCGAGGCCTTCGGCGCGGAGCGCTGCATGTTCGAGAGCAACTTCCCGGTCGATATGGGCAGCTGCAGCTACGCCACCCTCTGGAACGCCTTCAAGCACATCGCCAAGGGCGCCTCGGCGGCCGAGAAGACCGCGCTGTTCTCGGGCACTGCGACCAAGGTCTACAAGCTCGAACTTTAGGCGCTGAAAACTCAGGGGCGGGTCGCGCTCCACTTCGGCGGCGGGGCTACGTAGGCCCGGAACGCCTCGATCACCTCGGCGCTGGTGTCACGATAGATCAGCATGTCCACGTAGGGCTGGGCGATGAAGCCGTTGTCCGCCATCTGCTGGATGGTGGCGGCCATCAGGTCGTAGTAGCCGGCGACGTTGACGAAGCTGCAGGGCTTGGCGTGGATGCCCAGCAGAGCCCAGGTCCACTGCTCGAAGATCTCTTCGAACGTTCCAGGGCCGCCCGGCAGGCACAGGAAGCCGTCGGAGAGGTCGGCCATGGCCAGCTTGCGCTCGTGCATCGACGTGACGACCCGCAGTTCGGTCAGGCCCCGGTGAGCGATCTCCTGGTTGACGAGATCCTGCGGCATGACCCCGGTCACCCGCCCGCCAGCCGCCAGCGCCGCGTCGGCCACGGCGCCCATCAACCCCACCTTGCCGCCGCCATAGACCAGGGTCAGGTCCGACTGCGCGAGCAGGGTCCCACAGCGGGTCGCCTCCTCCAGGAACCGCGGATCGGTCCCGGCCGAGGAGCCGCAAAAGACGCAGATGCTCTTCACGAAACAGCCCTAATAGCGTTGCGGCGGGGGGACGCTCCCATAGGCGGTTTACACGCGCCTGTCACGGGCGCTGGCCTTGGCGGATTTCCCTCGCTACAAAGTTCATCACGGCTCGTCAGCGCGATTGGCCGGGCGCCGGGACTTGTGCGCGGCGTGGGGACTTTTCTCTCTGTTAGGTTGCGACGAAATGGCGAGCGGCACTGTCAAGTGGTTCAACACGGCTAAGGGCTTTGGCTTCATTCAACCGGACGACGGCGGATCAGACGTCTTCGTCCACATCTCGGCGCTGAACCAAGCCGGCATGGACAGCCTGAATGAAGGCGACAAAGTCAATTACGAGCTCGAGCAGGATCGACGCTCGGGAAAATTGGCGGCGACCTCGATCGTCGTGACGGCGGCGGGCGAGCCCCAACCCCGTCGCGCCGGCGGCGGTGGCGGCGGCTTCGGCGGCGGCGGTGATCGCGGCGGCTACGGCGATCGCGGCGGCGGTGGCGGCTATGGCGGCGGCGGCGATCGCGGCGGCGGTGGTTACGGCGGCGGTGATCGCGGCGGCTACGGCGGCGGCGGCGGCGGCGGCGGCAGCGCGGCCTCCGCAAGCGTCGCCAGCTACATTGGCAGCGGGGGAGGCACAGTGTCGCCGCCCCTCTCGTCGC
>CALQQB010000096.1 GCA_943332615.1 Phenylobacterium deserti
CCGGCCAGGAAATAGCGGCCGCCGTTCGTGCGCGATCGCGTGGGGTCGACCGCGTCACGCCGCACCGCCAGGCTTGGGGTGAAGGTTCGGAAGATCTGGCTGCGCGTGAAGCCCGCCTGCTCGAACAGGGCCTCAAGCGGCAGGGTGTAATAGCCCTCCATGTAGGGCTCGTTGTTGAACCGCACGTCCCAGTCGCGCAGGGATGCGGCGTAGGTGTCCAGCTCATCAAATTGCGGCGCGTCGGAGTGGAACATTACCCCGCCGGGACGCAGCAGGCGGTGGCATTCGGCGAAGATGCGTGGCGCGGCGTCGGCCGAGGTCTCGTGCATCAGGATGCGGGAATAGACCACGTCGAACGAGCCGTCTGGGAAGCGGGTCTGTTCCGCGTTCTGCTGGTGGAAATGGACATCGACACCCAGCGACGCGGCACGGGCGAAGCCATAGCGCAAGCCTGGCGCGGCCACGTCGATCCCGTGCACCTCGGCCTCCGGGAATGTGGTCTTGAAGCCGACCAGGGTGTGGCCGACCGTGCAGCCCATCTCGAGGATGCGCTGCGGCGCAAGGTCCGGGAACCGGGCCTTGAGCCAGGCAGCGATGCTGAGGCCGGGATCGTCGTTAAGCCAGCCTTGCGAGCCCATGCGCCCGAGCGTGATCTGGCGGTCGTAAAGCGCCCCGGCGGTCAGGTCGTCGGCCCGGGTCTCGGTGTGGTAGCCGCCGGTCTGGAGGTGGACGTCGGCGCCAAGATAGGCCGGCAGGGGCAGGTCCGGATCGAGGGTCAGGCTGCCGGGCCCGTTGCTGCGGGCTCGCGCCCGGTCTGTCAGTTCGTCCAGTTGCTCGACGATCACAACGCGGCTCGCCTCGAGCCCCTCGCGCTGCGACTGGGTCCGCAGGCTGTGCCAGAATCGGTTGGCGTCCTCGCCCAGCATGGCCCGGGCCACTTCGTGACGATCGGGGTCGCGGCCGAGGGCCTCGGTCAGCGCCGGCCGCACGCGATCCTCGTAGACCCTGCGGAGCGCAGGCCGGGCCTCCGACTCCAGGTACATGGTCACCTGGTCCCAGAACAGCTCGCGGGCTAACGCCTGCGTCCGCGTCGGCGCCAGCATGCCGTGCACGGCCTGCATCCCGTTGCGATCCATGCGTCGCGCTCCTGTCGTGTCACGATGTGATCGGCCTGCGCGGCCGCTCAGGAGTCGTGACGGTTGAATTCTACTAGGTGGTATAGTTGCGGGTGCTCGCCGCCGAGCGTGGCGCGAACGAAGGTGTAGTGGCCATCGGTCGTCACCCACATGTGGTACGGGGGATAGCCGTGGCTGGTGACGACGAAGCTGAAGTGGTGGCAGTCGAACCGGCCGGCGGGCACGTGCAGGGTCTCGGCCCCGTGGTATTCGAGGCTGCTGTTGGTGGTCATGAACATCGGGCCGGTCGCGCCGCGATGGTTGGTCGAGGTCATCAGATTGTTCAGGAACCGCTGGACGCCGACCCCCTTCGAGAGGTCATAGCCCGCCGCCAGCCAGCCGTCGGACTGCAACGAGTGGGTGCCGAAGCCGCGGATGCCCCGACGGATCGGGAAGGTCTGGCTGACCCGCCCCTCCCCCACCGTATCGGCCTCGCATTCGGCCAGGGTGTCGCTGAAGCGGTACCAGGCCGAGCCCCGGTAGCGACCGTCCACCACGATGCGGGCGTAGCCGTCATGCGGATGGAACTCCGCGTCCACCGATTGCAGGATATCGCGCAGCACCGGCGGGCTGTCCCGCAGCCAGCACCGCGCCTTCAGTGAGCGCAGGCCGTCGGCGTGCAGGACGATCTCCCATTGCTCCTCGCCGATCTGGTCGGCAAGCGCCGTCGCGCCTTGGTGAAACGAGAGGATCTTGCCGGTGAAGATCGTCTCGCCCATCGCTAGCGTTCCAGCTCGACGAGCTCGTACCAGGTCATCATGTAGCCGCCGACGCCGCCCTGCACGAAGATCGAGTCCGCGTCAGCCGTGACCCACACATCGTAGGTCGGGTGCGCGCCGTCCTTTGAGACAAAGCCGTCGTCGTCGTCGGAGAACCGGAACTTGTGGCAGTCGAAGGTTCCGGCCGCCACGGTCACCGTCTCGTCGCCCAGGTACTCCAGCGAGATCAGCCCCTCGGCGATCAGCGGCGGCGTGGCGCCGCGGTGATCTCCCGACGGCAGGAAGCAGCGAAGCTTGCGCTTATGCGGCCCCTTCGAGACGTCCATGATCCGGGTGCTGTAGGCGTCGGCCTGGATCGGATGGGTGCCGAAGATGTCGTAGCCGCCCTCGATCTTGGTGCGTTGGGAGACCCGGCCGATCGACGGCCCGTAGCTCTCGCACTCGATGGCATCGTCGCTCATCAGGAACAGGCCCGCGCCCATGAAGGCGTCACCGACCGTCAGGCGGACGAAGCAGTCGATCGGACGGTCGTTCTCGTCCAGCGAGTGGACAATGTCGCGCATGACGGTGGGCGCCGGCTCGTCGATCTCGCAGTGCGCGCGGAGCGTCAGCTTGCCGTCCGAATGGCGGGTGTAGACGAAGGTCTCGCGACCCCGTTCCTGGTCCAGGATCTCCGGTTTCTTGGAGGTGTAGAGGATCTTGCCTGCGATGGTTCTATGCTGCTGGCTCATCAGAAAAAATTTGTCCGCTTTTCGTATTCGGTGAGCTCGTAATAGGTCTGCATGTAGCCGGTGACGTGAGCCTTCAACATGACGTAGTCGCCGTCGGCGGTGACCCAGACATGGTAGGGCGGGTGCGCCTCGCGCCCCTGGTAGGCGTCGTCAGTGCTGCGGCCGATCTGGAAGTGCAGGGCGTCGAATTCGCCGGCTGCCACCTTGACCTTCTCCGGGCCGACGAACCGCAGGTAAAAGCCGTCGCTGTTCGGCCGGCGCATCAGCGTCGGACCGTCAGCGCCGCGATGGTGGAAAGAGCAGGCCACGAGGCCCTTAATCAGTTGCTCGCCCGGACCCGCAGACAGGTCGTAGGCCTGCACCAGGAAGGCGTCGGACTGGATGGGATGGGTGATGAACAGGCGGGCCCGGTCCATCTCGATGCGGCTGGAGATGCGGCCTTCCTGTTCGGTGTAGCCCTCGCACTCGACGAATTTCGGCGTGAAGCGATACCAGCTGGAGCCCACGAACTTCTCGTCGACCGTCAGCCGCACGAAGCCGTCGGTGGGATACCAATCGGCGTCCACGCTGGTGATTGAATCCCGCAGGACACGCGGCGAGTTCTCGTCGATCGCGCAGAGCGCCCTCAGGGTCCGGCGGTTGTCCATGTGCCGCGTGATGACGAAGGTCTCGCCACCACGGACCTTGTCCATGATCTCCGGCTTCTTGGAAGTGTAGAGCAGTCGGCCGCGGATTGTCTCGTGTTCCATCGGTGTCCCTTCGGAAGGCGTTCTCAGCGGAAGGGGCCAGGAACCCCGCCGGCGGGATCAGAAGAAGTTGGTGCGCTTCTCGTATTCGGTGAGTTCGTAGTGGGTCTGCATGTAGCCGCTCACCCACGCCTTCAGCATTATGTAGTCGCCGTCGGCGGTGACCCAGACGTGGTATGGCGGGTGGATTTCGGTGCCCATGTAGTCGTCATCGTCGTGCCCAAACCGGAAGTGCAGCGCCTCGAACTCGCCGGCGATGACCTTGACGGTCTCGCGGCCGATGAACCTGAAGCCGGTCTGCGTGCCGGGGGCGCGGCGGAGCAGTTCCGGGCCGTCCGCCCCGCGATGGTGGAAAGAGCACATCATGCTGCTCGACCGCCACAATTCGCCCGCCCCCTGGCTCAGGTCATAGGCCTGGGTGATCTGGGCGTCGGCCTGGATCGGGTGTGTGCCGAACGTCCGCACCGGCTCATCCAGTTCGAAGCGGTGCGAGATCCGGCCCTCCTGAACAGTATAGCCCTCGCACTCCGCCAGCGTCGGGGTGAACCGGTACCAGCTGGAGCCGACGAACTTCTCGTCAACCGTCAGCCGAACGAAGGCGTCGGTGGGATACCAGTTGGCGTCGATGCTCAGCACAACGTCGCGCAGGACCCGCGGCGAGTTCTCATCGATGGCGCAGTGGGCGCGCAGCGTGCGGCTGCCATCCACGTGCTTGGTGATCAGGAAGGTCTCGCCGCCACGGACCTTGTCCATGATTTCCGGCTTCTTCGAGGTGTAAAGCAGGCGTCCGCGGATCGTCTCGTGTTCCATGACTTTCGTCCCCCGACATTGGCGCTGGCGAGCCCGCCCACCCTGAGGTCCGGACACTCATCAATCATCATACACATATAACTAATTCACAATGCGTCCGAGGTAACAAAATGCCGACAGGGCTAGATTTGTTATGAAGATGGGCTGATTATGCCCCGGTCGCCTGGAGATGGTCATGGACGGTTCCGACGCTTCGACAGAGTTCGCTCAGCACAGCCTGGAGGACACCTACGACGGCCCGCCGGACCAACGCACAGGCGCGCGGCACGGGATCTACCCGGACCTCAGCCACGACGAGGTTGAGCGGTTCAACTTCCTGGCCCAGATGAACCGGCACCTCGCCACACGGGTCGCCCCGATGGTCGAGACCGCCTGGAACGCGCGCATCGAACCGCGCTTCGAGGCCGAGCATGGCCGCAAGCCCATGGATCGCACGGAAGCCCGCCGGGCCCTGCTCACAGACCCTGTCTTCCAGACTTGGTCGGCGCTGCGGCGGATGACCATGGAGCAGCGCCAAGAAGCAGGCCGCTGGGCCGCAGTCCGGCAGTCGGAGGCCCTGGCGGCGAAAGCCGCGAGCCTGTCGGCCCCCGATCGCCTGACGCTCGATCCTACGGTCGCCGTGCCCCGCTACGTCGCCGCGGTCGATCACCACTGCATGCCGGGCAGCTATCATACCGAGCTGTTCCCGGGCGATGTCTCGGGCCCGGCGAGCTACGACAGCGGCATCCACGTCACAGTCGGCGGCCGTGGCGGCCCCTACAATGACGGCATCGGCCGCACCATGGCCGAATGGATCCAGGAGACCTATCCGCACTTCAAGCCGTCCCGCATCCTCGATCTCGGCACCACCACCGGCCACAACCTGCTGCCGATGGCGCGCGCCTTCCCCGAGGCTAAGGTTATCGGCATCGATATCGGCGTCCCGGTGCTGCGCTATGGCGCCGCCCGCGTCGAGTCATTGGGCGTCGGGAACGTGCGCTTCCTGCAGGCCGACGCGACCAATCTCTCGCAGTTCGAAGACGGCAGCTTCGACCTGGTCATGACGACGATGTTCCTGCACGAACTGTCCCTCACCTCGATGGACGCGATCTTCCGCGAGGCCAAGCGGGTCCTGGCGCCCGGCGGCCTGATGCTGAACATGGAACAGCCCGCCTATGCCGGCATGCCGCCGTTCGAGCAGGCGATCCGAGACTGGGACGCCCACTACAACAACGAACCCTTCTGGACGACGCTGCACAGCCTCGATCTCGACGATCACTTCGTCGCCGCCGGCTTCGAGCGCGACAAGCTGGTGAAGAAGGTCTTCACGGTCCCGGCGGGGCCAGCGGGGCAGACCAAGATCGGCATGGTTTTCGTCGGCGCCGAGAAGTAGCGCCAGCATGAGCATCGCCAACGCCCTTCTGCATTCCGCCGACAAACCCGCCGGCAAGCGCCCTTACTTCCTGGATCCGGAAGTGGAGCGGGTGATGGCCGTCTCCATGGCCGTCGCCCAGGAACTGGCGGTCGCCCGCCAGCGGATCGACACCCTGGAGCGCCTGCTGGAAGCAAAGGGCCTGGTGCCGCGCGCCGAGCTGGACACGTTCGCGCCGTCCCCGGAGCAATATGCCGAGCGCGCCCTGTGGTCCCAGGAATACATCAACCGGATCCTGCGCATCGTGCAGCAGGAAGGCCAGGCCGCCGAAGCCAGCGCGAAGGGCGATCTGCCGATCTCCGACGTAACCCGCGAAATCTCCTAGCGGCCCACCGCCGACAGCGGGCCGATCACCGTCCGCACGAATGCGGCACGCGCGGCCTGCAGCTTGGCATCCTCCTCCGGCGAGAACGCGAACGACGCCAGTTCGTCGTCGATGGCCAGGCCGCGCCGGGTCGCCAGCGCCTCAAGCGCCGCGACACGCTCCGTCAGCACCCAGACCTCGCCGGTCAGCTTCATGAGGGCCTGGGTCAGGCGGTCGATCGCGGGATCGGGGAAGAATGTCGGGGTCGCCACGCCGCCGGATTCCGTCGTCGCGGGACCGGGCTCAGAGTTCATGAGCAACGCTCCGTGCCTTGGCTACGGCGGCATAATACACATCATTTTGGTATAGATATAATACATAGTTGACGAGGTTAGAGGCCCGCGATACGCCTCGATAAATCCTCGGATCTTCACTGGCGGCTGCGGAAATTCGCGTCGCTGGCGGCCTCGGAAAGGACACCGCGTGACCTATATCGTCGTTCTGTTCAATTTGAAGGACGGCGCGTCGCCGGACGCCTATGAGGCCTGGGCGCGCAGCACCGATATCCCGACCGTCCGCGGCCTGAAGTCCAACGCCGGCTTCGACGTCTTCAAGACCCTGTCGATGCGCGGCTCCGACAAGACGCCGCCCTACCAGTACGTCGAGTTGATCACCATCGCCGACATGGACCAGTTCGGGGCCGACGTCGCCACCGACATGATGAAGAAGGTCGGCGGGGAGTTTCGCGAATTTGCCGACAGTCCGATGTTCATCGTCTCGGAAAAGATCGAGCCCTGAGCATGGCGACCTATCCGGAACTTGCAGGCAAGGTCGCGGTCGTCACCGGCGCCGGCCGCATTCAGGGGCTGGGCGCCGGCATGGCGCGCCGCCTCGCCGCGGAAGGTTGCCGGCTGGTGATCCACGACCTGGGCCACGCCACCGGCGAGATCGCCCCGCAACACGGCGTCGGACAGATGGCCGAACTTGAGCAGGTGGCCGAGGAGATCCGGGCCGCCGGCGGCGAGTGCGTGACCTTCGCCGGCGACATGCTGGTCGAGGCCGACGTCGCCCGCCTCGTCGCCCTCGCCGTCGAAACCTACGGCCGGCTCGATATCCTGATCAACAACGCCGGCATCGGCTATCTGGTGGGCCCCATCGTCGAGATGACCCAGGAGAACTGGGACGCCGTGCTGGGCGTGAACCTGCGCGGGTGCTTTTTCGGCATGAAGTACGCGGCCCGCCAGATGATCGCCCAGGGCGGAGGCGGCCGGATCGTCTCGATCGCCTCCCAGGCCGCCAAGACCGGCGTCAGCCTGATGAGCGCCTACACCTCGTCTAAGCACGGCCTGATCGGCCTCACCCGTTCGGCGGCCCTGGAACTTGGCAAAGACGGCATCACCGTCAACGCCATCTGCCCCAATCACGTGCCCACCGACCTCGGTAACTGGCAGCGGGAGAACATCTCCAAGATGCGCGGCGTCGTCTCTATGGACGAGTACTGGGAACGGTTCCGCGCCAGGGTGCCACTGGGCCGGCCAGGCTCCGTAGAGGACACCGCCAACGCCTGCGCCTTCCTCTGCTCGGACCAGGCCCAGTACATCACCGGCGAGGCGATGAACGTCTCGGGCGGCGAGGAATATCACTAGCTCCGGGCGGCGGTCGCGCCGGCGTCCGCGGCCGTTGAAGGCGACATCCCCCATGCCCGACGGGCCGCGCACCCTCTACGAGAAGCTCTGGTCGTCGCATGTGGTGCGGGACGAGGGTGATGGCGTCTGCGTCATCTACGTCGATCGCCACCTGTTGCACGAGGTCAGCACGCCGCAGGCCTTCGAGGGACTGCGGGCCAAGGGCCTGCCGGTGCGCCGGCCTGAGACCCACCTCGCGGTGGTCGACCACGCCATCCCGACCCGGAATCGTGGCGGCCCGATCTCCGATCCCCAGGCCGCCGCCCAGATCGCCCTGCTTGAGGCCAATTGCCGCGAGTTCGGCATAGAGCTCATCCCGGTCCAGGACGTTCGGCAGGGCATCGTCCATGTGATCGGACCGGAGCTGGGCTTCACCGAGCCCGGGATCACCCTCGTCTGTGGCGACAGCCACACAACGACGCATGGGGCCTTCGGGGCCCTGGCCTTCGGCATCGGCGCCAGCGAGTGCGAGAGTGTGATGGCCGCCAATGTGCTGCGCCAGACCCGAGCCAAAACGCTGCTGGTTCGGGTAAGCGGCGCGTTCGCGCCCGGCGTCGCAGCCAAGGATCTGATCCTGGCGATCGTCGGCCGCCTGGGCGGCGCCGGCGCCACGGGCTACGCCATCGAATACGCCGGGCCAACCATCGCGGCGATGTCGATGGCGGAGCGGATGACCGTCTGCAACATGACCATCGAGGCCGGGTCCCGCACCGGGCTGATCGCGCCGGACGAGACCACCTTCGCATGGCTCGAAGGCCGGCCCTTTGCGCCACAGGGCGCGGACTGGGATCGCGCCATCGCCGGCTGGCGCGCCCTGCCCTCCGATTCGGGCGCCGTCTTCGATCAGACCCTCGAAATCGACGCCGCGACCCTGGCCCCCCAGGTCACCTGGGGCTCCAGCCCGGACCAAGTTGCGGCCATCGGCGGGCGCGTGCCCGATCCGGCCGCCCAGGGCTCGGAAGCCGCGCAACGGAAAACGGCCCGGGCCATCGACTACATGGGTCTGACGCCGGGCGGAGCGCTCGAAGACATCGCCATCGACAAGGTGTTTATCGGCTCGTGCACCAATAGCCGGATCGAGGATCTTCGTGCCGCCGCGGACATCGCCCGAGGCCGCCACGTCGCGGCCGGCGTGGGGGCTATCGTCGTGCCTGGCTCGGGCCAGGTGAAACGCCAGGCCGAGGCCGAGGGCCTGGACAAGGTCTTCCTCGCGGCCGGCTTCGAGTGGCGCGAACCCGGCTGCTCGCTTTGCGTGGCGATGAACGACGACCGGCTGCAACCGGGCGAACGCTGCGCCTCCACCTCCAACCGCAATTTCGAGGGCCGCCAGGGTCCCGGCGCCCGGACCCATCTGATGAGCCCGGCCATGGCCGCTGCGGCCGCTGTCACCGGACGCCTCACCGACGTGCGCAAGCTGGCGGTCTGAGCATGGAGCCGCTGGTCAACCTCACCTCCCGCGTCGCCGTCATCCCGGAGGCGGACATCGACACCGACACCATCTTCCCGGCGCGGTTCCTGCTGCTGACTGTGAAGAAGGGACTCGGCCGCTACGCCTTCCACGATAGGTGGACCGTGAGCGGCGTCGAGGCCCCGGGCTTCCCCCTCATCCCCGGCGCCGCGGACCCCGCGCGGATCCTGATCGCGGGCCGAAACTTCGGCTGCGGCTCCAGCCGCGAGCAGGCCGTCTGGGCGCTGCACGACCTCGGCGTGCGGGTGATCCTGGCGGCCAGCTTCGGCGAGATCTTCCGTTCCAACTGCTTCAAGAGCGGGGTCCTGCCGATCGTCCTGCCGCAGGCCGATCTCGATCGTCTGCAGACGGCCGGCATCCTGACTATCGATCTCGCGACCCTCACCGTCGCAGCCCCCGGGCTGGCGCCCCTGGCCTTCGAGATCGAGGACTGGCGCCGCGAGGCCCTGATGAACGGCTGGGACGATGTGCTCGTCCTGCTCAAGACGCAGGCCGACGCCATTGCCATCTTCGAAGCCGCCCGGCGCGCTGCGGCGCCCTGGCTTTTCCCAACAGCTCCCTGAAAGGCGCCGCCATGGCCAATCCGATCCTCCGCCAGAAGCTCGACGCCAAGGAGTTCTTCGTCGCCCCGGGCCTGCAGGACATGATCGCCGCGTCGGTCTGCAACAAGGTGGGCTTCGAGATCGTCTACGGCACCGGCTATTGGACCACGGCGTCCAGCCTGGGCCTGCCTGACGCCGGCATCGCCAGCTACACCCAGATGCTCGACCGCATGGCGACGCTGGCCCGCACCAGCAACGCCGCGCTGATCGCCGACGCCGACACCGGCTACGGCGGCCTGCTGAACGTCCATCACACGGTGAAGGGCTATGAGGCCGCAGGCGTCACCGCCATCCAGATCGAGGACCAGGAATTCCCCAAGAAGTGCGGCCATACGCCATTCAAGCGGGTGATCCCGGTGGAGGACATGGCGGAGAAGATCCGGGTGGCCTGCGAGGCCCGGACCGACAAGGAGAACTTCCTCGTCATCGCCCGCACCGATGCCCGCGCCAGCGAAGGGTTCGACGCCGCGCTTGAGCGCATGGCCGCCTATCGCGAGGCCGGCGCCGATGTGCTGTTCTTCGAAGCGCTGCAAAGCGAGGAGGAGATGCGCAAGGCGTGCGCCAGCCTCGACGCGCCAATGATGGCCAACATGGCGGACGGGGGCCTGACGCCGATCCTTCCGGCGAAGGTGCTTGAGGAGATCGGCTACGCCTTCGCCATCTTCCCCTCGATGACCAGCCTGGTCGCTGCCGCCGCAATGGAGCAGGCCCTCATGTCGCTCAAGGCCAAGGGCGCCTACGAAGAGCTCCCGATCTTCGACTTCGGAGAGTTCTGTGGGCTGATCGGCTTCCAGGAAGTCTGGGACTTCGAAAAGCGCTGGGCCCGGGACCGCGCTTAGCTGCAATCGTCATGGTGGGTCGGATCGACGGGGAGATGGCGACATGAGCAGCCCAAGCGTGGCCTTCGAGCCGGCGCGGCCCTCCGCCGAGTCCGAGATCGAGGCCCAGAAACCGTGGCCGCGGCCGACCTACGCCTGGTGCGTGCTGGCGATCCTGCTGACGGCCTATGCCTTCGCGATCCTGGACCGCACGGCGATCAGCCTGTTGGTCGATCCGATCAAGCAGGACCTCAAGATCAGCAACAGCCAGATCGGCCTGCTGCAGGGGGCGGCCTTTGCGCTCTGCTATACGACTTTCGGCCTGCCGCTGGGCTATCTGTCGGATCGCTGGAAGCGCCGCCCGCTGCTGGCCATCGGCATCGCGGTGTGGAGCGCAGCCACCATCGCCTGCGGTCTGGCCCGGAGCTTCGGTATGCTGTTCCTGGCCCGCGTC
>CALQQB010000097.1 GCA_943332615.1 Phenylobacterium deserti
ACGGCGCTCTCGACACCCTGCTCAGCCGCGCCAACGAGGTGAAGCAGGACAAGCGCCGCCAGACCCTGATCGACTTCGCCGACCAGATCCGCCTGTCGCGCCAGCTGGTGCAGCTGGACTGCGACACGCCTCTACCCGAGGCGATTGATGCGTTGCACGTCCGAGATCCCGACGGCCCGACCCTGCAGGCGTTCCTGGAGCTGATGGAGTTGCGCACGCTCGCCCGGCGCATCGGCGACGGCAGCGGCGGCGGCCAGGGGCTGACCGTCCCGGCAACCCCGGCGCCGGAGACCCGGAGCCAGGTCGCGCCGGCGCACGACGCCATCGATGTGAACGCTTACGAATGCGTCCGTGATCTCGCCGCCCTCGACGCCTGGATCGCGCGCGCCTACGCGGCCGGGACCATCGCCTTCGACACCGAGACGGACGCCCTTGGCGCCACCAGCGCCAACCTCTGCGGCGTCTCGCTGGCCGTCGCCCCCGGCCAGGCCTGCTACATCCCTGTCGGCCATGCCCACGAGGGCGAGGGCGGCCTGGAACTGGAGGCGCCCGCAGACCTCACCCAGATCCCGATCGACGCGGCGATGGCGCGGTTGAAGCCACTGTTGGAAGACCCCTCGATCCTCAAGGTCGCCCAGAACGGCAAGTACGATCTCGCTGTGCTCTCACGCTATGGGATCAACGTCGCGCCGATCGACGACACCATGCTGATCAGCTTTGCGCTGGAGGGGGGGCTGCACAAAAGCCACGGCATGGACGAGCTGTCCAAGCGCCTGCTGGACCACCAGCCGATCAGCTTCAAGGCCGTCGCCGGGATCGGCAAGGCGCAGAAGAGTTTCAAGCACGTCGAGCTGGGGGCGGCCACCCGCTACGCCGCCGAGGACGCCGACGTCACCCTGCGCATCTATGAGCACCTGCGGCCCCGGTTGGCGCATGAGCGGCTGCTGACCGTCTACGAGACCCTGGAACGGCCGATGCCGGCGGTGTTGGTGGAGATGGAGTTGGCGGGCGTCAAGGTCGATCCCGACCGCCTGCGCCAGCTGTCCAACGACTTCGCGGTGCGCATGGTCGAGCTGGAGGCCGACGCCCACCGGGTCGCCGGCCGGCCGTTCAACCTGGGCTCACCGAAGCAGATCGGCGACATCCTGTTCGGCGAAATGGGTATTGCCTCGGGCAAGACCACCGCCAAGGGCGCTCAGTCCACCGACGCCTCGCTGCTTGAGGACCTCGCCGCCCAGGGTCACGAACTGCCGCGCATCCTGTTGGACTGGCGCCAGTTCTCGAAACTGAAGGGTACGTACACCGACAACCTGGTCGAAGCGATCAACCCGAAGACCGGGCGGGTCCACACCTCCTACCAGCTGGCGGCGGCGACCACGGGCCGGCTCGCCTCCTCCGACCCCAACCTGCAGAACATCCCGATCCGCACGGAGGAGGGGCGCAAGATCCGCAAGTGCTTCATCGCCGAGCCGGGCCATGTGCTGATCAGCGCGGACTACTCGCAGATCGAGCTGCGGCTGCTGGCCCATATCGGCGACATTCCGCAGCTGAAGCAGGCCTTCGCCGACGGCCTCGACATCCATGCCATGACCGCGTCCGAGATGTTCGGCGTGCCGGTCGAGGGCATGCCCGCCGACACGCGGCGCCGCGCCAAGGCGATCAATTTCGGCATCGTCTACGGCATCTCGGCCTTCGGCCTGGCCAACCAGCTGTCGATCTCGAGGGAAGAGGCTGGCGCCTACATCAAGACCTACTTCGAACGCTTCCCCGGCATCCGCACCTACATGGACCGCATGCAGCGCCAGGTCCGCGCCGAGGGCTTCGTCACCACCATCTTCGGCCGCAAGGTCTACATCCCCGCCGCCCTGGGCAAGTCGCAGGCCGAGCGCGCCTTTGGCGACCGCGCCGCCATCAACGCCCCGATCCAGGGCGCCGCCGCCGACGTGATGCGCCGCGCCATGGTGCGCATGCCGCAGGCGCTGCATGACGCCGGGCTGACGGCCAGGATGCTGCTGCAGGTCCACGACGAACTGGTGTTCGAGGCCCCCGAGGCCGAGGCCGACGCCGTCATCGCGGTGGCCAAGGCGATCATGGAACGGGCGGCCGAACCGGCGCTCTCGATCTCGGTGCCCCTGGTGGTCGAGGCCCGCGCGGCGAGCAACTGGGACGATGCGCATTAAGTCCTGATGCAACCCACAGCGCCGCTCCGCGCTTTCACCTCGTCACATCCAGGAGGTCAGAGCATGCACGGCGTTGGTATCATCGGTTTCATCATCATCGGCATCCTCGCCGGCTGGATCGCCGAGAGGGTGATGAAGCGCAATCACGGCCTGATCACCAACCTGGCCGTCGGCGTGGCCGGCGCCCTGCTGGGCGGGTTCATCGCCGGCGCGATCGGCATGGGCGCGTCAGGCCTGATCGGCAGCCTGATCGTCGCCACCCTGGGCGCGATCCTGCTGCTGTTCCTGGTCAGCATGATCCGCAGGCGGTCGCTCTAATTCAGGCCCGCGCCTGGAAGATCCGCTGGTCGGTCCCCTCCAGGCGCACCGCCGTCAGCACGCCGGAATAGTAGACCCCGGTATCGATGCCGATGCGGTTGACCCGGAGTTCTGGCGCGTCCGATGGCGTATGGCCGTGAACCACGACCTTGCCGAAGTCCGCCTCGGACTCCAGGAAGTCGTAGCGAATCCACATCAGGTCCTTGTCGTCCTGCGCCGCCAACGCCACACCCGGCCGTACCCCGGCGTGGACGAACAGGTAGTCGCCGACCGTCCGCGACATCACGCAGCGCGCCAGGAAATCGCGGTGGCGCGGCGGTAGGGCCGCCTGCAGGTCGGCCTGCACCCGCGCCGTCTCCGCCGCCTCCAACCCCGGCGCCGGAACCTCGACGCCATAGGACCGCAACGTGGCCCGGCCCCAGTTGCGGATCCAGTTCGGCCCGAAGTCGGCGTCGGTCAGCACCCGCAGCAGCGCGTCCTCGTGGTTGCCCTTCAGCGCCACCACCTCGAACGGCCCGTCCGCCTCCAGCTCCAGGATCATGTCGACCACGCCCCGGCTGTCCGGCCCCCGATCGAAATAGTCGCCCAGGAACACCAGCAGCGGCCGCTCCGCCACCGGATCGCCCGCCAGGTCGTCCTGCAACGCCCGGATCAGCGGCGTCAGGGCGTCGGTGTGCCCATGGATATCGCCCACCGCATAGACCCGCCGGCCGCCGGTCGTGGGAGCTGTGCTGGTCATACGAACGGGTTCGCCGTAGGGCTGGGGGAGGTCATGATTTCTACCAGCAAAATCAGTAATGTAGAAGAAATCTATCGCTACGTTTGTGGAAGTTCCTCTGTAGCCAGCTTCGAACCGAATGAAAACACGGATGCGCCGTCGCAGGGCGCATGGTTTCGATGGCCTCCATCCAGTTCGTTATGTTGGTCAGATGTTTGCCACGCGCGATTGGGCCGAAGATGTTCATGGGCGGGAACCGCCCAACCGCCGACTCCAGAGAATCGCTTCTGGCGGACTCCGATCAAGGGCTTTGTCAACGCTTTCCATGACAACCTGGGGCAGGATTGCTATCGTCAGGCAAGGCCTGGGGTGGCCCACGGAGAGGCGCGGCCAGTGAACGCCAGCACGAGCTACAAGGTCCAGGTTCGCATCGAGCGGCGCGACGATGGCGGCCTTCGCGTGTGGAGCGACGATCTCCCCGAGCTGGTGCTTTCCCACGCCGACGCCGACAAGGTGATCGCCGACATTCCCCGGGCGATGGAAGCGATCCTCTCCGAACGCCTTGGCGCGGCCGTCCACGTCGAGGAGCTGACCGCCTTGCCGGCGCTCGACACCGAGGGCCGATCGCCGGATCGCGCGCCGCCGGCCACCGCCCTTCGCGAATTCGCCGCCCGCGCGGCCTGATCTGTGCTGCGAGGGCGGTTTCTGGATCGCCCCACCTGGGAGCGGATGCTCCGCGAGTTGGGCGCGGAACCGCTCGCCGGCATGACGCCGCTCAATACCGCCGAATGGTGGCGGAGGCCGGCCCGTACGCCCTTTACCGTCCCGGTTGAAGATGACGGCCGCTGCGACTTCTGGGCGTTCCGCCGAGTGTATGAGGCCCAGGGCGGCCGGCCACTCTCCAGCGAACCGCTGTAGCCCGCCCGCGCCGAGGCGAACGCCGTTCGCGGCCAGACGGGGCGGTTTTCAGCGGCGGGTACATCCCGCCATCATGCACGCGACCGCTGATCTCGATGCGATCCATGCTGTCGAGTAGCGCGGCCCACGACGAATGAGACCAGCAGGCATCCTTCCCTCTGCACCATGTGTAGCAGACACAGGCGGCTTGGACGTTCTAAGGGACTGATTCTAAGCGGCTTTCCTAAGCCACTCATAGGCTTAGAGGTTCCTGGTGGAGCCGAGGGGAATCGAACCCCTGACCTCCTCATTGCGAACGAGGCGCTCTACCATCTGAGCTACGGCCCCAGGAAGGCGCGGAATAAGTCTATTGAAGGCCGGGCTGTCAAGGGCGCCGCGACCGGCGGCCGCAACGGACGCGCCAAGCCGTGCCTTGTCAGCGCCGTAAAGGCCGGTAGAAGCGAAGCGATGGGTAGCTTCATCTTCTATATTCTCGGACAGATTCTGGGCCTGCTGGTCCTGGCGATCATCGTGAGCGCGGTGGCCTCGTGGCTGGTCGCGTTCAATCTCATCAACATCCGCCATCCGGTCGCGCGCAACGCGCTGGGGGTGCTGGACGCGGTGACACGGCCAATCCTGCGCCCGTTCCAGCGCATTATTCCTTCGCTGGGCGGCATCGACATCAGCCCGATCGTGGCGATCATCGTGATCCAGGCCGCGCAGCGCTTCCTCCTGCCGTGGTTGCACGCATTAGCCTATCCCTTCATCGGCTGACCGTTCGGGTGACGCCGCGCGGCGGGCGTGATTCGGTGGAGGGCTGGGGCGTGGACGCCGAGGGGCGGCCGGTCCTGAACCTGCGCGTGGCGGCTGCGGCGGCGGATGGCGCGGCCAATGCGGCGGTGATCGCGCTGGTGGCCCGCAGCCTGAAGCGCCCGAAGTCCGCGGTGCGCCTTGCCGCGGGCCACACCGCCCGGATCAAGCGGCTGGAACTCGACGGCGTGGACGAGGACGACATCGCCCGCGCCTTCCCGCCTCCGCCCGTCGCGCGCTAAGCTTGCCCGGTCATGTCCAGCCGCCCGCCCTCTACCCGCGCCGACCTCAGCCGCGCCATCGCCGACGCCAGCCGCATCGTGATCTTCACCGGCGCGGGGATTTCCACCGAAAGCGGCATCCCCGACTTCCGCAGTCCCGGCGGGGTGTGGAGCAAGATGAAGCTGATCTATTTCCAGGACTTCGTGGCCAGCGAAGACCGCCGCCGCGAGGCGTGGGCGCGCACCTTCTCCGGCCGCGCGGGCTGGGTGGGTCGTGAGCCCAACGCGGGGCACGACGCCGTGGCCCGTCTGGTCGCCCAGGGGCGGTGCTCGGCGGTGATCACCCAGAACGTCGACAACCTGCACCAGGCGTCTGGCATTCCCGACGACCGGATCGTCGAGCTGCACGGCAACGCCAGCTACGCGACCTGCCTGGCGTGCGGCGTGCGGCATGAACTGGAGGACCTGAAGGCGCTGTGGGAGGCGACCGGCGACCTGCCCGCCTGCCGAAGCTGCGGCGGCATCGTCAAGAGCGCCACCATCTCCTTCGGCCAGGCTATGCCGGTCCTGCCCATGCAGCGGGCCGAGGCGGCCACCCTGGACTGCGACCTGTTCCTGGTGCTGGGATCGTCCCTGGTGGTTTATCCGGCCGCCGGCTTTCCGCTGATGGCCAGGCGCAACGGCGCGGTGCTGGCCATCGTCAACCGGGAGGCCACCGAGCAGGACGCCCACGCCGACCTCGTGCTGCATGACGAGATCGGGCCGGCGATGAACCACGCGGCGCCGGCCAACTAAATTCGCGCCGCGTCGATTTGGTCGCAGCGTCGCCACGATGAAAGCGCTATGCGCTCCGCCGAATGCGCTCGGAGCCTTATGTGATCAGACCTCTCGCCGCCCTGGCCGTTTGCGGCCTCTTCCTGCTCGGCGCCTGCAGCCCGGCCGCGAACAAGGCTGGCTCCGACGACCCCAACGCCGGCCTCGACGTCCAGATCCTCGACTGGCGCACAGCGCTGGAAGCCACTCACCCGGCCTGCGCCAGCAAGGTCGAGGGCAAGGGTTGCGAGAGCTTCCAGGTGACCTGCAAGGCGATGCAGGAGATCACGCCGGACGAAACGGCCAAGGGGATCACCGCCCAGATCGTGGCGTCGATGAGCTTCAACGGACGCGGCGCCGATGGCGCGGGCCGGCCCGGCTCGGCCTTTGCGCTGTTCTCCAAGGCTGGCGGCGTGTGGACCCGCGTGGAATCCCCGCCGATCAACATGAGCACCTGCGCGTCGATGTAGGCGGGGCGGCTGAGCCGGACGTCGGCGCGCTCGGCGCCGCCGTCCTACGCCTCGGGTCGCAGCAGGAAGTGTCCCGTCAGCCCGGCCACCAGCTGGGCGCGACTGTCCTGCCAGGCCTCGACCTGCACGTTGGCGATGCGGCGGCCGACCTTGCGCAGGATGGCGCGGGCGTAGGTCTCCTGGGCGCGGGCCGGACGCAGGTATTCGATGGTGATGTCGATGGTCTTGGGCACGCGCCGGGCAGGCTGGGCAAGCGAGAGCTGCGCCAGGGCGGTCATCTCCAGGAACGCCCCGATCACCCCGCCGTGCAGGGCCGGCAGCATCGGGTTGCCGATCAGGTGCGGGGCGAACGGCAGCACCGCCGTCATCTCGTCGCCCGCCAGCTCCACCCGCATGCCCAGGTAACGCACATACGGAACCCGCTGCAGGAAATCGTCGAGCCCCTGGATGGCCGCGTCGTCCATGCGCCTCAGCCTCCCTCTTCCTAGCTTCTGGGGTTGATCATGAAGGCCGCCTGGGCGGTGGCGATCAGGTCGCCACGATCCACGTCCCAGGCCTCGGCGCGGACGAAGCCGATGGACCGGGTGGTCTTGTAGCCGAACGCCTCGCAGGTGACGCCGGTGCGCGGCGCGGCGGCGCGCAGGTAGTCGATCCGCAGATCCAGAGTGGCGATCGGCGCGGGCAGGTCGAAGGCCGCGTTGATAGCCAGGCCGCAGGTGTGGTCGATCAGGGCCGTGACCACGCCGCTGGCGATGACGCCAGTGTCGGGGTCGCCGACCAGATCCTCGCGCCAGGCCACGGTCATGGTCCCGCGGCCCTGGCCCACCGCCACCAGCTTCAGCCCCAGGGCGAGGGCATGCGGCACATACTCCGTCATCCGGGCGGCCAGTGTCGCGGTGTCGTAACTGTCGCTCATGCGCATCGGGTAGGAACCCGCCCCCTGGGGAAGTCAAGAAAAGGGGCGAGCGGAGCCCTTGCCGCCGCCCTACATTGAACAGCGATGATCCGTCCCCAGGACCTGCTTTGCCCCAAGCCCGAGGGGCTATATTGCCCGCCCGGCGATTTCTACATCGACCCCGTGCGGCCGGTGGCCCGCGCCGTCATCACCCACGGACACGCCGATCACGCCCGGGCCGGCCACGGCGCCGTGCTGGCGACGCCGCAAACCCTGGACATCATGGGCGAGCGCTATGGCCTGGACTTCGCCCAGTCGATGCAGGCGGCGGCCTACGGCGAGCGGGTCGCGCGCGACGGGGTCGAGGTGACCCTGGTCCCCGCCGGGCACGTTCTGGGCTCGGCCCAGGCGGTGGTGCGCTGGAAGGGCCTGACCATGGTGGTGAGCGGGGACTACAAGCGCCGGCGCGATCCCACCTGCCCGCCATTCGAGCCGGTCCCCTGCGACGTGTTCATCTCCGAGGCCACGTTTGGGCTGCCCGTCTTCCGCCACCCGCCCGACGGCGACGAGATCGCCCGCCTGCTGCGCTCCGTCGTCCAGTTTCCCGAGCGCTGCCACCTGATCGGCGCCTATGCACTGGGCAAGGCGCAGCGGATCATCCGCCTGCTGCGCGAGGCCGGGTGGGACCAGACGATCTACGTCCACGGGGCTCTGGAGCGGCTGAACGGCCTTTACGAACGCCACGGCATCGACCTGGGCCCGCTGGCGCCCGCCACGACCGCGACGAAGGCCGACTTCGCCGGCGCCGTCATCATCGCCCCGCCCTCGGCCCTGCAGGACCGTTGGAGCCGCCGCTTTCCCGACCCGGTCGGCGCCTTCGCCTCCGGCTGGATGCAGATCCGGGCGCGGGCCAGGCAGCGCGGCGTGGAGCTGCCGCTGGTGATCTCCGACCACGCCGACTGGGACGAACTCACCGCGACGGTGGAAGAGCTGCGACCCGGCGAACTCTGGATCACCCATGGCCGCGAGGAGGCGCTCGCGAGGTGGGCCACGCTTCACGACATCCCGGCCCGCGCGCTGGCGCTGGTGGGGTACGAGGACGAGGGGGGCGACGACTGAATGCGCGCCTTCGCCGAACTGCTCGATCGCCTCGCGCTAACGTCCGCTCGGAACACCAAGCTGACGATGGTCCGCGACTACCTGCGCGATACGCCGGACCCCGACCGCGGCTGGGCGCTGGCGGCGCTGACCGGGGACCTGACCTTCGACGCGGCCAAGCCGGCCTTCATCCGCAAGGCCGTCGAGGCGCGGATGGATGCTCAGCTGTTCCGGTGGTCCTACGACTATGTGGGCGACCTGGCCGAGGCGGTGTCCCTGGTCTGGCCGTCGCGGCCGGGCGCCAACCGCGAGCCGCAACTTTCGGAAGTGATCGACGCCCTGCGCTCGACCTCCCGCGCCGACGCGCAGCGGCTGATCGAGGGCTGGCTGGACGCCCTGCCCCAGGCCCGCGAGCGTTGGGCGCTGCTGAAGCTGATGACTGGCGCGCTCCGCGTGGGTCTGACCGCGCGCCTGGCCAAGCGCGCCGTCGCCGACCTGGGCGGCGTCGATCCCGCCGAGATCGAGGAGTTGTGGCACGCGCTCGCCCCGCCCTACGCCGACCTGTTCGCCTGGCTCGAGGGACGTTCGGAGAAGCCGGACGCCGCCCACCCCGCCCGCTTCCGACCGGTCATGCTGGCTCAGGCGATCGACGAGGCTGTGGACTTCGCCAAGCTGGACCCGGCCCATTACGCCGCCGAATGGAAGTGGGACGGCATCCGGGTGCAGGCCGCGCACGAGGGCGGCCAGCGCCGCCTCTACACGCGCACCGGCGACGACATCTCCCGCACCTTTCCCGACATCCTGGCCGCGCTTGGGGGCGAGGGCGTCATCGATGGCGAACTGCTGGTGATCCGCGACGGCGAGGTGGCGCCCTTCGCCGACCTGCAGCAGCGCCTGAACCGCAAGACCGTCGACGCCAGGCTGCTGGCCGCTTTCCCGGCCGCCATCCGCGCCTATGACCTGTTGCAGGACGGGGCCGAAGACACGCGCTCGTTGCCCTTCGCCAAGCGCCGCGCCCGCCTGGAAACCTTCGTCGCCCGCGAGGCCAGCCCGCGCATCGACCTGTCCCCGGTGCAACCCTTC
This sequence comes from Phenylobacterium deserti, assembly GCA_943332615.1. Taxonomy (GTDB): domain Bacteria; phylum Pseudomonadota; class Alphaproteobacteria; order Caulobacterales; family Caulobacteraceae; genus Phenylobacterium; species Phenylobacterium deserti_C. The sequence goes on from CALQQB010000097.1 coordinate 9,504, forward strand.
GAGACCTGGGCGGAACTGGCCACCCTGCGCGCCGACCCGCCCGCCGGCGACCCGCAGATCGCCGAAGGGCTGATGCTGAAGCGTTGGGACAGCGCCTACGAGGCTGGCCGCCCCAAAGGCCCCTGGTTCAAGTGGAAGCGCGACCCGTTCCTGGTGGATGCGGTGCTGATGTACGCCCAGCGCGGCCACGGCAAGCGCTCCAGCTACTACTCCGACTACACCTTCGGGGTCTGGACCCAGGACGCTGCCGGCCAGCGCATGCTGACCCCGGTCGGCAAGGCCTATTTCGGCTTCACCGACGAGGAACTGCTGCGGATCGACAAGTTCGTCCGCGACAACACGCTCGAACGCTTCGGCCCGGTCCGCAGCGTCCGCGCCGAGCCGCACCACGGCCTGGTCTTCGAGGTGGCCTTCGAGGGGCTGCAACGCTCCACCCGCCACAAGTCCGGCGTCGCCATGCGCTTCCCGAGGATCAACCGCCTGCGCTGGGACAAGGCCCCTGGCGAAGCGGACGAACTCGTCGCGCTGGAACGGATGCTGGCGAAGGCGGAGGGTCGCTAGAGCGTTCGACGGTTCACTTGAATCGCCGATCGCTCGAGACTCTTGCCTAAAGATAGACCCTTCGTCGCGCTGAGCCTGATCCAACTTCGGCGACGAATGGTCTAGGCTTGGAATCGCGTGGCCAGCTGTGGAAGCATCGCCGATGAGCCAGATTCAACCCGTCATCTCCGAAACCTATCGCCAATTGCAGCAGTCGCTGCACGAGAACCCTAACTATGGGGTCGCCTCGCTCGGTTTCGCCCCGCTGGTCCAGAAGCTGATCGCGCAGTTCAAAGTGAAGTCCCTCAGCGACTACGGCGCCGGGAAGCAGCACCTGCGGAAGGCGCTGGAGGCGGCCGGGGTCGCGGTCGACTACCGCCCCTACGATCCAGCGTTCCCGGACTATGGCGGGCCGGTGAGCGCAGATCTGGTCTGCTGCATCGATGTGCTTGAGCACATCGAGCCGGAGTTCCTGGCCAATGTGCTGGACGATCTGGCGGCGATCACCACCCATCGGGGCCTCTATTCGATCCACACCGGCCCGGCCACCAAGCACCTGGCCGACGGTCGCAACGCCCATCTGATCCAGAAGCCGTCGTCCTGGTGGCTGCCGCAGTTGTGCGAGCGCTTTGAGATCGACTACCTGCAGGGGACCTCAGGCGGATTCTTCGTCCTGGTCAGCCCGCGCAAGGGCTTGGTCGGGGTCTAGGTGTGGAGCCTCAATAGGTTGTCCGCGTCCAAGCCGAGGCGGCTGATGGGTGTCTGGGACTTTATCCCGCCGTGGGGTCGATGCCAGTTGTAGCGGTGGAGCCAGGTGGGGAGCTCGGCGGTGCGGTGGTCTGAGGTCTGGTAGG
>CALQQB010000098.1 GCA_943332615.1 Phenylobacterium deserti
GCCGACGCTGGAAGGCCGGTTCTGGCTCAAGACGCCAGCCTTGCTGGATGGAAAGGACCTCGCCCCGTTCGTCAACCGCGCCGACGCCCGCGCCCACATCGTCAACCTGCTGCGGCAGCATTGGGACATGACCATGGCCCGCCGCGGCCTGAAGCGGTTCGAGTTCGCCGCTGGCCGGGTGGGCTGGTTCTTCCCGGACGGCCTGGTCGACGGAGCGGTCAAGTTCACCTTGCCCGACGGGCGCAAGGTCAGCCGCGTAGTGTCCGGCAAGTTTAAGGACCGGCGCTGGCACCTCTGTCTTGTGGCAAGGCCGATGCTTTGGCCGACGCCGATCATGCGGGTTCACGCCAACATGGCCCTGTCCCAGGATGGACGCACGCCCCTGCCGGGCGCGCAGACCCAGCGTGTTCGGATGCGTCTGACCAAGTCGTGGTGGAACGACAAGTGGCGCGACCTGCTCTTGGCCGGGATGAACTGGATCGCCGCCGGTGACGGCGCGATCAGCATCGCCGCTGGGGATGAGACCTTCGCGGTGTCGAGCCTGCCGCTCGCGATGGAGACTGGCAAAACTTACCGCGCCAGCGAAGCTCGGTCGTCCGAGGAGGCCGACGGCGGCGAGATCGTCCTGGACGACGACTTGGACGAGGAGGGCTTTCCCGAGGACGATCGCTCCGATCCCGAGGGGCAGAGTTGATGTACAGGGTCCACCAACTCGATGAACCGCTCCTGCGCTTTGGCCAGGATCAGCTGCTCGAAGCCCCCAAGGACGGCCTGTTTCTGTTCGGTCCGGTGGAGAAAGCGGCGGGCTTGGCATCAGCGCGGATCGGCGTCATCGGCACCTCGACGGGCTTGGGCCTTGGCCACCGCTGGCTGCAACGGCTGACGGGCTGGATTGCCGGCAAGCTGGACCGTTCCGGCGAGCCCCTTTTGTGGGCGCCCGCTTGGCCCGGGTTCGAGGCCGCTTTTGGCGTGGCGCTGCCACCTAGGCCCTTGGCGCAGATCGCCGTTGACGGTCCTGCCGTCGAGGCCGCCATCAAGCGGACTAACCGCGCCGATGCGGTGCGAACGACGGTGAAGATCTTCGCCGACGCGATCCGAGACCACCTGCGCGCCGAGGAACAGCGCCCCGACGTCTGGCTGGTGGTGATCCCCGACGTCGTGTTCCGCTACGGTCGTCCCCAGGTCGCGCCACCGCCAAGGGCCGAGCGCGTCGTCTCGGACATCATCTCTGCGAAAGCCGCCAAGCGCTTCTTCGAGGTCGGCGACCTCTTTCCGGAGACGATGGAAGACGCCGAGACCTATCTGTTTTCCAGCAATTTCCACCACCAACTGAAGGCCGAACTGCTCACAGACCAGATCGCCCTGCAGCTTGTGCTCGAAAGCACCTTGGCCGATCGTACCCTCATCGACCCGCAAAAGCGTCAGCGCGGCTTGCAGGACGAAGCCACGGTGGCATGGAACTTCAGCACGACGCTCTATTTCAAGATGGGCCCCAAGCCCTGGGCCCTGGGCAATGTGCGCCCGGGCGTTTGCTACGTTGGCCTTGTGTTCAAGAACGACGAGACGCCAGCGCAGGTCGGCGAGGCCTGTTGCGCGGCCCAGATGTTTCTCGACTCAGGCGATGGCCTGGTCTTCCGCGGCGCCCTTGGGCCCTGGTACTCGCCAAGGAACGGCGAGTACCATCTTACCGCCAGCGCCGCCCAGCGGCTGATGGCGTCCGTGATCGCGGGCTACGAGAGTAAGCACGGTAATCCTCCGGCACAGCTCTTCATCCACGGGCGCCACCAGTTCAACGAAGCGGAATGGTCCGGCTTCATGGCGTCCGTGCCCGCGACGACGTCGCTGGTCGGCGTGCGGATCCAGAAGGGCGATGACATGCGGCTGTTTCGCCCCGCCGCCTCGACGCCCGTGCTACGCGGCACAGCCGTCGAAATCGGCCCGCGAAATGCTTACCTGTGGACGCGGGGCTATGTGCCGCGTCTGGCAGCTTATCAGGGATTTGAAACGCCCAAGCCGCTCTCTGTGCAGATCACCCATGGCGAAGCCGAGATCACCCAGGTCCTGGCCGACGTCCTGGCGCTGACCAAGGTAAACTACAACGCTTGCGACTTCGCCTCTGGACTACCGGTGACCCTGAAGTTTGCGGATCGGGTCGGCGAAATCCTCATGGCATCGCCTAAGACTGCAGGCGCGCCACCGTTACCGTTCCGCTTCTACGTCTAGAAGCGGCGAACGCGCGCATCGGCCCCGGCGAGCGCTTCGACTGACCCGTCCACGGCGACGCGCACGACCGCGTGAGGGGCGTCGTCGAAGATCGCCGTGATCGCAGCCTCGGCGTTGCGGAACAGCTTTCCGAGCTCGAGCGGACGGATTGAGGGGAGCAAGAGCACGCCCGCACCCGGCACTGCGCGCGTCGCGAGCGCGATGAAATCACCCTGGTTTAACGTGACGACGATCGCGCCGTTCTCGGCTGCAAAGGCGAAGATCGCCGCGTCGCTCGCGCCGCGACCCAAGGCGGCCACGTCGATAGAGCGCTGCACAGCGTGGCCCGCCGCCTGCGCGGCGGTTGCCAACCCCTTCCCACAGCACTCGTCGACGAGGAGGTACATGAAGGTCTAGGCTGCCGCTGCGGCCGCAGCGCGGGCTTCGAGCATCGCGATGACGTCCTTACAGCCGAGCTCCTGCGCGCGCGCCAGGAACGCGTTGAACGTCCCCTCCTGGAGACCGCGTGCGAGTTCCTTCGCCTCAGATGTCGCCGACGGCGACGTCAGCGCTTCGAAGTGCCGGAAGATTACCGCATGCGGGTTGGGCAGGTACGCGAAGGCCATCTTGCTGTTGCCCGCCGCCTTGAGCTCGACGAAGCCGAGCGCCTCGAGCCGCTTCAAGCGGTCCTGAAAGGTGCGGATGCCTCGCTGGCCGGTGAAGCCCGCCGCGAACGCCATTTCCTCGATGTGGTTGAGGCGCGTGTAGGCGTTGTTGTCCCACGTCCAGCACCACAAGGTCGCGTAAGTCTCTGACACTGGGAAGTTCTTCGACATCTCATCCATCATCCGCCCGAGAAAGGGCAGCGTCTTCGGGATCGAGATGAAGGCGCCGTGCAGCCGCGGGTGCCAAAAGCGCACTTCAGCGTCGGGCCACATCGAGTCGCGCAACGCCAGCTCGCTTTCGGGGATCGATTTCCGCACAGCCATCCCAACCTCCATCGTCCGGCGGGCCCACGGCCCAGTTTGCCAAGACATCCTAGAATCACGCGTCAATAAAATCAAAGACTTAGACGTGTCACGGAGCTTCATGGATCCGCATGTATGTCAGACTCAATGGATCAAGATTGACATAATCATGTCATCTCAACGTTTCCAATCGCAGGAATCATGCGCAGAATTCGTCAAAATGCTAGTGCGTTCAATGACTTGTGGGGACGGCGCAGTCCTGTAGCTGTTATGCGGTACTGCCCCACGTGCTGCTCACGTCCTGGCGTCCTGCCGGGGGATACCCAAGGGGGTGGTTGTTTGGGAAAGGTTTGCCGCCTAAATTCATCCTCAACCACGGATGAATTTACCGAAGGTCGACTTGACCCTGCTCTATGATGCTCACCTGACTGTTCCCGAAGCCGCTTACCTCGCGCGCGTGAGCGCGCGGCTTGTGCAGAACGAGATCGACGAGAAGATCGTCGGCGTCCGGCTCTCGGGCGGGCGGCGCAGCATCTCGGGCGTCGACCTTTTGTACCTGAGCGCGGTGAGACGGCTGCACGGCCAGATGGCGCCGCGTCTGCGCCGCCAAGTCCGCAATGCGATCGCCCATTCGGTCGCCGAGCACGCAAAAACCGCCGGCGTCGAGTTCTTCGTCGTCACGCTGAAGGCGCTCGAAGACGATGTGCTCAATGGCTTCGAGGCGCTTGAGCGTGTCAAACGCGAGTTCGTCGACATCCATCCCGACGTCCTCGCCGGTGAGCCCGTCCTGCGCGGAACACGCCTGTCGGTCCGATTGATAGCTGACCTCGTCAAGCAAGGCGCGACGGCCGCCGAGCTCGCTGAGGAGTACGATCTCTCGCCCGAACAGATCGACGCTGCGAGCCTCTATGACCGTGTCACGCCCAAGCGTGGACGGCCGCGTCGCGCGACCTAAGCGCGGACGTGCGAGCGATACAGCTTTAGGAGCGCGAATGGCGCAGCCCCCTCAATGGCAGGCCCACGTCACGCCGGGGTACGACGAGGCGATGCGCCAAGCTTGTGCGGATTTGCTAGCGGGGATTCTGACAAGCGCGGCACGCCGACAAAGCATTTTGGGTGACCCGCGCGACCTTCATCGCAGCTTGTTTAGCCGGTTCACGCCGAGTGGCTTCGACGAATATGCGGGTACGTATAGGGGCACGCCCGACACCGCGGTCGTCAGCAAGGCCAGTGGCGCACTTAGTCAATTGAAGCCCGGAGCCGAGTACCCGTTCGTCCCGCCCAACGAAGTTGCATCGCGGATGGCCACGCTCCTGACGACCACTCATAACCTGATGGCCGACCCCACTGACGACTGGGGACGGCTGCTCACGCTCACCTACACGTTCGCCTGGTTTGGCAAGGTCCATCCCTTCCTCGACGGGAACGGCCACGTGCAGCGCGCGATCTTCGCCGCGATGGCGACGGAATTCGGCATCCCGCTGTCGACGCGCTTCCAAATCCATCCGCGGCCGTTCGGGCAACTACTCGCCACGGCGCTCGAGATCTTCGCATCGACGCCACCCGGCGAAGAAAATGCCGTATTGCCGCTCGTCGCCGAATACCTCGCTTTCTTCCTCGACGGGCCGTTCATCGAGCCTCGGAAGAACATCGCGCCGGGGTCTTTGTACGAATAGGTGTGGCGGCCGGCGCACTCAGCCCTGATGCCTAGGCGCCGAAACCAGACCCTCCCGACGTTCGCTAAGAGCCATGGGCGGTCTGCAGTCGCGCAGCGGTCTTCTATCTGGCGGCCGTCTTGCGCCTTGGCTCAACGTGAAAGAAGCGGCGAGCCGCGGCTCAAAGTTCGCGACGGGCGCTCGTTGGTCACGCCTGTTATAGAAGGGCGTGGCCCCGGTGGCCGCGAAGAGAGGGCCCGTGTCCATTTCTATCTCGGCTGTCAGCCGCCTGGTCGCCAACGTCTCGCCGCCTCGGGTCACGCTCTCGCGCGTCGTGGGCGGTTTCGAATTGGCGTTCACTGTTGAGGGCTTCAGCGTTCCGAACAACGAAACGCAGCCGATCATCTGGATGGTGCCGGACCTCGCGCGTATCAGTGTGGGCTCACCCTCTCAGGAATTGGGTTCCGCCCGGCCGAACCACAGCGTGCCAGTACGGACGCTTAGGTCGGCCGCCCCTTTGAACTACGAATTCAGGATGAGCCTTTCAGGGACTCAGGTCGCTGCCATCGAAGAGGTCCGTAAGGGCGGGGAATTGCCGTTCCGGATCGTGATTGCCGGCGTCGGCGGCAGCGAGGCGGACCTCACTCAGCGCGAACCATTTCAGGCGATCCTGGCGCACTCAGTGCCGCAGTCAGAATGGGTCCAGCAACTGCAGTCCGCCAAAGCAGCGGACATCCTGCTCCTCGAGATCGCGCTGCCGTTCATTGACCCGCCTCCGAGGATGGCCGCGGTGATGAAGATGTTAAGGCAGGCCCAGGGCCTCTTTCTGGAAGCTCACTACGCTGACTGCGTCAGCAACTGCCGCAAGGCGATCGAGGCGTTCGAAAAGCTCGTGGGCCGGGATCGTGCGGGACTACTCAAGCGCCTGGGCACGGAGAACCGCGACGACCTCAACAAGGACGAACGCCGGACGACGATCGAGGCCGCAGTTTACCACTTCGGCAGTCTTGCCTCGCACGATGGCGCCAGCGGGTTTGATCGCCGAGACGCAAGGCTGGCATTGGCGCTGACGGCCGCCCTTATCGCGCATGAGGTGAGTTGATCGGCGACAGAACCGGGCCCGACGCGAGTGCTGGGCTCATACGAAGGTCTGCAAGGCCATGAACGCGGACCAGATAGGAGCGGCCTCGCCTGGCGGTGCCTGCCGCGCGAGATTGTCAAACGTGCCGCGCAACACCGCTGCAATGGCTGGCCAGCTTGCGGCTAACACTCCAGATGCCAATCGAAGCCGCTCCAACGCTTCCGACCCTGATGGGGCGTTTGCACAAGCTCCGAGCATTTCCACCGCATGCTGAGCGCAGGCCTGGCCCTCGCTCGTCTCTAGGGACGCTTTCGTAGGGTAGGTCTTGGCCATGGTCTGGCCCAGGGCATGCAGCTTTCTCCAGAGAGATTCGTCCGCCAGCGGCGGCTGAATACGCCGGCGCGTCGAGATTGCGACCCGGCAGAGATTCAAACCCTGAGCCGATCCCGCGAGAACTTCGAGGCTGGTGGCTTCGAAGATGGCCGCCGCGCGATCCGCGAACGCTGGCTCCAATCCGGTCTCGGCGAGTGCGGAGACCACTGCCCAGGCCAAAGTATCGGTGGGATCCTTCTCAATCGCGGCAAAGGCGAGCTCAAGGTGGCGAGCGCGGCTCGTCGTGGGCAGGTCATCGGAGTCGAAGAGCCCAATGGGCGAGTCCAATAGGAAACCGCCCAAGACATTGGGCATCCCGATTCGGCGCTTCGAGATATCAGCATGTGGCACCGCCTGCTCGCCGTCGATGGCGGCCATGAGGGCGCTGAGCTCAAGGTGATACTCAGCCGAAACGCCTTCCCAGGCGTTGGCCTGCCCGAAGATGTACCCCAAGCCGTGGAAGAGCAGGCTCGCGGATTCAAGATGTGCAGGCGCCGCGGCGTCTCGATCGTAATCTGGATCGCGTCGGAGCGCCGTGCCGACCGTGCGAGGAAGCGGGCTCGTCTCGAAGAATGCCTTTGCATGGGCCCAGTCGGATATGCCCGCTTTCTTCAGGACCGACATGACCCGATCGGCATGTCCCCAGACCAGCGCCAAGCGCTCCGCTGCCGGCAACGCCTGCCAATCCCTGTCGGCGCCGAACGCGACCTCGGTCCATGCGAGCAAGATGAGGAAGACCTCCCACTCGCCAGACGCCGCGGTGACTGCCGCGCCTATCGCCCTGCTGAGGCGCGCGCCATCCCCGCGCAGGAAGATCGTTCGTGCCAGGTGCAACCGGCCCATGGGCGTCGGGGCCGAATCCAGTCGTTCGAGAGCGGCTGCGTCGATCCCGGTCTGAGCCAGCAGGTCGCCAAGCCGAACCGGAAGGCCGGATAGCCTGAGGAATGCCGCGTCGTGCCCGATCTCGGCTTCGAGCGCTGGCCAAGTTGCAGCGACCCGATCTGCGACGATCAACGATCGATCGCCGAGGCGGAAATGGTGGACTAGCGCTAGGGCCGGTGGGGGACGGAAGGTGAGGGTGTCGGGGTTCTTAGGCCCGCGAAAAGCTCGGGCCATGTCCTCGTAGTGCCGCACAACACTGGCCGCCGACGCGTCGATCATGGCCTCGACGAAGGCGGCATCGGTCCGCGCCGCCCTGAAGGCCGCACGAAAGCGCGTATCGTGAGCCGGATCGAGGTCGAGGCTGGGCAACCAGCGCTCCACCGCCTGAGTTCGGGCCGCGCCCTGCGCCTTCAGGGCAGGAAACATCGGGTCATTCACTCGCGCAGCGAAGGCGCCCGAGAACACCAGCGCCTCACCGTCGGCGACGACCCTGACCTTCTGGCCCGTCCGCGTGCTCAGGGTCGCGCGACCCTTGCGGAGGGCCCGGGCGCAAGCTCGCCAGAATTCTGCGTGGCGAAAATCGATATCGCCCATCGATTGGATCTGCTCAACGCCCATCCCCAAGTCCTCGGCGTAAGCCGGTTGGACCATCAAACGCTCCCGGATCGCCGGTGGCATCATCTGCGTCTGCACTTGGCGGATTTCCCGAAGGGCCTGAACCTGCTCCGGCTTGCGGCGACCGTTCCGGAAAGACAGCATTTCGCGGAGTTGGGAGGCCACCAGGTCCAGAAAGCCGCGATCGTTCAGCCTGGGGCGGACGGCCACCTCGTTGAGCCAGGCCTGGAACTCCTCCTGGCGCTCCAACGATTCCTTGGTCGATTTCACGATGATCAGCGTGCCTGTGGCGATCGCGCCGGCGACGAGCAAGGCGGCCAAGGCATCGTTGCCGCGATCCGACCCATCCGAAGCCAGGGCACGAACGCCATGGCTCATGCGCAAGTTCGCCCAAAGCCAGGCTGACCTTGCACGACGCGTTGCAAGATCCGCCGATGGGTCGCACCAGACATCGCGAAGGCACTTCTCCAGCACGCTGCGCGAGGTCAGCAGGTAGGGAACCTCGTCCGGCCTGCCGTTGAGTTGAGGATCTTCCGCCGGGCCGAACTTTAAATGCGCGTCGCGTAGGAGCGCCGCGGCGAAGTTTCTTCGCAACACCGCCAGGTCCGGCGTCTCGATGAGCACACCGTCGCGCGCACGCGCCGCCTTGAGCGGCGCGAGAACCTCGGCCGCGTCAAAGGGAATGAACAAGGCGCCGGCGGCGCGAAGCCGCGACAATCGTTGACGCCGGTCCTCGGCAGTCAGCAGGCCAGCGGCGGCCAAGGCGTTCAGCACCTCCACCACGCCCACGATCAGATTGCCGTCGGTCTTCGGATAGCCGCTCAGATGGCGATCGTCGGCCCATAAGACGCCATTCGGCGCCGCCGGCGCCTTGAGGAGGTCCACCAGACCACCTGCGATGGCGCCAAACTTCGCAGCCTTGATCTCGAGGTCGTCCGCGGCCGCGGCCATCGACGGCTTCACTGTAACATACCGGCCTGACTGCAGGCCGCGCGCGACGCGATCCCGTAGGCTTCGGATGCGCTCCGCCAAGGCGTAGCGATCCTCGGCGTCGCGTACCACGGCCTGCAGGCGCTCGACCTCTTCGACAGCCAGCCTGCATTGAAAACGCGCGAGCACAGGCTGAAGCTGGCCATTTACCGTCAGGCTGGTCAGCGTCTCCTCTTCGAACAGGAGCACCTCATTCGGTGCAGGGCGAAGCTCAGGCTCGGGTTCGTGCTCTTCTCCCCGAGCTCCTTCCAAGTCGCCTAGAGCGCGCAGCGTGCCCACGACCTGCTCCACGGTTAGTTCATCGGGATTTTCAATCACGTGCCGGACGGTCAAAGCCGAGCTCAGCTTGTCGGGCGGTAGCGCCGCCAATCGACGATCTGTCAGGGCGGCGAGCTGCTCACGCGCGGCGGCCGAAAGACTGGGCTGATGCGGAGCGGCCTGCTGTTCGAGCTGATACAGGCTGTCGGCCAAGTGCGAGCTGATGATCACGGGCGCCGCTAGACCTTCCACAAACCTCAGAAGGTCGAGCTGATCAGCGATCAACATGCCGGTGACGTCCAGCAGGATCTGCCACTGCGACCAAGGTCCCGGCGTCGGCGCATCCAGCGGACGACCCCCGTGCCTGAGGTAGATCGCGTTGAGTGGACCTGCGCGGTTCGCGGGATGATCCAACCGATAGATCCGGGCCAGACTGTCTAGCGCGCCCAGAGCCAGGTGCACGGGGACGGCTCCGGTTTCGACCTGAGACATCACCCTTTCGGCCTCAGATCGCCGATTCAGAACGTGCTCGACCACATCGTCGACATTCATCGCCCAGACGTCATCCGCGCCCGCCGCTGCTCGTGCCTGCACGCGCGCCGACAAGATCGCGGTCTCCGGTTCCGCATCGAGACCGAGTGAGAAACCTTGGCCATAGGCGTGCAGGAGGAGATCGTCCGGAACGCCCTGGCCGACAGCGAAGCGCCAAAGCTCCCTCGCGAACGGGGGATCCTCGCCGACCAGGACGTTGCAAAACCGAATGGCATCGCCGGGTTTGACTTGGTCGTCGTCGAGTGCGCGGCGAATTAGGGGCCGGGCTCCCGCCACGTGACCGGCCGCCAGATGCAGCTGGATCAGGTTGAGGCGATCTTCGCGGGCGCCGGTCTCAACCGCCAAGGCCTCGGCCAGCTGAAGGGCCTCGGGAAGGCGACCAACAGCCTGCAGAGCCAGGGTTTCCATTCGGCGCAATGCTGTCGGCATGACGGCGCCGGGATAGGCGCTGCGGTGCTTGCTGAGGAAGGTGAGGACTTCGTCGGGCTCCCGGGTGTGGTGGGCGACGTGAGCTGCAAGGTCGATGGCCTGTGTTGTCGCGTAGCTCGCCAGGCCATCCAAGTATGGCTCCAGCGCGGACCATCGACCGCGCTGAGCCACTGCTCCGGCGAACATCAAGGCGGGAAGGCCAGGTTCGCCTGGGGCGAAGAGATCGGCGAGGCGACCTTCCAGCGTGGACCAGTCCACTTCCTCATCCGTTCCGTGGGTCAACTTTGCCAAGTCGACGAGGGTGGCGTCTTCGGCCGAAGCAGGCGGCTCATCCCGAAGGGCCCGGATGGCGCTCGCGACCTCCCCCGCGACCTCCGTCGGCTGTTGCGCGGAATGCGCCTCGATGTAATCCGCCGCCTCAATCCGGCTCATTGCCTCGACAAGCAGCCAGATGAGCACATTCATGTCGCTCGAGTTCAGACCGCCGGCCTCGAACGTCCGCATCACCGCCTTGCGGGACGCCGCATGATCGAACTCAAGGCCCTGCA
>CALQQB010000099.1 GCA_943332615.1 Phenylobacterium deserti
CGCCGCACCAACTCGCCTCGACTGTGCACCGTCAGACGGGCATTCTTGTGGACGTTCATCCGACCCCCTCCTGAGACCCTGTAGCTTCACAACCACAGCTTCCCCGGTCAGGGTCGGATGGACAACCTATTGAGAGCTCACACCTAGGCTCGACAAGTCCCGCCAAACCGCCTTCCATGCCGCCAACGGAAAAGGGAAGACGGCATGGCGACGCTGAACCGGGACGGGGTGCACCTCTACTACGAGGTCCATGGCGAGGGGCCGAAGACGATCCTGCTGACCCACGGCTATTCGGCCACGTCGCAGATGTGGACCGGCCAGATCGCGGAGCTGTCCAAGGACCACAGGCTGGTGATCTGGGACATGCGCGGCCACGGCCGGACGGACAGTCCCGACGATCCGTCGTTGTATTCGGAACCGGCGACGGTGGCCGACATGGCGGCATTGCTGGACGCGGTGGGCGCCAAGACCGCCATCGTCGGCGGGCTGTCGCTGGGCGGCTACATGTCGCTGGCCTTCAACCGGGTTCATCCGGACCGGGTCGAGGCGCTGCTGATCATCGATACCGGGCCGGGGTTCAAGAAGGACGAGTCGCGGGAGGGCTGGAACCAGACCTCGCGGGCCACCGCCGACCGCTACGAGACCGAGGGCCTGGCGCTGCTGGAACGCGGAAGCGCGGAAAGGCGGACGGCGCGGCATACGTCGGCCAAGGGCTTGGCGCTGGCGGCGCGCGGGATGCTGACCCAGCGCGACGCCGGGGTGATCAACTCGCTGCCGGACATCAAGGTCCCCTCGATCGTGGTGGTGGGCTCGGAGGACACGCCGTTCCTGGCGGCCAGCGACTATATGGCCGCCAAGATCCCCGGCGCCCAGAAGGCGGTGATCGAGGGCGCCGGCCACGCGGCCAACATCGACAGGCCCGATGCGTTCAACGCCGCATTGCGCGCGTTCATCGACACGTTGAACCCGCGAACGGTCGCTTAACCGAACACCGGCATACTGGCCGCATGGAAATCGTGAACGGTTATCCGTGCAAGAATTGCACAGACGTCGAGAACGCGAAGAAGGGCATCGACCCCGCCAAGCCCAAGGATGGGCCCAACGGCGTCAATGCGGCTGAGACCAAAAAGAAGGCCGAGGAAGCCAAGGCCGCAGCCAAGACCGCCGCCGAGGGGCCGGCCGAGCGTGGACCTGCCGTGAAGTTCTCGGGCGCCCTGGCCGAAGTCACCCCGCCCGACGATGCGCCGAAGACCCAGCCGTACAAACCGGGCGAGGCCTTCGACATCGCCGCTTAGGGCGGCCTTTCGCACAACGGCGTTGAGCGCTAGCCTCCCCGATCAGTTCAGGGAGTGACGCTGATGTTCGCGCGAGCAGCTCTGACGGCGATCGCGGCCCTGTGGGCTGGCGTAGCCACCGCTCAGACCCACGACATGTCCAAGATGAAGGGCGGCGTGAGCATGGGCCTGCCGCCCATGCCCAGCGTTTACATGGGCCAGGCCGACAAGCCCGGCGCGCCGGTGTTCACCGGCCTGGGCGTCCACCATATTGCGATCACGGCGACGCCCGATGCCCAGCGGTTCTTCGACCAGGGCGTGAACCTGGTGTTCGGGTTCAATCACGCGGAGGCGATCCGCTCGTTCCGCGAGGCCACCCGGCTGGATCCCAACTGCGCCATGTGCTGGTGGGGCATGGCTTTCGCGCTGGGCCCCAACATCAACCTGCCGATGCCGGACGACGCGGTGGCCCCCGCCTGGCAGGCGCTGCGCAACGCTCAGGCTCTGGCGCCCAAGGCGAGCCCCCGTGAGCAGGCCTGGATCGCGGCGCTGAGCAAGCGCTATGCCGCCGGGCCGGGCGCGGACCGCAACCTGCTGAACGCCGTCTTCGCCGAGGCGATGGGCGACTTGGCGAAGCGCTATCCGGACGACATCGACGCCCAGGTGTTCTGGGCCGAGGCGATGATGGATACACAGGCCTGGGACTACTGGCAGGCGGACGGCGTCACGCCAAAGGGCTATGGCGGGACCATCGTCGCGACCCTGGAGAAGGCGATCGCCAAGGCGCCGCAGCATCCCGGCGCGCTGCACCTCTATATCCATGCGGTCGAGGCTTCGACTACGCCCGAGCGGGCGGAAATGGCGGCGGACCGGTTGCTGAAGCTGATGCCGGGGGCCGGCCATGTGGTCCACATGCCCAGCCATATCTACTACCGGGTCGGCCGCTACGCCGACGCCGCGGCGGCCAACGAGGCGGCGGCGCTGGTGGACGAGGCCTACATTGCCTCGTGCCGGGCGCAGGGCTTCTATCCGGCCGGTTACTACGGCCACAACATCCACTTCCTGTGGACCTCGGCGGAGATGGAGGGTCGCTACCAGGCGGCGATCGACGCATCGCGGCGGCTGGTCAAGGCGGTGGATGCGCCCAACCTGTCGAAACAGATGTCGATCGCCGAGTTATACAATTTCACGCCAGTGGTGACGCTGATGCGGTTCGGGAAGTACCGTGAGGTGCTGGCCGAACCGGCGCCGGAGGAGGCGCTGACGCTCGACACGGCGATGTGGCTTTACGCCCAGGCCTTCGCTCACGCCAACCTCGGGCAGGCCCCGGCGGCGCAGGCGGATCGGGAGAAGTTGGCGGCGCTGGGCAAGGCGAAGTTCGAGCGATACGATGCTTACAATGTACCGGCTGCGGGGATGATCCAGGTGGCGCTGGCGTCGGTCGATGGTGAGATCGCGCGCAAGTCGGGGGAATTGGCCGCAGCTGTCACCCACTTCCGCAAGGCCTTGGAGTTGGAGCACGCGCTGCCCTACACTGAGCCCGCCTACTGGCACCGGCCGGTGGCTCACCTGCTGGGCGCGGCGCTGTTGGAGGCGGGGAAGCCGGCCGAGGCGGAGGTGGTCTATCGCGACAGCTTGAACAGCTATCGCCGGGACGGCTGGGCGCTGATGGGGCTGGCGGCGGCGCTCAAGGCGCAGACCAAGCCTACGCAGGCGGTCGAGGCGGAGTTCGGAGAGGCCTGGCGCAGGGCGGACACGCAGATCACGACGTCGCGTCTTTAGAACCAGCCGGCCGCCTTCAGGGGTGCGGCCTGGCTGCGGCTGATCGGGACGGTCAGGCCGCACTTCAGCCTGGCCTCTCCCCGGCCCCGACTCCAGCGCACGGCGTCGATGGCGTCGGCGGCGACCCACCAGGAGCGGTGGGTCTGGAAGCCCTTGGCGGCGGCCAGCTCGACGAGGGCGTCGCCGAACCGGGCGGTGATCAGCTCTTCGCCGGCGTCGGTGTGGACCCGCAGATAGTGGTCCTCGGCCTCGATGGCGATCAGCGTCGCCTCGCGCCGCTTGGCCGACAGGCGCAGGCGGAAGGCCTCCAGGGGATCAGGGGAGGCGTCGGCCTGCGCGGGGGGCGGCGTGGCCTCGCCGGGCGCGCGGGCCCAGACCAGCTGGCGGAACAGCATGGCGGCGAAACAGACCACGAAGACCTGGAACCACGGCTCCCAAAAGTTGCTCCAGGTCAGCCGCATGCCGCCCAGCCAGTGGTTCGTGAACGCCACCAGCACGGTGACGGGCGGCGTCATCAGCGCGCTGACGGCCAGAAGCCGGACCCAGAACTGATCTGTGAACCGTCGCGTCGGCTCGTCGAGGGCGATGCCGATCACGCCGCCGCCAACCATGCAGATCAGCCAGTAGGCAAACCGTTCGGGCAGGCTGCGCTCGGACGATCCGAACGGGCCCAGGATGGCCATCACAACCCCGATGCCCGCCCACAGGCCCATGTCCGCGGCGAGGCGGCGCAGCCAGGGGAGGGAGATCGCGTTCGGCATCGGGCCTATGAGGCTGCGGATTCGTTCGCGACGATCCTGCCACGACTGGCGAAAGGTGCGACTCCGTTCGCGCAGATTGCGCGCTGTTCGCGTTTGGCCCCCTTGGCGGACCGGCGGCCTTGCGACTGCCTAGGCCTCGCAGCCAAGGAGCCGACGCCATGACCACCTGGGTCTCCAAGAGCACATGGGGCCTCACGGCCTTCCTGAGCGTCGGCGTGGCGCTGTTCTCCTATCGCTATCTAGGTCCGCCGAACGTGACCATGGCGCCGCAGATCCTGGCCAACCTGTTCGCGCGACCGTGGCTGCTGATCCATGTGGCGGGGGCGGCGACGGCGCTGCTGGTGGTCGGCTTCCAACTGCTGCCAGCGCTGCGCCGACGCCGGGCGATCCACCGCTGGCTGGGCCGCGCCTACGCGACCAGCTGCCTGGCGGGCGGCGCGGCTGGGCTGGTGATCGCCACCGGCACGACGTCGGGTCCGGTGGCGGCCTGGGGCTTCGGCCTGCTGGCGGTGACCTGGCTCTACACGACCTCCCAGGGCTGGCTCACCGCGCGCGCCCGGCGCTTCGACGAGCACCGCGCCTGGATGATCCGCTCCTTCGCGTTGACCTTCGGCGCCGTGACCCTGCGCATCTACCTGCCGCTTTCCCAGGTGGCCGACATTCCCTTCCCGACCGCCTATCCGATCATCGCCTGGCTGGCCTGGGTCCCGAACCTGATGATCGCGGAACTCTACCTGCGGCGCGGCGCGTTTCAGCGACCGCAGCTGGCGTAGGCCCTTCTGCAACACTGCTGACAGGGCCCTGTCAGCAGGGCAGGTGTTGATGCCCGCCAGCTTGAAGGAGCCCCTGATGACCGACCTGATCTTCTACACCAACCCCATGTCGCGCGGTCGCATCGTCCGCTGGATGCTGGAGGAGGTGGGCGAGCCTTACGAGACCAAGCTGCTGGGCTACAGCGATAGCATGAAGGGGCCCGAGTACCTGGCCATCAACTCGATGGGCAAGGTGCCGACGATAGAGCACGGCGACACCGTGGTGACCGAGTGCGCCGCCATCTGCGCCTATCTCGCCGACGCCTTTCCCCAGGCGGGCTTGGCGCCGCCGCCCGGCAACAGGCGGCGAGGACCCTACTACCGCTGGTTATTCTTCGGAGCGGGGCCGGTCGAGCAGTCCACAAGCCTGCAGTCGCTGAAGGTCGAGGTGACGGCGGAGCAGCAGGCTATGGTGGGCTTCGGCAGCACGGCCCTGGTCATGGACGCTCTGGAAGGCGCGCTGACCGGCCGCGACTATCTGGATGGCGAGGCGTTCACCGCCGCCGACCTCTACCTCGGCTCGCACATCGGCTGGGGCATGCAGTTCGGCGCGGTCGAGAAACGGCCGGTGTTCGAAGCCTATGTGGCCCGCCTGCACGCCCGCCCGGCCGCGATCCGCGCGGCGAAGATCGACGACGATCTTATCGCGGCGGAGCAGGCGTCCCAGTCTGTGCCGGCGCAATGAGGTCCCACTTCGTGCCGTAGAGGTCCACCCAGACGGCCACGCTGCCATAGGGCTCGTGGCGGGGCGCCTCCAGGAACCGCACGCCCGCGGCCGCCATCCGGGCGTGGTCGCGGGCGAAGTCGTCCGTCTCCAGGAACAGCATCACCCGGCCGGCGGCCTGGTCGCCGATTCGCGCCGCCTGTTCGCCGGTGGCCCTGGCCAACAGCAGGGCGGCGTCGGACCCTGGCGGTCGCACCACCACCCACCGCTTTCCGCCGCCCTGGTCGGTGTCTTCCACGAGGTCGAAGCCGGCCTTGCGGACGTAGAAGTCGATCGCCTCGTCGTAGTCTGCGACGAGGAGGGCAGTCAGGGCGAGGCGTTGCATAGGGCTCACGTAACCCGCCTTGCCTCCCCCGCGAAGCGGAGGAAGCAAGAACGCTACGCCGGCCGTGAGGCCTGCGCGGCTTCCTCGGCGGCGCGGCCGTGCAACTCCGACATGTGGTCGAAGTCGGCTTCGAAGGCCCCGAGGCCCTGGGTGAGACCGCGGAGCTCGGCGATCAGGTCCTGGCGTTCACTCTGCGGCAGGAAGGCCTCGATGCGCTCCCAGCCGCGCCAGTCTTCGCGAGGGCTTAGTCCCAGGATCTGGCCTCGTCGCGCGGTCAGGGCGGAGGTGACGTTCGAGGCGCTGGGGGACGGCGAATAGACCGTCAGCTTCTCGATCGGCTCCAGCAGGATGGCGCCCGTCTGCTTCAATGCATCTTCTATCGCCAGGCGTCCGGCGATGCGGAACGCCATTTCCGAGCTGTCCACCGCATGCGTCTGGCCATCGACCAGGGTGACTTCCAGGTCGGTGACCGGGAAGCCGAACACGCCCTTGGTCAGGCCATCGCGCACGCCGATCTCCACGGCCGGCACCCACTGTTTGGGCACGGAGCCGCCGACGATCCGGGACTGGAAGACGAAGCCGGAGCCGCGGGGTAGGGGCCGAACCTCGATCGTCACGTCGGCGAACTGGCCGTGGCCGCCGGACTGCTTCTTGTGCCGGGCGCGCTGGGTGCAGGCCTTGGCGATGGTCTCGCGGTAGGGGGTCTTTGGCTGCACGGTGTCGATCTCCACGCCATAGCGGCGTTTCAGCCGCTCCAGCGCCAGTCGCACATGGCCCTCGCCCTGGCCAGCCAGCAGCACCTGCCGCTGTTGGGCGTCATGGGTAAGCGTTAGGCCGGGGTCCTCCTCGACCAGTTTGCTAAGAGCGCCGGAGAGCCGCACGTCGTCGTTGCGGTTCCTGGCGCTGAGGGCCACGGCGTAGAGCGGCCGGCGCGCCCCGCCGGCCGAGCGTGCCTGCTGGGGCTTGCCGGTGGTGGAGAGGATCTGGCCACCGCCGGCCTGCTCCACCTTGCCGATGGCGCAAATGTCACCGATCGGCGCCCTGACGATCTTCTTGAGCGACGAGCCCTGGACCTGGCTGAGGCCCCCGGCGCGGCTCTTCTGGCCGTCGGACATCACGAAGTCGGCGCCGTCGGCCAGGTCCGCTCCGAACACCCGGGCGTAGGCCAGCTTGCCCGACTGGCCGGCGTAGGCCGCCTTCAGCACATAGGCGCCGGTGGTGATGCCCAGGCGGTCGGCGGCCTTGGACGCCGGCGGGGTCTCATGCCGCAGCGCCTTCAGCAGCCGGCGGATGCCGAAGCCGTTGGCCGCCGAGCCGAAGAACACCGGCACGATCTGGCCGTCGTTCATCTCCTTCACCAGGTCGCCGAACACGGCGTCGCGGCTGGGGGTGATGTCGGAGAGCAGCTGCTCCAGCAGTTCGTCGTCGAAGTCGGCGATCTGTTCCAGCATGTGGAAGCGGGCGTTGCCTTCCTCCTCGACGAGGTCGCCGGGGATGTCGACCTGTTCGGAGGGCTTGCCGGGCCGGTAGACGAAGCAGCGCTCCAGAGCTAGGTCGATGTAGCCGCTGATCTTGTCGCCGCTCCAGGTGGGAATCTGGCGGGCGACGAGGGGCGCGGAGGAGACGGGCGCCAGGGCTTCCAGCAGCTCCTGCAGAGAGCCGCGGGCCTGGTCCATCTTGTTGATGAAGAGGGCGTGAGGTACGCCGAGCCGTTCCAGTTCGCGCAGCGCCGGCTGCACCAGTCCGGCCTTGGCCGGGTCGGGCTCGGCCACCACAATCGCGAGATCCACCGCTGGCAGGGCGGGGTCGATCTCGGCGCAGAATTCCAGGGATCCGGGGCAATCGACGATCACGTAGCGGTCGCCCATGAACTCGAAGCCGGCGAAGTTCAGTTCCACCGAGTGGCCGTGGGCGCGAGCCTCTGGGCTGCTGTCGCCCACTTCGCCAGGCCGCACAGCCATTCCGGTGGCGGCTTCCAGCAAGGCTTCCATCAAGGCGGTCTTGCCGGCGCTCGTGGGGCCGACGAGCGCCAAGGCTCGAACCGACCCCCCCGATCTAACGCCGACGCTGTCCTGGATTGCCATGGATACGTTCTCCCATCGCCGATGGCGCCGAGAGCGCCCCGTTCCGAACGGGAGGTCGTGGCGCTCTTGCGCGCGGTTATGGGCGGTCGTGCGGACCGGCTTGGGCCAGCCGACGCCGCCCTATGGGATGAGCCTACGCCCCTATTTTCCCGCAGCACAAACGCCGCGGGGTTGTGCTCAAGAGAATGTGAGAGGGGCTGGCGCGCGACCGGGGGAGGCGTGGTCCTGGGCGGGTTCGACAAAGAGACCCGCGACCGCTTCTATCGGCGCAGATTCGAGGACATGTTTGCAGCCAAAGTCTTGAGGCGACAGCATGATCACAACACCCGCCCCACCGGAGCGGCCGACGGCGCGCGTGCTGTTGCTGGACGCGCGCGATCGCATCCTGCTGATGCGGGGCCGGCTGCCGGGGCGGCTGGATGGCCCCGGCAACTGGTTCACCGTGGGTGGCGGCGTCGAGCCTGGAGAGACCTATCTGGACGCCGCCGCCCGCGAGATCCGCGAGGAGACGGGCATTGCCACGTTCGAGCTGGGCCCGGTGGTCTGGTTGCGCGAAGGGCCGCTGGACATCCCGCACCCGGTGATGATGGTCGAGCAGTACATCGTCGCCCGCTGCGAGGGTGAGGAGCCGCATCGGGGCGGGTGGCAAGCGTTGGAGCACGAGCTGATCGACGACATCCGCTGGTGGACGCTGGCGGAGCTCCAGGCCACGGTCGACCTGGTGTTCCCGCCGGGCCTGGCCGACCTGCTGCCTGACATCCTGGCCGGCGCTTACCCCGCCGAACCGTCGCGCATTCCCTGGGCGCACCCTTCACCCTAGTGTCGTCCGGCCAAGTTAGGATCGCCCGATGATCACCGCCCTGTTCGCCGTCGCCGCCATTTCTGCCGCCTGCGACATCGAGAAGCCGTCCGGCCAGCCAGGCTGCACCCGGGCCACTGTCGATGCCCTGCCGATGAACGCCATCCAGGCGATCGGCACGCACAATTCCTACAAGCTTGCCGTCGCGCCTAACGAATGGGAGATGATTCACGGCTCCAATGCGAAGGCGGCCGACGAAATCGACTATGCCAAACCGCCGCTGGGCGCGCAGTTGGACCTCGGCGCGCGGCAGCTGGAGATCGACGTGGTCTACGATCCGGAGCCGGGTCACTTCGCCGAGCCGCTGGGCTATCGCACGGCGGGTAAGGCTGTTGTTCCGTACGACTTCACGCCGCTGAAGCTGCCGGGCCTGAAGGTGCTGCACGAGCCGTCGGTGGATTATCGCTCGGTGTGCCCGCTGTTCACCGGCTGCCTGAAAGACATCCGCGCCTGGTCCAAGGCGCATCCCGATCATGTGCCGATCCTGATCATCATGAACCTGAAGGAAGGCGGGCTGAAACTTCCGGGTGCGGTCGTAGCCCCGCTGTTCGATGCCAAGGCCATGAACCAGATCGACGCCGAGATCCGCTCGGTGTTTCCCGAGGCGGCGCTGATCACGCCAGACAAGGTGCAGGGCAGGTTTCCGACCCTGCGCGAGGCCGTGGCCGCCGGCGGCTGGCCGAAGCTGAAGGCCGCTCGGGGCAAGGTAATGTTCGCGCTGGACTGCCCGCCTGACCAGGTCGCCCGCTACCGCGAGAGCCGCAAGGTGCTGGAGGGCCGAGCCGCGTTCGTGAACACCGATCCGGCCTCGCCGGCGGCTGGCTACATCACCTTGAATGAGGTCCCAGAGCTCATCGGCCAGATCGCGGAGGCCCTGAAGGCCGGGATCATCGTGCGCACCCGCGCCGACGCCGACACCTGGGAAGCGCGCCGCAACGATACCGTCCGCCAAGTCGCGGCTTTCGCCTCCGGCGCGCAGTATGTTTCGACGGACTATCTCACGCCGGATGCGCGCTTCAGCCCCTATGTGGCGAAGCTGCCGGGCGGCGGCGCGGCGCGGCTCTCGCCGGTCCCGCCCGCACGGTAGAGGAATAGGGACCCGCCGAGGCAGGTCCCCAAAGGCCTTAGCCTGTAACCTTCAGGTTGGTCGCGGAGGTCTTGCCGCTGCGGCCGTCCTGCTCGAGGTCGAAATTCACCGTCTGGCCCTCGTTGAGACCCGAGAGGCCAGCCTGTTCGACCGCGGAGACGTGGACGAAGATGTCCTGGCCGCCGTCATCGGGCTTGATGAAGCCGAAGCCCTTGGTGGTATTGAACCACTTGACCTGGCCGGTGCCGGAGCCGGCGACCGTGCCGCGCGAACGCGCCGCGCCGCCGCCGCCAAATCCGCCGCCACCGC
>CALQQB010000100.1 GCA_943332615.1 Phenylobacterium deserti
CCCGCACCCTCAGCACCCCGAAGGCCCGGGGCGCCAAGCCCATCGTCCTCACCCGCGACTACGAAACCCTGTGTCGCGATCTGGTCGCCAACGACCCCCAGCCGCCGGACAATCCGCCGATAGCCTTCGCCGCCCGCGGCCCGCCCTGAACCCCTTCCCTCCCTTAATGGGGAGGGACAGGCCGCGCAGCGGCCAGGGTGGGGAGGCCTGGGCCAAAACGCTCACGCCTCAAAAGACCCACCCATCGACACGACAGTCACGCCACGCCGCACTCCGGCCCACACGTCCCCACCCCGCTCGCCCTTAAGGTGAGAGAAGGCGCCGGCGTCGTCTGCGACGATCGCGCCTGCGGCGCACCGACGATAGCTCTGCCCTGAACGGGGCGCGGCCTGCGTTTGTGTGCAGCGCACAAGGCTCCAAAAGCACGCTCGAGAAAGTTTTTGCGGCTCGCGGCCGCCGGCGGTCTGAATAGCGAACAAAATCAATAGCCCTCGCCGCAGGACGCACGTCTCGCCTTATGTGCGACGCACAACGGGCTGGCGGTGCGCGCGTGGTTCCCTTACAAGCGCGCGCCTTCTGAAAGAGTCCGTCCGCCTTATGTCACTCCGTAACATCGCCATCATCGCCCACGTTGACCACGGCAAGACCACGCTCGTGGATCAGCTTCTGGCTCAGTCCGGCATCTTCCGCGCCAATGAGGCGCACGCCGAACGCGCCATGGATTCCAACGACCAGGAGCGCGAGCGCGGGATCACCATCCTGGCCAAGTGCACCTCGGTTCTGTGGCACGGGAAGGCCGGCGACACCCGGATCAACATCATCGACACCCCCGGCCACGCCGACTTCGGCGGCGAGGTCGAGCGCATCCTGGGCATGGTGGACGGCTGCGTCCTGCTGGTGGACGCCGAAGAGGGCGTCATGCCCCAGACCAAGTTCGTGCTGGGCAAGGCGCTGAAGATGGGCCTGCGGCCGATCCTCTGCCTCAACAAGGTCGATCGGCCGCACGCCGACCCCGACCGCATCCTGAACGACGCTTTCGACCTGTTCGCCGCCATCGGCGCGACGGACGAGCAGCTGGACTTCCCGCACATCTACGCCAGCGGCAAGAACGGCTGGGCGACGCTGGACCTGTCCAAGCCCAACGCCGACCTGGCCCCGCTGTTCGACTTGATCGTCGAGCATGTGCCGGAGCCGAAGGCGATCGTGCGCAGGAACGAGCCCTTCCAGATCCTCTCGGTGCTGATCGAGAGCGATCCCTTCCTCGGCCGCCTGCTGACCGGCCGCATCGAGAGCGGCAAGGCCGTGCCCGGCATGGCGATTCACGCCCTCGACATCGACGGCAAGGAAATCGAGCGTGGCCGGATCACCAAGGTGCTGGCCTTCCGCGGCCTGAAGCGCCAGCCGATCGAGGACGCCGAAGCTGGCGACATCGTCGCCATCGCCGGGCTGAGCAAGGCCACGGTGGCCGACACCCTGTGCGCCATGGAGGTCACCACCGCCCTGCCGGCCCAGCCCATCGACCCGCCGACCATCTCCATGACCGTGTCGGTCAACGACAGCCCCCTGGCCGGCCGCGAAGGCGACAAGGTGCAGAGCCGCGTGATCGCCGCCCGGCTGCTAAAGGAAGCTGAAAGCAACGTCGCCATCCGGGTGACCGAGACCGCCGAGCGGGACGCCTTCGAGGTGGCCGGCCGCGGCGAGCTGCAGCTGGGCGTGCTGATCGAAAGCATGCGCCGCGAGGGGTTCGAGGTCTCCATCAGCCGCCCCCGCGTGGTGTTCCGGTACGACGAGGCCACCGGCGAGCGGATGGAGCCGGTCGAGGATGTGATGATCGACGTCGATGACGAGTTCACCGGCATCGTCATCGAGAAGCTCAGCGCCCGAAAGGCCGAGCTGAAGGACATGGGCCCGTCCGGCGCCGGCAAGACCCGGCTC
Source organism: Phenylobacterium deserti (assembly GCA_943332615.1). GTDB lineage: Bacteria > Pseudomonadota > Alphaproteobacteria > Caulobacterales > Caulobacteraceae > Phenylobacterium > Phenylobacterium deserti_C. Next base: position 1,936 of record CALQQB010000100.1, read on the forward strand.
AGCCTCATGAGCCCGTCCCGTTCGCTGATCGGCTACCAGGGCGAGTTCCTGACCGACACCCGCGGCTCGGGCGTGCTGAACCGCGTGTTCAGCCATTACGAGCCCTACAAGGGTCCCATCGACGCCGGCCGCAAGGGCGTCTTGGTCTCCAACGCCGACGGGGAAACCACGGACTTCGCCCTCTGGAACCTGGAGGACCGCGGCTTCATGTTCGTGGGCGGGGGCGAGAAGACCTACCAGGGCATGATCATCGGGGAGAACTCCCGCTCCGACGACCTCGACGTCAACCCGATGAAATCCAAGGCGCTCAACAACATCCGCGCCTCCGGCAAGGACGAAGCCGTCCGCCTCACCCCGCCGCGCCGCCCCACCCTCGAACAGGCCATCGCCTATATCGAGGAGGACGAGCTGGTCGAGGTGACGCCGAAGTCGATCCGGCTGCGCAAGAAGGTGCTGAACCCCAGCTTCCGCAAGAAGCGCGTCCGCGAGGACTAGCGTCTCGACCACGAGGGGTTCCACGGCGACGGCGCCACGGTCAAGATGCCGGGTCTCGCCGCCGCACGGCAGGCCCTGACTGACGGAGACCGAATGCTCAAGCTCTACACGCACCTGGGCACAATCGGCCTCGCCTGCGAGATCGCCCTCGAGGAGTCCGGCGCGACCTATGAGGTCCAGCGCCTGAACTTCGCCGAGAACGAACAGCGCCAGCCGGCCTACCTGGAGATCAACCCCAAGTCCCGGGTCCCGTCCCTGGCGACCGACCGGGGCGTGATCACCGAGACCCCGGCGATCATGGGCTTCATTGCGCGCAGCTTCCCGGCCGCCCGCCTGGCGCCCGAGGGCGACGCGTTCGCCATGGCCGAGCTGGAATCGCTGCTGAGCTACCTCGCGTCATGGGTCCATCCGGCCGCCGCGCACCGCGTGCGCGGCTACCGTTGGGCCGACGACCCGGCCGCCATCGCCGAGATGCGCCGCAAGGCACCGGCGGTGTTCGGCGAGGCCATGCACCTGATCGACCAGCAGCTTTTCCGCGGTCCCTGGGCGCTCGGCGACACCTTCAGCGTGGCCGATCCTTACCTCTACGTGCTCACCGGCTGGCTGCCGCGCGACGGCCTCGACATGGCCGATTTCCCCCGCCTCGCGGACCATCATGCCCGCATGGGCGAGCGGGCAGCAGTGCAACGGGTGCTGGCCCGCGTCGAGGCGGGCTAGCCGACCGCGAACGCGCTCAGATCGCAGAAGGGCGTCTCGCCCAGCACCTCGGCCGCCACCGCCTCGCCCAGGCCGGCGGCGTGCTTGAAGCCGTGGCCGGAACAGGCGGAGACGACCGTGACGCCGGGAACCGCCGGATGCGGGCCGATCATGAACCGGCCCTCCCGGCCCGGGTGACCATTGAAGGTGTAGAGGCAGGCCGCCGCGCGCTTCAGGGCCGGCCCGACCCCGTTCAACCGGCCGCGCACATGGGTCTCGAACAGCGTCGCCGCCTCGTCCGGCGAGACGGTGCGGTCGCAGTCGTCGGGGTCACAAGGCGTCTGATACTGCTCGGTGGCGACCTTCAGGCTGACCCCATCGTCGGACGGGAAGCCGTAGAAAACGTCCGCCGGCCCGTCCCCGTGGAACCAGAGAAAGGTCGGCGCCGCGCGCCATAGCCCCGGGTCGGTCAGCTCGAACCAGTACTGCGCCTGCCGCAGCACCGTCAGGTCGCGTCGGAAGGCGCCGCCGACGAAGTCCGGGGTCCAGGCCCCGATGGCCAGCACCACGCGGCGGGCGCGATAGGTGGCCTGGTCGGTGCGGACCCGAACCCGGCCGGCGTCCTCGGAGACCTCCAGGATCGTCTCACCGAACACCAGGCTGCGCGCCGGGTCCCGCAGGTCGCCCAGCACCGCCTCCAGGCAGCGTTCCGGCCGCACGAAGCCGGCCTCCGGCTCCAGGCAGCCCACCGCGTCGTCCGGGACATCGAACTGCGGCCAGCCGGCCCTGAGCGCCCTGGCGTCCAGCACCGGCAGTTCCACCCCGGCCGCGCGCGCCACGGTGCGGGTGGCCTCCAGGAAGTCGGCGGCGTGATGCCGCGGCGCGGCGCCGTCCCGACGCGACAGGTAGAGCAGGCCGGTCCGCTCCCGCAGGCGGGCGCCTCGGCGCTCCAGCTCGTCCCAGATCTCGTGCGACCGCCGCACCAGGGGCACATACTCCGCGCCCTCGCCGACGAACTCACGGGTGATGCGGGCCAGCCCGTGGCTCGACCCCATCTCGTGCGGCGGCCGATAGCGGTCGATGCCGATGACCGAGCAGCCGAGCCGGTCCAGGCCGCGCACGATGCTCGCGCCCACGGCCCCCAGGCCGCCCACCAGGACGTCAGCCTCTCTGATCTCGCTCATCTTACCCCGCCGGGACTGGACGCCTGGCGCCACACGGGTGACATCTTAGTCTGAGCAAGAGAAAACCCTATGAGCCTGCCCGCCCTTCCCGCCCAAACAGAGCTTCAACGGCCGTTTCCACCGCGGCACTACCCGACCCCGGCCGCCAAGTGCGCCGACCTTGTGGTCCACGTCGTCGGCCTGACCCTGTCGCTGATCGGCGGCGTGATCCTGCTGGCCCTGGCCGTCCAGGCCGGCTCGATTTCCAAGGTTGTGGGGGTTTCGATCTATGCGGCCGGCGTCATCGCCATGCTGGCCTTCTCCACCGCCTACAACTTCGCCAAGCCGCAGTATCGGCCGCTGCTGCGCCGGCTGGACCATGCGGGCATCTTCCTGATGATCGCCGGCTCCTACACCCCCTTCACCACCCAGAGCCTGCACGGCGGTTGGGCCTGGGGCATGACCGCGGCCGTCTGGGGCGTGGCGGGTTTCGGCGTGCTCTCCAAGCTGCTGATGAAGAAGGTCGACCGCAAGTTCTCGGTGGCCCTCTACCTCGCGCTGGGCTGGCTGGTGGTCGTGGCGCTGAAGCCGATGATCGATTCCGTGGCTTGGTACGCCATGCTGCTGCTGGTCGCGGGCGGCGTGCTCTATTCGACCGGGGTCGTCTTCTACGTGAACAAGAAGCTGAAGTTCGCCCGCGCCATCTGGCACGGCCATGTGGTCGCGGCGGCCGCCACACACTGGGCCGCGGTGCTGCTGGGCGTGGTGCTCACCACCCAGCACTGAATGGGCCAACGCGGAATGGGCCGGGGTTCGGCGACCCTTGGATCACGCCCTCAGTACGGCCGCTCCATGAACACATCCGCCCGCGCGTAAGGCGTCTCCATCGGCGCCAGGTCGCTGAAGCCCATGGCGCGGTAGAGGCCGAGCGCCGGGGCGAGGCTGGCGTTGGTTTCGAGGTAGAGGCGGGTCGCGCCCATCTCGGCGCCGGCGTCGATGCAGCGCTGCATCAGGCGGCGTCCCAGGCCTGAGCCGCGGAGGGTCTCGCTGACCGTCATCTTCGCCACCTCGTAGCCGCCGTCAGCCATCTTCATCAGCGCCGCGCACCCCACCGCCTCGCCGTCCCGCAACGCCATGAAGATGCGACCTCCCGGCGCGACGATCTTGCCCTGCGGGTCGTCCAGCACCTCGCGGTCCTTCGCCTCGAGGGTGAAGTATTTCGAGATCCACAGCTCGTTCAGCGCCTTGAACGCTGCAGCGTGGACGGGTTCGAACTCGACGATCTCCATGGGCGCCTTCCGCGACTGCATCTGCAAGATAGTCAGCCGCCGCGACTGTCGGCAAAGTCTCAGGCCATGGCCAACGCGATTTTCTCATCCCTCCCCACAACGATCTTCGAGGAGATGTCCGGCCTGGCCCGCGCGACCGGGGCGGTGAACCTGGGTCAGGGCTTCCCCGACGATCCCGGTCCCGAGGCGGTGCGCGCCAAGGCGGCCGAGGCGGTGCTGAGCGGCTACAACCAATACCCGCCTATGGCCGGCCTCCCGGAGCTGCGTCAGGCCGTCGCCGCCCACTATGGCCGCACCCAGGGCCTGGCCCTGGACTGGGCCAGCGAGGTCACCGTCACCTCCGGCGCCACCGAGGCGCTGGCCGCCGCCTTCCTGGGCCTGCTGGAGGCGGGCGACGAGGTGGTCGTGTTCCAGCCCTTCTACGATGCCTATCTGCCGCTGATCCGCCGCGCCGGCGGCGTGCCGAAGCTGGTCAGCCTGGCGCCGCCGCATTGGCGGTTCACCCGCCCGATGCTGGAAGCCGCCTTCAGTGCGCGGACGAAGCTGGTGGTGCTGAACAACCCCATCAACCCGGCCGGGGTGGTGCTGCCCGACGAGGACCTGGCCCTGCTGGCCGAATATTGCGTGGCGCACGATGTCATCGCCGTCTGCGACGAGGTGTGGGAGCAGGTGGTGTTCGGAAACGCCCGCCACCGGCCGCTGATCGCCTATCCGGGCATGCGCGAGCGGTGCGTGAAGATCGGCTCGGCCGGCAAGATGTTCGGCCTGACCGGCTGGAAGGTAGGCTACCTCTGCGCCGCCCCGGCCCTGACCCACACCCTGGCGCGCACCCACCAGTTCCTGACCTTCACCACACCGCCCAACCTGCAGGTCGCCGTCGCCTGGGGGCTGGAGAACGCCGGCGACTGGTTCCGCGACATGCCGCGCGGGCTGGAAGCCTCCCGTGATCGCCTGACGGAGGGCCTGCGCCGCGAGGGGTTCGCCGTGCTGGCCAGCCAGGGGACCTATTTCCTGAACATCGACCTGCCGGCGTCCGGCATCACCCTCGGTGACCGCGACTTCTGCCTGCGCGCGGTGGCCGACGCCGGGGTCGCCGCGATCCCGGTCTCGGCCTTCTATGAGGCGGACCCGGTCACCAGCATCGCGCGCCTCTGCTTCTCCAAGGCCGACACCACCCTGGACGAGGGCGTCCGGCGACTGGCGAAGGCGCGGGACCTGGCGCGGTCACGCGGTTAAGCGGCGATGCGAAAACCCGGATGACAGACGCCGAAAGAGGTTTAGGCTCCATACCGGACTTTTGAAGACGCAAGACCCTGACCACAGGGCGCAGGCGGCGGGAGACGCGAGCGATGCTGAAGCAGTTTCTGATGGCGGCGACGATCGCCGTGCTGGCGGTCCCGGCGATGGCGGCTGACCAGGCCCCGCGTCCGGTCACCACCTACAAGGCCCCGCGCGACGCCTATGGCCGCCCGGTGATCGAGGGCAACTGGACCAACGTCTCCATGACCCGGCTCGAGCGCAATCTGCGCTGGGGCAAGGACCTGATGATGACCGAGGACAAGGCGCACGACATCGAGGGCAAGAACCAGGCGGTGCTGAAGCTGGCCGCCCGGCCCACCGACCCGAAGGCCACCGTGCTCGACCTGCCGGCCGACTGCTCCGGCGGGCGCACGACCAACTGCAACTACAACGCCGGCTGGACCGACCCCGGCGACACCGTGATGCGGGTCGGCGGCAAGCCCCGCAACGGCTACATAACCAGCCCGGCCGATGGCCGCGTGCCGATGCGCGCCGACGTCAAGGTCTCCCCCTTCGGCGGCCGCGCCCTGCCCAAGGGGATGTCTCCGAGCGACAACCCGGAGGGCCGGGCGCTGGGCGAGCGTTGCCTGCTGTCGTTCGGCAACTCCTCCGGCCCGGTGATGGTGCCCGGCCTCTACAACAACATGTACCAGATCGTTCAGACCCGGGACGCGGTGCTGATCGACGTGGAGATGGTGCACGACGCGCGGATCGTGCGGCTGAACACCCGCCAGCACCTGCCGGCTTCCGTGCGGCCCTGGATGGGCGACAGCATCGGCTGGTGGGACGGCGACACCCTGGTAGTCGAGACCACCAACTACCATCCCGAACAGGAGTTTCGCGGCGCGTCCCAGAACCTGAAGGTCACCGAGCGCTTCACCCCGGTGGGTCCGGGCCGCATGCATTACGCCTTCTGGGTGGAGGACCCCACCGTGTTCAGCCAGCCCTGGGGCGGGGAGTACGAGTTCTCAAAGACCAAGGAACAGGTCTACGAATACGCCTGTCACGAAGGCAACTACGGCCTCGTCGGCATCCTGGAAGGCGCGCGCGCCGAGGACCGCACCGGGGTCAAAACCGCGCCCACCAACATCGATCAACGCGCCGCCCAGGACGAAGGCGACGAAGAGGGCGACGACTGACATCCCCAACCCCCGGCGCCGTGCCCGCCTTAGCGCCGCGTCAGACGGCGGCAGATTTCGTCCAGCTGTTCCAGGTTAGCGTAGCGGATTCTGACCTCACCGACGCCGCCCCGGTCGGCGATGTCGATGGACATGCCCAGCGCATCCTCAAGGTCGGCTTCCAGAGCTGCGGTGTCTGCGTCCTTAGTGGCCTTGCCACGGGGCCCTGAGGCCTTCTTCGTCGTCTCCGCGCCCCCGGACCGCGCCAGCGCCTCAACCTCGCGCACCGACAGCCCCTGGGCAACGGCCAGGTCCGCCACTCGCTCAGGGTTTTCAGCGGTCAGCAGGGCCCGCGCGTGCCCAGCGGTCAGCCGGCCGGCGAGGACGTGCTCCCGCACCCCTTCGGCCAGCTGGTTGAGGCGCAGGATATTGGCGATATGGCTGCGGCTCTTGCCGACCGCCTGGGCGATCTGGTCCTGGGTCTGGCCGAAGCGGGTGATGAGGACGCCGTAGGCCAGGGCCTCTTCCAGCGGGTTCAGGTCCTCGCGCTGCACGTTCTCGACGATGGCGATCTCGTAGGCCCGGTCGGCGGTGAGGGTTCGGACCAGAGCCGGGATCCGGATCAGACCGGCTTGCTGACCCGCCCGCCAGCGTCGCTCACCGGCGACGATCTCGTATTCGCCCTCGGTGCGCGGCGAAGGGCGCACCAGGATCGGCTGCAGGATTCCCTTGTCGCGGATCGAGCGTTCGAGGTCGGCCAACTCAGCCTCCGGGAAGGCCCTCCGCGGCTGGTCGGGGTTGGCATGGACCAGCTCGATCGGGATATCGCGCACCCCGTCCGCCGGCTCGACGGCATGAGCCACCTCGCCCACCTCGCCCAGCAACGCTGAGAGACCGCGGCCCAGGCCTCTGCGGTTTTCCGCCATCTTTAGCTCTCTTCCAGTTGCCGGGCGGACCGGCGCCTGCGCTCGCGCAGCACGACCTCGCGGGCGAGTTTCAGATAGGCCTGACTGCCAGCGCATTTCAGGTCGTAGACCAGCACCGGCTTGCCGAACGACGGCGCCTCGGAGACCCGCACATTGCGCGGGATCAGCGTCTGGTACACCGCCTCGCCAAGGTGACTGCGCACGTCGCTGGCCACCTGTTCCGATAGAGAGTTGCGCCGATCGTACATGGTCAGCACCACGCCCTGCAGCTCTAACGCCGGGTTCAGGCTGCCCCGCACCAGCTCGATGGTGCGCATCAGCTGGCTGAGGCCTTCCAAGGCGAAGAACTCGCACTGCAGAGGCACCAGCACAGCATCGGCCGCCGCCATGGCGTTGACCGTCAGCAGGTTCAACGACGGCGGGCAGTCGATCAGGACGTAGGTGTACTCCCGCCCGCCCCGCAGCGGCTGCAGCGCGTCACGCAGCTTGAAGGATCGGCCAGCCAGCTGGCCAAGCTCCAGCTCGATGCCGGAAAGGTCAGGGTCCGACGGGGTCAGATGGAGGCCCGGCACGGAGGTGGCGACCACCGCCTCCAGCAGCGCCTTTTCCCCCATCAGCACGTCGTAGAGCGTGTTCTTGCGCAGCGCCCGGCCGACGCCGAGCCCTGTCGAAGCGTTGCCCTGCGGGTCTGAGTCGATCAGCAGCACCTTCTCACCCACGGCGGCCAGAGCGGTGCCAAGGTTGATGGCCGTGGTGGTCTTACCGACGCC
>CALQQB010000101.1 GCA_943332615.1 Phenylobacterium deserti
ATTGCGCGCCTGCGGGACGGTGGTCATCAGGCCGGACTACGCCAGCTTATTGGGAGCGCTTCATCCGGCCTGATGCCCCCCTGCGTCGCGCCCGGACGATACCCTTCAATGAAGCGTCAGGCACGGTGCAGACTGTCCAGATAAGGCGACCAGCTCTTCGCGGGCATAGCCGTCATCGCCCCAGCGCTTGCGACCGAAGTCACGGTCGAGCCGCGTTGGATGCCGGGTCCAGTGGGTGCATTCGTGGGCCAGGGTCGCATAGTAGGCTTCCGGGTCTTCGAAGCACTCGAAGGGCGGCATCTGCACGTGGTCGGGCTGCAGGGCGTAGTAGGCCTGACCGCCGCCGTGGCGGATGTCCGCGCCGGTCGCTTCGAAGAAGGCCTCGGCGTGATCGATCCTTTGGGCGGCGTCGAGCCTGGGTTCCGCCACCGCGTAGAAGTGGGCGGGCAGGCCCGCCACCTGTTCGACGTTGAAGACCGTATAGGCCTTCAGGAACGGGATCTGGCGTTCGAGGTCCTGACCGTCGTCGCCGGTCTCCGTCCGGCTGATCCGGTTGGCGTAGACCACCGTCGAACCTTGCTCGCCCTTGCGGACGTGGCCATCCAGAGCCAGGGCCTGGCGGAAGGTGATCCAGATCGGCGCGGTGAACCCCCGGGCGGTAGCTTCGGCCCAGAGCAGGATGATGTTGATGCCACTGTAGGGCTCGCCGGTGGAGCGGAGCGGCCGGCTGATCCGGCCTGCCAGATGCTCGGCGGACCAGGGCTTGGTCCAGGGACGGACGCCGTTCTCCAGCTCGGTGATGATGGCGTTGGTGACCCGGCTGTAGAGGTCCGGCTTGGAATTGGTCTCGTGAGGGCACGACATGGCGGCCTCCTGTGAGTTTGATTTTGGGGAAGCGGCGCCCCGCCGGGGTCCGGCGGGGCGCTCTGCGGGAAGTCAGTCGGCCTGGCGGCTGCGCGACCAGATCAGGCTGTAGCCCTCGTCGGCGTCGACCAGGCTGGCGTAGATCGGAGCGTGGAAGCTCGGGTCGTCCAGCTTGACCGAGAGGTAGGCCCGGTCCTCCTTGGAGGTCTTCATCCAGGCGGCGCCGAATTCGGTCTGGCCGGTGAAGATGCGGAAGTCTGGGGCGTTCTCGTTGGCCTTCTCGACCTTGCGCAGGACCGCCGACTTGACGTTGAGGGTCAGGGTCTTGATCGCGCCGTTGTAGTTGCCGGCGTCGTCCTTGGTGAAGGTGCCGATGGTCGCCATGTGAAGTCTCCTTGTTCCTCGGACCGCGCCCATCGCGGCCTCGATGGCGATTTCCAGGACGAGGGGCGCTGAGCGCCGCAGCCGTAGGCCCGCAGCGCAGCGGAGGACGCCGGCGACGACTTGTTTGATCCGCGAGGAATGGCGCCGCGGGCGCCAGGGGAAAGAAGTCGAAGAGCCGGCGTTGCGGCGATCAGCGGGGCCGGAACGGCCCGAACCCCTCGGCCCTATCAGGCCAGAGAGGCGGCATGGGTCGGTGCGAAGGTGAGGCGTTCACCCGGCGACCGGGACCACACCAACGGCGCCGCCAAAGTCTCCACGCAAGAAGAAGGGCCGCCCGCCTCATCGGCGCACGGCCCCGAGTCAGAGAGGAGGCCGCGACCTGCGGCCCGCCGCTACGCCGCTTCTTCGATCCGCCCCGGCGCCTCGGATTGAACCTCAGGCTCCACCGGGACCGGCGCTCGCAGCAGGCTCGGCAGCCAGCCCTTTCCGGCGAGCAACGCCTCGGCCTCCGACGCCATGTCAGGCTTCTTCATGCCGCCTATGCGCTCGGCCGCTTCGTCCGACACCGCCTCCCGCACGGCCTCGCCGATCCGGGCCTTGGTGACCCGGCCCAGGTAGCTCGCCACGGTGGGCGTCCAATAGCCCGTCATGTCGAGGTCCACCGCCTGCGCCAGCCGGTCGGCATGCGCCCAGGCCCCCGGCCTGCGGTCGAACGGCGCGCGCACCGCGTTGACCGTGAGGCTCGCGCAATGCGCCAGGAGGTCCAGCAGGTCATTCGCCCCCAGGCCTTCCACGAACGGCCAGAGGTCGTCCGCCTCCTTGGGCAGGCGCACTGCCCAGCGCTCATGGCGCTCGGCGATGCTGCGCCCGGCGCGGGTCTCGTTGATGCCCGGCGCGTGGCCGTCGAGGTAGGTCGAGACGCCCTTGATCTCCAGGCAGCAGGCCCGGTCGTAGGGCGGGTAGAAGGCGAACAGCGCCAAGCTGTGAACCACCGCCGACAGGGCGACCGTGGGGCTGGCCCCCAAGGCGTCCCGCAGCGCCAAGGTACGATGGGCGGTGAGGTCCAGAACCAGCCGCTCCGACAAAGGGGCGCCCGCGTCCTCGTCGAACTCGTCTGCCTCGCCGGTTTCGCCCGCCTCCGCAGCAAGGCCGCCCTCGCCGCTCGCTGCTCCGCCCGTGTCTTCGCCTTCGGGCTCCGCCTCCGGCTCGGGCGCCGGAATGTCCTCGGGCCGGATCAGCCCCCGCTCGACGCGGGCCACCCCGTCCTGGCCAAGGATGACGAACACCCCGCCCCGCGCGATCTCCTCGGGGTCGAAGGCGGCGCCATCGCCGAAGGCTTGAAGCGCCGCATCGATCTCGGCGAACCGGGCCTCAATTTCCGGGGGAAGGTCTTCGACCGCATCCCACTCGCTGACCAGGGCGTCATATTCCTCGCCGAGCGCCGCCATGCGGGCGGTGTCCTCCTCCGACCGCTCCACCGGATGCGGATAGACACGGGCGAGGCCAAGCGCGCGCGGATAGTCGATCTGGGCCTCGGCCCACTTCCAACCTTCCGTCTCGCGCACCGCCTCGGCGATCCCGGCCAGCTTCTCTGCCGCCAGCCGGTCCAGCAGGCCTGCGTCTTCGAACCAGCCGCCGCCGTCCTCGGTGAAGAGGTCGCGCAGGATGGTCCCGCCCGCCTCGCCATAGGCCTCGGCGCCCACGAACACCGCGCGCCGGTCCGTGGCCGTGACCTTGGTTTCGGTCATGGTGCGGCGGATCAGATAGGCCGGGCGGTCCGTCCCCAGCAGTTCAAGCACCTGCTCCTGGCGGGTGTGATCGTCGCTGACGGCGTAGGCCATCAACTGGTCCAGGGTCAGGTCGCCCGCGCGGTAGCGCGCCATCAAGGCCGGGCTGACGGCGCCCAGCCGCAGCCGCTGACGCACGACCTGGGCGCTGATGCCGAACCGGGCGGCGACCTCTTCGGCGGACAGGCCGCGTTCCTCCGACAACCGCCGAAACGCCTCGAACTGGTCGGCCGGGTGCATGCCGCTGCGGGTGACATTCTCATCCAGGCTGATCTCGTGCGGGTCGTTGGTCAGGTCCACGACGCAGCGAACCGGCTCGGTCTTCTTGAGGGTCTTGCGCTTGGCGAGCAGGGCGAGCGCCAAGCGGCGGCCCTCGCCGATGGTCACCAGATAGCAGCCGGTCGCGGCCCCGGCTTCGTCCGTCTCGGGCTCCACCACCGGCGCCTGAAGGACGCCCTTCACCGCGATGCTGGCGGCCAGGGCCTCGATATCGGCCTCGGCATGAGCGGTGCGCCGCGCGTTGCGCGGCGACTTCTTCAGCCTATTGAGCGGCACGTCGATGACATCGCCGTCCTGATGAATGACTTCGGTCTGTTGGGTCATGGTCCTGCTCCTTTGGGGCATGGCTTGCAGGCGCAAGGCGCGCCTGCAGCCCTGCCCGTCGGCGAGACCGGGGGTGCAAACGGAGGGGCGGCTTCGCGGGGAACCGGCTGCAGGGCTTCGGGCCCTGCGAACCTGCCGGTCCTTGCCCAGCCCGAAGCTGGGCGGAAGCCGCTCCGAAGTGCGCCGGGGGCGGAGCCCCAAGCCACGGCCGCGCTTCAGCGCGGCGTAAAGGAGAAGGCTGCAAGGAGCCTGCGCGACCCGACCACCAGGAGGGGCGCTGCACGGCGGGACGCGCCGTTGAGCGGCCGGCGGCGCGCACCGCGCGCCCGCAGGGGCGGACCCGTAGGAGCCGCGGAACGCGGCGGGACCGAGCACGCCCGCCGGCCGCTCTCCATCTCGGGGCGTTGCGGGGTGTCCCCGCTCGAAGGGGTCGGCCGAGACGACTTCGGCTCGGGCGCAGGGGAAGGCTTTCCCCACGAGGGCAAGCTGATCGTCCGCTCGGTTTCCGCCCAACCGCGGCCCGCCTCGCCGCGCCACCTACTCCAGGCCCGCCGTTCGCCCATGCTCTTTGCAGCGCGCCGGCCGCCAGCGTTTGAGCCAGCCGTCCTGGATCGCGCTCCGAACAGGGTGAAATTCGATCTGGCGTTTGTCCGAAATACGTATACAAATTTCGGACATGGAAGCCTCTATCCATCTCGGAGGTCGGGTCCTGGAGCGGATCGCGGCCGCTCCGCCCCGTACGGTCTGGACACCCGCCGATTTCCTGGACCTCGGCAGCCGCGAGGCGGTGGACAAAACCCTGCAGCGCCTGGTGAAGGCGCAGGCGTTGCGGCGTATCGATCGCGGCCTGTACGACCGGCCGACGTTCAACAGGCTCACCCAGGCGCTCAACCCCGCCGACCCGCGTGGGGTCATCGACGCTGTGGCGCGCCGCGACCAAATCCGGGTGCTGGTGGACGGCCTGACCGCCGCCAACGACCTGGGGTTCACCAACGCGGTGCCAGCCAAGATCGTGGTGCACGCCGATGGGCGGCTGCGCCCCATCCGGCTCGGGAGCCTCGAGATCACATTCCGACCCACGGCCGCTAGCAAGCTCTACTGGGCGAACCGACCGGCCATGCGCGTGGTGCAGGCCCTGCACTGGCTGCGCGACGTCATCGACCGCAGCGGGGAAGGCGAGCGCATTCGCCGGCGGCTCCAACGGCTGCTGGACGATCCCTCGGACGGCGCGCGCCTGCGCGACGACCTTGTCGACGGCTTGTCGACGCTGCCAGCCTGGATGCAGGCGTTCCTGCGGCCGCTGCTCGCGCCCCCGGCGCCCGGTGGTCCCGCGTGAACCCGGCCTTCGACACGGTGCTGGCCACCGACGCCGAGACCCGAGCGGGCCTCTTCGCGGCCACCGCCCAGCGCCTGGGCTCGACCCCGCAGAACGTCGAGAAGGACCTCTGGGTCTGCTGGACGCTGGACGTCCTGTTCAACGGCCGCCCAGCCGGCGGCCCGCGCTTGCTCTTCAAAGGCGGAACCTCCCTCTCCAAGGGCCGCGGTCCGATCAGCCGGTTTTCGGAAGACATCGACGTCACGGTCTTTCGCGACGATCTCGGCCAGGCCTTCAGCATCGCGGAGCTGGAGGCGATGAGCCGGACGAAGCGCGTCGCCGCCCTGAATGCGATCCGCCATGCCTGCCGCGAGTTCATCCAGGGGCGGCTGCGCGAGGAGCTCTCCGCTGTTATCGCGGCCACAGCCGTGCGCACCGGCCTGCCCACCAAGGGCTTCGAGGTGCGCCTGGACCCCGAAGACGAACAGACGCTGCTGCTGGCCTACCCGGCCGCCACGGCGGCCGACGCCTATGTCCGACCTTGGGTGAAGATCGAATCCGGCGCCAAGTCGGCCCTGGATCCGCACAGTCCGCTGGTCATCCGGCCCTATGTCGAGCCCGACCTGCCGGGGCTCGACCTGGCGGTGGGGCACGTCACGACCGTCGAGGCGGAACGCACCTTCTGGGACAAGGTGGTCATCCTGCACGGCCTGCGACGGCGCTTCGAGGTGACCGGCGAGTTCCGCGGCGACGGCCAGCGGGTGTCGCGACACTACTATGACCTCCACCGGCTGATGGAATCGGAAGTCGGGCCCAGGGCCTTGGCGGACCCCGCTCTGGGCGCCGACTGTGTCCGCCATGCCCGGCTGTTCTTCAACCGCCCTGAGCTCGACCTGGCGACGGCGAAGGCGGGGACCTTCACCCTGGCTCCGGTGGGCGACATGGTCGAGGCGCTGCGCCGCGACTACGGCGCGATGTCGGCCATGATCTTCGGCCCGATCCCCGCGATCCAGGCGGTGCTGCAGAGCGTGGCGGCGCTGGAGGCGCGGCTGAACGCGGGGTAGACCAGGGCGCGGATGACGCAATGACCTTCCTACAGACGCGCCTAGTGCCGGAGATGCTCAGGTAGCAGGGCGGCTACCGTCTCCGACCATAGCGCAAGAATCTCAGCCTCCTGCTCGTCCGTCTCCCCAACGGTCTCGGCGAACACCTTCAGGAGACGCGCGAACTCATCTGTGGTGGTGACGCCGGAGGCCTGCAGCACGCTGGCCACCAGCGCGACCATCTTGCCGTGCGCACAGACGAGGGCCCGATCCACTGGCCTAATCCCCGCCGAGCTCAGTCGCGGCGGCGTCGACCGCTGCGCAGGGGTCGGGGCTTGTCTGCGTTGGGCTCCGGTTCGGCGAGAAGCGCTGCGATCGGCACGTTGAGCGCCTCGGCCAATCGGTCGAGCAGATCGACGGACGTGTTGCCCTGTTCCCGCTCAAGCTCGCTCACCCAGGCCCGGTCGACGCCGGCATCGACCGCCAGCCGCTCCTGTGACAGCGCCTTGGCGGTGCGTAACGCCCGCAGATTCCAAGCCAGAAGCGCCCGTCCCTTCATGGAAGAACGGGGACACTTCTGTCGCCGATGAAACCACGGTCTCCAGACTACATATTACGAAGGGCGAGGCTCCACTCAAGCCCGAGTTGCCACTGAGCTAGCGGCTGCGCTGTCGGTCTCGCGAGCGGTGCGAGTCCGGCTGGGCCTGGGACCGACCCAATTCGACGGCTCGGAGCCGCGCCCCCTGCTCCAGCCAGGACGCGAGACGCTCGCGGGCGGCCGACAGGATCCGCTCCTGGGCCGGCCGATCCCCAACCCTCGCCCGCACGACGGCTTCGACGATGCGCATATTGCTGCGCACCGCGGCGGCGCTCTCGCGCGCCTCGCGGCCCCGCTCCGGTCGCTCGTCCCCCGTGCGGGCGGCCTTCCGCGCCAGAGCCGCCTGGCGCCGTTCAAGCTCCTGACGCTCCCGCTCGGTGGGTTGGTAGCCCCGCACCTCCAGACCCAGGGCGCTCGCCGTCAGCCAGGCCTCGCGGCGAAAGTCCGCTTGCCCATGCACGACGACAACGGTCCAGCCGCGATGCTGCGCGACCGCGGCCATGTCGCGGATCGCGTTTGGGTCGGAGCGGGGCGACGTCAGTCGGCCGCCCTGGTCGCGGAAGGCGGCTGTCTGGATGCGCGCGTCGGCATAGAAGCCCAGCCCCGGGCCGCCGCGCTCGTCGAGATAGTACCGCCGCTTCAAGGTCTCCGGCACATCGCCCTTGCTCGTCGAGCGCCCGCGGCCCTCGCTGTCGATCTGGTTGCGATCGATGTCACCGGACATGGTCGACCTCCTGTCGCGTCGCGGACGCGTCGATAAAACGCTCCATCCAGCCTTCGACTTCGGCGTCGGTCGCGCCCTCGGCCGGCAAGGCCTCAAAGCCCGCCGCCGCCAGCGCCGGCGCGACAAGGTCGAGGCTGAGGTCGTCTTGGCGTGGCGCGCTCTTGGCCATCACTGGCGACGCCGAGTCTGAAGCTCCCGTCCCGACCGCCGCGTGAGCGGCGACGGTTGGCGGCGCCAGGACGCGTTGGTTGAACGCCTTTTCGCGCCAGTATTGGATCTTGCGGCCGCGCACCGGCGGCATGCCGGCGCGCAGAAGGATGAGCTGGTCCGGGTCCAACTGGATCAGCTCTTGCGGCATCATCAGCGCGCGGCGCTGATCGGACTCGGTGGTGCTGCGCCGGCCGTCCGACAATAGGGTCGGCCGGCTGTGGGAACGGCTGGCGTAGGTCCAGAAGCCCAGCCGTTCCGAGAGGTCCTGGGCGACCTTCAGCTCCTTGGGTGCGAAGGCGATCTCCAGCCCGCAGTTGGCCATGATCTCCTCGGCGAGGTCCGGCCCGTACTCAGCCCTCAGCTGCGCCGGGCTCTGCAGGACCGGCAGCAGGCGCAGGCCGTAGCCGGCGACATAGGAGAAGCCGTGCGCGATGACCGCGGCGTGCCCAAGGCGCGCGAACTCATCCATCACCATGAGCACCTGTACGGTGTGCCGATCGGCGGTCGGTCGCTCCCGGGTGTTCAAGTCGACGAGCTGCTGCAGCAGGAGATTGTAGAGGGGCGCGACCCGCGCCAGGTTGTCGGGTGAGACGCCAAGATAGAGCGACATCCGCCGCGCCCGCAGGTCCCTTAGATCGAAATCGCTGGCGTCCGTCGCCGCGCAGACACGCGGGTTCAGCCACAGGTTCATCCGCGCCGTGATCGTCTGCTTGATCGAGGCGAAGGTGTTCTCCGAGGCTGAGCAAAAGTCGGAGAGGGCGCTGACGCAGCCGTAGGAAAGCGGCCGGCCGGCCGCTGCGCGCGCCCTCACCGCTTCGGGCAGCCGGGTGCGCGGCTCGCCCTGCGTCAGCTCCCGATAGATGGCGCCCAGGCTGAACGGCAGGTCCGGGGTTTCGGCGACGTAGGCGCCAACGCCGATCAGTCCGGTCCGCGCCGCCTCGGCCCAGAAGGGGTCGCCGTGCTGCGGCGGCGGGAAGAGCATGACCGCGAGCTTCTGCAACTCGTCGAGCACAGCGACGGCGTCGGCGCGGTCGATATGGCCAAGCGGATTGAACCGCGCCGTCCGCCCCTCGGGATCGAGCGGGTCGAACAGCACCACCTCCTGGCCGTGGGCGGCGCGGAAGCCGGCGCTGGCCTCCCAGTTCTCACGCTTCACGTCGAGGACCACGACGGAGTCGGGCCAGGTCAGCAGGTTCGGGATGACGACGCCCACGCCCTTGCCCGTGCGGGTCGGCGCGTGGAGCATGACGTGTTCAGACCCGCCGAACACCAGGAGCCGGCCGCCCTTTCGGCCGAGAACGATTCCCTTTGCGGACCGCAGGCCGGCGCTGACCAGCTCGGCCTCACTGGCCCAGCGGGCTGCGCCGTGCAGCGGCGGCCGCCGGTTGCGGATGACCCCAATGGTGACCATGCCGGCGCCTCCGAACGCCGCAAGCAGGCCGACGCCCAACCATCGCCGCACCAGGGGATCGTCGCGGAAGTACCAGAACCAGGCCGGGACCTGCGCGGGATCGATGTCGGGCGACAGGCGCTTGAGGCCCGCCAGGGCGATGACGACGGCGAGCCCGCCCAGCAGCGCCACACCCGCCGTCACCAGCGTGGCGACATAGGCGGCCTTAAGCGGCCAAGGCGCGCTTGCGAAGCGGGTCATACCAGACCTCCGTCATGCGGAAGCGGCCGTCGACGCGGCGCAGCTGCACCACCACGTCGACCAGCATGTGCAGCAGGGCGCGGATGTCGTCGCGCGCCAGGTCTCGGCCGCCCTCGGACTCCTTCACCAGCAGGGTGAGCTGTTCGAACGCCAGAGTGGCGCTGTCCGCGTGGATAGTGGTGATCGAGCCGGGATGGCCGGTGTTGACGTTGCGCAGATAAAAGAAAGCTGTCCCGTCGCGCAGCTCCTGCAGCAGGATGCGGTCGGGGC
>CALQQB010000102.1 GCA_943332615.1 Phenylobacterium deserti
ACCCAGGACGTCCCTGACGTTGTCCGCCTTGGCGAGGGCGGCCTGAAGATCGCCGGCCATGGCCAGGCTGAGCTCGGCCAGGCTGCGCAGCAGGCGGCTGTTGTCCTCGATCATGTCAGCGTCGCTGGCCATGGAACAAAAGTAGAACACACAGGGGTCGACGTCAAGGGGGCCAAAACTCGGCAGCGGGGATGATCGCGACTTCCCCACCCGTCTCGCGCCTCCGGCGCGATCCACCCTCCCCATGAAGGGGAGGGAAAGCTAAGGTCCGCAGCAAATCAGGGAAACGCCAATGATCCGCGCCGCTATCGCGCTCGTCGCCGCAATCACGCTATCCGCCGCGGCCCAGGCCGCGCCGCAGGACAGGTACGCCACCAACAACGGCGTGAAGATCCACTACGTCGTCGATGGCAAGGGCCCGCTGGTGGTGCTGGTCCACGGCTTCCCCGACTATTGGGGCACCTGGAAGCCCCTGATGGCCGAGCTCAACAAGGCCGGCTACCGCACCGCCGCCCTCGACCTGCGCGGCTACAACCTCTCCGACCAGCCCAAGGGCGAGGCCGCCTACGCCATGCCCAACCTGATCGGCGACGTGGCCGCCGTGGTCGCCGCCGAGGGCCAGAAGACCACCATCCTGATCGGACACGACTGGGGGGCGGCGATCTCCTGGCAGGTGACCTTCAACCGCCCGGACCTGGTCAACAAGCTGGTCATCATGAGCGTGCCCCACCCCGCCGGCATGGCGCGCGAGCTGGCCACCAACAAGGCCCAGCAGGAAGGCTCCAACTACGCCCGCAACTTCCAGAAGGAAGGCTCGGAGAAGATGCTCACCGCCGAGGGGCTGATCGGCTGGGTCAAGGACCCCAAGGAGAAGGCCAATTACCTTGAGGCGTTCAAGCGCTCCGACTTCGCCGCCATGATGAACTACTACCGCGCCAACTACCCCCGGGGCGCGGGCGCGGACACCCAGGTCCCAGCCACGATGGCCGCCCCCAATCAACGGGTTAAGGTCCCCGTCCTGGTCCTGCACGGCATGAAGGACACCGCCCTCAACGCCGCCGGCCACGCCGGCGTCTGGAACTACATCGACGCCGACACGACGCTGGTGATGATCCCCGGCGCCGGCCACTTCCTGCAGCACGACGCCGAGGCCCTGACCAACCGCACCGTCCGCGACTGGCTGAACGCGCGGCGGTAGGGCGCGACCGATTTAGTTCCGGGCCCGCTACGCCGGGACCGGCGCGCGGGTCTCGCTCAGGAACCCCGCGAGACGCTGGGCGATCAGCATCTCGGCCTCCGCCATGATGCGGTCGATCAGGTCCTTCACCGTCGGGATGTCGTGGATCAGCCCGGCGACCATGCCGCAGCTCCAGCCACCGGAGTCCATCAGGCCGTCGCGGAAGATCAGCGGATAGACGCCGGCCACCTCCGGCGCGACATCGGCGAAGCTGATCTTGTCGCCCAGGGTGCGCTCCTTCTCGAGCAGCCGCTCGACGCCGGCGTTGGTCAGCACGCGCTCGGTGTTGCGGAGCGGACGCATGATCAGCCGGGTGTCGAGCTCGCTGGCCGCCACCAGGGCGTCCTTCACATTCTGGTGCACCGGGGCTTCCACCGTGGCGATGAAGCGGGTGCCCATGTTCATGCCCTCGGCGCCCATGGCCAGGGCCGCCACCAGGCTGCGACCGTCCGCCATGCCGCCCGAGGCGACGAACGGGATCTTCAGCTCCTCACCGGCGCGCGGCAGCAGGATGAAGTTCGGCACGTCATCCTCGCCCGGGTGGCCGCCGCACTCGAAGCCATCGACGCTCACCGCGTCGCAGCCGATCGCCTCGGCCTTCAGGGAGTGGCGCACCGAGGTGCATTTGTGGATCACCTTGATGCCGTTTTCCTTCAGCGCCGGCAGCCACTTCTGCGGATTGTTGCCCGCCGTCTCGACGTGCTTGACCCCACCCTTGATGATCGCCTCGACAAAGCTGGGGTAGTCGGGCGGGTTCACCGCCGGCAGGAAGGTCAGGTTCACGCCGAACGGCTTGTCGGTCATCTCCCGGCAGCGGGCGATCTCCTTGGAGAGGTTCTCGGCCGTCCCCTGGGTCAGGCCGGTGATGATCCCCAGCCCCCCGGCGTTCGACACGGCCGCGGCCATCTCGGCGAAGCCCACATAGTGCATGCCCCCCTGGATGATGGGGTGCTCGATGCCGAACATCTCGGTGATGCGGGTCTTCATGGAACGTCCTCCTAAGGGCTTTCGAAGGTTTTGGACGTGCGGAGCCGGGCCGGCAAGATTGCCCCAGCGGCGCCCTGGCTGCGGCCTTGCCAAGCCGGCCGAAGACGACGCCAAATGCGGGCCATCAAGCGCCTACGGGGAAGAGACGATGGCCACAGCATTCACCCGCCGCCGACTGCTCGGCGCCGTGGCCGGAACGGCGGCCACCGCCCTTGCCGGCCAGGCTTTCGGCGCCCCGCGCAGGCTGGCCCCCAGCGACCGCGTCAACGTCGCGATGATCGGGGCTGGCGGCCAGGGCGGCGTCAACGCGACGAAACTGGTCGACCAGAACATCGTGGCGACCTGCGACGTCGACTACGACCACGTCTGGCGCGGCCTGCTCGACAAGCACTTCCAGATGATGCCCGGCCGCCAGCCGGTGAAGGACGCCTATGACAAGGCCGCCCGCTTCTCCGACTACCGCCGGATGTTCGACACCCAGAAGGACATCGACGCCGTCGTCATCGCCACCCCCGACCATCACCACGCCGTGGCCGCGCGCATGGCCATGGAGCGCGGGATCCACGTCTATGTGCAGAAGCCGCTCACCTACACCGTCGAGGAGGGCCGCCGCCTGCTGAGCCTGGCCCGCGCCAACCCCGGCCTGATCACCCAGATGGGCTGCCAGGGCCACTCCGGCGACGATGGCCGCCGCGTGGTCGAGCTGATCCGCGGCGGGCTGATCGGCAAGGTCGCCGAGGTCCACGTCTGGACCAACCGCCCGGTCTGGCCGCAGGGCATCGCCAAGCCTGCGCCCCAGCCGGTTCCCGAGGGCTACGACTGGCCCACCTGGCTGGGACCGGCCGACGTCGACTGGGGCTACAATGAGAATTACGCCCACTTCAACTGGCGCGGCTGGGTGCCGTTCGGCTCCGGCGCGCTGGGCGACATGGGCGCCCACCTGATCGACTTTCCGGTCTGGGCCCTGGAGCCGGGCCTGCCCACCAAGATCGAGACCCGCCACTCCCGCTGGGCCGGCAACGCCAGCCTCTGGAGCACGCGGCGGCCGGCCGAGGTCACCAGCTTCCCGCTGGCCAGCGTCACCCACTACGAGTTCGGGGGCGCCAAGGGCGGAATGGTTCGAATGACCTGGTACGACGGCGGCATCCTGCCCCCCACCCCGCCCGGCTTCCCGCCCGGCCTGAAGATGAACCCCGACGGCGGCGTGCTGTTCGTCGGCGCCAAGGGCATGCTGATGCACGAGACCTATGGCGAGAAATTCACCCTGATCGGCGAGGGGCTGGAAGAGAAGGCGAAGAAAATCCCCCGGACCCTGCCCCGCATCAAGGACGGCATGGGCGGCCACGAGCAGAACTGGATCCGCGCCATCCGCGGCGAGGAGACGATCTCGTGTCCGTTCGAGTACGCGGTCCCGCTCAACGAAACGATGATCCTGGGGATCGTGGCGCTCAAGGCTGACCAGCCGCTGGAGTACGACGGCGCCGCCGGCCGCGTCACCAACGCCCCGGACGCCAACCAATATCTCACCCGCCAGTACCGCAAGGGATGGGAACTGTGATGCGAACCCGCGCCATCCTGTCGGCCACCGCCGCCGGCCTCCTGCTGGTCGGCGCCGCCTGCGCCCTGGCCCAGGCCCCGAAGCCGCAGGACACCGAGCAATGGACCCCGGTCCCGCGCGTGGTAACGCCCGGCCCGGCGCCGGTTGCGCCGGCCGCCCCGCCCTCCGACGCCATCGTCCTCTTTGACGGCAAGGGCCTCGGCGAATGGGTCGCCACCAAGGACAAGTCGCCGGCCGCCTGGACCGTCGCCGACGGCATCCTCACCGTCAGCAAGGCGGCCGGCAACATCGAGACCAAGCGGAGTTTCCGCAACTACCAGCTCCACCTGGAATGGCGGATCCCCGCGGGCGTCACCGGCGCCGGCCAGGCGCGCGGCAACTCCGGGGTCTTCCTGGCCGCCACCGGCCCCGGCGACGGCGGCTATGAGCTGCAGATCCTGGATTCGTACCAGAACGAGACCTACGTCAACGGCCAGGCGGGCAGCCTCTACAAGCAGCACCCGCCCCTGGTGAACGCCGCCCGCAAGCCCGGCGAGTGGCAGGCCTACGACGTTGTCTGGACGGCGCCCACCTTCGCCGCCGACGGCAAGCTCACCGCCCCGGCCCGCGTCACCGCCTTCCACAACGGCATCCTGATCCAGAACGACGCCGTGCTGGCCGGTGAGACGGTTTACATCGGCAAGCCCAGCTATCGGCCGTACACGTCAGCGCCAATCAAGCTCCAGGCCCACGGCGATCCGAGCCCGCCGCTGAGCTTCCGGAGCATCTGGGTGCGGGAGCTGGCGGGGCCTTAGGCCAGGCGACGCACCACATCTTGTCCGAACGCCCCAAGGGAAGCGTTGCCATGCACATCTGCATAGCGGGTCTGTGAAATCGCTGATCTAGGCAGCGTTCAGATGGGTGTATCTAAACATTGTCCAGACGGACAGCCCCGCTCCCCCGGGGATCCAACTGAAACTTCAGGTGTGTGTCATGACCCTCTCGACCTTCGAACGCTCGCTCGACAAGATCGCCCCGGCCTTCCTGATGATCCTCGGCCTCATCGCCGCCGTCGGCTCCGCCGGCCTGGGCTTCTAAGCCTCTCCATTCAGCACCAGCACCGGATGAGGGCGCCCATCGGCGCCCTTTTTCGTTTCAGAGGGTCGCCGCCCCGGCGCCTTAGCGCTAATGGGCCAGGAACCACGGATTTCGGCCCGTTCAACCGCCGCGTCCATCGGCCAAAGTGCTTGACATGCTGAGCCGGCGCCGTTGAACGGCTGTTCATAGACACCGTATGCAAAGCCGGGATGATCGGCTCGAAAGTTCTGCCGAACAATGAGCTCGATGCTTTTCCTGGCTGCGGCGGCCGTATCGCAAGCCTTGGCGCCGGCCGCCGACAGCCCTGTCGCGACGTCGCCCGAGCACGGCATCATCGCCTTCCCGCCAGGGTTTTTCGCGGAAGCCCAGCCGACCAGCGCCTACGACATGGTTGTCCGCCTGCCGGGGTTCACCTTCGACAAGGGCGCCCCGGTGCGTGGCCTCGCCGGCGCGGCGGGAAACGTGCTGATCGACGGCCAGCCGCCGGTGTCCAAGAACGATGCCCTCGACGATCTCCTCAAGCGCATCCCGGCCGGGGGTGTGGAGCGGATCGAACTGATCCGCGGCGGAGCGCCCGGGATCGACATGGAGGGCCGCTCGATCCTGGCCAACGTGGTCCGCAAACAGTCGGCCGGCTTCCGGGCCGCCGTCACGCCCAGCATGAGCTTCATCTATGACGGGCGGGTGCTGAACAGCCTTCGCGCCGAAGAGCAATGGCGCTGGCCCGGCGGGCGGGCGGTGGAACTCTCCCAGGTCCTCAGCAAGGGACCCTTCGAGGAATACGGCGACGGGGGTCGCGTCCGCTACAACGCCGGCGGTTCGGTGCGGCTGAAGTCCCGGATCGACGCCGACGCGACACGGGAGACCTTGTCGACGACCGGGGCCTTCGAGACGCCCCTTTTCGGAGGCCGGGCGCGGTTGAATGCCGCCTTGATGGTCAATCCCTATTCATCCGAACTCTACGACCGGTATGCCGGCGGCGGCCGTGAGTACGAGTACAACACGTTCAACCGCCAGCAGGCCGAACTGGGCGGGCGCTACTCTCGGACGCTCACGCCGAAGCTGGGCCTGGAGGTGGTCGGCCTGCAGCAGAACAGCGACGTGACCTCAACCAGCCATTTCGAGTCCCCCGGGGTTGGACGCGACTTCAGACTCGAACGCGTGGGCAGCGAGAGCGTCGGGCGTGTCACCCTCAAGCTGCGCCGGTCGCAACGGCTGGCGTTCGAGGGCAGCGTCGAAGGGGCGCTCAACCAGCTGGACAGCGACACGGACCTCGCCGTCAACGGACGCCCCACAGTCGTGCCGGCGGCCAACGTCCAACTCAAGGAAGCGCGCGCCGAGGCGGTGCTGCGCGGAACCTGGCGGGCGAACGACAGACTGACCCTGGAGGCGGGCCTTCGGCAGGAGCGATCCAAGATTACGGCCAAGGGCGACGTGATCCTTGAGAACCCACTCAGTTTCACCAAGCCCCGGGTGGCCGCCACCTGGATTCTGAACCCCGACAGCCAGTTCCGGATGCGCCTCGAGCGTGAGGTCGGTCAACTGAACTTCGAGGACTTCGTCGCCACCTCCAGCGTCGCGTCCACGGGGACGCTTTCGGTCGGAAATCCGGACCTCGCGCCGCAGCAGGCCTGGGTCTACGAGGCGGCCTTCGAACAACGGTTCTGGCGGTCCGGCGCGCTGGTCCTGACGGTGCGCCATTCGGAGCTCAGCGACGTCGTCGATCGCGTCCCGGTGTTCAACGCCGCCGGCGCCGTGGTGGCGGACTCGCAGGGCAATATCGGCAGCGGGACCCGCGACGAGTATCAGGTGAGCCTCAGCCTGCCGCTTGACCGGCTGGGGATCCCCGCCGCTCAGCTCCGCACCCAGGTGACCCGCCGTTACAGCAAGGTGCTGGATCCAATCACCAAGCGGAACCGCGAAATCTCCACCCTGCGCACGTCGAGCGGACGTGACGCGATTTCATTCAGCCCGGTGAGTTGGGAGGCGCACTTCATCCAGGAGCTTCCGCCTCTGAAATCTGTCTGGGGGTTCGACGTGGTTGGCGGCTACCGCGACAGTGCCTACCGGCTGACGGAGATCGAAACCAAGAAGATCTCCACCCAGATCTCGCTGTTCAACGAGTACCGCGCCCGGCCGAACCTGACGTTTCGGGTCGAAGCCCAGCTGATCAATCACCGCGACGCGCGTCGCATCCGCGAGGTCTACGTCGGCCCGCGCAATCTGGGCATTCTCGACTACACAGACGTTCGCAACCTCGAATGGGGTGGCAGCCTGTTCTTCTCCGTGCGGCGCGCCTTCGGCGGGTAGTCCAGAACCGGCGCAACGCCCTGATCGCTGGACGGCGCCTGCCGCGCCCCCGATCATGCTGACGCCCTGCTGTCAGCAGTCCTCTGCGCAGATGTGGCGGTCACGCCGCGGAGCGCCTACCTTGCACGCCATGTCCCGTACTGCCGACCCCGCCGGTGTCTCCGACATGTCGGCCAGCTTCGACTACGACGAATCGACCATGCCCCTGCTCTGGAAGCCGCACCGCCCGGTGCGCCCGGACAAGAGCGAGGGCGGGCGGCCGTTCAAGCTCAGCGCCGCCTACGAGCCGGCCGGCGACCAGCCGACCGCGATCCGCGAACTGGTGGGCGGCATCGGCAATGGCGACCGCGACCAGGTGCTGCTGGGCGTCACCGGCTCCGGCAAGACCTTCACCATGGCCAAGATCATCGAGGAGACCCAGCGGCCGGCGCTGATTCTGGCGCCCAACAAGACCCTCGCCGCCCAGCTCTACAGCGAATTCAAGAGCTTCTTCCCGGAGAACGCGGTCGAGTTCTTCGTCAGCTACTACGACTATTATCAGCCCGAGGCCTACGTTCCGCGGACGGACACCTACATCGAGAAGGACAGCTCGATCAACGAGCAGATCGACCGGATGCGGCACTCGGCAACGCGGGCGATCCTGGAGCGAGACGATGTGATCGTCGTCGCGAGCGTGTCCTGCATCTACGGCATCGGCTCGGTCGAGACCTATTCGGCGATGACCTTTTCGCTGACCCCCGGCGACCGGATCGACGAGAAGAAGCTGATGGGGGACCTGGTCGCCCTCCAGTACAAGCGCAACGACGCCGCCTTCGAGCGCGGATCGTTCCGCCGGCGCGGCGACACCCTGGAGATCTATCCGGCCCACTACGAAGACCGCGCCTGGCGCATCAGCCTGTTCGGCGACGAGATCGAGAGTATCACCGAGTTCGACCCGCTGACCGGCCGCAAGACCGCCGACCTCAAGGGCATCAAGGTCTACGCCAACAGCCACTACGTCACGCCCCGCCCGACGCTGCGGCAGGCCATCAACCACATCAAGGCCGAGCTCAAGGACCGCCTCGACTGGATGGTCGCCAACGGCAAGCTGCTGGAGGCTCAGCGCCTTGAACAGCGCACCACATTTGACATCGAGATGATCGAGGCCACCGGCTCCTGCGCCGGCATCGAGAACTACAGCCGCTATCTCACGGGCCGCCGCGAGGGCGAGCCGCCGCCCACCTTCTTCGAATACATCCCCGACAACGCCCTGCTGTTCGTGGACGAGAGCCACCAGACGGTGCCGCAGATCGGCGGCATGTACCGGGGCGACTACCGCCGCAAATTCACCCTGGCCGAATACGGCTTCCGCCTGCCCTCCTGCATCGACAACCGCCCGCTGAAGTTCGAGGAATGGGAGGCGATGCGGCCCGACAGCGTCTTCGTCTCGGCCACGCCCGGGCCCTGGGAGATGGAGCGCGCCGGCGGCGTGTTCGCCGAGCAGGTGATCCGCCCCACCGGCCTGATCGACCCGCCGGTCGAGGTGAAGCCGGTCACCAAGGGAGGGTTCTCCCAGGTGGACGACGTCATCGACCAGGCCCGGCAGGTGGCGGCCAAGGGCTATCGCTCGCTGATCACCGTGCTGACCAAGAAGATGGCCGAGGACCTGACCGAGTACATGCACGAGCAGGGCCTGCGGGTCCGCTACCTGCACTCCGACGTCGACACCCTGGAGCGGATCGAGATCATCCGCGACCTGCGGCTGGGCGCCTTCGACATCCTGATCGGCATCAACCTGCTGCGCGAGGGCCTGGACATTCCGGAGTGCGGGCTGGTCGCCATCCTGGACGCCGACAAGGAGGGCTTCCTGCGCTCGGAGACCTCCCTGATCCAGACCATCGGCCGCGCCGCGCGGAACGTGGACGGCCGGGTCATACTCTACGCCGACAACATCACCGGCTCCATGGAACGCGCCATGGCCGAGACGGCTCGGCGGCGCGAAAAGCAGGAGGCCTACAACACCGAGCACGGCATCACGCCGGAGAGCATCAAGTCTTCGATCAAGGACATCCTCTCCAGCCACTACGAACGCGACCACGTCACCGTTTCGGCCGGCGTCGCCGAGGGCGGCAAGGCCTTCATGGGCGACAACTTCAAGACCACGCTGAAGGACCTCGAAACCCGCATGCGCGAGGCCGCCGCCA
>CALQQB010000103.1 GCA_943332615.1 Phenylobacterium deserti
CCCGCACCCTCAGCACCCCGAAGGCCCGGGGCGCCAAGCCCATCGTCCTCACCCGCGACTACGAAACCCTGTGTCGCGATCTGGTCGCCAACGACCCCCAGCCGCCGGACAATCCGCCGATAGCCTTCGCCGCCCGCGGCCCGCCCTGAGGGCGAAGGCCCCTGGGACCTTACTCAATGCCGCTCATGCCGGCGAATGCCGGGATGAGCGGAGGTTATTGAAATTATTGAAAACATCGTCATGGCCGCCTTCCCCGGGTCACCCGTGAATTCCACGGGCGGCGCGGCGAACGCGGCCGTTGCCGTTCCGGATCTACGACCCCGCCGGAGCCGCCGTCGTGGGCGTGGCCTCGGTGGTCTTCTGCGGCGGCGGCGGGCCGCCCCCGCCGCGACGGCCCTTCGGCATCAGCTTCATCGCCGCGTCCATCTCGGTCTGTTCGATGGCGCCATCCTTGTTGGTGTCGACGAGCGCGATGTACTTCTTCAGCGTATCGCCCAGCTGGCCACGCAGTTCGCTGACCTCCAGCTTACCGTCGAGGTTGTCGTCCATCACGCCCAGCATCAGGTTGCCCTGCAGCATCTTCTCGTATTCGGGCGTCTGCTTGGCCACGGTCTCATCGACCCAGCGATAGTGCAGGTAGGTGGCCAGCATCTCCTCGGTGGTCTGCTCGCCCCAGTTCACCAGCTTCTTGTAGTCCGGGTTGTCCGGGTTGCGCTTGGAGTTGTCGTAGGTCCAGCGCGCGATGATCTTCGAGCCGGCCGGGATCTTGGTCGGCTTGGCCAGGAAGTACTCGTACTGCCAGAGGAAATCGTAGCGGGGCAGCGCGATCAGCATCTCCTCGCGCCCGTCCGGATAGCGGATCGAAACATTGGCCGAGCCGCCGCGCTTATGGGCGTGCGGCGTGATGCCATAGAGGACCGCGTCCTTCGGGAAGGTCACCGAGGCCACTTCCGGGTGGTATTCTTCGCCCGGCGGGATGGCGATGGTGAAGTCGGCGATGAGGAAGGTGCGCAGCACGTACTTGGGCTCCTGCCCCTTCGGGTAGAAGTAGATCCCCATCTGGGTCTTTTCGACCGTCTCGCGGCCATAGGGCGTGTAGTGGTTCTGAAACGCGATGCCCCCCGACGGCGGCACCCAGGCGCCGGTGTCCTTCGGCGAGAGGTTGGAGCCGCGGCCGGGGCCGTAGCCGCCCAGCGAGGCGCCCCACTGGCCCTCGGAGGCGGTGTCGCCGTCCTTGTAGTCGCCGGCGACCACGCCGGTCAGGATGTGGTGCACGACCTGACGGTCGGTCACCCGGAAGGTGGTGGCCTTCATCCAGCGGCCTTCGCTGATCACGCTGGGCACCACCGGACGCTGGTATTCCATCACCCCGCTGGCCGGAATCTTGGCGTCGGGGATCTGGACGATCACATCGGGCTTGCCCAGCGGCCAGTCCGGCGCGCCGAACTTCACCTTCTTAAGCGGATCGGGGCCCTTGCCCCGCTGCGCGCCGCCCTCGACCCAGTGGACCATGGTCTTGATCTGGTCCGGGGTCAGGCGGTCGTCGTCCATGAAGTGGCCGACGGTCTGGTCGGCCAGGTAGGGCGGCATGCGATTGGTGCGGATGACCTCGCGGATCATCGGCGAGAAGCCCTTCACCTGCTCATAGCTGTTGAGCGGCATGGGGCCGATGGCGCCCGGCTGGTGGCAGCTGGCGCACTTCTTCTCGATGATTGGCGCCACGTGCTGCACGTAGGTGATCTTGTCGAAGGTCGCCGCCTTGGCCCTTTCCGGGAAGGCGATGACCCCGCCCTTGGCCGGGGCGGACATGAAGGCGATCTTCTGGCCGCCCGCCAGGCCCGCGATAGCCTTGTCGGCGCCGTCCACGGGGCCGCGATACGCGATGCTCCAGGTTCGAGGGTCGATGACGATCACTTCAGCGGCGCGAGTGACGTTCAGCTGCTCGCCGACCAGCTGCTGGTAGTCGAACAGGATCGGGATATCGAGGCCGTTGGCCGCGGCGTCCGGGCGGACCTTCGCGCGGGTCTCGCCCAGCCTGGAGTCCAGCATCAGGAACTCGACGCCCTGCGTGCCGTACGTGGCTTTCAGCGCCCTGTAGGCGGGCGCGTCGGCGCGGATCTGGGCGTCGCCCGCGGCGTAGCTGATCAGCACAACGGCCTTGGCGTCCTGCATGCGGGAGAGCTTGCGGGCCAGATAGTTCTGGTCGGGCAGCTGGAAGTCATCGACGTGCTGCGCCGGGTTGGTCGGCGGCGAGGCGGTGGACGCGGCCTGGACGCCGACGACCAGCGCCGCCACGGCGGCCAGCCCGAAGCGCCAGGCGTTGATGGATTTGGTCATAGACATCCTCCCAGGGCTGTTCGCCGAGCTTCCCGCCCGGTCCGTGTTCGGACGCAGGCTACGTCGGCCGAACGACGCGATCAGGTAGTTACGATATACACTGGATCATAACGGAGTAGGGTCGGTCGATGTCAATCGTCTTGGACGCCCGGGTGGTGCGGACGCGCGATGCGCTGCGCCAGGCCATGATCGACCTGGCGGCCGAATGCCCGCTGGACGCCATCACCGTGCGCGCCATCGCGGCGCGGGCCGGCGTCGGCTACGCCACCTTCTTCCGCCATTACACGGACAAGGAAGCCCTGCTGGCCGACGTGGCCGATCTGTTCACCCAGGCCTTCCTGGCGCAGGTGCAGCCGCTGCTGCGCGAGAAGGACCGGCGCGGCGCGGCGCGCGCGCTCTGCGCCTTCGTGGAAGACCACCTGCCGATCCATCAGGCGCTGATCGCCGGCGGCGCGGGCGAGACGGTGCGCGCGGGCATGCTGCGCCAGACGCTGGAAACGCTCGGCCGCGCCCGAACCGCGGCGCCGCAGGGTCCGATGGACGACCTGCTGCTGTTTCACCTGACCTCGTCGATCCTCAACCTGCTGGCCTGGTGGCTGCGCAATCACGACCAGGTGGATGCAGAGACCATGGCCGAGATCATCGAGCGCGCGGTGCTGACACCCGTGGGCGCCCTGGGCCACCTGCCCCCCAGCGGCCTCGGCGGCTGTTCGGCATAGGGATCGCGATTGGCGGCTCAGCTGTCCCGCGGCGGCGCGGTCGAGTCGCGCACCACCAGGATCGGCAGCCGGTCCTGGGGGTCGCGAGCCGCGTCTTCGCGGCCGATGAGCGCCGTCCCCGCGACGGCATGGCCGACCAGCGCTCAGCGCGCGGCCGCCTGTTCCAGAGGGCGGAGGACCGCACGCCGGTGGCCGACCGGCGATTCGGAGAGGGCTCGTACCTGCGGCCCAGCTTCATCCAGCCCTATCGCTGCCGCGACGTCCTGATCGAGGACTGCACCTTCACCACCGGCGATGACGGCATCGCCATCAACTCCGGGCGCAACGAGGACGTTCGCCGCGTCGGCGCACCGGCCGAGAACATCGTCATCCGCTTCAAGAACAACGCCCTGCGCGGCGGGATTCTGGAGCACGTCCGCTATGGCCGTGCCGTCACCAGCCTGACCGCGGGCGGCTGACTTACGACGCTAGTTCGTAGGCGGGATCGCCGGAGCCTGGGTCGCCACCTCCACTGGCGCAACCGGCAACGACGGCGGCGGGCCGGGCGGGATCGCCGCCACCGGCGAGCGCTTCAGCGCCACGGTCATGAAGCTTTTCCACATCTCGGCCGGCGCGGCTCCCCCACTGACCCGGTTCATGGGCTTGGCGTCGTCACGACCCATCCAGGCGCAGCTGGCAAGGCCTCCGGTGAAGCCACAGAACCAGGCGTCCTTGTAGTCCGAGGTCGTGCCGGTCTTGCCGGCCAGATCGTACCCCTTCACCGCCGCCCGGGTCCCGGTGCCGGAGACCATCACCGCCCGTAGCATCTGGTTCAGCTCGCTGAGCTGCGGGTTGGCCACCGCAGCGGTCACGACCGGCGCCTGCTTCTGGTAGATCACCTTGCCGCCCGAACGGATCCGCTCGATCCCATAGGGCGTCACGCGATTGCCGCCGTTTGAAAACGTCGCATAGGCCGCCGTCATCTCCAGCGGCGTGACCAGGGTGGTGCCCAACGCCATGGCCGGATCGATGTTGACCACGGAGAGAATGCCGACCCGCCGCGCCGTCGCGGCCACGGCGGGGCGCCCAACCTCGTCGGCGAGACGGGCGGCCACCGTGTTCACCGATTTGGCGAGCGCCGTCTCGAGGGTGATCGGGCCCAGGTAGACGCCGGTTTCATAGTTGCTAGGGGTCCAGCCGTTGATCGTCACCGGCTCGTCGGTCACGAGCGTCACGGGCGTGCGGCCCTGGTCCAGCGCGGTGAGGTAGACGAAGGGCTTCCAGGCCGAACCCGCCTGGCGGTGCGCCAGGACAGCGCGGTTGTAGGGCGCCGCGGCATGGTCCGTGCCGCCGACCATGGCCCGCACCCGGCCCTGGCCGTCGATGGCGACGATGGCGGCCTGATCGGTGGCCTGCGCCTTGTGCGCCTCGACCACGGTGCGCGCCGCGGTTCCGGCGGCCTGCTCCATGCTCTGGTCCAGGGTCGTCTCGACCGTCATGTCGGCTGTCAGCCGGGGGACCAGCTGGCGCACCTGACCATCCACCCAGTCGACAAAGTACTGGGCCGGACCTGTGGCGGCGGTCTTCCAGACCTTCGGCTTCTGCTTGGCCGCCGTGTCGCGCTGGGCCTGGGTGATGGCGCCAGCCTCGAGCATTGCGTCGAGCACCAGCAGCGCCCGCTCGTCACACCGTTCGCGCTCATCCACCGGGTTGTAGCCAGACGGCGACTTCAGGACGCCGGCCAGCATGGCGGCCTCCTTGATGGAGAGCTTTGACGCCGGCTTGTTGAAAAAGCGCTGGGCCGCCGCCTCCAGCCCATAGGCGCCCGATCCGAAATAGGCCCGGCTCAGATACATGCCGAGGATCTGCGCCTTGCTGTAGGTCCGCTCCAGCTCGACCGCATAGACGAGCTCGGTCGCCTTGCGCTCCAGGGTGCGCGCCTGGTTCAGGAACAGGAGCCGGGCGGTCTGCTGCGTGATCGTCGAGGCGCCCCGCATGCGGCCCCCGGAAAGGCCGCCAACGATCGCGCTGGCCATGCCCCGGGGATCAAAGCCGGTGTGCTCATAGAAGCGGCGGTCTTCTATGGACACGACGGCGGCCGGCACGTGCTTCGGCAGGTTCGAGATATCCAGCGAAGCGAAGCGACCACCCCTTACGCCAATGACGGCGCCGGTCCTGTCCACATAGGTGATCTGCGGGCTGCGCTGGATCGGCGGCAAGCGCGGAATTTCGGGAGCCCCGGGGACCGTCAGGGCGAAGGCGGCGACAGCGGCGAGCAAACGGTTGTCTCCCCGAACGGCGTCCGTCACGCGGTCCGACGCCGCCTATCTGTCCCGCGTTGAGGGCCCCGCCAAGATAATTCGCGGTAATCCAGGGGTCCTGCGACAACCTTGGACAGGCTCTCCGCCAAATCTCCACGCCGGCGCGCCGAAACGGCTGTCCGGAACGCGGGTTTGCTTGCTGCGCACCCTTAAGGGAGCCACTTTGAGCCGTCCGGGATTCGCGGACTTTTAGATAGGAGATCGCCCGCGTGGCTGAAGCGATCCGCCGGCGTCGGCGGGTAAAGATCGTCGCCACCATCGGCCCGGCCTCCTCCAGCCCCGAGCGGCTCGAGGAGCTATTCCGTGCCGGCGCGGATGTGTTCCGCCTGAATTTCAGCCACGGCACGCAAGACGACCACGCCGCTGTGGTCGAGCGTATCCGCCACATCGAGAAGAAGACCGGCCGGCCCATCGGGATCCTGGCCGACCTGCAGGGCCCCAAGCTGCGGGTCGGCCGGTTTGCCGCCGGCCATGTGGTGCTGCAGTGGGGCCGGTCCCTGCGGCTGGACCTGCAGGCGACGCCGGGAGACTCCGGACGCGTACAGCTGCCGCACCCTGAGATCATGGCCGCGGCCGGGCCGGGCTCCATGCTGCTGCTTGACGATGGCAAGGTGCGGCTGGAAGTGACGCGCCAGACGCCAGAATATCTGGAGACCCGCGTGATCGTGGGCGGGCGCCTGTCCGACCACAAGGGCGTCAATGTGCCGGGCCTCACCCTGCCGATTCCGGCCCTCACGACCAAGGACCGCGCCGACCTGACCTTCGCGCTCGCCCACGGCGCTGATTACATCGGACTGTCGTTCGTGCAGCGCCCGGAAGACGTGGCGGAGGCCCGCGAGCTGGTCGGCGACCGCGCCTTCATCCTCTCCAAGATCGAGAAGCCCAGCGCGCTGACCTGTATCGACGAGATTCTTCGCCTCTCCGACGCCATCATGGTCGCCCGCGGCGACCTGGGCGTGGAGACTCCGGCCGAGGACGTGCCGCTGATCCAGAAGCGGCTGATCCGCGCCGCGCATCGCTTTGGCAAGCCGGTGATCGTGGCCACCCAGATGATGGAAAGCATGATCGAGAACCCGACGCCGACCCGCGCCGAGGCTTCCGACGTGGCCACCGCCGTGTTCGACGGCGCCGACGCGGTGATGCTGTCGGCCGAGTCGGCCGCGGGGAAATATCCGGTCGAAGCCGTGCGGATGATGGACCGCATCATCGCTCGCACCGAAGAGGACGACGAGTTGCGCGCGGCCCGCAAGGCCCAGCGGCCGAAGCCCGAGAAGTCGTCCGCCGACGCGATCTGCGCCGCGGCCGGTCA
Organism: Phenylobacterium deserti; assembly: GCA_943332615.1. Lineage (GTDB taxonomy): Bacteria > Pseudomonadota > Alphaproteobacteria > Caulobacterales > Caulobacteraceae > Phenylobacterium > Phenylobacterium deserti_C. The sequence continues at coordinate 6,666 of CALQQB010000103.1, forward strand.
GGTGGCCGACATCATCGAGGCCAAGGCGATCGCCGCCTTCTCGCTCTCCGGCGCGACCGCGCTCCGGATCGCCCGCGAACGCCCGGACGCGCCGATCCTCGGCCTGACGCCCTCGATCCAGACCGCGCGGCGGCTGGCGCTCGTCTGGGGAGTGCATGCGCTGACGTCCGACGTCACGCACACCATGACCGAGACCGTCGCCCAGGCCGCCACGCTGGCGCTGAAGAGCGGGTTTGCGAAGCGTCGAGACGAGATCGTGGTCATCGCCGGCGTGCCGTTCGGACGCTCCGGCGGCACCAATTCGCTGCGCGTAGTGCAGGTGAGCTAAGCGGTGTCTCCACATCTAGGGTCACGGCGGCTCAGGCCGGGTCCAGATGTCGCAGGCTGTACAGTCGCACAGCGCCCAGCAGGCCGGCGATGCTCATGCCCGCCATCAGCAGGTAGCCCTGCGTCCCGAAGCGGTCGAACAGCGGACCGGACGCGATGGTCGCCAGGCCCATCAGCACCCCGCCGGACAGCGCCGAGTTGATGGTCTGGGCCGCCGAGGCGTTGCGCGGCGACGACAGCCGTTCGGCCAGCTGCAGCGAGGCCAGGAAGGTCGCCGCGTAGCTCAGGAAATGCAGGATCTGCAAAAGGAACAGCAGCCACAGCGGCGGACTGAACGCCATGGCCGTCCAGCGGACCACGGCGGCCACGCCGCCCAGCACCAGCAGGTGGCGCGGCCCGATCCGGCGGCGCCAGGGTTCGAAGAACCACAGGAAGACGATCTCGGCCGCCACGCCCGCCGCCCACAGCACCCCGGTCAGGCTTTCCGGAATGCCCTGCTGCTTCCAGGCCAGGGTGGAGAAGCCGTAGTAGAAGGCGTGGGCCGACTGGATCAGCCCCGCTGACACGGTGGCGGTCATAAAGGCCGGGTCGCGGACCAGGTCGCCCAGACCCGCAAACCGATCCCGCAGCGGTGGCGTCTGGCCTTCGTCGTGGACGGGGTCCGGCGGCAGCAGCAGGCGCGCCCCCAAGGCAGCGACGGCGGCCGCGGCGATCATCCAGACCAGCACCAGCTCCGGCGTGCCCCAGGTCAGCAGGGCGCCGACGCTGATGTTGGCGACGATGAACGCCACCGAGCCGATCCCGCGCGGCCACCCGAAGTTGAAGCCGTCGCGCCGCGCCCGATTCAGCACCAGCACGTCGGCCAGCGGGGGAATCGTCGTGAAGGTCGCCGAGGCCGCGAACCAGACCACCATCCAGCCGCCGAACCCCAGCGGCAGCGCCATCAGCGCATAGGTCGCCGCCACGATTGCGGCCATGAAGATCATCGCCGTACGCCGCAGCCGGAAGCTGTCGGCCCAGATCGCCATCAGGGGCGCCGTCAGCGTCCGCGCCATCAGCGGCAGCGACAGGATCAGCCCGATCTGCGCGCCCGACAGGCCGTGGTGCGCGAACCACACCGGCATGTAGGGCGAGCTCGCCCCGGTGCCGACAAAGATCGCGCAGTAGAACAGGCCCAGCCGGACGGGGAGCGACATAGGGGTGGCTTTACACGGAGTCGCGAACCCAGTTCCTCCCCCGTCAGTAGCGACCGCACCCCAAACGGATCGGATGAAGGGACGTTATGCTCGGCCGCGCCAGACCATCGGATCGCGGCTGGCGTGGAAGCAGGCGATTACGGCGATCTCGCTGTCTGTCACCCGGAAGAACAGACTGTAGGGAAATCGCCGCAGTCTGGCGCCGCGAACGTCCTGAAGGCGCACAGGAAACTGCTGCGGATTGGCCGCGATCCGGTCAATTTGGAAATCCAGTTCCTCTCGGAACCTTGAGCCGAGACCGAGGCGCTCGCGTTCGTACCAATCGTAGGCCGAAATGACTTCCAGGCGAGCGGCGGGAAGGAAGACAATCGCGCGGCTCAAGACGCGCGCGCCGCCAGTTCCGTCCTGAGTTCCGCCCAACTCACCCCGTCGGCGCGATCATCGTCAAAACGTTCCAGCCGCCGCCCAAGCTCCGCCTGTTGCGCGGAGGACGGCGGCAGGTCCACGCCGGCTAGACTGTCCCAAAGCTCACCGATCAACGCCAATCGTTCCGGCGGGCTGAGGCGCGTGATCTCTTTGGCGGTCAGGATGCTCACGCCGCAATCCTGGCGCGTTTGCTTGTGAGGTTCAAGGTTTAGAAGGCGCGCGGAGGTCGGAGGCTACGGGCATGCGTGTGCGTCCCGGTTGCCGGTTCCCTACGTGGCGGCATCCCGCCTACCGCAGCCGGCCCACGAGGCGCCTCAGGAGGTCCGTGCGTGCGTGGAGGAGCGACGATCAGGGCGGGGCCCTCTATTTGATGCAGGATCACCGTGACCCCGGCGCCGACGACGGCGCCTCCCTGCGATAAAGGGCCGGGCCTCAGGGCGGGCCGCGGGCGGCGAAGGCTATCGGCGGATTGTCCGGCGGCTGGGGATCGTTGGCCACCAGGTCGCGACACAGGGTTTCGTAGTCGCGGGTGAGGACGATGGGCTTGGCGCCCCGGGCCTTCGGGGTGCTGAGGGTGCGGGCGACCTGGATCAGCTCGAGGGCGATACCGTGGGCGATCTCCGCCGGATCGCCGTTGGGCAGGCGCTCGTA
>CALQQB010000104.1 GCA_943332615.1 Phenylobacterium deserti
ACCAGTGTTTCGACCGCGCTGAGCAAGCTCGGCACGGGTTCGAAGTCGCTGGGGTCGCACCTGAACTTTATCGGCAAGCTTCAGGATTCGATCGACACCGGTATCGGCAACCTCGTCGATGCCGACCTGGCCAAGGAAAGCGCCAAGCTGCAATCGCTGCAGGTCAAGCAGCAACTGGGTGTGCAGTCCCTCTCCATCGCCAACCAGTCCTCGCAGTCGTTGCTGTCCTTGTTCCGATAGGCAGTGCGCGCCAGGCGCCGTTCGCGGCGCCTGGCGCACCCAATGCGTCGGCGGACGGGTTCGCCCCGTCCGCCGTTCGCCTGAACCCCTGAACCCGGAGCGCCGAACGGAAGTTTGGTGGAAGGAGATATGGAAACCAAGGTCACGGCACTCGCTGCAACGCCCGATCCCGGCGCAAGCCCCATCCGAGCTGCTGACCCGCCCGCAAGGGCGAGCGAGCCGCCGGTCACGGGTGGGCCGGATCAAGCCGACGTGCGGCTGGTCATCGAACACGATCAAGCCAGCGGGTATTACATCTACAAGACCATCAACCGGCTCACCGGAGAGATCCTCTTACAGTTGCCCAGCGCCGAGATGCTGAAGCTGCATCAGGGATTCGACTACGCCACCGGGTCGGTGATCAAGACCGAAGCCTGATCGAGTGCGCTATCGCTTCGCAAGCCTGCGGGCCGGAGGACAAAATTGTCCCAACCACGCCGGAGTCGTCCGGCGTCCGCGACTGTCGCGGGCGCTGTTAACGATCTGCTCACCACGTTTGATTACCTTTCGGTACACGGCCCGGGTGTAATTACGCCTGGAGTCGGATCGCTAGGAGAGCGTGATGACGATCAGCGTCCACACGAATAAGTCTGCCCTGACCGCGCTGCAGAACCTGAACAAGACCAACGATGAACTGGCCAACGTCCAGAACCGGGTGAACACCGGCCTGATGATCGCGAACGCCAAGGACAACGCGGCGGTCTGGGCCATAGCGCAGGGACAGCGGGCCGACATCGGCGCCCTCGGCGCGGTGAAGATGAGCCTGCAGCGGGCGCAATCGATCTCCGAAGTCTCGGCCACGGCCGGCGAGACCGTCTCCGACCTGCTCGTCGAGATGAAGCAGAAGGTCGTCGCGGCGATGGACACCTCGCTGGACACCGCCTCGCGCACGGCGCTCAACAGCGACTTCAAATCGATCCTGCGCCAGATCACCCAGGTGACTCAGAACGCGGCTTTCGATGGCGCCAACCTGCTGGATGGCTCAATCGGGACCAACATTCAGTTCCTGGCCAACGCCGACGCCACCAACAAGATCACGCTTTCGACGCAGAACATATCCCTTGGCGGGTCGCTGATCACCGTCGCCGGGGGCGCCTCGATCTCGACGGTGACCTTCGCCACCGCCATCCTGACGCAGCTCAACACGTCGATCGGCAACGTCAACCAGGCGCTGGGCAACCTCGGCTCCCAGGGCAAGCAGATCGCGGCCCACCTGAGCTTCATCTCCAAGCTGACCGACGTGCTGGAAACCGGCGTCGGCAACCTGGTGGACGCCGACCTCGCGAAGGAAAGCGCCCGCCTGCAGGGCCTGCAGGTCCAGCAGCAGCTGGGCGCCCAGGCGCTGTCCATCGCCAACCAGGCGCCGCAGATCGTGCTGCAGTTGTTCCGCGGCGGCTAACCCGTTCGTCGGGGCGCACCCAAGGGGCCTGGAGCACTGTCCGGCCCCTTTTTCATGGGCGTTGCAGCGGTTTCGGGCCTACCCACACCCCCGATCCAGCGCCAGCGGGCTTAACTCTGCGCCTTAACCCGCTGTAAGCGACTGATCCCTAGGGTGGCAGGCGGTGGAAAAGCTGTCCGCCGTAGAGACTAATGGTCACCTCACTCGATCCGAACCTGCTGCTGAGCATCTACAGCTCTCGCGTCGTCGGCGGGACGGCGAGCAGTGCGTCGCTCTTGACCAAGCGGACGGTTCCCACAGCGCCGTGGTCGAGAATTCCGCCTCCAGAACAGGCCGCGGCGACGGCGAAGGCCAACGTCAAGGCCGTTCTGGCGGGCCGTGGGTTCGTCAACGAGAACGAGACCCAGCTGGACCTCCCGGGCGCCAGCGACGACTACCGCAAGCTCTTCGCGCTCTACAAAGGCCTCAGCACGCTCGGCGACCTGGCGGCCCAGGCGCAGAAGAAGGGCCTGACCGGCATCGAGAAACAGCAACTGCAAAAGGTGTTTGGCAAGGGGCTGACGGAGGTCGCCGACTACGCCCGCACCGCCGCACTGGAAAAGGTCCGCCTGACCACCGGCGAGGTCTCAGGCACGGCCAAGACCACGGCTCCCGTGATCGCCAGCAAGGCGGAGTACGTCACCACCCCGCTATATGCCGGGACCAGCGCCGACAGCGTGCCGGCTTTCCAGGGCAATGTGAAATTCACCATCAGCGTCCAGCGATCCGGCGTGACTCACAACATCGACATCGACCTGGCGGACCTGGGCGCCGAGACCCGCTCGATGGCAACCGTGGTCCACTACATCAACGACAAGCTACAGGCCGAGGGCGTCGATACCCGCTTCGCCACCCAGCGGCTGCCGGGCGCGCCGCGCACCATCACCACGGGTGGCAAGACCATCACCCTGGGGACCGGTCCCGACCAATGGGCCTTCAAGATCAAGCCCAGTGGTGAGTCCGTGAGCTTCGGCGCGGCGGCGACGGCGGGCGCGGTCTACATCGCCCAGGGCGCCGGCGATCCGAACCCAGACGGCAAACTCACCACCAACGACGGCGTCCAACGCCAGCAGTTCGTGAAGTTCCAGACGGATACGACCAGCGTCGATCCGCCGGTCCAACCGCCGAACGAAGCCAACTGGGTCGATGGCCGCACCTTCCAGAAGACCCTGGGGCCGGATGTGAAGGCCGTCCGCGCCACCCAGATGGCGCCTGACGGCTCGGTCTATATGCTGGCCGACATCACCGCAAAGACCGCCGGCCAGGACATCAAGGGCACGCAGGACGTCGCCCTGCTGAAATACGACGCCGCCGGCAACATGGTCTTCAGCCGAACGCTGGGCGCCTCGGACAGCGCCTCGGGCCTGGGCCTGGCGGTCTCGGCCGACGGCAAGGTGGCGATCGCGGGATCTGTCACGGGCGGGCTGAACGGGGCGAGCGAAGGGGCGCTGAATTCAGGTCCGACGGGTACGTTCGCCGCTCAGCCCGACAGTTTCGTCAGCCTCTTCAATGCCGATGGCGAAGAACTTTACACCCAGCGGCGCGGCGCGCGGCTGGCGGACGAGGCCAGCCAACTGACCTTCGGGGCCGACGGCACAGTCTATGTGTCGGGCCGGGCGAAATCGGCCCTGCCAGGTTCGGCCAACCTCGGCGACTACGACAGCTACATCGAGGCCTTTGGCCCGCCGGACGCCGCGGGCAAGGTCACGACCAAGTTCACGCAGAACTTCGGGACGACGGGCAGCGACCGGCCGGCCGGCATGGTGCTGGACGGGACCTCCCTGGTGTTGGCGGCCGTCGAGGGCGGCCGGGGCGTCCTGCGGCGCTTCGACATCTCCGGTGCGACCCCGGTCCTCACCAATACCCGCGACCTCGGCGACCTTCAGGGCGGAGATATCACCGGTCTGGCCCTGGATGGTGGCGACGTGATCGTGGCCGGCTCAAGCGCGAATGCCGCACTGAACGCCGGAACGATCACCCGAGCGAATGCCGGCGGAGCCGACGCCTTCGCGGCCCGGCTGTCGGCCACGCTCACCCCAGGCGGATCCGACGCCATCGCCTACTACGGCGGCACGGGCGATGACCGCGCCACGGCCCTCGCCGTGTCAGGCGGCAAGGTGTGGATTACCGGGTCTGCCGGGACCGACCTGCCGGGGGAGGCTCCGGTTGGCAAGAAGGACGGGTTCCTGGCGCAACTCGACGTGGCTGCCGGGACGATCGACTACTCCCGGCGGTTCACCGGCAAGGACGGGTTCGCCGCGCCGACCTCGCTGGCGGTTGACCCCAATGGCGCCAGCGCCCTGGACCGCCTGGGCCTGCCCAAGGGCGGCATCGACCTGACCGACAGCCAGCAGATCACCGCCGCCTCCAGCTTGCGGGGCGGAGAGCAGTTTACCGTGCGCGCGGGCACGGGCCGGCCGGCGACGATCACCATCGATCGCGCCGAGACCTTGACCACCCTGGCCCTGAAGATCCGTCGCGCCACCGGCTTCCAGGCCAAGGTCACCATTGCGACCGTGGAGGGTAAGCGCAAGCTGACCATCGCGCCGCAGAACCCGCGCGCCGTGATCGAGTTCGGAGCCGGAAAACTCGACAAGAATGCCTTGGAAACGCTTGGGATTCCTGAAGGAGTCGTGCGCAACACGATCGTCGGCGACAACGGTCTGCAGCCGGCCGACGGCAAGAGCCAGATCTATGGTCTCGGCCTGCCGCAGGACCTGAAACTGGACAGCCTGCAGGACATGGCTCACGCCGCCGCCGAGGTGGCCGGCGCCATGGGCGTGATCCGCAAGGCCTATAAGGACCTCAAGGCCGCCGCCTCGCCGAAGACCCCGGAGCAGGTGGCCGCCGCCGCGCCCAAGGGCAAGGTGCCCGCCTATCTGACGAATCAGATCGCCAACTACCAGGCCGCCCTGGACCGGCTCGGCGGGTAGGTCTTCGCCCCGGCGGAATCCGTCCGCGCCTTGAAAGCGCCGGACGCTGGGGATAGCGAGGCCGGATGGCCGCCCCACCTGAACACCCGAACGACCCGCCGAAGCTGCGGCGTCGTGCGCCGCTGGTGGCGGTCGGCGGCCTTGTCGCACTGATGGGCGGGCTGGGCGTCGCCTGGGTGCTGGTCTCGGGCGACCACGGCAGCGGGCCGCCGCCAGCGTCCGAGGGCGGGCTGGTGATCGATTCTACCGACACCGATAACGGCGGCCGGATCGACGCCGGCCGACCGCTGCGCTGCTTCGTGCAGGGCCGGTTCGTGGGCGAGCTCAGCCTCACCGACTGTGCGAAACGCAACGGCGTGGCCACCGACGCCCTGGACGTGGGCCTGGATGAGACCGGCGCCCTGGCTGCCGCCGACCAGGCGGGCCAGAGCCTGACCCCGCTGCCGCCGGTCGAAGACGGGGCGGTCGCGCCGGAGACGGGGCCCGACCCCGAAGCCGCCGATCCGGCCCAGGCCACCATGACCGTGCCCTCCGGCGCGTCCTGCTGGCAGCGCGGCGGCGGCCGCTGGCGGCGGCTGGGGGATATGGACTTGAACGCCTGCGTCCAGACCCTGTTCGCGGGACGCTGCGAGAAGCCGGGCGCCGCCGCCTACGGCCGCTACGGGCAGCAGACCCTGCGCCTCGTCGCCGGCAAGGTTGAGGTCTCCGAAGACAACCGCAACTTCCGCACCCTGGCCGGTCAGTCGCCGGACTGCACCATCCCGCTCGTGGGATGAGGCCTTTGGATGACGGGTGTGATTTGCGCTGCTAGCCTGCGTTCATGACCCGCAAGACACTGTTCGTCCTCGCCGTCGCCGTCCTGGCGCTGACGGCCTGCGCCAAGAAGACCAAACCGCCCGGCGACGCGGGCGTCTGCTACCATGTTGTCCAGCAGAAGGACGGGTCGCTGAAGTACAACACGCTCGTCAAGGCCCCCAGCCTCGAGGTCTGCGCCGCCAATCTCGAGGCGATGCGGATCAAGTTCCTGATGCTCGGGGGCAATCAGACCGACATCTACGGCGCCTATCAGTCGAACTTCCTGTTCCTGGTGAAGGAGGGGGTGATGACCTCGACCTCGCTGGAGGGGCCGCGCTATGTCGCCCTCGTGCGCACCGGCGACGGCCGCCTGGCGATCCCGGGGGCCATGCCGCGATAGCCGCGCCAAATCTGCTGTGGATGACGGCAGGCTATCGAGAACGTATAGAGAACAAATCGCTTGTTTGTCGATAGGTCCCGCGCTAGCTTGCACGCGGGCCCAGGGGTCCACACTCCGTTTCCTACGGAAGCATAAGGACACTTCGACATGGCGGGCAGCGTCAACAAGGTCATCCTGATCGGCAACCTCGGGGCGGACCCCGAAATCCGGTCCCTCGGCTCCGGCGATCGCGTCGCCAACCTGCGGGTCGCCACCTCCGAAACCTGGCGCGACAAGTCTTCCGGCGAGCGCAAGGAAAAGACCGAGTGGCACCGCGTCGTGGTGTTCAACGAGAACATCGTGAAGGTCTGCGAGAACTACCTGAAGAAGGGCGCCAAGATCTACGTCGAGGGCTCGCTCCAGAACCGCAAATGGACCGACCAGTCCGGCGTCGAGAAATTCTCCACCGAGGTGGTGCTGCAGAAGTTCCGCGGTGAGCTGACCATGCTGGACGGCCGCGGCGAAGGCGCCGAACAGGGCCAGGGCGGCGGCTATGGCGGTGGTGGTGGCGGGAACTTCTCGTCGGGATCCGGCCCCCGCCAGCAGAGCTCCGCCCCGCGCGAAGAGTTCAGCCACGACCTCGACGACGAGATTCCGTTCTAGTTCGCGACAACGCCGTGGTCAGTTGACGGCTCGCCGAGAGTCGAACCCCCCCGGCGGGAGGCTGCACACATGGCGGACATCCTACGGAGGCCTTCGGCCCTCATCGCTGCGGCGCTGGCCGCTGTGGTGGCAGCGCCGGGCGCCGGGCGCGCGGCCGAACCCGGCGATACGGCCTTCCGGGTGATGCTCAAGGAGATGGTGGAGACCGATACCAGCTTCGCCACCGGCGACTGCACCGCCCTGGCGACGAAGATCGCCGCGCGGATGCGGGCCGCCGGCTTTCCGGCCAGCGACCTGCAGGTCTTGGTTCCGGAGGGCGCCCCCAAGGCCGGCAACCTGGTGGCCGTTCTTCCGGGCCGCGACCCTGCGGCGAAGCCGGTGCTGATGCTGGGCCATATCGATGTCGTCAACGCCCGCCGCGAGGACTGGACCCGCGATCCGTTCATCCTGATCGAGGAGGAAGGCGAGCTCTACGGCCGCGGCGTCTCCGACATGAAGGCCCAGGACGCGATCTGGGCGGACAACATGGTGCGCTACCACGACGAGGGCTACCGGCCTGCGCGCACGATCAAGATGGCCCTGACCTGCGGTGAGGAGAGCGGTGGGTTCCCGAACGGCGCGAGCTGGCTGGCGCAGAACCGTCGCGCGCTGATCGACGCGGGGATCGCCCTGACCGAAGGCGGCGGCGGCGAGTTGGACCCGGACGGTCGGAAGGTCGCCGTCACCGTGATGGCGGCGGAAAAGACCAGCGCGAACTTCACGCTCGAGGTCACCGGTCCCGGCGGTCACTCCTCGAAGCCGCGGCCAGAGAACGCCATCGTCATCCTGGGGCAGGCTTTGGGCAGATTGGGCGGGCTCTCGTTCCCGACGCAGTTCAACGACTTCAACCGGGCCTACCTGACGGCCATCGCGCCGCGGGTCGACGCAGAGACCGGAGCGGCGATCCGCACGCTGCTGGCTGACCCGCAGGACCCGGCCGCCAACGCCGTCATCGACCGCTCGGTCAGCCGTCGGGCCATGCTGCGCACCACCTGTATTCCGACCTTGGTCGAGGGCGGCCACGCGTCCAACGCCCAACCGCAGCGGGCGCGGGCGACGATCAACTGCCGCCTGCTGCCCGGCTCACCGCTCGCCCCCGTCGAGGCCGCCATGGTCCAGGCGATCGGCGACCCGCGCGTGAAGGTGACGGGACCGCCGCCGAGCCCGCCGCGGCAATCGCCCCCGCCGCTGACACCCCAGGTGATGGAGCCCATCCGGGCCGTAGCCGCCAAGGTGCATCCGGGCGTTCCCGTTACCCCGATGCAGGAGACATTCGGGACGGACTCCGGGCGGCTGATCGCGGTGGGTATCCCCACTTACGGGTTCTCAGGACTGTTCCGGGGCGACGACGCCGGCAATATCCATGGCCTGAATGAGCACATTTCCGTCCGCTCGGTGATGGACGGTCGAGACTTCCTCTATCGGCTCGTGAAGGCCTACGCCGAACAGAAGTAGCCGCTGGTGGATAGACTCTGACGCTTGGCGCCCACGCGGCCATGGAACGGCAGGACCGTGGATTGCGATCGCCGCAACGCCATGAGCAGACATTCCCAACGGGTGAGATGGGGGGAAAGTGGTTATTCCCAGGCTCAGCCGCCCTGCAGGGTGGCGGGCGACGTGGGTTTGGGTCGGCTAGGGCTTGGAATATGGCGCAAGGCGCATTTGCGACCACCCGAGAGCATATGCGCAGGTTGCCGAGCGTTCGAAGCTTGTTGTCACTCAGGGTCAGGAGCCACCGCGATTGCATGTGCAATTCTCGCGGGACACCGGGGGACGGATTCATGAACAACAAGATGCTCCTGGGCGGGGTCGTCGCACTTGCCGCCGCCGTCTCGCTCGCCGGGTGCAATGCGCCAGCGCCAGCCAAACCCGCCGTAGACATCGCCAAGGTGGCCGATGCTGTGAAGGCCGACGCCGACCAACTGGTCACCGACTTCAACGCCCGCGACGCGGTCAAGGCCGTCGGTCACGACGCTGCGGGCGTGGTGTTCATGTTCCACGGGCAGCCCAACGTCGTCGGGGTGGATGCGGACCTTGCCGACACGAAGGCGCAGATGGCCGATCCGGCGGTGAAGCTGGCCGTGAGCAATGAGACCGTTGAGGTGGCGTCGTCCGGGGACATGGCGGTCTGGCATTCGACCTATGCCCGCACGTCCACCGACCCGAAGACGAAGAAACCGACCACGGAGAACGGCAACTGGTTGATGGGCTACAAGCAGCAGTCGGACGGTTC
>CALQQB010000105.1 GCA_943332615.1 Phenylobacterium deserti
GGCCGCGAGGTCTGGGGCTTCTGACCGCATTTCAACATCAAGGAGACGACCCATGGCTTTCATGGAAGCCCCGGGCGGCGACGGTGAGTTCACCGTCTACGTCAAATACAACGCCAAGGCCGGCCGCTGGTACACCAAGGACGACCAGCCCAACGCCACCGAGTTCGAGGTGGTCAATATGACGGCGGTGTTCGACATCCCGAACCTGAAGACCGGCTGGTTCCTGTTCCAGGCGGGCTCCGCGCCGGACAAGGCGATCAACCCCCAGCTGGCGGCCTGGGGTCCCAAGCCCTCTGACGCCCACAAGCGCGGGTTCCAGATCAACCTCTTCTCCGACAAGAACCTGCTGGGCGTGCGTGAGTTTGCCTCCACCGCCGGCTCGGTGATCGAGGCGATGAACGGCCTCTACGACGCCTGGCTCGCGGCTCCTGAAGCCGCGCAGGGCAAGCTGCCGGTGGTCAAATGCGCCGGGGTCCTGCCGGTCACCGGCAAGCACGGCGTCAACTATGCGCCGGTGCTCGAGATCGTGGCCTGGGTCGATCGTCCCGCCCAGCTGGGTGAGGTGGCAGCCAAGGCCGTGACGGGCCCGGCGGCTGCGGCCCCTGTCGCAGGCCCGGCCGTCCACGCGCCGCCGCCTGTTCAGGCCCAGGCCCCGGTCCAGGCGCCTCCGCCCGTGCTTGCTCACGCCGGCGTCGAGTTCTGATGCGCTGCGCCGGGGTGATCCTGAAGCCCCGGCGCACGCGCAACCCCTGTCCACGAAAGCCCTGAAAGCATGACCAGCGTGGTCCAGCCTCTGATTCAGCCAGACCTCGCCGTGATCGCAGCCCACCTCCAGGCGCTGTTCGGCCCGGTGCTGGCGGATGGGCAGGACGGGCTGATCGAAATCCGTCACGGGCCGATCGACCCGGTGCTCAAACGCGCGGCCATCAATCACAATGCTTGGTTCGGTCTGAACCAGATCGACGCTGCGGCCAGCTACGCGGCCGACCAGAACGCCCGGGGTCACAACGTCTATGTGGGCGTCAATCCCAGGAAGCCCGACACTGATCAGTCAGGCCATGGCTCAGACACGGACGTAACCCTGGCCTGGTGGCACTTCGCCGACCTGGACGACCCGGCCGCGGTCGCCGCCGCACGCGCCCACGTTCCCCTGCGCTATTCCATGCTGGTGATGACGGGCGCGGTGCCGGAGTCTCGCCCGCACTTCTACTGGCGCCTCGAGGAGCCCTGCGCCAACCTACCAGCGTGGACGGCCCGACAGCGCGCCATCGCCGCTCACCTGCGCGGCGACGCCGTCATCAATCCCTCCCGGATCATGCGGCTGGCCGGCACGGTCAACTATCCCGCACCTCATAAGGTCGAGCGCGGCTACCGCACCGAGCTGACCACCCTGCGTACCTTCTTCGACGACGACACGCGCGGCCCCTATTCCTTCGACATGATGGCCATGGCGTTCCCGGACGCGGTGGCGCGTGCAGAGCCACCGCCGGCCGATCCGTCGCCTGGTGCGCCTGCCATCGAGACCGGCCACATCCGCGTCGCCGACCTGATCTCGGCGATCCGGCGTGGCGATCAGTGGCACAACCACATGGTCCGTCTGGTGGCCCACATGGTCTCCTCGGGTCGCACCGATGCCGAGATCATCGGCCTGGCCGCTGGCCTGACCCTGGAGGGCCACACGGTCGAGGACACGGTCCGCGAGATGGCCAAGGCCATGCGCGGGGCCAGGGCCAAGTGGGCGATCCCGGAGCCTGACCAGCGCCTGCCGTGGATCGAACCTGACCCGGCCGAGGACATCTTCGAGCTTCTGGATCTGGACGAGCTGGAAGCCCTGCCGGCCCCGTCCTGGTTGATCGCCGACCTGATCGCCGACCATGGCCTGTCGGTCCTCTATGGCGATCCCGGCGCTGGCAAATCGTTCATCGCCATCGACATGGCGCTCCGCCTGGCCTTCGCCATGGACTGGCACGGGACACCGGCCCGGGCGAGCGGCGTGCTCTACATTGCCGGCGAGGGCTCTCGGGGCCTTGGCAAGCGGGTCGCCGGTTGGCGGCGCGAGCACGCCATGGACGGCGTCGAAGCCCCGTTCCTGCTGCTGCCGGCCGCGGTCCAGCTGCTCGACGACGCCCAGCGCTCGCGCTTGTGCAGGACCATCGACGCCGCCAAATCCCGCGCAGGCTTCCCGATCGGTCTGGTGGTCATCGACACCGTCAGCCGGGCCATCGCCGGGGCCGATGAGAACGGCCAGGAGACCATGTCCCTGTTCGTCAAAGCCTGCGCCGAGATCCAGGCGCACTGCGGCGGCGCGGTCCTGGCCGTCCATCACAGCGGCAAGGACAAGGACCGCGGCATGCGTGGCTCCACGGTGCTGCTGGGCGGTTGTGACGCCTCCATCCGGCTCACCAGGGACGAGGGCTACGTGACCCTCACCGTCGAGAAGCAGAAGGACGCCGAACAGGGCGATCCGGTCACCTTCTCGATGAAGGAGGTCCAATGGGCCGGCGGGCTGGCCGGCCAGCTCAGCACCCTGGTTCCGGTCAGGACCGAGCGCACGGTCGTCATGGAACGGCGTCTTGGAGCGGCCGAGATAGCCGCGACCTTCGATGAGATCGACCAGGCCTGGAACGCCGCAACGCCCTGGTCTGAATGGCCGCGAGCAGCGCGCTACCTGCCGCGCTGGATAAGGGACCAGTTCGAGGTCAGCAAAGAGGTTGCTGAGGCCGCGCTCAGCGACTGGGTCTACGGCGGAAACCTGATCTCCGAGCCCTACTCCCGTGCCTCCAGAGGCAAGGGTCTACGGGTCGTCAGACGCCCGGAGGTGGGCCAATGATCCGCCTGCTGCAACGTGCTGCAACGTCTAAAATCATGATGCAGCAGTCTGCTGCAAAGGGTGCTGCAACGTGCTGCAACCCGCTGCAACGTACCTCAAACGGCGCTGCACGAGGTGCTGCACGCAGCCCTCCCCCTAAAGGGGGATGGGCAGCGTGCAGCACTCTACCCCGATGCAGCAGGGCGAGGACGGATCGATGACCTCGCCCTCCCGTTCCCAGAACCGGATCGCCACGGCCCATCACCAGCAGCAGCTGGCCATGATCGAGGCCGTCGATGAAGTCGGCCGGACCATGGATGACAAATGGGGTGTCGGCCGGCTGCCAAGACTGGTCGACCCGCTGACCGCCGCCCGGTTCGCCCGCCAGGTCGAGAAGTTCGCTCAGGCCTGCTGGGGCGACGTGCTCGGCGATGTCGCAGCCCACGCCCCGGCCATGGTCCGGGCCTACCAGGCTCTGGATCAACTGGCGCAGGACGCCGGCCATCAGCCGATCCCGCCTCAGCAGTGGGAGTTCGAGATCCCCGAGGGGCTGGTGGTCCTGGTGCGCCACACCGACGAGATCGCCCGGGTCCAGACCCACGGCCGCCAGTGTCAGATCTGGTCGCTGGAGGAGGTCGCCAAGATCGTGCGGCTCCATCCGTTGGTGGTCCAGGTCAAGACCCACTTCCCCGGCGCCACGATCGAGAAGACCCGGCCCGGCCGCGATGTCCTGCAGGCTCGGGCCGATGACCTCGCCAGCCTGCCGTTCTGGGGAGCCGACCCATGACCTGACCCCGACCCCATGACCGGACGACGGCGGCCCGTACCGCCAAGCACATGACCGCCGTCGCCCGCACCACTGATGACCCCATTTTGCAAGGAGACCACCCATGGCCCTGTCGACTCTGGCTGCGCCTGAACGATTTACAACCCCGCCCGTCATGCTGGCGTCCCTCACCAGATCCGGCGCCGTGCTGGCGCTGGACCTCGGCGTCACGACTGGCTGGGCGATCAAAGCAAGCGACGAGTTCATCTCCAGCGGGACCCTGTCGCTCAAGTCCTCCCGCTACGACGGTGGCGGCATGCGCTACCTGCGCCTGCGCCGCTGGCTGGACGAGCTGCAGCGTGACGCCGGCCCGATCGGCGCGATCCACTTCGAGGAGGTCCGCCGGCATATCGGCACCGATGCGGCCCACACCTACGGCGGCATGCTGGGCGTGCTGAGCGCCTGGTGCGAGGAACACGGCGTCGCCTATCAGGGCGTGCCCGTCGGCACCATCAAGGCCTTCGCCACCGGCAAGGGCAATGCCGACAAGGCCGCCGTGATCGCCGCGGTTCAGGCGCGCGGCTTCTCGCCCCTCGATGACAACGAAGCCGACGCCATCGCCATCCTGCTGTGGGCCATCGAGACCGGCGGGGGTGTGCGATGAACCCCTATCCCCGCGGCTACGGCGGCGTCCGTCGCGATCCCGAGCAGGTCAAGCGTGAAGGCTGGCGCGACATGGGCCTGCTGGCCGTGTCGGCAGGCGACCAGCGATTGAACTGGGCCGAGAGGGAGTTCATCCGCCAAATCGGCGAGAAGCTCTACGGCGCCTCACCCTCGACCTGGAGGTAGGCCGATGGCGCGTGGACGCAAACGCAAACCCGGCAAACGCCACCCCTGCGGCAAGCTGGTTCGGCCATCTTCTGGTGAAACCCAGGCCGAGATCCTGGCCACCGTGGTGGACGCCCGCCAGCGCCACTATCGCGTCACCGCCGCCCAGGCGCGTGACCAGCGGCTCAGCTCGGCGTTGGGGCGTCTGGCGTTTGCCGGCATCATCAGCCAGCAGCAGTACGAGGCCGGCCAGAGGTTCGGTTCGGTCTACTACCGCCACCAGCTCGTGACCGGCATGCCCCTGCCCCGGCCAACCTCTGTGGCGGGTGTGATGGCGAACGCCGGCGTATTCGGTGGTTGTGGCGAGCCACCTGCCGACGATCTGGTCGACAAGGTCCGCCGCCACTACGACGAAGCCCTGCAGGTGCTGGCCCGGTGTGACCGGGACCGCAGGGCCATGCCGGGCCAGGCTCCCAGTCGCTTGGTCTACCGGATCGTCTGTCTCGATGAGGACGCATCGGACCTTGGCGACCACGACCGTCACAGCCTTCATCAGGGCCTCGATGAGCTCGGGTATCTGTTCGGTCTGGTGCGGGAGAGTTCCCGCAAACTGCTGTAATCGTTGAATTATGGTTTGACCGACTGGTGCGCGCTTCGTATTGTTCCGAAATCGAGCATTGAGAATTGCGACCGGGGGCCACGGCCTCCGGACGACGATCCCAGGGTCGGGTGATGGCGGTACGTTTGCGCGGACGCGCTGCCGTCATCCAACGCCTGAGACGACTACGAACTGAACCGCTCTGCCGGGATTGTGCTGCGAAGGGTCGAATACGGGAGGCCACCGTGCCCGACCACATCGTGCCGCTGACCAAGGGTGGCAGCGACGAGGACAGCAACATCCGCTGCCTCTGCGCTGACTGTCACCAGGCCCGCACGGCCGAGCAGTTCGGGTTTCGCAGGCGGGTGGGGACGGGCATCGACGGATGGCCCTGCCCGTGACCGAACCCCAGGGGGGGGTTCGTAAGTTCACTTGCCTAGCGAGAGAAACCGCGCGGGATCGAAACCTTTCACGACCGCGAGTTAGCGACCGGGGGTCAAATCTGACTTTTTGGAGGCTTCACAGCGGACCGCATCACGGCATGGCCCTGGGCGCCAGCTTCCCATGCCTCCTTGAAGCCAGGCCGCTGCATCGCCTTTTCCAGAGCCTTCTTGGCATCGTGACGGACGGGTTTGAAGCCTTGGTTGCTCATGGCCTTACCTATCTACGACCGCGCCCGGGGCGATACCGTCAGGCCAAGGAAAACCAGCATGGCCTGGTTGAGACGGACGATGTCCTCGTCGTCCAGACGCCCAACGGGCGAGCCCAGTTTGGATTTGGCCACGGTCGTGATTTTGTCGGCCATCAGCCGGCTTGGACTGCGCAGCCCATTACGCTCGCTGGGCTCGACCAGCACCCTGAACAGGGGCGCATCGGTCTCGTCCGTCGTGAACGCACAGACGGTAATCGACTGGGTCGCGTCGAAGACATCGTCCTGCACGATGACGACCGGCCGGGGTTTTCCCGCATAATCACCGCCGCCGGAAACGGTCCAGATATCGCCGCGCTTCATCAGGTGAGCGGTTCAGCAATCGCGTCAATGAAGGCCTGATCGTCACCGGCGTGATCGCTGTTGGCCACGGCCAGTGCCTGACGATGGGCCTGGGCCTTGAAGCTGGGCGCTCGCACGTCGGGCACCCAGATTTGGATGGGGCGCATGCCCTGCTCGCGCAGACGAACGCGATGGGCGCGAACCTTCTCGCGAGACGAACCAGACGCTGCAGCCACCATAGCGGCCTCCTTCCTTAGAGTTACATGTAACCTACCATCGAGCGACCTCCCGAACAAGTCCGGCGGTGCTGTCGGACAACATCCCTTCCCGTCAAAACTGGAGGCCTGCCGTGAAGCACGTGCAGCCAGACGGTCGCGTGGCCCACGAAGAGTGGCGCGCAATACCGGGGAACGAAGGCTACGAAGTCTCGAGTGAGGGGCGCGTTCGCTCAATTGATCGAACCCTGCCAGACGGTCGCCGCTGGTGCGGTAGGATTATGAAGCAGCGCACCACGCGGCATGGATACAAATCCATCACCCTTGCGACTGGGAGCCGAGGACGCGGGCGAACGGCGCACGTTCACACGCTGGTCGCGGAGGCATTCCTCGGACGGCGACCGACGGCGCACCACCTGGTGGCGCACGGAGACGGCTCGCGGACGAACAATCGACCAGACAACCTGCGCTGGGCGACGGCTCTGGAAAATGCCGAGGATCGAGACCGGCACGGCACGACGGCGCGCCCAAAGGGCACCGCGCACGGCATGTCGAGACTGACCGAAGCGGCAGTCTTGGAAATGCGCGCGAGGAAACACCGAGGCGCCAGCGCGGACGAATTGGCTGAACGGTTCCGCGTAAGCCGATGGACGGTGTTTGACGCGGTCTCCGGACGAACATGGGGGCACGTTTGAGCAAGCTCTCTGTGGAATATCGGCCGGCTTCGGTTTTGATCTCGTACATTCGCAACGCCAGAACCCATTCTGACGAGCAGGTTGCGCAGATCGCTGCGTCAATCCGGGAATTCGGGTTCACCAATCCCATCCTCGTGGACGGTGAAAACGGCATCATCGCGGGTCATGGGCGACTCTCAGCGGCCCGGAAACTCGGCCTGACCGAAGTGCCCGTCATTGAACTTGCCGATCTTACCGAGGCGCAGAAGCGCGCCTATGTGCTGGCAGACAACAAGCTGGCGCTCAACGCCGGCTGGGACGCTGACCTGCTCCGCGTCGAGCTTGCCGACCTGCAGGCCTTCGACTTTGACCTGGGCCTGACCGGCTTTTCCGATGAAGAACTGGCCGGACTTCTGGCGCAAAGCAGCGAGGGTCTGACCGACCCGGACGCGGTTCCTGATGTGCCCGAGACCCCGATCTCAGCGCCCGGCGACGTCTGGGTGATGGGCGACCATCGCCTGTGCTGCGGTGACAGCACCGTTCAGAGCGACGTCGACAAGCTAATGGCCGGCGAGCGCGGGGACCTTCTGTTCACCGACCCGCCCTGGAATGTGAACTATGGCGCCGTCAAAGCCGGCAACGCACAGGGCTACAAGCCCCGAAAGATTCTCAACGACCATATGGACGAGGCCGGTTGGGCCCAGTTCGTGGCCGGCTTCTGCGCCTCGTTCTATGCCGTCACCAAGCCCGGCGCCCTGGCCTATGTGGTCATGAGCGCCCAGGAGTGGCCCGCCATCGACAAGGGCCTGCGCGAGGCCAAGTTCCACTGGTCCTCCACCATCATCTGGGTGAAGGACGCCCTCGTCCTCTCCCGCAAGGACTACCACACCCAGTACGAGCCCCTCTGGTACGGCTGGAACGAGGACGGCCCGCGCATCATGCAGGTGCCCGACCGCAAGCAGTCGGACATCTGGAACATCGCCCGACCGCGGGTTTCCGATCTTCACCCCACCACCAAGCCGGTCCAGCTGATCGAACGCGCCCTGCTGAACTCCTCGGCGCGCGGCGCCCTGGTGGTCGATCTCTTCGGCGGCTCGGGCTCGACCCTCATCGCCTGCGAGCAGCAGGGTCGGCGCTGCCGGCTGATGGAGCTCGACCCCAAATACGCCGACGTCATCGTCCAGCGCTGGCAGGACTTCACCGGCAAGGCCGCCACGCTTGAGGGCGATGGGCGCGGGTTTGCCGAGATTGCCGCTGGACGAGGCCAGGACATGACCGATGAAACCCGGGACCAAGCCCAAGCCGACCCATCTGAAACTGATCGAGGGGAACCGCGGCAAGCGGCCGCTTAATCGCAAAGAGGCCAGGATCGCCCCGGCGCTGCCCGATCCGCCGCCGCACCTGAGCGCCGACGCCCTGGAGGAATGGAACCGGGTCGCCGGCTGGCTGCACCGGATCGGCCTTCTCTCCGAGGTCGACCGCGCCGCGCTTGCCGCCTACGCCCAGGCCTATGGCCGCTGGGTCCAGGCTGAACGCGCGATCGCGAAGATGGCCGAGAAGGACCAGCTGACCGGAGGCCTGATGATCAAGACCTCCAACGGCAACGCCATCCAGAACCCGCTCGTGGGCACCGCCAACAAGGCCGCCTCCGACATGATGCGCTACGCCGCGGAATTCGGGATGAC
>CALQQB010000106.1 GCA_943332615.1 Phenylobacterium deserti
CGGCTTCGCCGCTCTGTTGGCTGGGATGACAGTTTCTAAGTAGGGCCGCCGAGGGAGACCTCGGCGGCCTTTGTCATGAGCGACATGACATCTGTGTCATGACTGCAAATTAAGCTGCCTCACCCCACCGCCAAGACTAGCTTCCCCGCGAACTTGGGAGGCTCATATGCGTCTGGACATCGCGCTCATCGCCGCGGTCGCCGCCCTGACCGCCGGCGCTGCGCAGGCCGCCGCCAATGTCCAGATCACCGATGCCGCGGCGCGCGTGACGGTGGTTCCGGAGGATCGCAGCGACGTGACGGTCGAGATCATCGCGCCCAATGCCCGCCTGCCGCTGACCGTCCGCACCGTGGGCGATCACACCATCATCGATGGCGGCCTCGACCATCGCATCCGCAACTGCCGTGGCATGGGCGGTGGCATCCGCATCCGTGACCTTGGCGACGTGCCATGGTCGGAGACGCCGCAGGTGGTGATCCGCACGCCGCGCGACGTGCGCCTCTCGACGAACGGCGCCATCCAGGGCTCGATCGGCCGCTCGGCCAGCCTGGACCTGCGCAACTCCGGCTGCAGCAACTGGACCATCGCCGACGTGGCGGGCGATGTCAGCTTGAGCGAGTCCGGCGCCGGCTCCGTGCGGATGGGCGCCTCAAACCGGCTGGTCGTCCATCTGTCCGGCGCCGCCAACATCCACGCCACCCGGGTGCGCCAGGCCGCGGACATGCAACTGTCCGGGGCCGGTAACATCCGCGTGGATGAACTGATCGGCGAGATGGACGCCCAGGTCTCGGGCGTCGGCAAGGTGGACGTCGATGGCGGCCGGGCCAGCACGATCCGCGCCTCGGTCTCGGGCATCGGCTCGGTGGACTTCGGCGGCGTCGCGGCCGACCTGGACGCCTCGATCTCCGGCCTGGGCTCGGTCCGGGTGCAGGAAGTCACCGGCGCCATCCGCAAGCATGTCTCGGGCGGCGGCTCGGTGCAGGTCGCCAAGCGCCCGATCTAGCGGGCAGCGTGGGCCTGCGCCCTCGGCGCCGCCAACAGACTTGAAAAGAACAGGCGCTTGCGCCATACGCCTGCGTCCTATCCCACATCGTTGGAGTCTGCTTTTCTAACCGCCCTTCGCGGACGACGGGTGTTCACCCCCCGGCCTGGAAAAGCGGTTCTGACGAAGTTGTATAGGGGTGCTTTAGGAGTGTAGCTCAGCTGGTAGAGCGTCGGTCTCCAAAACCGAAAGTCGTGGGTTCGAGTCCCTCCACTCCTGCCACCACCTATATGAAGACGGAATGTGAAGACGGGGCGCGGGCTGTCCGCCGCTCCAGATGAGAGTTTGAAGCGCCGCATGGCCAAGAGACCCGGAAAAAGCCCGAAAGCGATCCGTGATCGCGCCGCCAGGACCGCGACGGTCATGGCCACGCCGTCGGCCGTCGCCGCGGCGCCCGCCAAGCCAGGCGTCGGGTTCGTCCAATCCATCCTCAATATGCCGAAGTTCTTTCGCGAAGTGCGCGCTGAAGCCCGCAAGATTCATTGGACCAGCCGCAGCGAAACCTGGATCACCTCCGTCATGGTCGGGATCATGGTGGTGCTTGCAGCGCTGTTCTTCGCCCTCGTAAATGGCGTCCTGAACTTCGCCATCACCTCGATCCTCAAACTTGCCACCGGCGGTTGACCCCCATGTCTGAAGCAGCCGTCGCCACCCCCAAGGGCAATCCGCATCACAAGTGGTACATCGTCCACGCCTACTCGAACTTCGAGAAGAAGGTGGCCGAGAGCATCCGTGAGCAGGCCAAGAACCAGGGCCTGGAGGATGAGTTCTCCGAGATCCTGGTGCCGACCGAGGACGTGGTGGAAATCCGCCGCGGCCGGAAGGTCAATTCCGAGCGCAAGTTCTTCCCCGGCTACGTGCTGGTGAAGATGGAGATGACCGACGAGGCCTATCACCTCATCAAGAACACCCCGAAGGTCACGGGTTTCCTGGGTTCCGGGTCGAAGCCGATCCCGGTCTCGGAAAAGGAAGTCCAGCGCATCGTCGGCGCCATCGAAGAGGGCGTTGAGCGGCCGAAGCCGACCATCAGCTTCGAGATCGGCGAGCAGGTTCGAGTCACCGACGGTCCCTTCGCCAGCTTCAACGGCTCGGTGGAGCAGGTCGACGAGGAACGCACCCGCCTGCGCGTCACCGTCTCCATCTTCGGCCGCGCCACCCCGGTCGAGCTGGAATACAGCCAGGTCGAGAAGGTCAGCTAAGGCGGCGAGTCGAGGTTGGACCACCAAGAGCACCAAGCCCACCAAGGTCTCTCGGCCGAGGTCGATGCGATTGCTCGCCAGCTTGTCGATGCGGGTTTGAAGGTCCACCGGGCTCTCGGGCCTGGCCTGCTCGAATCTGCCTACGAGCATTGCCTTGCGCACGAGCTAGTTTTGCGCGGTGTGCCGGTCCGGCGACAGGTCCCGCTACATATCCAGTATGAGGGTGTGCAACTGGACGCGGGCTACCGCCTAGACCTCGTTGTTGCGGACGCAATCGTCGTCGAGGTGAAGGCTGTTGAGGCGCTTTCGCGCCTCCACGAGGCGTAAATCCTTACATATCTGACGCTATTGGGTCTTCGTCTTGGCTTCCCGATGAACTTCAACGTTCTCCTATTATGGTGTTTTCCGCCGCGCCTAATGCGTGAGAGAATTAGAAATGATCAGCTTCTTGCTTGCGGCGGCTGTCGCCGCCGCCCCGCCCCAAGGGCCATCGATCGCGAAGATTAAAGGATCAGCCTGCTTTCAGATGCAGTTGGCAGTCCTTAGGGCGGAGGGCAACGTAGCCCTCAGGGACAGCGTGCTCGACACGATGGGTGAACTGATCACGATCGACAAGGCGAGAGTCGCGATGTTGCCTGACAGCGAAGCGCGCAAAGGGTTGGTTGCCACCCTGCAAACGCGTTCCGCGATGCTGATTAATTTAAGGGACGCGGCCGAATACCAGGATCGCAATCTGCGCGACGCCTACGAACTGAGCAAGCTCGCCTGTTTGCCTAGCCCTCTCGAATAATTACCGCACGCAATAACCACGTTCTGCGGACTGCTATGTAGATTG
The DNA here is from genome assembly GCA_943332615.1 of Phenylobacterium deserti. GTDB lineage: Bacteria > Pseudomonadota > Alphaproteobacteria > Caulobacterales > Caulobacteraceae > Phenylobacterium > Phenylobacterium deserti_C. Next base: position 3,077 of record CALQQB010000106.1, read on the forward strand.
GCGCTCTTGGTGACCTTGATGGTCCCCCTCTGCTACGACGAGCGTTGTTGCTCGGGCGCTTCCGGCCTGCTATGTGCGCCCGCTTCGCCGGGTCCGCCCGGTGATTTCAAATCCGTGGGAGGGGGCGGCCACCGTAACCCCGCACCACGGCTCAACCGGTCGGGTTTCCCGGCCACAGAGGAGCAAAGATGGCCAAGAAAATCTTGGGCTATATCAAGCTGCAGGTGCCCGCGGGCTCCGCCACGCCTTCGCCGCCCATCGGGCCGGCGCTGGGCCAGCGCGGCGTCAACATCATGGGCTTCTGCAAGGAATTCAACGCCCGCACCGAGAAGGAAGCGAAAGGCACGCCCCTGCCGACCGTGATCACGGTCTACCAGGACAAGTCGTTCACCTTCGTGACCAAGACGCCGCCGGCGTCCTTCTTCATCAAACAGGCCCTGGGCATCAAGTCGGGCTCGAAGCTGCCCGGCCGCGACAGCGCCGGCACGATCACCCGCGCCCAGCTGCGCGAGATCGCCGAAAAGAAGATGAAGGACCTCAACGCCATCGACGTCGAGGCCGCCAGCCGCATCATCGAGGGCTCCGCCCGTTCGATGGGCCTTCAGATCGAGGAGGCCTGAGACCATGGCTAAGCAAGCGAAGCGCACCAAGACCTGGACCGGCGACCGCGCCGTCACCCATGCCCTCGACGCCGCCGTGAAGCTGGTGAAGGCCAACGCCAACGCCAAGTTCGACGAAAGCATCGAGATCGCCGTCAACCTGGGCGTCGACCCGCGTCACGCCGACCAGCAGGTCCGCGGCGTCGTGGCCCTGCCGTCCGGCACCGGCCGTCACGTCCGCGTCGCGGTCATCGCCAAGGACGCCAAGGCGGCCGAAGCGACCGCCGCCGGGGCCGAGATTGTCGGCGCCGAGGACCTGGTGGAACGCATCCAGGGCGGCTTCATGGACTTCGACCGCGTGATCGCCACGCCCGACATGATGGCCCTCGTCGGCCGTCTGGGTAAGATCCTGGGCCCCCGCGGCCTGATGCCCAACCCGCGTGTCGGCACCGTGACGCCGAACGTCGGCCAGGCCGTGAAGGACGCCAAGGGCGGCTCGATCGAGTTCCGCACCGAGAAGACCGGCATCATCCACGCCGGCATCGGCAAGGCCTCGTTCACCGAGGAAGCTCTGGCCATCAACGTGCGCGCTCTCGTGGACGCGCTCAACAAGGCCAAGCCGTCGGGCGCCAAGGGCACCTACATCAAGAAGATCAGCCTCTCGTCCACGATGGGACCGGGCTTCAAGGTGGATCAAGGTACGATCAGCGCCTAAGCGCCGACGCGATCCAACGACCTGAAGGCGCGGCGGAAACGTCGCGCCTTTTTCGTGAGGGTATGGCTATCTGGATAGCCGGGTATGTCTAGATCGGCTAGAGTGGCTGCATGGCGTTCCATATCCGCGACACTGAAACCGACACTCTCGTTCGCAAGCTCGCGCGCCAGCGCGGTGTCGGCTTGACCGAAGCTGTGAAGCTTGCCGTCGGCGCGGCGTTGGAGCGGAGCGCTGCTGAGGGTCGCATGGACAAGGTGCGGGAGATTCAGGAGCGGATAGCCAAGCGGGGCCGAACCGGTCTCGTGGCGGACAAGGCCTTCTTCGATGATCTTTCGGGCCAGGGTGACGGCTGATGTTCGTCGATGCCTCCGCGCTGTGCGCCATTCTTCTCGATGAGGCCGACGGATCTGAATACGACACCAAGATCGCACAGTCGCCATCGGCGCAGACGTCCGCCATTGCGATTTTCGAAACCGTGCTGGCCGTTACCCGTGCCGTCGCCGGCGACGTTTCAATCGCTCGCCGGGACGTCAGCGACTATCTCGCGATCTCCAATGTCGAGGTTGTGGGCGTCGGCGAAGCGGAGGTTGCCCGAGCCCTCGACGCCTTCGACCGTTTCGGCAAGGGCCGCCATCCCGCACGCCTCAACATGGGCGACTGTTTCGCCTACGCGTGCGCCAAGACCCATGGCGTCGCGCTGCTCTTCAAGGGCGACGACTTCAGCCAGACCGACATCGCGATCGCCTGAGGCCGGTCACAAGCCCAGCACCGCCTTGGCCATGATGTTGCGCTGGATCTCGTTGGTGCCGGCGTAGATCGAGCCGGCGCGGTCGTTCAGGTATTTCGACGTCACGGTCAGGCTGTGGTCCGGGCCAACATGGCCCTGGTCGGCCGGTGGCTGGAAGTGCGGCGTGGGACCGCCCGGCAGGGTGGCGTGCGGCTGGTAGGGCAGGGCGTAGACGCCGGCCGCCTCCAGGGCCAATTCGGTCAGGGCCTGGCTGAGCTCCGTGCCAACGGTCTTCATCATCGAGGAGCGCGCGCCGGGCGCCTCGCCGGCGCTGAGGCTGGCCAGGATCTGCAACTCGGCGGCCTCCAGCGCCGCGATCTGGATCGCCAGCGCGTTCAGCCGGCTGAGGAAATCCCCGCCCGGCGCCTCGGCCGCCGCGATACGGCGGATGCGTTCGAGCCGCGCCTTCAGGCCCGGCGTCGAGACGCCGCCGCCCCGCTCGAACTCCATCAGGTACTTGGCCACCGTCCAGCCTTCGCCGATCCGGCCCACGGCATTGGCCTTGGGCACGCGCACGTCGGTGAAGAACACGTCGTTCTGGATGTGCTCGCCGCTGAGCATGACGATCGGCCGCACCTCGACGCCGGGTGTGCGCATGTCGATCAGCACGAAGGTGATCCCCCGCTGACGGATGGCTTCCTGGCTGGTCCGCACCAGGCAGAAGATCCAGTTCGAGACGTTGGCGTGGGTGGTCCACAGCTTGTGGCCGCTGCAGATGAAGTCGTCGCCATCCTCGACCGCGCTCATCTGCAGGGAGGCGAGGTCGGACCCGGAGCCGGGCTCGGAATAGCCCTGGCACCAGAAGTGCTCGCCGGTGAGCATGCGGGGCAGGTAGTGGGCCTTCTGTTCAGGCGTGCCGTGGCCGATCAGCACCGGGCCGCACATACCGATGCCCATGGGCGACAGGGGCGGGGCCCCGGCGGCGGCGAATTCGCTGGCGAAGATGTAGCGCTGGGCGGCGCTCCAGCCGCAGCCGCCGTACTCCACCGGCCAGGCCGGCGCGGCCCAGCCGCGGGCGTGCAGGATCGCCTGCCAGGCCATGCTGAGTTGGTGCGGGGCGTAGACGCTGGTCAGCCGGCGAACGTCGCGGCGCATCTCGGCCGTCAGTTCGGCGTCCAGGAAGGCGCGGACCTCGTCGCGAAACGCCAGTTCGTCCTGGCTCCAGCGCATCTGCATCGGACGCTCTCCTTTGGGTTGGCGACAGCCTATGGGCATTGACGCATCGGCAGTCTCGCTGGACTTCTGCGCCCCATGCTCGACGTCACCCTTGAAGCCTGCGCCGCCGACCGTCGCCCCGCCCTGGAGGCGATGTTCCAGCTCTACGTCCACGACTTCACGGAGTACTGGGCCAGGCAGCCGCGGGGCGAACTGGGGGAAGACGGCCGCTTCCCGGACTACCCGGGCCTCGACCGGTACTGGACCGAGCCCGAGCGTTCGGCATGGTTCATCCGGGTGAATGGCCACCTGGCCGGCTTCGCCCTGCTGAGCGCGGCCAGCCATTCCGGCGAGCCGGCGGATCACGACATGGCGGAGTTCTTCGTGGTCCGGAAGCATCGGCGTGGCGGCGTCGGCTTCGCGGCGGCCAGCCTGTTGATCGCCCCTCGGGCGGGGTTGTGGGAGATCGCCGTGACCCGAGCCAACGTGGGCGCGTTGGCCTTCTGGCGGCGCGTCGCCGCGGAGATGTCGCCCGGCGAGGTGGACGAGCGGTGGCTCGAGGACGAGCGCTGGAACGGGGCGATCCTGCGGTTCGAGGTGGCCTGATCTCGCCGGCTGGGCTCTATTCGCGACCATGGACCTGAAAGCCACCCGCTACGACCTGACCGACGGCGTCGCCGTCGTCACCCTCGCCCGCCCGAAGCGCCGCAACGCTTGGACCGGGCGGATGCACACCGAATACCGCTGGATCCTGCGCGAGGCGGATGCCGACCCGGCGGTGCGGGTGATCGTCGTCACCGGCGATCCGGAGGGGCAGGCGTTCTGCGCCGGGGCTGACCTGCAGGCGTTGGAGGGGCATTCGGCCAAAGGGCAGTACGATCCGGGCACGCCTGACGACATCGCCGAGCCGGGCTATGGCGTGGACCCGGCGTTCGACGCGGCGTTCGCCTATCACTTCGGGGTCGGCAAGCCGATCATCGCGGCGATCAATGGGGCGGCGGCGGGCGTGGGTCTGGTGCTGAGCGCCTTCGCAGACCTGCGGTTCTCCGCGCCCGGCGTGAAGTTCACGGCGGCGCACGGGCGGTTCAATTTCCCCGCGGAGTTCGGCCTGTCGTGGGTGCTGCCGCGGATCGTCGGGCTGACCCACGCCAACGATATCCTGCTGTCCAGCCGGGTGTTCACGGCGGAGGAGGCGATGGCTATGGGCTTCCTGAACCGCATCGTGCCCGTCGAGCGGCTGATGGGCGAGGTGATGGCCTATGCCCGCAACATCGCCGTCAG
>CALQQB010000107.1 GCA_943332615.1 Phenylobacterium deserti
GGCTCGGGCTTGACGGCCGCGGGCTTGGCCGGTTCCGGAGCGGCCTTGGCGGCAGGCGTGGGAGGCTTTGCCGAGGGCGCGGCGGCTTTCGGTGTGGCGGCGACCACCTTGGCGGTCGGCGGCGAGGCCGGGGCGGCGGCGGGCAAGACCGGACGGATCGCGGGCGCGGCGGCCGGCGGGGCCTGGACCGGCGGCGCGGGCGCGACGGCGACTGCGGTGGGACCGCGCAGCTGCGGCTGTTCCGGGCCGCTGGTGAAGGTGGGGGCGGCCGGGACCGTCTCCATCGCGCCGCCGGCTTCCGAGCGATAGACCTGCAGGCCAGCGCCCGGTTCCTGCGGCTGGGCCTCCGCCGGTGGCGGGGTCTTGATGACCGAGGCTGACTCGCCCACCACCTGCGGCGCTTCGCCGGCCTGGCGCACGCCCTGCTGGTAGAAGAAGAAAATCGCCGCCACCAGCGCGGCCAGCACCAGCACACTGAGGATCAGGGTGAAGGGAATCGGTCGAGCGCCGCGCACCGGCTGGCGCGGGTCGAAGCTCAGCGGCGCGTCGGCGGTGGGGGGCGTGTAGGCGCCACGCTCATGTTCGGACATCGCAGTCGCTCCGAGGGTCCAGGCGCACGGGCGACGCGCTCATCGCGAATCGCCCGCATTGAGGCTGAGCTTACCGGAGAGATTGGGGCGCTGAGCGGGCGCCGGTGGCGATTTCTGTGGGCGTCTTGCTCAGCGGCCGTCGAGCTGGCCGAGGTCGCTGGTGTCCAGCCCGTAGCGATGGAACAGGGCGCGAAACTCGCGAAGCTCGTCCGTCGAAATCCGGCCCGGCCGCAGGCTGATGTGCAGGTCATGGCCCCGCGACTGCACGCCCTGGACGGCGCGGATCCGCTTCAGCCAGGTGGAGAACGCGGCCTCGTCGCCCGGCGAATGATACATCGGGCCGCGAACGATCAGGATGTCCAACCGATCAGGTCCAGACGTCGAGGTGGAACAGCTTCTTGTGCTCCTCGATGGCGTAGCGGTCGGTCATGCCGGCGATGTAGTCGCAGACCACCCTCGCCCGCCCCGCCTCGTCGCGGCCCTCGCAGCGGGCGCCCCATTCGCCGGGCAGCACGTCGGACTCGGCCATGAACAGCTGGAACATCTCAGCCAGGATGCGGCGGGCCTGGCTGCGGGTGCGGTTGACCTTCCAGTGGCGGTACATCCGCTCCATCAGGAATTTCCGCAGCTGCCCCAGGTCCTCGACCATGTCGCGGGAGAAGGCCACCAGCGCGTGGCCCAGGACACGGACGGCCTCCGGCGAGTCGACCTTTCCGGCTTCGGCCCGGCGACGGGTCTCGGCCAGGACGTCGTCGACCATGGCCCCGATCATCCTGCGCACCGCCTCCAGCCGCAGGATGCCGGGATCGCAGTCCGGATAATCCGCCCAGGCGCTCGCCACATGCGGCCCGATCAGCGGCACGCGGGCCAGCTCATCCAGGTTGAACAGCCCCGCCAGCACGCCGTCGTCCACGTCGTGGTTGTTGTAGGCGATGTCGTCGGCGAGGGCTGCGACCTGGGCCTCGGCCGACGCCCAGGTGTCCAGGCGCAGGCCGTACTGGGCGTCGAACTCTGAGATCGCGCTCCAAGACGGCTTGCTCAGCTGGTCGATCACCGGGCCGTTGTGCTTGATCACCCCTTCCAGGGTCTCCCAGGTCAGGTTCAGGCCCTCGAAGCGCGGGTAGCGGCGCTCCAGCTTGGTCACCACCCGGAAGGTCTGGACGTTGTGGTCGAAGCCGCCATAGCCCTGCATCTGCACTTGCAGTTCGTCCTCGCCAGCATGGCCGAACGGGGGGTGGCCAAGGTCGTGGGCCAACGCGATGGTCTCGGCCAGGTCGGCATCCAGGCCCAGCGCGGTGGCCAGCGAGCGCGCGATCTGGGCGACCTCGAGCGAATGAGTCAGGCGGGTGCGGAAGTGGTCGCCCTCATGGGCCACGAACACCTGGGTCTTCTCCTTAAGCCTCCGGAAGCCCGTGGAGTGGATGATCCGATCGCGGTCGCGGGCGAAGTCGGTGCGCGTGCGGCTGTGCGGCTCGGGGACCTTGCGGCCCCGCGACGCCGCAGGATCTTCGGCGTAGAGGGCGCGAGACGTGTTAAGTGGGGTCATCAAACCGTTCTAAGTCCTGGCCCCTTGGTCGAAGCCGCTGCAGCCCTCATATAGTCCAGCCAGGACATTCGTCTAACCGCCCCCTTCACCAAGGCCCCCCTTGCACCAAGGCTCGATGACCAGCACCGACTTGACCCTCTCGCCCTCGGCGGCCCAGCGCATCCAGGCGATCGGGGCGAAGGAAGGCCGCGCGATGATGCTGCGCGTGGCGGTGGAGGGCGGCGGCTGCTCCGGCTTCCAGTACCAGTTCGACCTGGTGGACCACGCCCAGCCCGACGACCTGCGGATCGAGCACGACGGCGCGGCCGCCCTGGTGGACGAGATGTCCCTGGTCCTGCTGAAGGGCTCGGTGATCGATTACGTCGACGAGCTGGCCGGCGCGGAATTCAAGATCCGCAACCCCAACGCCAAGTCCAGCTGCGGCTGCGGCGTCAGCTTCTCGATCTAGGCGCAGGTTCTACGGGGCAAGGCCGTTGAGTGGGACCGCCCGGCCCTCTAGCCTCCGCCCCTCGCCGCCGGAGCCCTCGATGCGTATCGCCACCTGGAACGTGAATTCGGTCAATGCCCGGATCGAGACCGTCCTGCGCTGGTTTGAAGAAGCCAAGCCCGACGTCGCCGTGCTGCAGGAGATCAAGTGCGTCGACGAGAAGTTCCCGACCGAAGCCTTTGAACGTCTGGGCTATAATGTCGCCGTCCACGGCCAGAAGACCTACAACGGCGTGGCCATGCTCTCGAAGGCGCCGCTTGAGGACGTGCGGCGCGGCCTTCCAGGCGACGAGACCGACGAACAGGCCCGTTACATCGAGGCCGTGGTCTCTGGCCCCACCCCGGTCCGCGTGATCGGCATCTACCTGCCGAACGGCAACCCGGTGGACACCGAGAAGTTCACCTACAAGCTGGGCTGGATGGCGCGCCTGCACGCCCGTGCGCAAGAGCTGCTGACCTGGGAGGAGCCGTTCGCGATCCTCGGCGACTTCAACGTCATCCCTGAGCGGCGCGACGCGGAGTTCCCGGACAACTGGGCCGGCGACGCGCTGTTCCGGCCCGAAAGCCGCGGCGCCTTCCGGGCGCTGAAGAACCTGGGCCTGACCGAGGCCTATCTGCAGGCTGACGGCGCGCCGGGCGCCTACACCTTCTGGGACTACCAGGCCGGCGCCTGGCAGCGGAACAACGGCATCCGCATCGACCATGCCCTGCTCTCCCCCCAGGCCGCCGACCTGCTGACCGGCGTCTCGATCCACCGCGACGTGCGCGCCTGGGAGAAGCCGTCCGACCACGTGCCGCTGGTCATCGAGCTGGATCTCTGATGCTGCTCGACGGACTTCATGACGTGCCGGCCGGCAAGATCGCCGAAATCGTCACCTCACTGGAGATGTTCGCCAAGCCAGCGCTGCGGCCCGAGGTCCAGGATGCGCCCTGGACCCTTCGACGACTCGCCGATCCCGGCGCCGACGAATATCTCGACCTCTACCGGGCCGTCGGCCGCGACTGGCTGTGGTTCACCCGCCTCGTCACGCCGCGGGAAGAGCTGATGGCCGATCTCACTGACCCCAAGGTCGAGGTCTACCGGCTCGAAGCCCCGGACGGCGAGGTCGGCATCCTGGAGCTCGACTTCCGCGAGGCCGAGACCTGCGAGCTGGTCTATTTCGGCGTATCGCGGGGTCTCGTCGGCGGCGGCGCGGCCCGCTGGCTGATGAACCGCGCCATCGATCGGGCTTGGTCGCAGCCGATCCGGCGCTTCTGGGTTCACACCTGCACCCTGGACGCGCCGGCGGCGCCAGCCTTCTACCAGCGCTCCGGCTTCACCGCCTTCCGCCGGCAGGTGGGGATCGCCGACGACCCGCGCCTGTCGGGCCTCGCGCCCCTGGACTCGGCCCCGCACGCGCCGTTGATCCGCCCGGCTTAGACGACTCAGCCAATTGGCGTAGCCTTGGTCCATGGACGAAGCGGCCCGGCTTCTTGTGTTGCTGGCGCTGGGCGGCGCAGCGTTCGCCCTGGCGGGCGCCGTGTTCGCCTGGTTCCGCGACGAAACGCGCCGGATCAAGCGCACTCTGACCCAGGCCCTGGGCGCCGAGCCCCTGCCCCTGTTGATCGCCCGCGGTCGCGGAACCGGGATCGGCTTCGACCTCACGTCCGACCAGATCTGCGTCGCCTGGGACAAGGGCGGCTGGCGGATGACCTATCGCCTGGACGAGCTGCGGGGCGTGGAACTGGTGGTCGATCGACGCGTCGCCGCCCGCGCCTTCCGGGGCGAGCCGCGCCGGCCGCTGGACGCGTTGTCCGACCCGGAGGAGCTGGTCCGCCTGCGCTTCATCTTCGACGACCCCCAGCACCCGGATTTCACCCTCGACCTCTGGCGGCCGCAGGACGAAGGCGTGCGCGGCAGGATGGCGCCCGATGCGGCGCTGGAAGAAGCCAACCGCTGGCTGGCGCGGATGGAGGCGCTGCTTCGCCGTCCCGTGGGCCCGCGCCCCATCGCCGCTGGACCCGCGCCGACGGTGGCCAGCCAGCCCCGCCCCGCACCGGCCGCCGCACCGCCGCCGCCGCCGCCCTGGGAAGATGACGACGATGACGACCTCGTGGACGACGCCGAAGAGGTCATGCGTTGACAACGTAAATTAAACCGTCAGCCTCGATCGCCGGAGGACCTCAAGCCATGCTCAACCTGCTCGCCGCCGCCCTGTTCTTCGTGCTGCTGCACCTGCTGGTCTCCGGCACGCGCCTGCGCGACGCCGTGACCGGCCGCATCGGCCAGGGCCCCTACATGGGCCTCTTCTCCCTCGCCTCGGTCGCCGGCCTGATCTGGCTGGGCCTTGCCTACGCCCAGGGGCGCAGCGCGCCCTGGGCCGGCGACGACTGGGCCCTGACGCCGATCACCCGGCAGCTGCAGATCGGGCTGCAACTGGTCGCCATGCTGCTGATCGTGCCCGGCCTCACCACGCCCAACCCCACCAGCGTGCGCCAGGAGGGCGCCCTGGACCGGCCGGACGTGGTCAAGGGCATGCTGCGGATCACCCGCCACCCGTTCCTGTGGGGTGTCGCCATCTGGGCGGCCGGCCACCTGCTGGTGAACGGCGACCGCGCCAGCATCGTCCTGTTCGGCGCCATGCTGCTGCTGGCGCTGTTCGGGACCTTCAGCATCGACGCCAAGCGCAAGCGCGCCCTGGGCGCCGCGTGGGACAACTTCGCGGCCCAGACCTCCAACGTCCCCTTCGCCGCCATCGTCGGCGGCAAGCAGAAGCTCAGCCTTGCCGAGATCCGCGCGTGGCGGATCGCGCTCGCGGTGGTGCTCTGGGCGGCGCTGGCCTGGGGCCACCCCTACCTGTTCGGGGTCGCCGCCCTCCCCTGATGCGCAGCCCGCGAAACAGAGTTCCACCATGATCGGCCGAATGCTGTTCCAGTCGGTTACCTGGATCGCCGTGGTCGGGCTGCTGCTGTTGCTCCCGGCCGGCCGGCCCGACTGGTGGCAGGCCTGGGCGTTCCTGGTCATCCTGAGCTCAACCAACCTGGCGATCGGCGTCTGGCTGGCCCGCCATGACCCCGGCCTGCTCATTGAGCGCATGAAGCCGGTCGGCATCAGTGAGACCAACCCGACCAACCGCCGCTACATGACCGCCCTGCTGGTCGCGTTTCACGGCTGGTTCGCCTTCATGGGCTGGGAGGCCCGCCAGCCGTCGCCCTGGCCGATCTGGGTCAATGCCGTTGGCGCGGCCGGCATCCTGGCCTGCATGTGGATCGCCTGGCGGACCTTCCGGGTGAACAGCTTCGCCGCCGCCACCGTCAAGGTGCAGGACGACCGGGCGCAGACCGTGATCAGCACCGGCCCCTACGCCATCGTCCGACACCCGATGTACGCCGGCGCGCTGCTGTGGATGTTCGGCATGCCGCTGCTGATCGGCACGCCCTGGGACCTGCTGGGCGCCGTCGCGGTGGTGGGCGTCATCGTCGTGCGCACGCTGGGCGAAGAAACGCTGCTGGCCGCCGACCTGCCGGGATATTCGGACTACATGCGCAAGGTCCGCTTCCGGCTGCTGCCGGGCGCATGGTGACAGCCGAGGCGCCGCAGCGCGTTCCGCAGCTTCAAGTGAACCGTCGAACGCTCTAAAACAGCCCCGCGCGCTGGGCGATCACCACCGCGGCGATGATCAGGATCAGGGCCTGGATGATCATGCCGAAGGGCGCCGGCAGCGGCAGCTTCTGCATCGCCCAGGCGATCAGGGCGGCGACGATCAGCACGATCAAGGCGAAGATGAGAATAGACATGATGGGCCCCATGAGCGGCCAGGCCGCGTTGCCCACCTAAAGCGCACGCCAGGCTGGAGTGTTCCCGGCCCCGCGCGCCTTACCTCGCCTGCGAAGCGGCCGGTCTTGGCTTACGTGGGGTTTCCCCGGCTACCCTCCAACGAGACCTGAGCAAGGACAGCCCATGAGCGCGAACGGCCGCAAGGCGATCTTCATCACCGGCGCCGCGTCCGGCATGGGCCGCGAGACCGCGCGCCTGTTCCACGCCAAGGGCTGGTTCGTCGGCGGCTTCGACGTCAACGACGCCGGCCTGGCCACGCTCAAGCAGGAACTGGGCGCCGACAACTGCCTGGTCCGCCGGCTGGACGTCACCGATCGTCAGGACTACGCCGCCGCCCTCGAAGCCTTCGGCGCGGCCACCGGCGGCACGATGGACATCCTCTACAACAACGCCGGCATCGGCCGCGGCGGCCCCTTCGCCGACCAACCGTTCGAGGACGTGCTGGCGGTGGTGAACGTCAACCTGATCGGCGTGCTGATCGGGATCCATTCGGCCCTGCCGCTCCTGAAGGCGACGCCGGGGTCGATGTGCTTCACCACCTCGTCGTCGTCGGCCACCTTCGGCATGCCCGACATCGCGGTCTATTCCGCCACCAAGCACGCCGTGAAGGGCCTGTCCGAAGCCCTCTCCGTCGAGTTCAAGGCCTATGGGATCAAGGTGGCCGACGTGTTGCCGGGCCTGATCGACACGCCGATCCTGCCCCCCGGCGCCGTGGCCAACGCCCCCAAGGAAGGCCTCTTCCGCGCCATCCCGCCGATGGAGGTCGCGAAGGTGGTCTGGGAGGCCTACCACGCCGACACCCTGCACTGGTACGTGCCGCCCGAGCTCGTCGAACTGGACAAGGCCGCCACCCTCACCCCCGAGGCCGTCCGCGACCAGTTCGCCGGCGGCATGCCCTTCCTCAACCCCGACGCCGCAAGCGTCGGATAGCCCGGCCGGGCGCGCACCCCCGCTCTTCCCTTTGTCCAGCGGAGGGATGGGTGACGTTTTAGACCGGAGGGATGGGTGACAGGTTTGGGTCCGTCTTGCCGTCGCCGCGAGCGGCGACGGCA
>CALQQB010000108.1 GCA_943332615.1 Phenylobacterium deserti
ATATCCGCATACGCCATCGCCTTGGCGCCACCCGACTTCGCCAGCGTCATCGTAATCGCCGCCGTCAACGTCGTCTTCCCATGGTCCACGTGACCAATCGTGCCGATGTTACAATGCGGCTTGTTGCGTTCGAACTTCTCTTTGGCCATGGGGTCCTGCCGGCGTTAGTCGTTGAGAGGAGCTGGAGCGGGTAGCGGGAATCGAACCCGCATCCTCAGCTTGGAAGGCTGCTGCACTACCACTGTGCTATACCCGCCCATAGCTGTGCGGGGGCGCCGCAACTCCTCAATGATAACTCTTCCGTGGCGTGGTGGGGGAAGTAGGACTCGAACCTACGAAGCCATTACAGCAGGGGATTTACAGTCCCCCCCCTTTGCCACTCGGGACATTCCCCCAGCGCGCACGGAGCCCTTCTCGAGTCCTCCCGGAACGGCTGACGCTGGCGGGTGCGAGAGGGCTTGTTAAGGCCGGTTTCACAGTCCAAAAGCGGCGGCCCCTCGGGGGGGTCCCAAATCGGAGCGCGTCTTATAGTGGCCTCGTCCCACGAACGCAACGACGCCCGGAAGGGCCGCAAATTCAGGCCGAATCTGCACGGCCCAGGCCGTCCGGAACGGCGCGCGTCCGGCGTTGCCGATGACTGGATCTGGGGCTGGCACGCCGTGGAGGCCGCGCTGGCCAATCCCAGGCGCGGTGCGCCCGAGCGGCTGGTCGCCACCCCGGAGCGGGCGAAACAGATCGAGGCCAAGTTCGGTCGCGGCATGGCCGTGGAGATCATCGACAACCACCAGATTGGGCAGGCGCTGCCCCAGGGCACCGTCCACCAGGGCGTGGCGGTGCGGCCCGCGCCCCTGGAGGACGTCGACCTGTCCGACTTCGAGCCCCGGCCCGGCGCTGTGGTGCTGGTGCTGGACCAGATCACTGACCCCCAGAATGTCGGCGCTATCCTGCGCTCGGCCGCCGCCTTCGGCGTGGTGGGCGTGGTGCTGCAGGATCGCAATGCGCCGAAGCTGTCCGGGGCGCTGGCCAAGGCCGCCGCCGGCGCCGTCGATCAGGTGCCGGTCGCCCGGGTGGTCAACCTCTCCCGAGCGATCGATGAGTTGTCCAACGCAGGCTGGCGCGCCGTGGGCCTGGCCGGCGAGGCCGATCGCGGCCTGCACCAGGTGCTGGATGGATCGCCGACCGTCCTGGTTCTGGGTTCCGAGGGCGAGGGCCTGCGCCGGCTGGTGGCCGAGCATTGCGACGAGCTGGCCAAGATCCCCATGCCCGGCGGCTTCGAGAGCCTGAACGTCTCCGCCGCCGCCGCCGTGGCGCTCTACGAGGCGTCGCGTCCACGAAGCTGAGTGTTGCAGCCCAGGCCGGGCTGACGCATGGAGACGCGGATGTTTGAAGATCTGTTCAGCGCGTCCGCCGTCGCGGCCCTTTTCCAAGTCCTGATGATCGACCTGGTGCTGGCCGGCGACAACGCCGTGGCCGTGGGCCTGGCGGCCGGCGGCCTGCCACCTGCCCAGCGCAAGAAGGCCATCCTCTGGGGCCTGGCCGCAGCGGTGGTCATCCGCATTGGCTTCGCGCTGATCACCACCCAGCTGCTGGCCGTCATCGGCCTGTTATTCGCGGGCGGCCTTCTGCTGCTGTGGGTCTGCTGGAAGATGTGGAAGGAGCTCCGCGAGCAGGCCCAGGCCGAGGAGATCGCCGCCGGCGCCGCCATGGACGACGACCCCCTGACCGAGCCCAAGGTGCGGCCGGCCAAGTCTTTCAGGGACGCCTTCCTGCAGATTCTGATCGCCGACATCTCGATGTCGCTGGACAACGTTCTGGCCGTAGCCGGGGCAGCGCGCGAGCACCCGGGGATCCTGGTCTTCGGGCTGCTGATGTCGATCGCCCTGATGGGCCTTGCCGCGAGCTGGATCGCCCGCCTGCTTCATCGCTACCGCTGGATCGGCTACATCGGCCTGGTGATCGTCCTCTACGTGGCCCTGCACATGATGTGGCAGGGTCACCGGCAGATCGTCCAAGACCTGGGCTGGACCGCCCAATACAACGAGACCATGCCGGACTTGCTGGACATCGGGCCGGGCACGCGGGCCGCGCCGCATTAGATCAGCTTGCGGCCGTCTCCGGCCCGCCGAAGCGCTCACGCCACTCGGCGACCTGGGTGTCCTCGACCTTGCGGAACAACACCTCGGGCGCACGCACGACGCGGCCAGGGTCCAAACACGTCAGCGCCGTTGCCGCATTCGGCCAGCCGCTATCCGCCGGCTCGCCCACCGCCTCGGCGATCACCGCCGCCGTGAAGGGAATGAACGGCGACGACAGCCGCGCGAACAGCGCCACCAGGTTCAGGCCCATGCGCACCGCTACGGCCGCCCGCTCCGGATCGGTCTTCAGCGCGGTCCAGGGCGCGGCCTCGGTGAGGTAGCCGTTCCCCAGCACCCAGATCTGGCGCAGGGCGGCGGTCGATTTGCGGAACTCACGCGCCTCCAGGAACGCCGTCAGCTCGGTCAGTTTGGCAGCGACGTCGGCCGCCAGTTTGGTCTCCAGCGGGCCCCATTCGCCCCCCGCCGGAACCTTTCCCTCGAACCGTGTCTCGGTGAACTTCAGGATGCGGTTGACGAAGTTGCCCAGCACGTCAGCCAGGTCGGCGTTCACCTGCGCCTGGAACTGCTCCCAGACGAAGGTGGCGTCAGAGGTCTCCGGCGCATTGGCGACAATCCACCAGCGCCAGTAGTCCGGCGGCAGCAGCTCCAGCGCCTGGTCCATGAACACGCCGCGGTTCTGCGAGGTCGAGAACCGGCCGCCGTAGTAGTCCAGCCAGTTGAAGCCCTTCAACTCGTCGACCAGCTTCCAGGGCGTGTTGCTGCGCGACGACCAGCGGCCATCAGCGTCCACCTGTTCGTTCACGCCGTTCAGCGTGCACGGGAAGCCCACCGTGTGGAACGGCACGTTGTCCTTGCCCATGAACTGGACGTATTTCACATCATCAGCGGCCGGCGACCGCCACCAGCGCTCCCAGGCCGCGTCGTCGGTCTCGCCCTTGGAGACTGCCCACTCCCAGGTCGCCGCGATGTATTCGATCGGGGCGTCGAACCAGACGTAGAACACCTTGCCGGCCAGGCCTTCGACATCGGGCTGCTGGCCATCCGGGTTCGGACCCCAATCCGCCGCGTTGACTGGCACGCCCCACTCCAAATCGCGGGTGATGCCACGGTCATGCAGACCCTCGTCCAGCCACTTCAAGGCGATCGAGGTGACCAGCAGCGGCCACTGGCCCTTCTTCCCATCGATCCAGACCCGCAGCCGGTCGGCGAACAGGCTCTGGCGCAGGAACAGGTGTTTCGAATCACGGATCTCGATGTCGGTCGAACCGGACACCGCCGAGCGGGGGTTCTTGAGGTCCGCCGGATCCAGCACCCGCGTGCAGTTCTCGCACTGGTCGCCCCGCGCGCTCTCATAGCCGCAGTGCGGGCAGGTGCCGATCACATAGCGGTCGGGCAGGAAGCGCTTGTCGGCGTTCGAGTAGACCTGCTGGGTCACCCGCTCCTCGATGAAGCCGGCCTCCCACAGGCTCTGGGCGAACCGCTGGGTCAGCACCCGGTTCTGCGGCGAGGACGAACGGCCGAAGTGGTCCCAGGACAGGCCGAACTTCGCGCCCAGGTCGGCCTGCACCGCGTGCGCCTGCGCGCAGAAGGTCGCCGGATCGACGCCGGCCTCGGCGGCGGCCAGCTCGGTGGGGGTGCCATGCTCGTCGGTGGCGCAGATGTAGAGCGTCTCCACCCCCTGCGCCCGCTTGAACCGCGCATAGACGTCCGCCGGCAGCATGGAGCCCGCCAGCGTCCCCAAGTGCTTGATCCCATTGATGTAGGGCAGAGCCGAGGTGATGAGGATGCGGGACATGGCCTGATGGGGTGTGACGAGGAAGCGGGGCTTATAGGACGCCGACGGGGTTCGCCAAAGCCGGCGTTGCAAGAAATGCTCGCCAAATGGGCCCATCGGCGCAAACGTCCGCCCCGGGCGAAGGCGGGCCGCAGCTGAGTCTACGGCTCAATGAGAACAGCCGCCCACCGGGAGGTTAGAGATGCGTAGGATCTTGTTTGCGGCGGGCCTTGTGGCCTGCGTGTCGCTCAGCGCCTGCAACAAGCCCGCCGACCCGCCGGCCGACGCCGCCGCGGCCGCGCCGAAGAAGTCCCTCGCCCGCCAGGCGTCGATGTATGCCGGCCAGGAGCAGGTGCAGTCCGTCCAGTCCGGAACGATCACCGTGGCGGCCGGCGGCGGCGTGGACATCGCCGCCAAGGCCACCACCGACGGCGCCGGCTGGACCCAGGTCGGCTTCCTGCCCCGCGTCTATGCCGCCACCCCGCCGGACGGGGTCTATGAGATTGACGTGGTCGCCCAGAAGCCCACCGCGCCCGGCGCCGCCGGCCCGACGCAGGTCGAGGCCAAGGCCGCCTGGGACAAGTACAAGGATGGCCGGGTCAAGGGGGTGAAGTTCATCTCCAAGACCAACGACGTCACCGTCATCCTGGGGCAGGCGACGCCCTGACGCCCTGGCCGGGAACGGGCCAGGCTGAGCCTGGCCCGCGCCGCCACCTCACATCGCTGGCTTCGCGCCGTTTTCGCCGACCGACACCGAACCGGCCATCAGCTGGCCGTTCGGGGCCTTCTGCACGACCATGAAGACGGGCGTGCCCACCTTGACCAGGGCGCGGGTCCCGCCGCTGATCTGCACGATCGGCACATTGGCGGGCACGGTGATGGTGCGCTTGCCGTAGGAGTAGTTGACCTCCAGCTGGCGGCTGCCCTTCTTGCCCGCCACGACGGTGCCGACGGTGCCGTTTGTCATCATCGAACCCTTCTTAAGGTCCCAGCCGTAGTGGCCCTCGCCCATCTTCACGCCAGGCGGAAACACATGGACTTCCAGGGACTTGCCGGTCCCATCCTTCTGCGGCATCTCTGCCGTGCCGATGAAGCTGCCGGCCTGGATGGCCTCGGGCGCGACCGCCTTCATCACCGCCACGCTCCAGGACGGGGCCAGACCCACCTTGGTCGGCGCACCCTTGGCGGGCTTCACCGTGACCGAGCTGGCGTCCATCGCCGTCACCACGCCGCGCACCACCATCGGCGCCGCCGGCGCCTGGGCCAGGGCCGCACCCGCGGCGAGCGTCACCGCCGCCACGATCGTCGCTGCTGTCTTCAACATGCCTGTCTTCTCCTGCTCGCGCCTCAGAGCGGCCCCTTGAAAACGAAGAAGGCCCTAAGCACGCCGAAGCCGAACCCTATCGCATGGTTCATCGTCAACTGTGCCCCAAGGTAAGAAGCCGAGAATAACCGCGAACACAGCGAGCGATCGCCACCCACGAAAAGGACATCGGCATTTCCGCTTAACGCGACTTGGCCGGTAACTATAACCTGGGTGGCAAATGGGGGTTGCCGGCATGCGTAAGTGGATCTGGGCCTTGGGGCTGGCGGTGACGCTGAATGTCGCCGCGTGCTCGCCCAAACCCGCCGATACCGCCGGCGCCGCCAAGCCGGGCGCCGGAGGCGAGCTGCGCATCTACAACTGGACCGACTACATCGACCCGGCCCTGCTCGCCCAATTCGCCAAGGAGACCGGGATCAAGGTGACCTACGACACCTTTGATTCCAACGAGGTGCTGGAGACCAAGATCCTGGGAGGCAACACCGGCTACGACCTTGTCGTGCCGTCCAACCACAACGTCCCGCGCTACATCACCGCCGGCGCGATCCAGCCGCTGGACAAGGCTCAGCTGCCCGGTCTCGACAAGCTGTCCCCCGATGTTCTGAAGCATATGGAGCCCTTCGACCCAGGCCAGAAGTTCAGCGTGCCCTACATGCAGGGCACCATCGGCATCGGCTACAATGTCGAGGCGGTCGCCAAGCGCCTGCCCGGCGTGAAGATCGACAGCTGGGCGGTGGTGTTCGACCCCGCCAACCTGGCAAAGCTCAAGGACTGCGGGGTCTATTTCCTCGACGCCTCGGAGGACATGTACGCCGTCGCGCTGAATTATGTCGGTCGGGACTCGAATTCCAAGGCGCCCGCTGACTACCAGGCCGCCACAGCGCTGCTGATGAAGGCCCGGCCCTATGTGCGGAAGTTCCACTCCTCCGAATACATCGACGCGCTCGCCAACGGCGATATCTGCGTGGCTGTCGGTTACTCGGGCGACGTGCTGCAGGCCAAGGCCCGCGCCGAGGAGGCGAAGAACAATGTCCGCATTGCCTATGCGATCCCCAAGGAAGGCAGCCAGGTCTGGTTCGATGTCTTCACCATCCCCAAGGACGCCCCCAACCCCGCCGCGGCGCACAGGTTCATCGCCTTCATGTTGCGGCCCGAGATCATCGCCAAGGCGTCCAACTTCACCCAGTACGCCAACGCCAACGCCGCCGCGACGCCGCTGGTGACCCCGGCGATCCGCGACGACCCCAACGCCTATCCGACCCCGGAACTGTCCAAGCGGCTGTTCGTCACCACCACCAAGGACCAGGCCCTGCTGCGCGATGTGAACCGCCAGTGGACCAAGGTGCTGACGGGGCATTGAACGGCCAGGCCCCCTCACCCGCCCGCACCATCGGCGGCATCCGTTCCAGTTTCGCGCCGTGGGAGGACCCGGGCGCGCGCCCGCTGGTGCGCTTCGAAGGCGTCACCAAGGCCTTTTCCGACACGACGGCGGTGAAGGCCGTGGACCTGTCGATCTATGAGGGGGAATTCTTCGCCCTGCTGGGCCCGTCGGGCTGCGGCAAGACCACGCTCATGCGGCTGCTGGCCGGCTTCGAACACCCGGACGCCGGGCGCGTCATGCTGGAGGGTCGTGACATCGCCGCCGACCCGCCGCATCGCCGGCCGATCCACATGATGTTCCAGGCCTATGCGCTGTTCCCGCACCTCAGCGTCGCCCAGAACATCGCCTTCGGCCTGAAGCGACAGGGCCTGCCCAGGCCCGAGGTCAGCGCCCGGGTCGAAGAGATGCTGTCGCTGGTGAAGCTGGACGGCCTGGGCAAACGCCGGCCCGACCAACTGTCCGGCGGCCAGAAGCAGCGCGTGGCCAT
>CALQQB010000109.1 GCA_943332615.1 Phenylobacterium deserti
CCATCCGATGCCTGGCCGCCGCGAGACCGGCTGAGGCCATATTCATTCCGCTCATCCGGGCGAAGGCCGGGATGAGCGGACGTTGTTGGAGCGTCAGGCCGACGTGCCAACACGATTCAAACCACGGACAGCAAGAGACAGACACGGAAACCCCGTGACCCGGAGCGGCTCAGGCCCTCCGGCGCCTTCCGTGGAAATCCGGGAAATCCGGGGCTCGCTTCGCTTGCCTGCGGCGCCGCGCAATCCCTGAGGTTAGACTGAGGGTACGTCAGCATCAGGAAGGCCGCCATGATCGAGCTGGTCATCGACCAGCGCCGCAAAGACCTCGGCGGGTTCGAGGTCGGTCGCGTCCTGCCCCTACGCCAAACACCGCATGGTCGGGCCGTTCGTGTTCTTCGACCATATGGGGCCGGTGGACGTCCAGGCCGGCTTCCCGCGCACCGTCGATGTCCGCCGAATATCCCACGCGCGCGGCCTATGTCGCCCGACCCGCTGGCGGCGAGCTGAGCCGACGCGCGTCGATTTCTGGATCGCGATGCAGGAATTCTCAGGGTGCGCGCCGCGCCAGTCGCCCTACCTGTGAGGCTACCCCAAACCCCACGACCCGCCCAAGGACCTGCCCATGCCCTCGTTGTTCGACCCGATCCAGATTGGCGACGTCACGCTCAGGAACCGCATCGTCATGGCGCCCCTGACCCGCTCGCGGTCCGGCGTCGAGCGGATCCCTGGCCCGCTGGTGGCGCAGTACTACGCCCAGCGGGCGTCGGCCGGCCTCATCCTCAGCGAGGCGACCTCGGTAACGCCGCTGGGCGTGGGCTATGCCGACACCCCGGGGATCTGGTCCGACGCCCAGGTCGAGGGCTGGAAGCTCACCACCGCGGCGGTCCACAAGGCCGGCGGACTGATCTTTCTGCAGCTCTGGCATGTGGGCCGGATATCTGATCCCACGTTCCTGGACGGCCAGCCGCCGGTCGCGCCCAGCGCCGTCGCGGCCAAAGGCGACGTCAGCCTGTTGCGGCCCAAGCGGCCCTATCCGACGCCCCGGCCGCTCTCACTGGAGGAGATCGCCGGTGTGGTGGAGGCCTATCGCAAGGGCGCGGAGAACGCCAAGCTGGCCGGTTTCGACGGCGTCGAGTTGCACGGCGCCAACGGCTACCTGCTCGACCAGTTCCTGCAGGACAAATCCAACCACCGGACGGACGCCTACGGCGGCCCGATCGAGAACCGTGCCCGGCTGATGCTTGAGGCGGTGGACGCGGCGATCGGCGTATTCGGCGCCGGCCGGGTCGGCCTGCACATCGCCCCGCGCGGCGACGCCCACGACATGGGCGACTCGAACCTGCCGGCCACCTTCGACTATGTGGCCCGCGCCATGCGTGAGCGCGGCCTGGCCTTCCTGATGGCCCGCGAGCGCCGCGGCGAGGACAGCCTTGGCCCGGCCCTGAAGGCGGCGTTCGGCGGGACCTACATCGTCAACGAGGGCTTCGAGCTGGAGACCGCCGAGGCCGCCGTCGCCTCCGGCGAAGCCGACGCTGTGGGCTTCGGAAAGCTGTTCATCTCCAACCCGGACCTGGTGGCGCGACTCAAGGTCGCCGCACCGCTCAATCCCTGGACGCCGGAGACCTTCCAGTCGCCGGGGCCGGAGGGGTACGTGGACTATCCGGCGCTGGAGATGAGCGAGGCCTGAGGCGGGGGGCGCCGGCGCGATTGAGCGCACGAGGCTGACGGCCTACACCCGCCCCATGAACGTCAGCGCTTTCGACCTCTTCAAGCTCGGCGTCGGGCCGTCGAGTTCGCACACCATGGGGCCGATGACAGCGGCGGGGCGGTTCCTGGCCTGGCTCGGCGGCGATGTCGCGCGCGTGGCGCGGGTCGAGACCACCCTCTATGCGTCGCTGGCCCTGACCGGGCGCGGGCACGCCACCGACCGGGCGGTGATCCTGGGGCTGGCGGGGTTCGAGCCACGGACGCTCGATCCGGATGCGGGGGATAGCGTCGTGGAGGCGGCCCGAACCGGCGGACGCCTTACGCTGGCCGGCGTCCACGAGATCGGATTCGACAACGACCGCGACCTCGTCTGGGCCGGCCGCGAGCGCCTGCCGCAGCATCCCAACGCGCTGAAGTTCACCGCCTTCGACGCCCGCGGCGCGATGCTGGCGGCCCGCACCTACTTCTCTATCGGCGGCGGCTTCGTGCGCGACGAGGACGAGATCGGCCAGAATACCGCCCCCGAACGCGCCCTGCCCGCGCCCTACCCGTTCGAGTCGGGCGTCGAGCTACTGGAACAGGCCGAGACGGCAGGCCTGCGCATCGCCGACCTCATGCGCGCCAACGAGCGGATACTGCGCACCGACGCCGAGATCGACGCCGGCCTCGATGAGCTCACCGCCGCCATGTACGCCTGCATCCAGCGCGGCATGAAGACCGCCGGCGTACTGCCGGGCGCGCTCAAGGTCACACGACGCGCCAACGCCATCTGGCTGAACCTCGTGGAGAACGCCAACCGCCAGATCGCCGACCCGCTGTCGGCCCTGGACTGGGTGAACCTCTGGGCGCTGGCGGTGAACGAGGAGAACGCGGCGGGCGGCAAGGTGGTGACGGCGCCCACCAACGGCGCCGCCGGCCTGCTGCCGGCGGTGCTGCGCTACTATGACCGCTTCCATCAGGGGACGCCGGCGGGGCGGCACACCTTCCTGCTGATCGCGGCCGCGATCGGCACGCTCTACAAGAAGAACGCCTCGATCTCCGGCGCCGAGGTGGGCTGCCAGGGCGAGGTGGGTGTGGCGTGCTCGATGGCGGCGGCCGGGCTGGCGGCGGCGCTGGGCGCCTCCAACGCTCAGATCGAGAACGCCGCCGAGATCGCCATGGAGCACAACCTGGGCCTCACCTGCGACCCGATCGGCGGGCTGGTGCAGATCCCCTGCATCGAGCGCAACGCCATGGGCGCGGTGAAGGCCATCGACGCCGCGCGCCTGGCCATGCTGGGCGACGGCCAGCATTCCGTCAGCCTCGACAAGGTGATCGCCACCATGAAGCGCACCGGCGAGGACATGAGCCACATCTATAAGGAAACCTCGCTGGGCGGCCTGGCCGTGAACCTGGCGGAGTGCTGAACCCCCCTTAAGGCGTCTGGCCCTGCAGCGCCTTTCGCGTCTGTTCCCAGTACTGGAAGCCGGTGATCAGGGTGACCACGGCGGCGACCCAGAACAGGCCATGGGCCGCCCATTCGAACCCGTTGCGGAAGGCGCCCCCGTCCTGCGGCAGGAAGGGGAAGGCGCCCCAGGCCGCAACCACCAGCTCCATGGCCAGCGCCGTGAGCTGCAGCGTAGTCTTCCACTTGGCCAGCAGGGTGACCGGCAGCTTCACGCCCCTGGCGGCGCCCACCTCGCGCAGCGCGCTGACCGTGAACTCGCGGAACAGGATCAGTCCGGCCGGCAGCACCACGAACGGCTGCGGACCCAGGGCCAGCAGCCCCAGGATCGCGCCACAGACCAGCACCTTGTCGCCGATCGGATCGAGAATGGCGCCCCAGACACTTTCCGCGTCGAGCTTCCGGGCCAGCCAGCCGTCAAAGAAGTCGGTCACGGCCGCCAGGATGAAGGCGTAGACCGCCCACCGTTGCAGGGCAAACTGGGCCTCCGGCTCCAGGCGGTTGGAGAAGTAGGGCACGGCCCCGGCCGCCGCCGCGAAGGCCACGAACATGAACAGCGCCATGAACAGGCGCGACCCGGTGAGGATGTTTGGGAGGGACTTGATCACGTAGGCGGAGCGTCCAAGCTAGAGCTTTGTTCCGTGAAGCTATGCTGGTTTGGCGCGCGCTCACACCGCAATTCGCGGCGTCAGACAGGGTCGCGCCATTTCAGGATCAGCTGGCGCCCCCGGAACTCGAAAGACTCCAGCCGACTCAGGAAGCTCATGCCCAGCAGCGACGCGCTCATGTCGGCCTGGTTGATGCTCATCTTGAAATCGTCGAAGGCGATCGCGCCGACCTCCAGCCGGTCGGCGGTGTAGGACGCGCCGCGGCCCGTTCCGTTGGCGGTCTCAGACAGACTGTCGTAGCGCAGCTGCTCCACCGGCAGGCCCAGGCGGCGCGCGTCGGCCGGGGCCAGCACGGTCTCCGTGGCGCCGGTATCGACGATGAACCGCACCCTCTGGCCATTCACCAGCCCCACCACCACGAACGAGCCCTGATCGTTCTGCGGGATCACCAGTTCCTGGTCTCCGGTGGCCACCGGCGCGCCGGGGCTGAAGGCCATCTGCAGGCGCCGCGGCACGCTGGCCAACTCCTCGCGATAGGCGACGGCCAGGGCGCAAACCGCGAATATCCCGAGCCAAAGGGCCGCGTGGCGCAGGTGCTGCGGCAGCGCCTCGCGCCGCAGCCGGGTGAGGCCCGAGGCGACCAGCGCCAGCAATGCCGCGCCGTAGCCGACCTGGGCCCAGTCATCGCCTGTCCGCATCGCCTCAGGAAATGCCCGGGTCAGCACCAGCACGATCCCGCCGACGCCGGCCACAACCAGCAACCAAACGAGCAGACGACCTCGCGCGGGCGGCCGCGACGGCGGCGCCGACGGCTTTTGGGCCACGCGATCCCACGGCCCGCCTTGATTTGGCATCGCGCCCCTTCCAACTGGTCACGTTGCGGAATCTTACCACGCGCGCCGCGCGACAAGGCCCGCTGTCCGCCTCAGGCGGTGGCCAGGTTCTCCAGGCGGGTCAGCCAATAGTCCGCATCGTAGCTGTCGTCGCCGGTCAGGTAGCGCCACAGCCGCACGCGGTTGACGAATTCCAGGCGGCCGGTGTCCTGCTCGAACCAGGGCTCCGGCGTCATCAGGATCTGTTCGACGCTCCGGGGCTGCGGGCCTTTCGTCAGGAAGATGGGGCGCTGGACAGCCGGGGACGCGAGTGTCGAAAGGTCGAACTGGCGGACCTGGGTGCGGGTGGGGTTCATGCGGATCTTGAACATCGTCCGCGTCCGGTCCGACAGGTTCACCCCGCCGCCGTGCCAGATGCCGGAGTGCAGGAAGAGCAGCGTTCCGGCTTCGCAGACCATGTGCTGCTGGCCACGGATGTTCTGGTATCGGCCGATGGCGACTTCACTGACCTTGCGCAGGTGAGTGCCGGGCACGAAGCGGGTGCCGCCCATGTCGCGGGTGACGGCGTGAGGGTAATACATGATCTGCAGGTCGAAGGCCCGGCGCGGATCGATGGTCGAGTCCTGGTGCGTATGCTGCGAGACATTCTCGCCGCCCGCGGCCTCGTGATAGGCGCTGGGGAATGTCACGTGCAGAAAGTGATGATCGAACCGCGGATCAGGACCCACCAGGCTGCGGATCGCACCCGCCACCGCCGGAAGGTCCAGCAGGCGAGCCGCGGCCGAACCGGGCGGGTAGGCCTGGGCCAGCGGAACGCCGGCGGCGACCTCGGGGATATCGCTGGCGGCCAGCATCTCGCCGTACGTGCGCATCAGCTTCCGCCCGGGCACGACCTCGGGCGGCGTACCCGCCTCAGCGAGGAACTGAGCATTGATCTCATCGGAGACCACCCCGTCGAGGCGCAGGAAACCACGTGCGGCGAAGGTCGCCATCGATATGGCGTCCAGCAGCGGAAGGTTGCTCATGGCCCTGTCTCCACGATCTGCTCGAACCAGAACTCGTACTTCAGGTAGCTGACATCGAACTCCGCGCCCTTGCCATGCGGCAGCAGCTGGGCGGCCTGAAACAGGCGCCAGCCATCCTTCAGCGCATCGACCCCGGTCCGGTACGGCGGCTCATCGGCGTCGCCGGCCATGGGGCGGGTGGCGCCGGTCCCGTCGTAGACCGACCAGGCGATCACCGGCGCATCCAGCGCCGAGTTCGCAAGGTAGAGCACCAGCACCTTCTGTCGCGGCATCTGCCCCCCTGGAGCGATCTGAAGTGGAGACTGCGAAGGCCGCTCAGGTCCCGGTCTTCGCCTTCTTGGCCTTCGCCTGACCAGGCCAGGCCCTATCGATCGGCAGCTTCGGATTGGCGGTGATCTTCAGGTCGGCGCAGTGGTGATAGGTGAATCGGCCGTCGGCGTTCACGCCGTGCTCTTCCATGAACTGGATGATCTGGATCGTGCAGTGGTCGCAATTGATATTGGGGAGCTTGATGTCGGTTTCCCACTCCTGGGCGGGTTTGCGCTCATGGTGCATCCACAGGCCATCCACGAGGACGGGAGGCTTGGGGTTCGGATCGACCTTGCCAGAGACCGAGACCGGACCGCGCGGCCCCTCCTTGGTGGTGTCTTCCGGGTCCGCGGGCAGCTCGGCGCGGTCCAGCACAGCCAGCGCGATCCGGTAGAAGCCCGGATGGTAGATCGTCTCCTTGACCTTGATGTGCAGCATGTCGCCGCCGGTCAGGGCGGTGATATCGCCCGTTGGCGTTCCGGGATTTGCGGCCGTGACACCGCAGGGTCCACCCTTCTGCGGATCGCCCAGTACGTTCTCCACCACCCAGGATTTGGGCTGCTGCAGGATGAAGTGGGCGGGCGCCGCGACCGGCGCGGCCAGGGCGAACAGGCTGACGCCGAGTGCGGCGATCATGCGGATTTTCATGCGGCGTTTTCCCTGGCCTGGGCCCAACGCGATGGGCCTAGGTGTGAGCTCTCAATAGGTTGTCCATCCGACCCTGACCGGGGAAGCTGTGGTTGTGAAGCTACAGGGTCTCAGGAGGGGGTCGGATGAACGTCCACAAGAATGCCCGTCTGACGGTGCACAGTCGAGGCGAGTTGGTGCGGCG
>CALQQB010000110.1 GCA_943332615.1 Phenylobacterium deserti
GTGCGAATCCGCAACGTGCGCATCTTCGATCCTGTGACCATGGCGGTCGGCGGGCTGTCGACGGTCACCGTGTATGGCGAGCGGATCACCGGGGTCACGGCCAACGACGCCCCTGGCCCGGCGCCGAAGGACGAAACGGTGATCGACGGGCAGGGCGGCACGCTGGTGCCCGGCCTGCACGATATGCATTCGCACTCCAGCCTGGCGTCGAACCTGTTCAACCTCGCCGCCGGGGTCACCGCCACCCGCGACCAGGGCAACGACAACGACGAACTGCTGGCGATGGTGAGGGGGCTCGAGGCCGGCAAGCTGGCCGGGCCGCGGATTGTCCGCAACGGCTTCCTGGAGGGCCGCAGCCCCTATTCGGCCCGCAACGGCTTCATCGCCGATACCCTGCCGCAGGCTCTGGAGGACGTGCGCTGGTACGCCGACCACGGCTACTGGCAGGTCAAGATCTACAACTCCTTCCCGCCTGACTGGGTGGCTCCCGTGGCTGCCGAGGCCAAGCGGCTGGGCCTGGGCGTCACCGGCCACGTGCCGGCCTTCTCCTCGCCGGACCGGGTGATCCGCGACGGCTACGACGACATCGCCCACATCAACCAGCTGATGCTGGGGTGGATCCTCGACCCCAAGGAAGACACCCGCACGCCGCTGCGGCTCACCGGCATGGCGCGGGGCAAGGACCTGGATCTCAAGTCTGACCGGGTGCGCGCGACGGTCCAGCTGATGAAGGACCGCCATATCGCGCTCGACACGACGGCGATGATCCTCGAGCGCCTGATGCTGTCCCGCTCCGGCCAGGTGCAGGCGGGCGATGCGCCCTACCTCGACCACGTACCGATCGGCTACCAGCGCTACCGGCGTCGAGGCTTCGTCACCATCAACACGCCGCAGGACGACGCCGCCTACCAGGGCGGGTTCCAGAAGGTGCTCGAGGTCGTGAAGCTGCTGGACGACGAAGGCATCCAGCTGCTGCCCGGCACCGACGACGGCACGGGCTTCTCGCTGCTGCGTGAGATGGAGGTCTATGTCATGGCCGGACTCACGCCCGGCAAGGCGCTGCGCCTCGCGACTCTCGACAGCGAAAAGTACTTCCGCCGCGACAGCCAGCTCGGGACCATCGAGCGTGGCAAGCTGGCTGACTTCATCCTGGTCGAGGGCGACCCCACCCGGGACATCAGCGCGCTCCGCAAGAACCGCATGACCATGGTCGGCGGCGTCGCCTACTATCCGGCGGAGATCTACGAGCACCTGGCGATCCGGCCCTTCGCCCCGCCGCCGCCAGTGACCGGTCCGGCCAAGTGAGGCGGCTGTTCCTGACGATCCTCGGCGCCCTTGCGGCGCCGGCGCTCGCCGCGGAACCGCCTAAGCTCGACCTGACGCTGAGCCCGCACGCCACGGGCGGCGCGGACAGCTATCTCGGCGTTCGGATGGTGCTGGACCAGCCTGGCCTGAAGGCGGGCGAGGGGCTTGTTCGTCTGCCCCTGTCGCTCGTGGGAATCCCCACGCCCCGCTACGACGACGAGGCCCTGACTGCACGCGACGACCAGGGGCCGCTGCCGCTGACCCAGTCCGAGGAGCCGCCAACGCCGCAGGGTGTCTATCGACGCTGGAGTGTTGGTCGCGCGTCCGTCGGCGACGTGGTGGTCAGCTATCGGGCGCCGCCCCGCAACGTGACCGCGGCAACAAACAACGGCCCCCTGTTCGACCTGCGCGAGGAAGCCGGCGGCTTCGCAGGCTCGGGCAACGGCTTCCTGGCAACCCCGGTTCGCCCCGGTCCCTGGCAGGTGCATCTGGCCTGGGACCTGACCGCCGCGCCGGCCGGCGCGCGTGGGGTGTGGTCGCTCGGCGAGGGCGCGGTCGACACGGTCGTACCGTCCGAAGTGCTGGCGTTCAGCTACTACTATGTGGGGCCCGTCCGCTCGTACCCGACCGACCCGAAGGCGCTCTTCGCCTTCTACTGGCTCTCCGACCCGCCGTTCGACGCCAATCTTCTGGGCGAGCGAATGAAGGCGCTTTACGGCGCGATGTCGGGATTCTTCGGCGAGGGGGAGTCGAGCTACCGGGTGTTCGTACGCCAGAATCCCTATTCAGGGACCGGCGGCACCGGCCTCGCCCAGTCCTTCATGTTTGGCTACAACGCCGCCGCCAGGCCCACCGCCGACAGCCTGCAGGGTCTGCTGGCCCACGAAATGGCGCACACCTGGCCGGCGATGCAGGGCGAGCATGGCGACACCGCCTGGTACTCCGAAGGTGCGGCCGAATACTACTCGACCGTCCTGTCGTTCCGCGCCGGTGCGATCAGCGTCGACCGTCTGTTGACGACCTTCAACGAGCGCGCGGACACCTACTACAGCAACCCCTACATCGCGGCCTCGAACCCTGAGGCGGCGCAGAAGTTCTGGACCGATCCGGTCGCCCAGACGGTCCCCTACGGCCGCGGATGGCTCTATCTGCAGCAGACCGACGCTGCGATCCGCGCGGCTAGTCAGGGGCGCCGCAGCCTGGACGACATCGTCAAGGCGATGCGCCGCCGCCAGGTGGCCGGCGAGCCCCGAGGCATCCCGGAATGGCTCGAACTGGTGGGCCAGGCGATCGGCGCGGACGCGGCGAAGGCGGAGTATCACCATATGGTCTCAGGCGGTCTCCTGAAGCCGCCGGCCAACCTCTACGCGCCCTGCCTGACAGTCGTCAGCCACCCGATCCGCCAGTTCCAGCTGGGCTTCGCGCGCGCATCGCTGAACGATGACCGGATTGTCCGCGGCGTGGTCGCCGGCTCAGCCGCGGCGCAGGCCGGGGTGCGTGACGGCGATGCCATCGTCGAGGTCAGTGACGTGGCCAAGGCGCGCGCCGACGAGGCCCAGACCCTCACCCTCACCTTGCGCCGGGGCGAGTCCCGGACGACGGTGACCTACCTGCCGCGGGCGGCGGCGGTGGAAGGCTATCGCTGGGCCCGCGACCCGAAGGTCCCGGACGCGGCCTGCCGGTTCTAGGACATCGCATGACTGAAAAGCTTCGCACTGGCGTCCGCCTGATCGACCTCGTCATGCTGGGGGCCGGCACGGCCATCGGCGCCTCGATCTTCTCGGTGCTTGGGCCGGCGGCCGAAGTCGGCGGCGAAGGCATTCTGATCGCGGTCATTCTGGCGGCCCTGCCGATGGTGCTGTTCGGGCTGGTCTACGCCTACATGGCGTCTGCGTTGCCGAGGACGGCGGCGTCGTTCGAGTGGCAGCGACAGTTCACCCATCCGCTGATCGCCTTTGGCATTGTCTGGCTGCGTGTGCTGTCGAACGCGGTGGTGATGATCGTGCTGGCCCGGGTGCTGGTGAACTACCTGGGCAAGGTGGTGACGTTGCCGGAGAAGCCGGTGATCCTGGCCTTTTTCACTGCGGTCTTTGCGCTGAACTACGTCGGCGTCGCCGTGGCCGCGCGCACCCAGACGATCCTGATGCTGCTGCTGCTGGCGGTGTTCGCTGTGTTCGTGATCGCGGGAGCGCCTCAGCTCAAGCCGCAGCTGTTCGTCCATGGGTTCGCGGGCGGATGGACGCCAATCATCGCGGCGCTGCCGCTCATGATCCAATTGTTCCTCGGCATCGAGACCACCACTGAGGTGGGCGAGGAGGTCGACGATCCCAAGCGCGTGGTGCCGCTTGGCCTCGGCCTGGCCGTCGCGCTCACCGTGGTGGTCTATGTCGCCATCGCCTTCACCGCGCTCAGTCTCGTTGGCGCCGACGCCCTGGCGAAGAGCGATGCGCCGCTGCTGACCGCGGCCCAAGCCGCGCTTGGACCGTGGGCGACGCCGCTGATCGTAACCGCGGCGGCTCTGGCCCTGTCGAAGTCGATGAACGCCGTGTTCCTGGTCTTCGCCCGCTTCCTCTTCGCCATGGGACGCGCCGGCGTTCTGCCGGCGGCGCTGGGCCGAATCCACCCGCGCTTCGGCACACCGCACATCGCCACCATGGTCGCCTTCGGGGCCTCGTGCGCGGGCCTGCTGCTGCCGTCCAGCCTCCTGTTCCTGCTGCTTGCAGTGAATATCCCGACGATGATGAAGTACCTGGGCTCGTGCCTGGCGGCCTGGGTCGTCGCCGACCGGCATCCCGAGATCCACGCTCTGGCGCGGATGCGCTTCAGCCGCACGACCGTGAAGGTTCTGTCTGGCCTCGGCATGGTCGCCGCTGTGATCATTGCAAGCCTCGGATTTGGCACGGACTGGAAGCCGTACGCACTCTTGGCCGGATGGTTGGCTCTGGGGCTGGCTTACTACGGTCTCGTCGTCCGCCGGCGCGGAGACGGGCGGCTTCCCGGGAACGACGGGACCTGAACCCGGGGCCGTCTCCAGCGGGTTTGGCGTACAGGCCGATAGGTGGAGAGTGAGGATGCAGCGCGCGATTGTTGCCCTTGCGGTATCCGTCCTCCTGGCTGCTGCCGGCTCGCTCCAGGCCGCTGACCTGTCCCCCGCCCGCTGGCCCGTGGCGGAGCGCAAGACGCTGCAGGCTGGCGAGCAGACCTACTGGACGTCCGAGGCGCGCTATGTTCGCGGTGCGGTTCTGATCACCGGGTCGGCCTCGCCGGTCGCGATCCACGCCGGCATCGAGGCCCTGCGCCAGGGCGGATCTGCCGCCGATGCCGCGACGGTGGTAGCGCTGACCCAGGTGGCCCGCACCATGGGCCAGACGGTGTCCTACGCGGGCAAGATGGCGGTCGCCTACTACGATGCCCGGACCCGCAAGGTGTCGTTCCTGGACGCCGGCTGGAGTCCCTATGCCGACGAGCGTGAAATCGCCTCGATCCCGGACCTGGGCGCCGAGCCTCCGGCTGACGGGCTCGGCCGGCAGACGCTGGTCCCGGGCTTCATGCGCGGTGCCGAGGCGCTTCACGCGCGGTTCGGCCGGCTGCCGTGGTCGGACCTGTTCGCGCCGGCGATCTGGTCTGCGGAGACAGGGGTGGAGGCGTCTCCCGCCATCCTGGGTCTGCGCCAGTCCAATGCGGCTCGCTTCGCGCGTACGCCGGAGGGCCGGCGCTGGCTGACCCAGGCCGACGGTCAGCCCGTGAAGTCCGGCGATCTCATTCGTCAGCCGGAGCTGGCCATGACCCTGCGAGCCGTCGCGGAGGGCGGGGCAGACGAGATGTATCGCGGCGCCTGGGCCCGGGACTATGTGGCCGCCGTCCGCGCCCGCGGCGGTCGCGCGACGGGCGGGGACCTGTCACGCTACCGGCCGATCTGGCGCGCGCCTCTTGCCGCCGGTTTTGGCGATGCGACCATCCTCGGCATGTCCACGGGCACGCTCGCCTGCGCCAGCCTGACCTCTCTCAGCCTGCTCGATGCGATGCGGGTCGGCTCGATGGGCCCTTACTGGAAGGATCCCGCCGCCTTCCGCGCCTATGCCCGCGCCATCCAGTACGCGACCCTGCGCCAGGTGGTGCGCGCCAGCCCGACGGCCTTCGAACGCAAGGCCGCGCTTCCTGCGGCGACCTGCGCCGAGCGGCTGACGAAGCCTTACGCGGCGGCCCTGGCCTCGGAGTTGCTGAAGCTGAAGCCCCATCCCTTCGGTGACGCATCCGTCGCGGCGCCCGAAGCCGGACACCACACGATGGCCGTCGTGGTAAGGGACGCGAAGGGTAATGTGGCCGTGCTGGTGCACAGCGCCAACGGAGCGCCGACGGGCATCGTCGTGGGCGGCGTTCCCATCCCGGAAGCGGCCACCGTCAACAAATGGGCGCTGCTGGCCGCGCAGGCCGGGGACCTGCTGGTGAACGATATCACCCCCCTCATCGCGCTGCGGCATGGCCGCCCCGTCGCCGCCGTGGGCGCCACCGGCACGTCCCTGATGAGCGAGTCGATCCGGCTGATGGGCGAGATCCTCTCGGGTCATGAAAGCCTCACGGACATCACCGCCGCGCCGCCGCTGCTGTACAATTTCCAGCCGCCGAAGTCGGTCGATGCATTTGCAACCTGGCCTGTCCTGACGCCGGCCGGCGACTATGCTCCAGGGTTCCTGAAGGCGATGGCGGCAATAGGCGTCTCGCCGCCGATGGGGACCTATGCGCCGGGGGTCCTGGACCGACAGCCAGCGCTGGGCCTCTCAATCCAGGAGACACCGCGACATATGGCCTGGACGTCCCTGCGCGGAACCGCCGCCGTCGCGGTGATCGACCCGGCCAACGGCCAGGCGAAGGCGGTGGAGGTCTCTGGGATCGACACGTTCGCCGAAGCCAGATGACGCGCGAACCAGACTGCTAGCGACCGTCGTTCCTGGATCACGATCCAAACCCACGGAATATGCGTTCGGCGAGGATGATGCGCTTCAGGAATGGACGCCCCACAAGGTCGAAGGCATCGCCCGGTGCTGGCCCGCGCCTAGGTGTGGAGCCTCAATAGGTTGTCCGCGTCCAAGCCGAGGCGGCTGATGGGTGTCTGGGACTTTATCCCGCCGTGGGGTCGATGCCAGTTGTAGCGGTGGAGCCAGGTGGGGAGCTCGGCGGTGCGGTGGTCTGAGGTCTGGTA
>CALQQB010000111.1 GCA_943332615.1 Phenylobacterium deserti
CACGAAAAAGGGCTCCCGAAGGAGCCCTCATACGGTGCTCGCGGTTGGGTGGGATCAGAAGCCCAGGCCGGCGGAGCCGACGGCGGCGATGAGGCCGAGGATCATCAGGAAGGCCGGGGCGATCTTGTCGAGCGAGCGTTCGAAGGTCGAGAGGGTCATGACACACACCTGGAGTTTCAGTTGGAACCCCGGGGGAGCGGGGCTGTCCGTCTGGACAATGTTTAGATACACTCATCTGAACGCTGCATAGATAAGCGATTTCACAGAGCGGGTATGCGGAATTGCATGGCCCCCTCCCCCCGAGCGCGCAGCGCCGAGAGGGAGATGGGGTGTTTGCCAAGGGCCTTGCGCTTCGCCCGGAACGCCATACCGTCAGTTCCAAACAAGAACAGGCTTCGGGGGCATGGGGATGTTGGGGAACGCAGCCGGATTTTCGGCGATGATCGCGGTGGGCCTGGCGGCCTCGCTGGCCTTCGCGCAATCGCCCACCGGAGGCGCGCCCCGGGCCCCCGCGAAACCGGGCTACGTCACGCCGCCCGAGAACTCGGCGGGGCTGTATCCCGTCAATGGCGAGCCGATCTACCGGGCGCGGTGCCAGGGGTGCCATGAGCCGGCGGTGGAGCGGGCGCCGAGCCGGGACCAGCTGCGGGTGCGCTCGCCGGAGGAGGTCTATGACGCCCTGACCGTGGGCGCCATGAAGCCGATGGGCGATGCGATGACCCCGGCGGAGATCTATGGCGTCGTCCGCTACCTGACCGGCAAGTCGCCGACGCCGCAGACGGCGCAGGGGCCGGACGCGAATGTGTGCGCGACGCACCCGGCGCTGAACGCGGCCGCGCCGCAGTGGAACGGCTGGGGCCGGGACCTGGAGAACAGCCGCTATCAGCCCAGGCCCGGGTTCGCGGCGGCGGATATCCCGAAGCTGAAGGTGAAGTGGGCGTTCTCTTACCCGGGGACCAAGAACACCGAGGCGGTGATCTTTGGCGGGCGCGTGTTCACGGCGTCGATGGCAGGCAAGGCCTACGCGCTCGATGCCGCCACCGGCTGCGTCCACTGGCGCTACGACTTCCGGGGCGGGGCGCGGGCGACCATGAGCCTGGGCAAGAACGCCAGGGCGCCCAGCGGCTGGGCGGCCTATCTCGGCGACGACCGGATGTTCATGCGGGCGCTGGACGCCGGGTCGGGCAAGGAACTCTGGGCCACGCGGGTCGATGACCATAGGGTGGGACGGATCACCGGCTCGCCGGCCCTCTACAACGGCGTGCTCTATGTGCCGCTGTCGGCGTCGGAGGAGAGCCAGGGGAACGTGGCGTCCTACACCTGTTGCACCTTCATCGGCACGGTGGTGGCGGTGGACGCGCTGAGCGGCAAGGTGCTGTGGAAGCAGGCGATCCTGAACGAGACGCCGCAGGCCACGCGGAAGAACCCGGCGGGGACCCAGATGTACGGGCCGGCCGGCGGGGCGATCTGGTCGGCGCCGACGGTCGATGCGAAGCTCGGGCTGCTCTATGTGGCGACCGGCGACAGCTACACCGAGGTGGACCACCCGACCTCGGACGCGGTGGTGGCCATGGACTTGAAGACCGGCGCCATCCGCTGGGTCAACCAGGTGCTGGCGGCGGACAACTTCATGTCGGGCACGATCAACGGGCCGCTGGGGACGCGGGGGCCGGACTATGACTTCGGATCGTCGCCGAACCTGGTGAGCATGGGCTCCAGAAGTCTGGTGATCACCGGCAACAAGTCCTCGATCGTCTATGCGATGGACCCAGCCACGGGGAAGATGGTCTGGCAGACGCCGAAGCTGGGCATGGGCAGTCCGTCCGGCGGCGTGGAATGGTCGACGGCCACGGACGGGAAGATTGTCTACGCACCCCTGGCCGACCGGGCGGACCGGGACGGCAGGCCGGGGCTGGTGGCGCTGGAGGCGGCCAGCGGCCGGGTGCTGTGGCGGGTGGATGCTCCCAGGGTGGACCCCTGCAACGTGCCGTCGGGCCAGTGCCGGCCGGGCTATTCCCAGGCGGCGACGGCGATCCCGGGGGCGGTGTTCAGCGGCGCTCAGGACGGCCACCTGCGGGCCTATGCGGCGGCGGACGGCAAGCTCATCTGGGACTTCGACGCCACGGTCCCGCGCGACACCGTCAATGGGATGAAGGACGCGCCGGGCGGCTACCTCGACATGGGCGGGCCCACGATCGCCGGCGGGATGATGTTCGTCCACTCCGGCTACAACGGCAGCGCCGGGGCCAACAACCTGCTGCTGGCCTTCACGGTGGACGGGAAGTAGGGGGGCGCCCCCCTACTTCGCCAGCGCGTACGCCACGACGGTGTCGCCCTTGCCGCCCGGGGTGACAGCCCCCGCACCAGCGCCGCCGGCGCTGATCACCACATACTGCTTGCCGGTCCTGGGCGAGACATAGGTCATCGGCGTACCGGCCGCGGCGATCGGCAGGGCGCCCTTCCAGAGCTCCCGGCCCGTGGCGTTGTCATAGGCGCGCAGGTAGGCGTCGGTGGTGGCGGCGCGGAAGCTGACCCCGCCGGCGGTGGTGATCGTGCCGCCGAGGCCGATGGTGCCGATCGGGATCGGCAGGTGCGACTTCAGGCCGAACGGCGCCTGGTCTTCCGCCGTGCCGGTTGGCACCTGCCAGACGATCTCGCGGGTCTTCAGGTCGATGGCGGTGAGCATGCCGTGCGGCGGCTGGACGCAGGGGGCGGAGATCGGGCTCAGGAACCAGTCGTTGTGGCTCTTGTAGGAGACCGCCTTCAGGCTCTGCTTGGGCCGGTCCTGTGACCGCGACAGGGCCAGTTCCGGCTTGCTGGAGCGGGTGAGCCAGACGCTCTGCGGCATGCGGATGTCGCTGACCAACAGCAGGCCACGGCGCGGATCGTAGGCGGCGCCGCCCCAGTTCATGCCGCCGGCGTTGCCGGGGGACTGCAGGCTGGGCCGGTCGGCCGAGCCGGGCGGGGTGAAGTCGCCGTCGTACCGCCGCTGCAGGAACATGATCCGGCAGGCCAGCTGGTCCAGCGGGGTGGCGCCCCACATCTTCTTCTCGGTCAATTGATCGACGCCGATGGTGGGCATCTCCACCGAATAGGGCTGGGTCGGATAGACCCACTCGCCGGGCTGCGGCCCGCGGGGGACGCTCACCTCGACCACCCGGGTCAGGGGCACGCCGGTGCGGCGGTCCAGCACGAAGATCTGGCCGCGCTTGGTGAGCTGGACCAGGGCCGGCGCCGTGCCGCCGCCCTTGACCGGGAAGTCGATCAGCATCGGCTGGGCGGGGACGTCATAGTCCCAGAGGTCGTGGTGGACGGTCTGGAAGGTCCAGCGCATGCGGCCGGTGGCGGCGTCCAGCGCCACGACCGAGGAGGCATAGCTCTCCGAGGCCTGGGAGCGGTGCGAGCCCCAGTAGTCCGGCGTGGCGTTGCCGATCGGCAGATAGATCAGGCCCAGCGCCGGGTCGAAGGCCGGGGTGGACCAGACGTTGGGGGTGCCCCGCGTATAGGTCTGTCCCGGGGGCGGCAGCTTGGTGATGGCCGGATTGCCCAGGTCCCAGGCCCAGGCCAGTTCGCCGGTGACCACGTCGAAGGCGCGGACCACGCCCGAGGGCTCGGCGATCTCCCGGTTGTCGGCCACCCAGCCGCCGATGATGATCTTGTCGCCCACCACCGTCGGCATCGAGGTCTGGAAATAGAAACCGCGCTTGATCGGGCCGATGCCGGTGGACAGGTCCACGATCCCGCCCTTGCCGAAGCCGGGGCACGGCTGGCCGGTGGCGGCGTCGAGCGCGAAGAGCTGGGCGTTGATGGTCGAGGAGATGATCCGGCGGCGGCAGAGTGGCGCGGCGGCAGCCGTAGCGACCTGGGCCGCCGGCGCGGCGGCCTTCGGCGCCGACTTGGCCGGCGTGACGGCGGGCGCGGCCGTCGAGCTCACCGACAGGACCGGCTTCGCGTCTGCGGCGTCCCAATAGCCCACGCCCCGGCAACGGTTCCAGAAGGCCGGCTTCACGTGCGGATCGTGGCGCCACGTCTGCTTGCCGCTATCGGCATCGACGGCGATCACGACGTTGGTCGGCGTGCAGAGGTAGAGCGTGTCGCCCACCTGCATGGGAGTGTTCTGGTCCTGGCTGCCGCGGTTGGATTTCTCACCCGTGTGCAGGGTCCAGGCGACTTTCAGCTCATCGACGTTCTCGCGGTTGATCTGGTCCACCGGGGCGTAGCGGGCGCCGCCGGGGTCCTGGCCGTAGTAGCGCCAGTCGGACGTGGGCTTGGCGGGCGGCGCGGCGGCCAGCACCTGGGCCGGCGTGTCGGTCTGGCCCCATGTCAAGGTGGCCGGAACAGCCGCGCCCAGCACGCCGAGACAGGCCACGGAGGCCGCGGCCACGGACGCCGCCGCATAGGTGCGCAAGCGCACCTTGGGCCCGGACGGGATCACCAGCAGCACGAACAGGCCCAGCACCGCCGGCGCGAACAGGCGCGGCAGCAGGGGCCAGAACACCAGCCCCGACTCCCAGATCGCCCAGCCCAGGGTCGCCGCCAGGACACCGGCGTAGACGAAACCCGCGAACTGGTGACGGCGCACCAGCAGCACGCCCGTCGCCAGGATCGCGGCGCCGGCCAGCAGGTAGTAGGGCGAGCCGCCCAGCCAGGTCAGCCATGCACCGCCGCCCAGCAGGGCCACGCCCACCAGGCCCACCAGCCCGCCGCCGATCGCCGCCCAAACGCGCGCCGGCCAGCCCGCTTCTTTTTCCGACGCCATCTGCGCGTTTCCCCCGAATTTCTTCTAGCGACACTAGTCGCCTGATTTGCCGCCGTCATGAAGGGCGCTGGACCTGATCCGGTCGCCGGGCGATGATCGTACGCAACTTTCGAAAACAGAGAGGCATCGGGGGAACGACATGATCCGCAGGATACTGGCGCTGGCTTGCGCCGCCGGACTCATTGGGGCGCTCACCGGCGCCACGGGCGCCACGGGCGCGCAGGCCCAAACAGCGCCGGCCCAAACAGCGCCGGCCAAGAACGACTACGCCAAGGCCGAGGCCTGGCTTTGCTGGCCGGGTAAGGCGGGCGACGCCTGCGCGGTAGACCTCACCACCACCGTGGTGAAGGCCAATGGCGCGACCTCGGTCGAGGCGTTCAAGGCCGACCCGAAGGCGCCGATCGACTGCTTCTATGTCTATCCCACCGTGTCGAACGATCCGGGTGTGGTGTCGGATATGATCGCCAACCCTGAAGAGACCAATGTGGTCCGCGCCCAGCTGGCGCGGTTCGGCTCGAAGTGCCGCATCTACGCGCCGCTCTATCGCCAGTTCACCCTGACGGCGCTACGGGCCGGACAGTCGGGCAAGCCGATGCCGGGCTCGGCCGACCCGGGGGTCCGCGCCGTCGGCTACAACGACGTGGTCGATGCCTGGAACTATTATCTGGCCCACGAGAACAAGGGCCGCGGCGTGGTGCTGATCGGCCACTCCCAGGGCTCGGGCGTGCTGACGCGGGTGATCAGCCAGGAGATCGACGGCAAACCCGTCCAGAAACAGCTCATCTCGGCGATCCTGATGGGGACCAGCCTTGCGCTGGAAAAGGGCAAGGACACCGGGGCGTTCAAGTCGATCCCGACCTGCAAGAGCGCCAACCAGACCGGCTGCGTGATCGCCTACGCCACCTTCCGAGACACCGTCCCGCCGCCGGCTGGCAGCCTGTTCGGGCGCGTGGCGAACCCCGCGATGGAAGCGGCCTGCGTGAACCCGGCGGCGCTGGGCGGCGGCAAGGGCGAGTTCCACGCCTATCTGTCGAACGCGGCGGCCCAGATCGCCAGCTCGGCGGCGGCCAACCCGGCGTGGGTGAAGGACAAGCCCAACCCGTCGACGCCCTTCGTCTCCGTCCCTGGCCTGCTCAGCGGCCAGTGCGTGTCGAAGAATGGATTCAACTACCTGGAGGCCCACGTGAACGCCGACCCGGCCGATCCGCGGACGGACGACATCGCGGGCGACGTCAAGGCCGGCGCCCAGGTCAACGCCAGCTGGGGCCTACACCTGATCGACGCCAACATCGCCATGGGCAACCTGGTCGATGTGGTGGGGGCGGAGGCCAAGGCGTATCTGGCGAAGAAGTAGCGACAGGCCTCGCCCCCTCGGCTCTTCGCTCCGCTCTTACCTCCCCCGCGAAGCGGCGGGAGGTAAGGCCCGCCTTCTCCGCGGACCTCAGCCGTTTCCTGAATGACGGCGCCTTGACAACCATCGTTCTACGTTCTACTTTTGTTCCATGGCCAGCGACGCTGACATCATCGAGGACAATAACCGCCTGCTGCGCAGCCTGGCCGAGCTCAGCCTCGCCATGGCCGGCGATCTTCAGGCCGCCCTCGCCAAGGCGGACAACGTCAGGGACGTCCTGGGTCTGGCCGGCGCCTTCGCCAAGATCGGCCGCTGCATGCGCCTCACCGTGGCGCTGCG
>CALQQB010000112.1 GCA_943332615.1 Phenylobacterium deserti
CTGATCCGCTACTACACCCGTGAAGCCGGTGTGCGGAGCCTGGAGCGTGAGCTGGGTAATCTGGCGCGCAAGACGGTCCGCGACCTGACCCGCGAAAAGGTCGCCTCCGTCACGGTCGATGACGAACGGCTGGCCAAGTACGCCGGGGTCAAGAAGTACCGCTATGGCGAGATGGACGCCGAGGACGCGGTCGGCATCATCACCGGCTTGGCCTACACCGACTTCGGCGGCGACATCCTGACCATCGAGGCGGTCAAGATGCCGGGCAAGGGCCGCATGTCCATCACGGGCAACCTGAAGGACGTGATGAAGGAGTCGATCTCGGCGGCGAACAGCTACGTCCGCAGCCGGGCCACGAAGTTCGGCATCGAGCCGCCGTCCTTCGAGCGGACGGACGTCCATATCCACGTGCCGGACGGCGCCACGCCCAAGGACGGTCCCTCCGCCGGCGCGGCCATGGCCACCGCGATCGTCTCGGTGCTGACCGGGATCCCGATTCGAGCCGACATGGCGATGACCGGCGAGGTCACCCTGCGGGGTCGCGTCACCGCCATCGGCGGCCTGAAGGAAAAGCTGCTCGCGGCGCTGCGCTCCGGCGTCAAGGTCGTGCTGATCCCGCAGGAGAACGAGAAGGACCTGGCCGACATCCCCGACAACGTGAAGTCGGCGCTGGAGATCATTCCGGTCAACACCATGGATGAGGTTCTGGCCCGCGCGCTGGTCCGTGCGCCGGTGGCGATCGAATGGACGGAGCCGGTCCCGGTCGCCGTCCCGATCGAGGGAGACGACGGCTCCGACGCCGTGCTGACCCACTAGACGAGCGTCGATCGAACGATCGGTACGATCACATTCTGTGACAGAAGTGCGGCGCGGGAGGCATCCCGCGCCGCTGCCGTTTGACGGCTTTGAAATGTTCTGCCTGAATTCTCCCCAAGGCGTAGGTGGGCGCAGCCCAAGACCCGCCACGCCAAAAGAAAATTGGGCTGGGAGCAAACGCATCATGACCAAGGCCGAATTGGTCTCGGAGATCGCCGACAAGGCGGGGCTCAACAAGGCGCAGGCCAAGGAGGCGCTGGACGCTTTCATGGCGTCCGTGTCGAGCTCGCTGAGAGCTGGGAAAGAAGTCCGGCTCGTCGGCTTTGGAAGTTTCGTGCCGGTAAAACGGGCGGCGGGCGTCGCCCGCAATCCCAAGACCGGCGAGAAGGTCAAACGCCCGGCGTCGCAGACGTGCCGGTTCCGCGTGGGGGACGCGCTGAAGAGCATCTTGAACACCTGACCATCGCAAGCAGATGCTCGAAGGGGCGGCTGCCGGGGGGTAGCCGCCCTTTTCGTTTGCCGGGCCGTGCTGCGGCGGTTAGGGAGGCGGCCTCTTCGGGGAGTAGCCGTCCGCAAGACAGCGGAGCCCGCGTCAACATACTTGGCCTTTCGAGACCATGGCGCGTGCGGCGGACCTTTCAGGTCCGGATTGGCGAGACCGACGATGCGGCCTCCATAGCCCACGGGCGCGGCGGAGGCGCGGCGTCGTCGTCTCGTGTGGCCGCGTCCCAAGGTGTTCAAATGGAAGCGTTCCTCATTTCCGCCGGCCTCGTGGCCATCGCCGAGATCGGCGACAAGACTCAGCTGCTGGCTGTCGTCCTGGCCGCGCGGTTCCGCCGGCCGGTCCCGATCATCCTGGGGATCTTTTTCGCCACCATCGCCAACCACACCCTGGCCGCGGGGCTGGGGGTGATTCTGGCCGGCTGGCTGAAGGGGCCGCTGTTCCAGGGCCTGGTGGGCGCGGGCTTTATCGCCATGGCGCTGTGGGCCCTGGTCCCGGACAAGGATGACGAGGCCGCGGGCTCGCGCACCGCCGGGGGCGTGTTCCTGACCACGCTGGTGGCCTTCTTCCTGGTGGAGATCGGCGACAAGACCCAGATCGCCACCACCCTGCTGGCCGCCCGCTTCCAGGACGTGGCCCTGGTCGCCGCGGGCACGACTGTGGGCATGATGGTGGCCAACATCCCCGCCGTGCTGCTGGGCGAGGCGGCCACCAGGATCGTGCCGCTGAGCACCGTGCGGATCGTCGCGGCGGTGATCTTCGGCCTGATCGGCGCCTGGGTGCTGGCGGCGGCCTTCCTAAGGCCGGCGTTTGGGGCCTAAGCTCCCACGGGGTTTGGAGAATCTGATGACCACGTCGAGCGTCGCCGACGGCGACCGCGCCTTCTTTGGGCATCCGAAGGGGCTTGGCTACCTGGCCTTCACCGAGGCCTGGGAGCGGTTCTCCTACTATGGGATGCAGTCCCTGCTGGTCCTCTACATGACCAAGACGCTGCTGCTCGCGCCGCACGTGGACCAGATCGCCGGTTTCGGCGTGTTTCACGCGGTCATCCAGGCCGTCTATCACCCGGGCGTCTCGGTCCAGAAGCTCTCGTCGGCGATCTTCGGCCTCTACTCCAGCCTGGTCTTCCTGACGCCGATCCTGGGTGGCATCCTGGCCGACCGACTGCTGGGCAAGACGCGGACGATCATCATCGGCGCGGTGCTGATGGCCATCGGCCACTTCCTGATGGCCTTCGACGCAACCTTCCTGCTGGCGCTGCTGTGTCTGGTGCTCGGCACCGGCTGCTTCAAGGGCAATATCGCGGGGCAGGTGAGCTCGCTCTATGGCGAGGGCGACCTGCGTCGGGCCGACGCCTTCCAGGTCTTCTATCTGGGCATCAACGCGGGCGTGATCGCGGCTCCGCTGATCGCCGGCACGCTGGGCGAGAAGGTGGGCTGGCACTACGGCTTCGGCGTGGCGGGGATCGGCATGCTGATCGCGCTGGCGCTCTACCTCTACGGCCGCCGCCACCTGCCACCCGAGCCGGGCATTCAGCGCGGCGCGGCCAGGATCGAGCGTCCGAAGCTCAAGCCGGGAGAGGGGCGCACCATCGCCCTGCTGGTCATGCTGCTGCCGGTGATGACCGCCTCGGTGCTCTGCAACCAGCAGATCTTCAACGCCTATCTGATCTGGGCCGACACCAGCGTGAACCTGGTGTTTGGCGGCGAGAAGGTCCCTACCACCTGGCTCATCACCCTCGACAGCGTGGTCTCGGTGACCTTCCTGGCCGGGATGGTGGTGTTCTGGCGGGTCTGGGCCACGCGGTTCAGGGAGCCGGACGAGATCGGCAAGCTCACCATCGGCGCCTTCATCTCGGTGCTGGGCGTCCTGTGCCTGGTGGCCGGCTCGGCGATCGCCGCCCAGACCGGCGCCAAGGTCAGCATCTGGTGGTGCGTGGCCTTCCACGTGCTGAACTCGATCGCCTTCGCCAACATGCTGCCGGTGTCGCTGGCGCTGTTCGCCCGCGCCGCTCCGGCGGCCCTGGGATCGACCATCATCGGCATCTACTACCTGCACCTGTTCGCCGGGAACCAGACCGTGGGCCTGATCGGCGGCTTGCTGGAAGACATGTCGGCCACCAATTTCTGGCTGATGCACGCCGGGATCGCGGCGGGCGCGGCCGTGGTGTTCCTGATCGTCGGCCGGTTTTTCGCCAAATGGCTGAGCCACGAGAACACCGGCAGGGCCTAGAGCCGAGCCGGCCGCGGCGACCAACCGGTCACGCATACCGGCGGCGCATCGAACACCCAAGTCCCGCGCGCAGCTTGGCCGAATCACAATGATAGGCTGATCGACAACCCTTGTTCTCCCCTGTCACCCTGGCGACAGGGAGGAGACGGAAATACCTCCCGGGGGAGGCGTGTTCTGATCCTGGCTGCAACCCAAGGCGCGTTCGAACGCATGGCGCGGACTGAAAGCGGCGACGCTGGCGCGCTGGCGTTGGGCCTCCGCCACCAGGTCACCGGTCTGGGCCTGCGCGTCCTGGCGGCGAAGGCGTTGCATGTCGCTATTCTGGCCCCGGAACGGCTCACAGAGGTCTACGGCAATGCCGCAGCTGGCTGGCTGTCCAAGCCGGTGTTTCCGCGCCGGCCACGCGGGGCGCCGTCGCGGTTCGCCCCGGTGTCGCCCGCTTTCTGGACGGAATTCTGGGCCCTGACCGAGGTGCCGTCGACGCCGTGGGAGCGTGGGGATTTCACCCGCCGCGTCATCGCCCTGAATACGCGGTTGCCCGCGGCCCTGCAGGCCCGCGTCGCCGCAGTCGCGTTGGACTTCCCCGGGGTGGCCAAGGCCGCGGCGGGCGGGCTCCCGACACCCTTCCGCCTGAGCGAACTGGCCCGCTGTCCAGCCGACTCGCTGGGCGCCGCCCTGTACCGGCAGGTGGGGCTTGGCGAAGTCGACCTGCAGGCCGTCGAAAGCGCTGTCGGGGCCCTGGCGGCGCTGCCTCCGCCCCTCGACTACGTCAACATCCGCATCCTGCAGGGCTATCCCCTGTGGCGGATGGTCGCGGGCTATGACCGCGGCGGGCTGGATGAGGTCGGCCTGGCCGCCTTCCAGATGGCGCAGTTCGGCCACCACTATGCGTCGCTGTTCATCGCTATCGTCCTGTCCAGCCTCGCCTTGCACCGGCCCCCCGGCCTGGAGCTCGTGCTGGATTCGATCTTCAAGGGTTGGACGCACGGGCGGGAGACGCGCTCGATGCTTGATGCGCCTTGGGAAGACCTTTGGGACCTGCCGATCGACCAGGTGCGGGACAGGTTGGGTGTCACGCCGTTCAGGTCGCCGCTTGGCGCGCCGATCCGGATGCTGAGCAGGACTCCGCAGGGGTCATAAGGCGCTGTGCGCCGAAGACGGCGGCCCAAGCGGGCGCCACCGCGCCGTGTCCGGCCGGGCATCGTGTCAGAGGCTGGGCATAGGCTGGGAAAGACATCCAGAGCGTGTTCATGGGCCGCCCGGATCACCTCAGGTAGGAGGAAACAACTTTTTTTCCCCTGTCAGGAGAGTCCGTTTTACGTGTGACCGAAAGTCTTCGTATTAACCAGTTGCTAATTTGGACTTGCGAGAGGGGATTTTCACGTGAGAACGACGCTTATGGTGGCCGTTTCGGCCTTCGCACTGGTGGCGAGTTCGCCGGCTCTTGCTGGGTCAAAATTGTCGAAATTGGACTCCATGCCGCCGGCGCCGGCTGCGTCCGTTTCGACTGACGCCGGGCCTTGCAGCGTCGGAGATATCAGCCCGGCTGCGCTGCTTTGCTCGGGCTATTTCGATGGTAACCTGATTTCCAATAGCGCCGGTAACTTGGCGGATCAGGTCGCGGGCCTAGCCTCCATCGGCTTTGCCTGGGACTCCAGCACCTATAACGAAGCCGCCTTCAAGGTCACAGACTTGATGGGCGCCAACCCGAACTTCATTCCG
This sequence comes from Phenylobacterium deserti, assembly GCA_943332615.1. Classification (GTDB taxonomy): domain Bacteria; phylum Pseudomonadota; class Alphaproteobacteria; order Caulobacterales; family Caulobacteraceae; genus Phenylobacterium; species Phenylobacterium deserti_C. The sequence continues at coordinate 5,273 of CALQQB010000112.1, forward strand.
CTGCTGTATGGCATCAGCTATATCGGCGTCCACTATGGGGCCGGGAGCTTCCCGAAACCGAAACCGGCTGGGGGCGCGACGGCATTCTACAAGATCGACGCCGGCACGGCCGGCTTGGACTTTGTGTCTCTGACCCGCGGCGCCAGCTCCAACGCCTATCTGTATTCGACCGGGACGCCGGGCGGCGGCGGTGGCGGCCTGGGCGGGGTTCCGGAACCGGCGACCTGGGCGATGATGATCATCGGCTTCGGTGGCGTGGGCGCGGTCATGCGCCGTCGGCGCGAGATCGTCGCCTAGGCGACCGTCCTAACCGAACGATTAGAGAGCCCCGGCCATCGGCCGGGGCTTTTTTCGTTTCGACCTATGATGCGGCGGCTCAGCCGAACAGGAAGTCGCCGGACCTGAGCGCGTATCCGTTGGCGAGATGCAGCAGTTCGGTGGTGTGGGACACGCCGTCGGTCACGATCCAGTCCGTGGCGCTGCCTGCAATCCTGGCGAAGGTGGAACCGGCCGAGAAGCCCTGCAGCACGAGATGATCACCCTTGGCGAAATCCTGAACCGTGTCGCCGCTGATCTCGCCATGGGTGAAGATAAAGTCATCCTTGCCGGCGCCGCCCACATAGAGGTCCGTACCCGCGCCGCCGTTCAGGTCGTCGTCGCCCGCGCCGCCGTTCAAGGTGTCCGCCCCCGCGCCGCCCAGCAGGGTGTCAGCGCCGCCGCCGCCGCTCAGGGAGTCGTTGCCGTCGAGGCCATTCAGGATATTGGCGTAGGCGTTCCCGGTCAGCAGATTGGCCAGCGCGTTGCCCGTGCCATTGATGCTGGCCGACCCCGTCAGCGCCAGGTTCTCGATCTCGGCGCCCAGGGTGTAGCTGAAACCCACCTGGACCGTGTCGATGCCCTCGCCGACGAGTTCGACGACGGTGTCTCCGGCCGCATCGACGACATAGAGGTCGTTGCCGAGGCCTCCGACAAGACGGTCGGCGCCGGCCCCGCCGTCGAGCGTGTCGTTGCCTTCGAGCCCTGAAAGCGTGTCGTTGTAGGCGGTCGGCATGACCGACTGTCCGGCCGCGGTCGACGTCGGCGTGATGGCGTCCGCGCCCGCCGTGCCGGTGATGCTGACC
>CALQQB010000113.1 GCA_943332615.1 Phenylobacterium deserti
CGGCAACAAGGGCGCAATCCGCACCCACTGCGCCTCGCTCAGCTCGTACCGCTTCACGCCCATCGAACCGCTCCGAATCAGCAAATCCGGAACCGATTGATTCAGCACTCTTCAGACTTGGGAATCCTGAATGTCGATTGGTCCTAGCTCTTCGGAGGGGTGATCGCCGCCGCGGTCTGCTGGTCGCGGACGAACTTTACCAGGATGCGCTGGCCGATCAGGAACGGTGCGCCGGTGCTGTCGACCACCACCTCGACCACCCGGTCGTCCATCTTTTCCGAGGCGTCGTCGGATTGCAGCTTGCGGGCGCCGAACACGGCGGCGCGGCGCAGCACCTTTCCAGCATAGACCTTGGTCGGGTCGCTTTCCGGTGACATCTGCACGCTCTGACCGACGTCCACGAAGCTCAGCGCGCCCTCGGCGATCTCGGCGCGCACGATACGGCCGGTGCGCGGCTCCAGGTCGAACATGTTGGACACGTTCAGCGTCGAGGCGCCGGCGCCCGGGTTGGCGTAGCGGCGGACGATGCGGCCGTCAGCCGGCGCACGGATCACCGACAGTTCCTGATTGTACTTCGCTTCGTTGAAACGAGCCTGTGTCGTGGCGACGGTGGCCTGCTGGGCCAGGATGCGGGCCTCGGCCTCGCGCACGGCGTCCCGGGCCTGGTCGAGCTTCTGCGCCGCCACGAAGTTGGAAGGCGCCAGGGTCTCCAGGCGGCGAAGCTCCCTCTGGGTGGCCGAAAGCTGGACCTGGAGCACGGCGAGGGCCGCATGGGCCTGGCGCACCTCCGCTGAGGCTCGCGCAGAGGCCAGGCGTGGCTCCTCGTCCTCCAGCCTGGCCAGGACCTGGTTCTTGACGACCATGTCACCTTCCTGGGCCAGGACGTCACGGATCACCCCCGCACGGCGGGCGGCCACCTGGATGATGCCGCCTTGCACATCGGCCTTGCCGTTGGCGATGGCGGCGTAGGGGCTGGGTTTGACCGCGGCGGCGGACTTGGCGGCCTCGGCCTTCTTCGCCTTGGCCTGGCTTTGCAGGAACACCCCGCCGCCCCCGGCCAGGGCGACGATCACCAGGGCGACCCAGACGAAACGGCTACGGAACAGGGCAGGCATGGTCGTCAGGCTCCAACGAGCGCGGGTTGTCGGGTGTGATGGTCGGTGTTGGCGACGGGCCCCACGTCCTTCTGCGACGTGTGGTCGATCCGGCGGTCGCTGAGGATCAGCCCGTCCTCAAGGTGGATGACGCGGTCGGCGAAGGCTTCCAGGCGGGTGTCGTGGGTCACGCAGATCACCGCGGCGCCGAACGCCTTGGCCGCGCGCTGGATCAGCTTGATCACGATCAGGCCGTTCTCGCCGTCGAGCGCGCTGGTGGGCTCGTCGGCGAACAGCAGTTGCGGGTCCTTGGCCAGCGCGCGCGCGATGGCGACCCGCTGCTTCTCGCCGCCGGAAAGCTCGGAGGGCCGCTGGTTCATGCGGTTCTCCAACCCCACTTCCATGAGCGCATTCGCGGCCTTCTCGCGGGCGACCGTCTTGGGGTGGCCCTGGTATTTCAGGATGATCTCGACCTGCTGCAGGGCGGTCAGCGCCGAGAACAGGTTGAAGCCCTGGAAGATGAAGCCGCAGTGGTCCAGCCGGAAGCGGTCCAGCTTCCCCGAGCGCAGGCCCCAGACATCCTGGTCCAGCGCCTGCACCTGGCCCTCGTCGGGCCGCAGCAGGCCCGACAGCGCCGCCACCAGGGTCGACTTGCCGGAGCCGGAGGGGCCCATGACCATGGTGACCTCGCCGTGGGCGGCGTCGAAATCCACGCGCTTCAGCACTTCGATGTGGGTGCGGCCGGTCTTGAAGCGCTTGTAGACGCCGTGCGCCCGGATGGCGGTCTTGTTCGGGCTCATCGCAGCAGGTCCGCGGGTTGGCTCTTCTTCAGGATGCCCAGGGCCAGCAGGCCCGAGGCGCCCGAGATCACGAGCAGGAGGATGGAGACGCCGATGACCCACGGCACGGGGAAGCCCATCGGCAGCCCGCCGTTGGTGGCGAGCAGGTAGACGCCGAACGTGAACAGCGCGGTCGCCATCAGGCCCACGATCCCCACCCAGAACGACAGCTCCATGACGATCAGGCGCAGGGAGCCCATCGAGACGCCCAGCGCCCGCAGCGAAGCGAACTCCTTGATCGACGAGAGGATGGCGCCGCGCAGGGTCTGGGAGGTGATCCCCACCCCGATCAGGAAACCCAGGAACACCGAGAAGCCCAGGAAGATGCCGATGATCTGCTCGCTCATGATCGCGCCCTGGTTGGCGTCGGCCAGCTCCTGCCGGGTCCAGGCGCGATAGGCGCCGGCTGAGGTCTTGTTGAGCTCGTCGCGGACCACCTCGGCGCGGGCCGGGTCCTTGATGCGCACCATCAGCGGGCCGGTCTTGCCGTTCTTGGTCAGCATGCCCATCAGCCGCAGCGTGTCGCGGGACATGGTGACGGAGGCGTTGTTGATGTCCGGATAGCCGTGCAGGACGCCGCGGACGTGGACGGTCTTGCCGTTCAGCGAGGCGTCGTCGCCCAGCTTAACGCCCAGGCGCTTCAGCTGGGTCTCGTCGATCACCACCGAATAGGGCTCCAGTAGCGCGGTTCGTATCTCCTCGGTGAAGTCCACCGGCAGGTTCACAGCGCCCGGGCGGGTGTCGACCATGTTGATGTTGATGAAGGTGGTGACGGCCTTCTTGCCGTCCTTGGGCCGATTGATCCAGCGGCCGCCGTCGCCGTCGAAGGTGGCGACCTCGAGCACCTCGGGGTGCATGTAGATCTGCGGCTGCAGGCGCGCGGGCAGCGATCCGCCGCCCGAATTGACCAGGCTCTCCATCTTCTTGGGCAGGATCATCAGGTCGGCGCGCGACCGGTCGATGGTCGCTGTCGCGCCCTTCACGATGCCGGTGAACATGCCCACCTGGGCCAGGATCAGCAGGCCCGAAAAGGCCAGCGCCACCACGGCCGCGGTGTAGCGGCGCCACTCATAGAGCAGGGTTGCCAGAGCCAGAGACATCGTGACGGATCGCCCTCATCTTCGAGCCCGTGATGTCGGCGTCGGGCCCCTGGGGAACCAGTTAAATCGCTGTAACGCGATGCAACCTGGGGGCCGCGAAACTGCCGCAAAACGCGCCTGTTACAGAGAGGCGCAGGGGCGGCCAAGCAGATGCGGAAGGGGTGATTAAACCTTTGTAACCCTGGATGCCGGTGACGTTGTGCCCTCAGGAAGGCAAATTCTTAAGTCTCGATGCGTATGGATAATCAACCTCCCCGAGACGATCTCCAAATCCGAGTATGGATCTAAGCATCTCCAATCCGACCTCGAACGCCGCAGCCCTGACGGGCGTGCGCGCGGTCGTGGGACAGGCCCCACCGGACCTCGACACGCGGCTCGCCCGCTTCGACGAGCTATCGGCGACGGTGCTGGACGCCAGCGGCAAGTCCACCGAGGACCAGCAACTGGCGGCCTATCAGGCGCTGCACGCCCTGTCGGTCACCGGCCAGCTGATCGGCATCGAGGACGATCGCCGCAAGGTGCTCGACCAGGCTAACTTTGACAGCGATATCGGCAAGCGGTCGCAGCAGCTGTCGAAGCGTTACATCCAGGCGGTGAACGCCGCCGGCCAGTCCGACGGCGCGGCCGGGGCCCTGAAGGCGGCGCAGTCGGCCTTCGACAGTCTGTCGGCCTCCGACCAGAACGTGCTGTTCGCCACCACCCTGAACGCCGCCGACCGCACTGGCGCCAAACCCTATGCCGACGCCCAGGCTTGGCGCGACAACGCTTCAGCCCAGCTGAAGATGGTCGACTACATGCAGGCCGCCGGCGTCGTGGGCGCCAACGGCCGGTTGGACCACAAGGCCGCGGCCTCCAAGGCGGGCGACGCGAAATTCGCCTCTGCGCTCCGGCTCTCGCTCCGCCGCGACAACAACTCAGCCGACTGGACGGCCTCGGTGCAGCAGCTGTTCGGCGCTGACCGGGCCGCCGATCGAGTCGATCTGTCGCCGGCCGCCCAGCAGCTGGTGGCCCGGCCGGCCGCCACCGCCTCGCCTCTGCCCTCCTCTTCGTCGGACCCCGCCCCGTACCGGGCCGGAACCCGGATCTCTCGCACCGCCTGAGACGGCGCGCCTTGCGCGACCCGCCGATCTGGCGCCCTTAATGCCCTCCACGCCGATGACTCGGCGGCGGGTCGGAGGATGCATGTTCGGTCTGGAAAACGCCCAGAGCCTCGTGGGGATCGCTCTGATCCTCCTGATCTGCTGGGGCGTCTCTGAGAACCGGGCGCGGTTCCCGTGGAAGCTGGCGATCGGCGCGATGGCGGTGCAGGGCATCCTGGTCTTCGCCCTGTTCGGCCTTCCTGCGTTGCGGAATGGGCTGCAGGGCGTGGGCGTGGTGGTGGACGGCCTGGCCAGTTCCACCCAGGCCGGCGTCGCCTTCGTCTTCGGCTTCCTGGCCGGCACGGACGGCCAACCCTATCCGCTGACCAACCCCGGCTCGCTGTTCGTGTTCGCCTTCCGGGTGCTGCCGGTGATCCTGGTGGTCTGCGCGCTGGCGGCGCTGCTCTGGCACTGGAAGATCCTGGTCTGGATTACCCAGGCTTTCGGCGTCGTGTTCGAAAAGACCATGGGCCTGCGCGGACCTCCGGCGCTGGCCACCGCCGCCACCGTCTTTATGGGCCAGGTGGAAGGCCCGATCTTCATCCGCTCCTACCTGCCCAGCCTGTCGCGTTCCGAGCTGTTCATGCTGATCGCCGTCGGCATGGCCTGCGTCTCCGGCTCCACAATGGTGGCCTATGCGACCATCCTGCATGACGTGCTGCCGCAGGCCGCCGCCCACGTGGTCACCGCCTCCATCGTCTCGGCGCCGGCGGGCGTGCTGCTGGCGCGGATCATCGTGCCCCGCGACGCCGCCATCGAGTCCGCCCAGACCTACGATCCTCTGGCCGCCAAGAAGTACGACAGCTCCATCGACGCCCTGATCAAGGGCACCACCGATGGCCTGCAGATCGTTCTGAACGTCGGCGCCACCCTGATCGTGTTCGTGGCCCTGGTGTCGATGCTGAACAAGGTGCTGGGCGCCGTGGGCGACCAGTTCGGCTACGTGTTCTCCGTCGAGGCGGGGCTGGGGGTGCTGTTCTCGCCGCTCGCCTGGTCCATCGGCATCCCGTGGAAGGACGCGCCGCAGGCTGGCTCGCTGCTGGGCGTGAAGCTGGTGCTCACCGAGTTCACCGCCTTCATCCGGCTGGGCGCGATCCCGGTGGACGCCATGGACCCGCGCTCGCGGGTGCTGCTGACCTATGCCCTCTGCGGCTTCGCCAATGTGGCGTCGGTGGGAATCAACCTGGCCGGCTTCTCGGTCCTGGTGCCGGAGCGGCGCAACGAGATCGTCGGCATGGTCTGGAAGGCGATGATGGCCGGGTTCCTGGCCACCTGTCTGACAGCCGCGGTGGTGGGCCTGCTGCCGGCGGGCCTGTTCGGGAACTAGGTCCAATCGACATTCAGGGATTCACGGATCGCATGATGCGTGATTCATAGGTCTCCGTTTAGGCGGAGGTCTGTGATGGCTGTGAAGCGATACGAGCTGAGCGAGGTGCAGTGGGAGCGGATCGCGCCGTTGTTGCCGGGTAAG
>CALQQB010000114.1 GCA_943332615.1 Phenylobacterium deserti
GTCCACAAGGGAACCAGCTACCCGGGCGAGCACAAGGCGATCATCGACGAGGCGCTCTGGGACAAGGTCTACGCGATCCTGGCGATCAGCCCGCGCACGCGCGCCAAGAACAGCCGCCGCTCGACGCCTGCGCTGCTCAAGGGGCTGGTGTTTGGGCCCGACGGCCGGGCCATGTCGCCAGCCCACACCCGCAAGTCTGGGCGGCTCTACCGCTATTACGTCAGCCAGACGGTGATCCAGCACGGAGCAGGGGCCAGCTCGATCGCCCGGGTCCCCGCCGGCGAGATCGAGGCCGCGGTGATCGAGCAGGTGCGCCACATGCTGCGCGCGCCGGAGGTGATCGTCGCGGCCTGGCGGGAAGGCCATCGCCACGACGACGACCTGACCGAGCAGGAGATGCGCGAGGCGCTGGTCCAACTTGATCCCCTCTGGGATGAGCTGTTCCCCGGCGAGCAGGCGCGCGTGATCCAGCTGCTGGTCGATCGGGTCGACATCCACCCGGACGAGGTGGCGATCCGCCTGCGCAATGACGGGCTCTCATCCCTAGCCGGCGAGCTCGCCAGCATCAGCACCGCAGAAAGGATCGCGGCATGAGCGCCAACGACACCTTCACGGTTCGTATCCCCATGCAGATCCGAAAGCGCGGTGGTCGCAAGCTGATCCTCGCCCCCGATGGCGGACCACCGATCTGGGCGGCGCCCAGGCCGCGGGTTGACAACACCATGATCAAGGTTATCGCCCGGGCGTTCCGGTGGCGCAGGCTGATCGAGACCGGGGTCCACGCCTCCATCGAGGAGGTCGCCAGGGCGGAGAAGATCAACGCGTCTTATGTGGGCCGCGTGCTGCGGCTGACGCTGCTGGCGCCCGAGATCATCGAGGCGATCCTGGAGGGACGCCAGCCGGTCGGCATGACCATGGCGGGGCTGCTGACGCCGTTTCCGGTCGCGTGGGCGGAGCAGCGGGCGGCCCTCGGGGCATAGCGCCAGCGGGGCGTCGACGGCCTGTGCTGGCCTCGCTAAACAGGGTCTATGAGCCGCAAGCCCAACCCTGCCATCCCAAGTGAAAAGGTCATCCGCGGCCTGCTGGATCGCTACGCCTGCCCTGTGCCCTGGCACGAGGTGCGGACACGGTTCCTGGGCAATCTCGCGACCCCTGCCTTGAGCGTCTCGCCCATGCGTATCGTGCAGGATCTCTGGGGCGGAGAGCTGCCAACATTCGACACCATGGACGAGGTCAACGAGCTCATTGGAGCCCTGGTGAACGGCCTCTGGAACAGCCTGACCAAACACCAGAAGCGCAGTGAGCCGTTCCGGCTCGTGCGGCTGATCGCCGAGCCGACGCCTCAGAATCTGGCGACGCTGGCTACGACACGCCGCCAGGAACTGGATGGGTTCATCGAGGGTCTGTTCAACGGTGAGGACCAGATGGACCTGCCTGAGCGCGCCCATGTCGCGGTCGGCCATCTCTCCGAGCTACGCGCCATGATGACCGGCATCGAGGAAATGGTCGCTCTCTCCGAGATGCGCGCCATGATGGCCGGCATCGAGGAACTGGTCGCCGGCGATCCGAAGTCCGAGAGCCGGACTGAGCTCGAGGCAACGTTCAAGCACCTCCGGGAGCTGACCAGGATCATGGAGCTGGAAATCCACGAAGCCGTGCTGTCTTGCACCCGGGCCCGTAAGCACATGCTCGCGTCCTTGCCGACCCAGAAGCCGACCGTCCATTGACCGGGGCTCGGCGTCTCCATCGCCTGATCATCGCTGCTGGCGTTATCGCGGCGCTCGCGACGTCCAGCACGGCCGCCGCCGCGGCGATCGTCGGCGTAGCCAGCGTCATCGACGGGGATACCATTGAGATCCACGGCGTCCGTATCCGTCTCCACGGCATTGATGCGCCCGAGAGTCGCCAGCTTTGCACCCGTCCAAACGGCGAACGGTGGCGGTGTGGCCAGCAGGCATCCCTTGCCTTTTCGGATCAGATCGGCCGATCGACCGTTTCCTGCGATCCCCGCGACACCGATCACTACGGCCGGACAGTGGCGGTCTGCAGTTCCCGCGGCGTGGATCTGAATGGCTGGCTGGTCACCCAGGGCTGGGCGGTCGCCTATCGGCGCTACTCGCGGGACTATGTCCGCGCTGAGGACCAGGCACGGGCGGCCAGTCGCGGCGTCTGGTCGGGGCAGTTTGACATGCCGTGGGAGTGGCGGGCTGAGCGGCGGGGCCGATGAAGTCAAAGCCGGAACCTTTGGTCCAGGAAGTGCTTGCCGGTCTGGTCGAGCGAGTGACCTTCCACAGTGCCGATAGCGGCTTCTGCGTCATCCGGATCAAGGCGCGCGGCCACCGCGACCTGGTGACCGTGGTGGGGCACGCCGCGACCATCTCCCCCGGCGAGTGGATCACTGCTTCTGGCGAGTGGGTGAACGACCGCAGCCATGGCCAGCAGTTCAAGGCGCGGTTCATGCGAACGTCTGAACCGACCTCCATCGAGGGTATCGAGAAGTACCTTGGCTCCGGCATGATCCGGGGGATCGGCCCGGTCTACGCCAAGAAGATGGTCAAGGCCTTCGGCGAGAAGGTGTTCGACATCATCGAGGCCGAGCCCGACCGGCTGCGCGAGGTCACCGGGATCGGTCCGGTCCGGGCCAAACGCATAACCTCGGCGTGGGCGGACCAGAAGATCGTCCGGGAGATCATGGTGTTCCTGCACACCCACGGGGTTGGCACAGCGCGCGCCGTCCGGATCTTCAAGACCTACGGCTCGGACGCCGTCCAGGTGATGACCGAGAACCCCTACCGACTGGCGCGAGACATCCGCGGCATCGGCTTCAAGACCGCCGACGCAATCGCCATGAAGCTCGGCATCGAGAAGACGGCGATGGTGCGTGTCCGCGCCGGCATCTCCTATGCGCTGACCGAGGCGATGGATCAGGGGCACTGCGGCCTGCCCACGGAGGAGCTGACACCGCTGGCCGTAGCGCTGCTGGAAGTGCCTCAGGGTCTGGTTCTGACCGCGCTCGATCTCGAACTGTCCGAGGGAACGGTCATTGCCGACACCGTCGGCGAGACAGCCTGCATCTTCCTCGCCGGACTCTACCGGGCCGAACAGGCGATCGCCGATCGACTGACTGGCCTGCTCAACGGGAGCCTCCCCTGGCGACATATCGATCCCGAAAAGGCCCTGCCCTGGATCGAGAAGAAGACAGGCCTCTCTTTGGCGGAAAGTCAGGTGGTGGCGATCCGCCGCGCCCTGCTGGCGAAGGTCCTGGTCATCACTGGAGGACCGGGGGTCGGCAAGACGACCATCGTCAATTCCATCCTGCAAATTCTGGCGGCCAAGCAGGTGAAGCTGCTGCTTTGCGCTCCCACCGGCCGGGCGGCCAAGCGGATGACCGAAGCCACGGGCTTTGAGGCCAAGACCATTCACCGGCTGCTGGAGGTCGATCCCAAGGGAGGAGGCTTCAAACGCAACGGCGACCACCCGTTGGACTGCGAACTGCTGGTCGTCGACGAGACGTCCATGGTCGATGTCATGCTGATGCAGGCCTTGATGAAGGCCATCCCCGACCAGGCCGCACTGCTGATCGTGGGGGATATCGATCAACTGCCCTCCGTCGGCCCGGGGCAGGTTCTCGCCGACATCATCGCGTCCGACACCGTACCCGTGGTGCGGTTGACCGAGGTCTTTCGGCAGGCCGCTCAAAGCCGGATCATCACCAGCGCCCACAAGATCAACCAGGGCTTTATCCCCGACCTCTCGCGGCCTGATGGCGACACTGACTTCTACTTCGTACAGGCGGAAGATCCGGAAACTGCGGTGCAGCGGATCGTCGAGCTGGTGAAGACGCGCATCCCCCAGCGCTTCGGTCTCGATCCCATTCGCGACATTCAGGTGCTGTGCCCGATGAACCGCGGCGGCGTCGGCGCCCGCTCCCTGAACATCGAACTGCAGGCCGTGCTCAATCCGCCTGGTGAGCGGAAGGTCGAACGCTTCGGCTGGAGCTTTGCTCCTGGCGACAAGGTCATGCAGATCGAAAACGACTACGACAAGGACGTCTACAATGGCGACATCGGCTACATCGATGATGTCGACCTGGAACTCGGTGAGCTGACGGCGAGCTTCGATGGGCGCGCGGTCACCTTTGGCTTCGGCGAGTTGGATGCGCTCGTCCCGGCCTATGCCGCGACGATCCACAAATCACAGGGATCGGAGTACCCCGCCGTCGTCATCCCGGTGCTCACCCAGCATTACACGATGCTGCAGCGCAATCTGCTCTACACCGGGGTGACGAGAGGGAAGCGACTGGTCGTGCTGGTCGGCCAGAAGAAGGCCGTCGCCATCGCCGTACGCAATGTCTCGGGCCGCAGACGGTGGTCCAAATTGAACGAGTGGCTCGCGAATAGGCGCTGACGGCGGACAAGTCAGCCAATTGGCCGCCTAGTTGGTTGAGGGCTCGCCTGTGGTTCGTTCTGGGTTTGTCTCTGGTGGCGTAGCATTCGCAAACCTGCCGCCGCGACAGTCTCAAATCATACTGAAATTACTGAGGTTTTTAGTTCCGCACTAAATCGCCACGGTGCGGAGGTCTGGAGAGTATCCGGCCATTCAGAGAGAAATCCGGCCATTTCCCGGCACGCGCAGTGCGGAGCCCGTTTGGGGAAACCCTGTAATATCACGGGATTTTCCGGCCTCGCCTCAGGCGCAGAGAGGTTTGTGGCGAGAGGCGTTGGCGGTGGAAGAGAGCCTGAAGGCGAACTCTCGCCGCCCAGCAGTAAGCTACGACCGATTCTGACGTGTGCTGGCTGTAATCCTCTCTCAGGATCGAGGTTGTGGCATCCGCAATTTTCTCCTATTTTCTCAATCAGGGCCTACCATTCTGATGGAGTCGGCAGTTGGAGAGCGACGTGATGACCATCAGGGAGGTTGCTGACTATCTGAAGCTGGCTGAGAAAACAGCCTATCGCCTCGCTGCCGAAGGCAAGATCCCCGGGTTCAAGGTCGGGGCCTCTTGGCGCTTTCGAAAGAGCGAGATCGACCGATGGATCATCGCTCAAGAGCAAGGGCGGACCTGATCCATGGGGAATTCGAAGTGACTGTTCTCGAGGATCTGAAAAACGGGGCTGTCGTCCAGGGCATCATACCCAGCCAGCCCGTCGAAATCGTCTCCGTCGACTGGATAGGCCAGCAAGCCGTCAATCTCGTCTACCGGGTGCCTGGTGGGTCTGTGGCCGAAACCACGCTCTATCGCGATGATGAGCACCGCCTGTCGGTTGAAACCCGCGGTCACGCCTGGTCCTTCGACGCAGACGGCGCTCTGCTCCGGCTGGTGACCGAGGCCAACCGGATCAAGCTGGCTCACTTCTTCGACCCCTACCTCGCTATCCACACCAGCCTGGTCGAGCCCCTGCCGCACCAGATCTCTGCGGTCTA
>CALQQB010000115.1 GCA_943332615.1 Phenylobacterium deserti
ATAGCCCGCTCAGCCAATCGGCAATGAACCCCACGCGCTGATCCATGGCGCAGCTCTCCAACCAAGGCATCGGCAAGTCCCCCTACCGACAGAGAACTGTCACCCATCCTTCCGGTCGATTCCGTCACCCCTCTATCCGGTCAGGACACCTTCCCTTACCTCCCCCGCGAAGCGGCGGGAGGGGACCGCCGGCCGAAGCTGGCGCCAGCCGGGAAATTAAGTAAACCGTCACCGAAATTCAGTGCAAAGGTCGTTGAAGTGCGATTGCGAGCCCTGCCGCTCGCGCAGTTCGCTGCGGCCCCACTTCTCGACAAACTGCGCTGGCGTCATCTGTGTCCCGACTCTGCCGGGCACCTTAGCGGGAGAGTGGCGAGGGACACCACTTCGCGCTGCGCGGTATGGCCGGGTGACCACCGCTTCGCGGCGCGGCGGGCGGCATGAGGGGCTGACGCTGGCGCGGGCGCGCTGGCCGACTTAGATTGGCTGCGCCAAGCCGCAGGTTTCATCATGCACGCCGCCATCGCTTCCCACCTCACCGATCTTGCGGGCCTCTGCCGGCGCTACGGTGTGGCGCGGCTTGAGGTGTTCGGGTCGGCGGCGCGGGGTTCGGACTTTGATCCGCAGCGCAGCGATGCGGACTTCCTCGTGACATTCGGGGAGCAGGGCGCCACGTCGCCGCTGGATCAGTTCTTCGCGTTCGCCGAGGCGCTGGAGGGTCTGCTCGGCCGCAAGGTGGACCTGGTGGAACGCAGGGCGATCGAGGCGAGCCGCAACTACATCCGGCGGCGGCGGATACTCGGTGAAGCCGAGCCTGTGTATGGCTGAGGCGGCCAGCGAGAGGGACCTCGCGCTACTGCTGGACATGCTGTTGGCCGCCCAGGACGCCACCAGCTTCATCGTCGGGATGGACGAGGCCGGCTTCCTTGCCAGCGCGCTGCATCAGAACGCCGTCATCCGATGCCTCGAAATCGTAGGAGAAGCCGCGAACAAGGTTTCGCCCGCCTTTCGGGATGATCATCCGGAGATATCGTGGCGGCAGATCATCAATCTGCGCCACCGTTTGATCCACGGATATGCGGAGGTGCGTCTCGACGTTGTCTGGGGAATCGCGAGCAGAGACTTGCAGCCCTTGATCGCGACCCTCCAGGCCGTCGTGCCAGCCGAAGACGACTGGTCGGCTTAGCGAGATACGTCGGGGACAACAGTTTACCCAATTGCGGGCTGCTCACCCGATGTGATCAAGGCCTTGCGGGTTCCCGGGCATTCCTGCGTCGGGAACCCGCGTCCGCTCAGGACAGCTCGAACCGGTCCAGGTTCATCACCTTGCTCCATGCGGCGACGAAGGCGTCCACGAACGCCGAATGCCCATCGTCTGTGGCATAGACCTCCGAGAGGGCCCGGAGCTGCGAATTCGACCCGAAGATCAGGTCGACCCGCGTGCCGGCGGCTTTCTCCTCGCCCGTGTCCCGGTCGCGCGCCACAAATACGCCGGCCGCGTCGGGCGAGGCCTCCCATTTCAGGCTCGTGCTGGTTTTCAGCAGGTTTACGAAGAAGTCGTTGGTCAAGGTCTCCGGCCGGTCGGTGAAGACGCCCAGCCTGGAGCCGCCGACGTTCGCGCCCAGAACCCGCAGGCCGCCCACCAGAACTGTCATCTCAGGTGCGGTGAGGGTGAGCAGGTGGGCCCGTTCGACCAGCATTTCCTCAGCGGAATAGGTCTGGTCGCCGCTGACGAAGTTGCGGAAGCCGTCGATCTTCGGTTCGAGCACACCGTAGGCTTCGGCGTCGGTCTGCGCTTGTGTGGCATCGGTCCGGCCGGGCGTGAACGGAACCCGGACGTCGCGGCCGGCCGCCTTCGCCGCCTGCTCGACCGCGGCGCAGCCGCCGAGCACGATCAGGTCGGCGAGCGAGACCTGCTTTCCGTCGGTCTGGGCGCCGTTGAACGCCGCCTGGACCGCTTCCAGTCTGGACAGGGCGTTGGCCAGTTGGACCGGCTCGTTGACCGCCCAGTCCTTGGCGGGGGCCAGGCCTATGCGCGCGCCGTTCGCGCCGCCCCGCTTGTCGGAGCCACGGAACGTCGAGGCCGAGGCCCAGGCCGTCGCCACCAGCCGCGAGATCGACAGGCCCGACGCCAGGATCGCGCCCTTGAGCGCCGCGATGTCGGCCTCGTCGATCAGGGGGTGGTCGACGGCCGGGACCGGATCCTGCCACAGGCGCGGTTCGGCGGGGACCTCGGGGCCCAGCAGCCGCTCATGGGGGCCCATGTCGCGATGGGTCAGCTTGTACCACGCCTCGGCGAACACCTCGGCGAACACGTCCGGGTTCTCAAAAAAGCGTCGCGAGATCTTCTCGTAGGCGGGGTCCGCGATCAGCGCGAGGTCGCTGGTCAGCATGGTCGGCGGGTGGCGCCTGTCGGCGTCGTGCGCGTCAGGCACGCTGTTCGTCCCGTCGAAGCCCTTCGGAATCCATTGATGGGCGCCCGCCGGGCTCTTGCTCAGTTCCCACTCGTACCCGAACAGGTTTTCGAAGAAGCCGTTGTCCCACCGGGTCGGGTGTTGGGTCCAAATCCCTTCCAGCCCGCTGGTGATGGTGTGGCCGCCATGGCCGTCGCCGAAGCTGCTCTTCCAGCCCAGGCCCTGCGCCTCGATGCCGGCGCCCTCCGGCTCGGGACCGACATATTCCGCAGGATCGGCGGCGCCATGGGTCTTGCCGAAGGTGTGGCCGCCGGCGATCAGGGCGACGGTCTCCTCGTCGTTCATCGCCATCCGCGCGAACGTCTCGCGGATGTCGCGCGCCGACGCCAGGGGGTCGGGATTTCCGCCGGGGCCCTCGGGATTGACATAGATCAGCCCCATCTGGACGGCCGCCAGCGGATTGGCGAGGTCGCGGTCGCCGCTGTAGCGCTTGTCGCCCAGCCATTCGCGCTCGGGCCCCCACGAGATGTCGTTCTGCGGCTCCCACACGTCGGCGCGCCCGCCGCCGAAGCCGGCGGTCTTGAAGCCCATGGATTCCAGGGCGCAGTTGCCGGCCAGGATCATCAGGTCGGCCCAGGAAAGCTTGCGGCCGTAGGTCTGTTTGACGGGCCACAGCAGCTGCCTTGCCTTGTCGAGATTGGCGTTGTCCGGCCAGCTGTTGAGGGGCGCGAAGCGCTGGGTCCCGTGTCCGCCGCCCCCGCGCCCATCGCCGGTGCGGTAGGTGCCGGCGCTATGCCACGCCATGCGTATGAACAGCGGGCCATAGTGCCCGAAGTCGGCCGGCCACCACGCCTGCGACGTGGTCATCAGGGCGAAGATGTCCCGCTTCACCGCGTTCAGATCCAGGCTCTTGAACGCCTCGGCGTAGCTGAAGTCCGCCGCCATCGGGTTGCCGGCCGGGGGGTTCTGGTGAAGGACCGACAGGTCCAGCTGATTGGGCCACCAGAGCCGGTTCGTCATCTCGAACAGGACTGCCTTACCGACGACGCGGCCGCCGTCCATCGGGCATTGGGTTTCGCCGTCCATCGTGTCCTCCAAATTCGTTTCAGGCCATGAGCCTGGCTCTCAGCAGATTGCGCCTGCCGAGCTCTCTGTCAAATCGATAGAAGGCGTACATTACATAGAGACGTTCTATATGTTCCGTGACGGGACGGAGAAGCGATTGATCAGCCAATGACCGACGCACCCGTGGCCCCGATCGCGGCCTCGACGTCGGCCCCATCCACCCTTGAGGCATCCCCCGGCGTGGTCATCGCCAGCGCCCCGTGGGCCGCCCCGTGGTCTTGCGCCGCCTGTGGCCCCAACCCGTCCAGGACCGCATAGGCCACGCCCGGCGCGATCTGCGAGGCGGCCGAGCGCGCGCGGTCCGAGACGCCCAGGGTCGGGCGCAGGGTCAGCATCAGCGCCCCCGGATGGTCTTGATGAGCTCGACGGTGTCGCGTACCCGCGCCTCGATCCCCGCGTAGTCGCCGGCGTCCAGCAGCGCCTTGGTGATCAGGTTCGAGCCCATGCCGCAGGCGACGATGCCGGCGTCGAACCAGGGCTTCAGCGAGGCCTCGGTCACGTCAACGCCACCGGTGGGCATGATCTTGGTCCAGGGCATCGGCCCCAGCACGGCCTTCACGAACTCCGGCCCGCCCACCGATCCGCCCGGGAACACCTTGACGATCTCGCAGCCCAGCTCCTGGGCCTGGCTGATCTCGGTGGCCGTCGCGCAGCCGGGGGAATAGGCGATCATGCGCCGGTTGCAGACCCGGGCCACCTCCGGGTTGGTCATCGGGCCCACCACGAAATTGGCGCCATAGGCGATGAACAGGCCGGCGGTGGGCGCATCCACGATCGAGCCGATGCCCATGATCACCGACGGGTCGGCCTTGGCGAAATGACGCGTCACGTCGGCGAACACCTGGGCGGCGAAGTCGCCGCGGTTGGTGAACTCGACACACTTGGCGCCGCCGTTGGCGCAGGCCTGGATCACGCCGATACAGACGTCGGGATCGGGGTGGCTGAACACCGGGACCACGCCCTGGTCCATCAGTGCGGCAAGCACGGTCATGCGGTCACGGGCCACGGGCGTCTCCTGCTTCAGCGCTCAGCGCGCCAGCCAGCCGCCGTCCACAGGGACGATGGCGCCGTGCATGTAATCTGCTGCGCGGCTGGCGAGAAAGACCGCGGCGCCGGCGATGTCGGCGGGCTGGCCCCAACGCCCCGCCGGAATCCGCTCCAGGATCTGGCGGCTGCGGGTCTCGTCGGCGCGCAACGCGGTGGTGTTGTTGGTGGCGATGTAGCCGGGGGCGAGGCCGTTGACGTTGATGCCACGCGAGGCCCACTCGTTACACAAGCTCTTGGTCAGCCCCGCCAGTGCGCTCTTCGACGCCGTGTAGGATGGCACGCGAAGCCCACCCTGGAAGCTCAGGATCGACACCACGTTGACGATCTTGCCGCTCCGGGCTGTCGTGGAACCACCAGGCCGGCTGGAGCATCAACCGCGCGCGCAAGACCACCATGCTGATCTGCGCCCTGTTGGCCCTGCTGGCCCGGCTGGCCCTGCTGGTGGTCCACCTGCTGGCGCCGGAGATGGAGCCGGTGAAGCTGACGCGCCCTCCTCTCGCCCGCCGACGCGCCTTGACAACCGCTGCTTCATGTTCTACTTTTGTTCCATGGCCAGCGACGCTGACATCATCGAGGACAACAGCCGCCTGCTGCGCAGCCTGGCCGAGCTCAGCCTGGCCATGGCCGGCGATCTTCAGGCCGCCCTCGCCAAGGCGGACAACGTCAGGGACGTCCTGGGTC
>CALQQB010000116.1 GCA_943332615.1 Phenylobacterium deserti
CTTGTCCCGGCCACCCAGAAGCGCCGACGTTGAATGTGACCCGATGAGGCGCCGCCGCGCCCAATCTTGCGAACGCCAGTGTTTCTGGGTGGCCGGGACAAGCCCGGCCATGACGGATCAGAGGGCGAGGGTAGAAGGCTGAAGATGTGAGAGCGGTCCAGCCTCGCGGAAGAATGCGGAGTACAGGTCGTCCCACCGAGGATTCATCGCCTCGATCAGGTTCACCTTCCACTCGCGCTTGTACTTCTTCAGCTATGTCTCGCGCTGGATGGCATCCACGATGGAGTCGTGGCTCTCAAACCAGACGAGCCGCTTCACCCCATAGCGCTTGGTGAACCCGTCGAACACGCCCTCGCGATGCTGATGAACCCGTAGAAGCAGATTGCTGGTCACGCCGATGTAGAGCGTGCTGTGCTGCCCGCTCGCCATCATGTAGACGGCGGTCGGCCCCAACTCCATCACCCCTGCTTCTCCACGAAGCTGTCGATCACCTTCTTCTCGCCGGCCTTTTCGAACTCGACGGTCAGCTTGTTGCCCTCGACGCCGGTGACCGCGCCGTAGCCGAACTTCTGGTGGAACACACGGTCGCCGCGCTTGAAGGTCGATCCCGCCGAGGTGTCCGAGGTCGCCACCAGCCGGCCGTCGCCTTCGATCACCTGCTGGCGGCCCGGATGGCTGCCGCGGTACTGGTTGGCCTGGGCGCGGCGCCAGCCGGGGGAGGAATAGCCGGCCCCGAAGGCGGGGTCCGCGTCCCAGCGTGAGCCGTGCTGCTGCTGCATGCCCGGTCCGCCGCCGTAGTAGCCGGTCTCGGACGCCGCTTCGACGTGGGCCAGCGGCAGCTCATCCACGAACCGGCTCGGCAGCTGGCTGGTCCAGCGGCCGTACACCAGCCGGTTGGCGGCGAAGCTGATCCGCGCCTCCTCCCGCGCCCGGGTGATGCCGACGTAGGCCAGCCGACGCTCCTCCTCGAGCCCCTTCTCGCCCTTCTCGTCCATCGACCGCTGCGAGGGGAACACGCCTTCCTCCCAGCCCGGCAGGAACACCAGCGGGAACTCCAGCCCCTTGGCCTGGTGCAGGGTCATGATCTGGACGCTGTCCACCGAGGAGCCGCGGTCCAGGTCCATGACCAGGGCGATGTGCTCCAGATAGGCTTCCAGCGTCTCGTAGCCGGCCATCGACTGGACCAGCTCCTTCAGGTTCTCCAGCCGGCCCTGCGCCTGGGGCGACTTGTCGAGCTTCAGCGCGTCGGTGTAGCCGCTCTCCTCCAGCACAGCCTCCATCAGGCGGGCGTGGGCGGTCTGGCCGGCCTGGCCGCGCCAACGGTCCAGGTCGCGCAGGAAGTTGGACAGGGCGGTCCGGGTCCGCGCCGCCAGCTCGTCGGTCAGAATCAGCTGGCGCGCCGCGTGGGTCGCCGGGACCTGGTTGATCCGCGCCACCTGCAGCAGCTTCTGGACCGTGGTCTCGCCGATGCCGCGCTTGGGCGTGTTGACGATCCGCTCGAGGGCCAGGTCGTCGTCCGGTGACTGGATCAGCCGCAGGTAGGCGATGGCGTCGCGGATTTCGGCGCGCTCGAAGAAGCGCGGGCCGCCGATCACCACATAGGGGATCTGCAGCATCACGAACCGCTCTTCGAAGCTGCGCATCTGGAACGAAGCGCGGACCAGGATGGCCATGTCGCGGTACTTGCGGCCCGGCTTGTCGGTCGCGCCCTTCTTCGCCCGCTCGATCTCGTCGGCGATCAGCCGGCTCTCGGCGTCGCCGTCCCAGATGCCGCGCACGACCACCTTCTCGCCGCCCTGGCTCTCGGTCCACAGCGTCTTCCCGAGGCGCGACTTGTTGGTGGCGATCAGGCCGGAGGCGGCGGCCAGGATGTGACTGGTGGAGCGATAGTTGCGTTCCAGCCGCACCACCTTGGCGCCCGGGAAGTCCCGCTCGAAGCGCAGGATGTTGTCCACTTCCGCGCCCCGCCAGCCATAGATCGACTGGTCGTCGTCGCCCACGCAGCAGAGGTTCCGGCTCTTCTGGGCCAGCAGCCGCAGCCACAGGTACTGGGCGACGTTGGTGTCCTGGTACTCGTCCACCAGCAGGTATTTGAAGCGGGCGTGGAACTCGGCCAGCACGTCCGGATGGGTGGTGAAGATGGTCAGGTTGTGCAGCAGCAGGTCGCCGAAATCGCAGGCGTTCAGGATGCGCATCCGCTCCTGGTAGAGCTGGTACATCGCCTGGCCCTTGCCACCCCCTTTCGAGTCTGGCGCAAAGGCCTGGGCCTCGGCGGGCGGCAGCTGATCGGGCCGCCAGCCGCGGTTCTTCCAGCCGTCGATCAGCCCGGCCAGCATCTTCGGCGACCAGCGCTTGGTGTCGAGGTTCTCGGCCTCCAGCACCTGCTTGATCAGCCGCTCCTGGTCGTCGGTGTCGAGGATGGTGAAGTTCGACTTCAGCCCGACCAGGTCGGCGTGCCGCCGCAGGATCTGGGCGGCCACCGAATGGAAGGTGCCCAGCCATCGCAGGCCCTCGGCGGACGGGCCGATGATGTGGGTGATCCGCTCGCGCATCTCGCGGGCGGCCTTGTTGGTGAAGGTGACGACCAGCAGTTCCCATGGCTTGGCCCGCCCGGAGGCCAGGATGTGCGCCAGCCGCGTGGTCAGCACCCGGGTCTTGCCGGTGCCCGCGCCCGCCAGCACCAGCACCGGGCCTTCGATGGCCTCGACGGCCGATCGCTGCTCGGGGTTCAGGCCGTCGAGATAGTCGGCTGGCCGCGCATCGACGCGGGCGAGGTCGGAAATGCGGGTCTGGGGCAGGGGGGACTCGGAAGACATCGGAACATATGTAGCACAAAGGCCCGTGGGCTTAAGGGGCCTCAGCCCTGTGCGAACTTCAGCGCCGTCACCCGGCAGGCGCTCGCCAGCGGCCGGCCCTCGCGGCTGCGGTCGATGCTGACGATCAGCGCCGCGAGGCTCGACCCGCGCGCGGCGGCCATGGCGTCGAGCACCGCCCAGAACTCCGGCTCCAGCGCGATCGAGGTCGCGTGGCCGGAGAGCAGCACAGACCGTTTCTTAAGCGTCGCCATGTCGTGTCCATTGTAGACGGAAACGTGTTGCAGAAATTGTCTATTGCAAAAAGATGACGGGGGCGTCATTTTTGTGAGGAACAGCGTTCGTAAGGATTGCCGCATGTCCCTGGCCGTTGAAAACACCGCCGAGTTCCGGGCTGCGCCGCGGCCGATGTCCACGAAGCTCGACCTGCCGCATGCCCTGCGCGCGCTGCGCAAGCTGCTGGCCGACAAGGACGACACGGTCCAGGTGTTCGAGATCATGCGGGCGCTGAACGGCGCCTCGACGGCCAAGGGCTACCAGAAGCTGCTGACCACGCCGAATGGTGGCCGCATCGCCTATGAGCGCCGGGAATTTGCAGATCGGCTGATGGACGACGCCTGGCTGGACGGTTTCGCGCCGGGCACGGTGGGCGCGACCTATCGCGACTTCATCCGCGAGGCGGGGTTTTCTGCCGATGGCCTGGCCGATGTCAGCCGCGAGGGCATCCGCGAGGTCGATGAGCCGCATCCCTATGCCTGGTTTGGCCGCCGCACCCGCGACGTCCACGACCTGTGGCACGTGTTGAGCGGCTATTCCCGCGACGCCCTGGGCGAGGCCTGCCTGGTGGCCTTCTCCTACGCCCAGACCAAGGGCCTGGGCTGGGCTTTGATCGCGCTGGGCGCGGCGGTGAAGTCGGGTCAGGCCGGCCCCTATCCCTTCAAGTCGGCCATCTGGCAGGGCTATCGGCGCGGCAAGGCCGCCAGCTGGCTGCTGGGCGAAGACTACGAGGCCCTGATGGCCGAACCGCTCTCCGCCGCCCGCGCCCGCCTGGGGATCACCCCGGCGAATGTCTACGACTCGATCCCGGAGAATGTGCGCCTGGGGGCGATCCCGAAGGCGGCGTAGACCCACTCCGCTCCGATCATCCCGGCATTCGCCGGGCTAAGCGGATTTTTGAGGATCACTCCTCGCGCTTCTTGCCGTCCAGATCACGCCGAGCGCGCCCGGTCTCCAGCTTGGTCGCCGCGGTCTCGTCCTTGGCGCGGCCGAAGCGCACGCGATTCTCCGCCGCCGTGGTCTTGCCCTCCGCCTTGGCCCGCGCTTTGCGCGCTTTATTCAGATTGATCAGCTCTGCCATAGAAACCTCGGCGCGCGCCGCCCGTTACCTCGTCCCACTCAACACGAGGAGACAATCATGATCCAGACCTCTGAAATCCGCGAACACATGGAAGTCATAGGCTCCGACGGCGGCCATGTCGGCAAGGTGGACAAGGTGATGGGCGGCGATATCGAGCTCGCGAAGTTGGACTTCGGCTCGGGCTTCAAGCACCACC
>CALQQB010000117.1 GCA_943332615.1 Phenylobacterium deserti
CCGAAACCGCATCGAGCGCTGCTTCAACAGGCTCAAGCACTTCCGCCGCTTCGCCACACGCTACGACCGCTTGGCCAAGCACTACCTGGCCTTCATCCACATCGCCGCTTCCATGCTCTGGATCCGCTGAATGTCGATTCGACCTAGCGGGCGTCGGCGACCTTGTCGGCGGGAGCCGGCCGGCCCCGCCGCTTGCCGCCACCCATCATCTTCAGGATCGGCTCGAACTCCTTGGCGTCGATGCCGCCGTCGTGATTCTGGTCGGCCAGGGCGAAGCGGGGCCGGATGGCGGCGCCGAGATCGCCGCGCAATTCGTCGATCTGGAGCTTGCCGTCGATGTTGGAGTCCATCATCCCGATCATGCGGCTCTTCATCATGTCCTCGTCATAGGCGGTCTGCTTTGCCGCCGTCTCGTCCACCCAGCGGTAGCGTAGCTGGGTGAAGAACATCTCCTCGAAGGACTGGTCGCCCCACACGACCTCCTTGCTCGGATCCGGATTGGCCGGGTTCCGCGCGGAGTTGTCATAGATGTAGGTGGCGATCAGCTTGGAGCCGGCCGGCACCTTGATGGGCTCGGCGAACTCGTACATCCGCTGCCAGTTGAAGTCGTAGCGCGGCACGTTGATCAGCTGCTTCTCCGTCCCGTCCGGATAGCGGATCCTCAGCTCGGAGTGGAGCCCGCGGTAGTGGGCGTGAACGACCGCCGAGTACAGCATCGCCTCGTGCGGGAAGTCCAGATAGGCGACTTCCTTGTGCGCCTCGGCGTTGGGCGGAATCTTGATGAACAGGTTCGCGATGGTGTTTTCGCGCATCATCAGCTTCGGCGTCTCACCATCCTTGTAGAAGTAGAGGCCGATCTGCTGGGTCGAGAGCACCTCTTTGCCGAACGGCGTGTAGTGCATCTGATAGCCGATGGAGCCGCCGGCCGGGATGTAGGTGCCGATGTCCGTAGGCTGGACGACGCTTTCCATGCCCACGGTGTAGCCGCCGACGCCGCCGCCCCAGTTGGCCATGCCGCCCAGCTGGTCCTGCCCCGGCGGGATGTAGCCCGACAGGATGTGGTGGACGCCCTGGCGCTGATTGACGCGGGCGGTGGAGGCCTTCAGCCATCGGCCCTCGGTCAGGGGGTTGGGCATCACCGGGTACTGGTAGTCGACGATGCCGCTGGCCGGGATCTTGTACGCCGGGATCTCGACGATCAGGTCGGGCTTGCCCAGCGGCCACTCCGGGGCCACGTGCTTGGCCTCCGCCAGACGGTCGGGCCCCTCGCCGCGCGGCGCGCCGGCCTCGATCCAGCGAACCAGGGTCTTGATCTCGGCGGGCGACAGGCTCTTGTCGTCCTTGAAGTGGCCGACCTTGGGATCGACATCCCACGGCGGCATGCGGTCGGTGCGGATCGTCTCGCGGATCATCGGGGCGAAGCCCTTGACCATCGAATAGCTGCTCATGGCGAACGGCGCGATGCCGCCCTGCTGGTGGCAGGCGACGCACTTGGCTTCCAGGATCGGCGCGATGGTCTTGGAATAGGAAATGTTCTGGAACCCGGCCTGGGCCGCGGCGCCGCGATCGGGAAACGCGATCAGGGCGCCGGTCGCGGCGGCCTGGGCCTTCGCCACAGGGCGGCCGGCGATCAGGGCATCCACGGCGTCGGCCGCATAGGCCTTGCCGCCCGCCGCCAGCGGCCCGGAATAGGCCACCTTCCAGGACTTCGGATCGATCACGAAGACCTCCGACACCCGGGTCGCCCCCAGCTGGTCGCCCGCCAGCTGGTTGTCGTCCATCAGGATCGGCAGGGTCAGGCCCAGGGTCCGGGCCTCGGCCAGCACCGCGGCGCGGGCATCCTTGGATGTAGAATTGAGCATCATGACCCGCACGCCCTTGGGCGCGTAGGCCTTGCTCAGGGTTTCGAGGGCCGGCGCGATCCGGCGGATGTCCGGGCTGCCCAGCGCGTGCATAACCAGCACCACGGCCTTGGCGTCGCGATAGCGGTAGAGATTCTCGGACAGGCCCGAGGCGGTGACCAGCCGGAAGTCATCGACCCGCCCGGGGGCCGCGGCGACGCCTGGCGTCGGCGCCGCGGGTGTGGCCGCGTGCATGACGCCCGCCAGCGATAGGGTGAGGGCCAGTCCCAGGATGGGAGCGAGCTTGGCAAGGCGCATCTGGGATCGTCCTTCGGATGACATTGACGTAGATTCTGAGGCTGCGCGGCGGGGCGACCGGCGAACCTGCTTATGACGTAAATCTTTGCAGTTGAATGACCGGCGCGCAATTTTTGCGGCCGACCCAGCGCCTCGGGCGCAATATCCCGCCGACTGTGACTTTTGCGCGAGGCCTGCGCGCGCCTCGATCCGCCGCGGCGATCTGGGCGATCTGGGCGGGCATGGGGTGGGTCTCCAGCAGGCGCCTGATCATCCTCGGGAACGGGAGTTCGACAGTCCGCGGCCGGGAGGGCATGAGGTGCGCACCCTGGAGGCGCGCATGAAGGCCTATCGTTTCGACCATCTGGACGGCCTGGACGGCCTGCGCCAGCGCGAGGAGGCCGACCCGGCGCCACAACGCGGCGAGGTGCTGGTGCGGGTGCACGCCGTCTCGCTGAACTTCCGCGACCTGGCGATGGTGCGTGGGCGCTATCCGCGCAGATGCCTGCCGGGGCTGATCCCGACCAGCGACGCGGCCGGCGAGGTGGTGGCGGTCGGCAGCGGGGTCGAGGCCTTCGCGGTCGGCGACCGGGTGATGGGCGCCTTCCATCCGCGGTGGTTCGGGGGCGAGATGCCATCGACCATCGCCCGCGACAGCTATGGCGCCGAGAGCGACGGCTGGCTGTGCGAGCTGAAGGCGCTGAGCCAGGAGGCGCTGGTGCGGTTGCCCGACGCGCTGTCGTACGAGGCGGGCTGCACCCTGCCCTGCGCCGGCCTCACCGCTTGGACCGCCCTGACCGGCCCCACGCCGATCCGCGCCGGCCATACGGTGCTGGTGCAGGGCAGCGGCGGGGTCTCGATCTTCGCCCTGCAGCTGGCCCGCGCGGTGGGCGCCACGGTGATCGCCACCACGTCGAGCGCCGCGAAGGCCGAGCAGCTCAAGGCGCTGGGGGCGGCGCAGGTGGTGAACTACGCCGAGGACGCGGCGTGGGGGAACAGCGTCCGCACCCTGACAGGCGGGCGGGGTGTGGACCGGGTGGTCGAGGTGGGCGGCCCCGGCGCCATCGCCCAGTCGCTGCGCGCCGTGGCCCAGGGCGGGGAGATCGCCTCCATCGGGTTCCTGAGCACCGAGAACCCGGGGATTGATTTCTTCCAGCTGAAGATGAGCGGGGCCAGCTTCCGCAACATCACCGTGGGCGACCGGGCGGGATTGCTGGCGCTGAGCCGGGCGGTGGCGGCGACGGGGGTACAGCCGATGATCGACCGGGTGTTCGGGTTTGACGACGCGAAGGCGGCGTTCGCGCACCTGGAGAGCGGGGCGCATGTGGGGAAGGTGGTGATCCGGGTCGGGGGGTGAGGGCCTGCGGGCGAACGCGGCGCGCAGGGTCGAGCGGACCCAAAACGGCGGGATACGCCCGCATTTTCACGCGGCCTCTCAGCGGCATCGAACAGCCCAACGTCACCGCTCCGTCGAGATGCGTTCGTGGCCCGCGTTTCGGGAGGGTCACTAGGTCCAATCGACATTCAGGGATTCACGGATCGCATGATGCGTGATTCATAGGTCTCCGTTTAGGCGGAGGTCTGTGATGGCTGTGAAGCGATACGAGCTGAGCGAGGTGCAGTGGGAGCGGATCGCGCCGTTGTTGCCGGGTAAG
>CALQQB010000118.1 GCA_943332615.1 Phenylobacterium deserti
CTTCTACGATACGCCCATCGGCGTCATCGACCCGCGCCAGAAACGATTGCGCCGTCTTGCCGTCGCCGCTCGCGGCGACGGCAAGACGGACCCAAACCTGTCACCCATCCCTCCGGTCTAAAACGTCACCCATCCCTCCGCTGGACAAAGGCCTTGATTGGCGCCCGTCGGGACCTGCTGGCCGCGATGCAAGGTGTTGTCATCTCGTATGACTCTGTCATCTCGGCCGACGCGGGCCGCGCGTTCTGCCGGCTTCGCGGCTGCGATGGGCCAAAACCCCAATGGCTGCGGCCAGAACCGACGAGTTCGCGGAAGTCCTAGACCGAAGCCTGGGCCAGGTGCGCCAGCAGCAGCCGGTTCACCGTCTCCGGGACCTCGTCGGTGAGGAAGTGGCCGGCGCCGGGGATGATCTCGAACCGGTAGGGGCCGGTGACGAAGTCGGCGGTGGCTTCGGCGGCGACCCGGCCCACGGTCGTGTCGGCGTCGCCCCAGGCGTAGAGGGTGCACTGGCCGGCGGCCGGAACGTCGCGAGCGCGGAGGCTGGCCGCGCCGCCGCGATAACCAGCGGCGGCGAGGACCTCCAGCTGTGACGCCCAGGCGCGCCGCGACTGTGGGAAGCCGTGGAGCATCAGCACCGGGTCGCCGTCGTCAGGGCCAGCAAGGTCAGCCGTGAAGGCGAACTCGCCGAGCAGGAGGGTCGTCGTCGGGATCATGGCGTCAGCCTAGCATGCGACCAGCCCCGACCCATCCACCGCGAAACCCTGCGCCCGGCCCCGCAGCCCGTCGAACAGCATCTCGTCCGTGCCGGTCAGGAACGCCTGCAGCCCCAGGGCCTCGATCTCGTCGAACAGGGCGGCGCGGCGGCGCGCGTCGAGGTGGGCGGCGACCTCGTCCAGCAACAGGATCGGGGCCGGGCCATGGGCGCGGGCGAGGCGGGCGGCCTGGGCCAGGACCAGGTTGAGGATCAGGGCCTTCTGCTCGCCGGTGGAACATTCGGCGGCGGCACGGTCCTTCTCGGCGTGGACCACGGCCAGGTCGCCCCGATGCGGGCCGGTCAGCGCGCGGCCGGCGGCGGCGTCGCGGTCGCGGGCGGCGGCCAGGGCCGTGGCCAGCCGCGACCCGATCTCGGCGACCTCACAGCCGGCGACGGCCAGACGCTCCCACTCGCCTGTCAGCGAAAGCTGCGCCAGCGGAAAGGGCCGTTCACCCCGGGTGGCGATCTCGGCCGACAGGGCGGCCAGAGTGCGGGCGCGGGTGTCGGCCATCAGCGCGCCGGCCTCAGCCATGCGCGCCTCCAGAGCGTCCAGCCAGGCGGCGTCGGCGGGGCCGTCGGTCAGCAGCCGCATGCGCTCGCGCATGGCCTTCTCATAGGCCTGGACATGGGCGGCATGGATCGGCTCGGCGGCGAAGGCCAGGCGGTCGAAGAAGCGGCGGCGTTCGGTGGCGCTGTCGAGGAACAGGCGGTCCTGCGCGGGCGTGAGCCAGAC
Source organism: Phenylobacterium deserti (assembly GCA_943332615.1). Taxonomy (GTDB): domain Bacteria; phylum Pseudomonadota; class Alphaproteobacteria; order Caulobacterales; family Caulobacteraceae; genus Phenylobacterium; species Phenylobacterium deserti_C. The sequence continues at coordinate 1,488 of CALQQB010000118.1, forward strand.
CTGCCGGATGTGCTCCGCCAGGCGGCCGGGCGGGGCTGGTTCGCCCTCGACGCGGACCACGCGCCGTGCCGCCCCGGCGGTCTCGACGCCGGTGCCCAGGCGGGTCTCGCCGTCGGCGGTGCACACGCTGACCGCCACGGCCCAGGCGCGCCCAGCGGCCTCGCCCGGCATCCGGCGGCCGACCTCGGCCAGGTTGGAGCCGCGCAGCCCCCGGCCCGGGATCAGAAAGCTCACCGCCTCCAGCAGGTTGGTCTTGCCCGCGCCGTTGGGTCCGGCCAGCCACACCGGCCGGCCGTCCAGCACAAGCTCGGCCCCCGCGTAGGAGCGGAAGTCTGTAAGAGTCAGGCGGGTGAGAGCGCAGGCGGGCACAGCGGCGTCTTAGCCGGTTTCGCAGGGGCACGCGAAGCCGCGACTAGGTCAGTCTGACGAGTTGGCCGTAGACGCCCTCCGGCGAAACCTTCAGGCGCAGGAACGTCGGGTCGCCGTCCTCGGGCAGGGCGGCGCTGCCGGGGCATAGCGCCGTGCCCCTCGGGCCGAACCGGGCCTCGTCCGGCCTGTGCGTACCGGCATGCAGCAGGATATCCACCTGGCAGCCGAACAGCCGCGTCGAGACCGCCGCCGCATCCTCGCTGGCGATAAACGGGTCGCACACCTCGGCCAACCCGGCCGCCTTGGCGTCGAACACGCAGCCGATGTCGTAGCCGGCGCCGGTGAGGTGGAGAAACGCGCGGCGGGTGCGGAAGTCCTCCGTGTCGTCCTTGCCGCAGACCCCGATGACGGGCGCGATCTCCTGCAGTTGGTCGAGCCCCGATCGCTCGCCCATGTTGCCGAGAGTCACGATCAGGCCGACGCCCCGCAGGCGCTCGAACAGCACCGGCGGGAACTGCGGCCCACCCTCATGGATGTGGCAGCGGGCGAGCACAGCTAGGTCCCCGCCTTCCGGTGGCAGTCTCCAGACCGAGTCGCTCATGCGTGGCCCCCGATCTCCGGACGCCATTATCCGTCGATGGCCGGATTCCGCCAGCGGCGTGTCACAGGGCTCCCCATATCTGCGTCCTCAAGGCAAGCTCGGACGAGCGGGATTCCAGATCAGCCAGACCGCCAGGGCCGAGGCGTTTCATCAGTTGCACCAGGGCCCCGACGTGCTGGTCCTGCCCAATGCCTGGGACGTGGCCAGCGCGGTGATTGTCGCCGAGGCCGGCGCCAAGGCTATCGCCACCTCCTCGGCCGCCGCCATCAGCCGGGCGACCGACCTGCCGCTGTCGGTCGATTTCGAGGGCGGCTTCACAGACGACCTGGACGCGCTGTCTCGCAACATCACCCAGGTGATCGAGGCCGGCGTCGTGGGTATCAACTTCGAGGATGGCGCGCGCGATCCGCAACTGCACGCGCCCCGGCCGCTGCGGCGTTCCTGGACGCCGGCTCTTCCGACGCCCTGTTCGCCGTCGCCAAGGGCGCGCCGGCGTTGCAGAAGCGGTTCATGGGATAGGCGACGCGCGCCGGCCGCCCTATCGTGGCGCCATGACCGAGACGCCTGACGACGCGCTGGACCTTGGCGGCCCGCCGCTGCCCGACACCGACCGCCCGCTGACCCAGGACGGGCCCGCCATGCGGCTCTACCTGGTGGACGGTTCGGGCTTCATCTTCCGCGCGTTTCACGCCCTGCCGCCGCTGACCCGCAAGAGCGACGGCCTGCCGATCGGCGCGGTCAGCGGCTTCTGCAACATGATCTGGAAGCTGCTGGTCGACATGAAGGCCTCAGCCGAGGCGCCGACCCACCTGGCGGTGATCTTCGACCACTCCGAGGACACCTTCCGGAACACGCTCTACGACAAGTACAAGGCCCATCGCCCGCCGCCGCCGGAGGACCTGGTCCCGCAGTTCCCGCTGGTGCGCGACGCCACCCGGGCGTTCGGCGTGCCCTGCATCGAACTCCCCGGCTACGAGGCCGACGACCTGATCGCGGCCTATGCCTGCAAGGTCCGCGACCTGGGGGGCGAGGTGGTCATCGTCTCGTCGGACAAGGACCTGATGCAGCTGGTGGACGAGCGGGTGACCATGCTCGACACCATGAAGAACCTGAAGATCGGCATCCCGCAGGTGTTCGACAAGTTCGGGGTGACGCCGGACAAGGTGGTCGATGTCCAGGCCCTGTGCGGCGACAGCGTCGATAATGTCCCGGGCGCGCCCGGCATCGGCATCAAGACCGCCTCGGCCCTGATCAACGAATACGGGGACCTGGACACGCTGCTGGCC